>JAHEBJ010000036.1:0-5648 GCA_024642285.1 Sphingobacteriales bacterium
AATGTAAAAATGGCTGAATCGAAGTTTTTAAATTTGCGGTTGCAGATGAACCCCCATTTCCTGTTTAATTCTTTAAGCTCAATTCAGCATCTCATTGTTTCGCAACAAACAAACAAAGCGTATAAATACCTTACTATTTTTTCTAATTTTCTAAGATCACTGCTGAACTTTGCCGAAAAGAACTTTATTCCGCTTGACGAAGAACTGAAAATCATAAATATGTATATTGAACTGGAATCACTGCGTTTCGACAAATCGTTCAGTTATGATATCCAGGTAAATGAAAACCTTAACAACGATATTGTCTATGTTCCTTCTCTGATGGTGCAACCCTTTGTTGAAAATGCAATCTGGCATGGTCTTTTGCATAAAGAGGGTGAAAAAAAATTAACAATTCGGTTTAACAGCATCAACGACGATTCACTGGTTTGTGAAATTGAAGACAATGGAATCGGACGTATGCATGCGGCAGAGATCGGAAAGAAAAAAATATCAGGTATGATTCATGAAAGCAAAGGCATCAATATCATAAAAGAACGTTTACAATTGTTACAGCAAAAAACCGGTAAGCCTGCTACTTTGTTTTTTGAAGACCTTACCAACGGTGGCACCAAGGTGATCATCACTATTCCTTACTATAATCCCGACGAGTTATGATAAAAGCAATGATAGTTGACGACGAGCAATCTTCCATCGACCTGCTGCAATGGTTGGTAACACAGTATTGTCCGGATATTACCGCCATACAAACCGCACGCAGCGTAACAGAAGCGGTGCCCCTCATCCACTCTTTTAAACCGGATATTGTTTTTCTGGATATTCAAATGCCTCACCAGAGCGGATTTGATCTGCTTACCACCATTGACAACTGGGATTTTGAAGTCATATTCACCACGGCATACAATGAGTTCGCCATTCAGGCAATCCGTTTCAGTGCATTGGATTATTTGTTGAAACCTGTTGATGAAATTGAATTAAAAAAAGCCGTAGAACGTTTTAAGGCCAAACGCATTTACGCTCCTGCCGGACAGGTATTATTCCGCAATTTTATACAGAACTTATCGCAAGGCAATAAAGATAAATTCAAACTGGCGCTTGCAGATGCTACCGAAGTAAAATATGTTCAGCTCGATGAAATTATCCGCCTGCAAGCAGAAAGTAATTACACTCATATTCACCTTGCCGGAAGTAAAATATTTGTGTCGGCAAAAACACTGAAAGAGTACGACGAAATTTTACTAGGACATAATTTTCTGCGGGTGCATAAATCACATCTTGTAAATCCAACTCACATTCAGTCTTACGACCGCCTTGGCCAACTCATTATGTCTGACGGGTCGTTGGTAGATGTATCCCGAAGAAAAAGAGATTATCTGCAGCATTCTTTAAAAATGCAGCTATAATAATGCCCGGTCGTTTATCTCATTCGGGCTTTAATACCGATTACTAAACGAAAAGAACCATTAAATAAGTGAATTTAAACTGCCCCACAAACTGTTTTTACATTTGAACTATCCTTAAAAAGAGGATCCGAATCAATAAAACTGTTTGTATGTCATTTACTACTGTCATCGGGAATTTTGCATTTGCATTGCTACTTTTAACGGGATCAGAAGTCGCAGCTCAATTAACCATCAACAACGCTACATTCCACATCGAATCGGGCGCTACGGTGTCGGTTCAAAGCCATGTAACCAGCAATGTTGATATTTCCGGCGATGGTAAACTGCTTTTAAACGGAACTTCTAATCAGAACATAAATATGAACGGCTTCTCTGTTCCCAACCTGGAACTGGATAATCCAACTCAGGCAACTCTAACCGGAGCAATGTTGGTCGCCAATAACCTTTTATTCACCCGGGGAAGAATTCAACTGGATGATGAAGACCTTAGTATTGCAGCATCGCCTGCAGGTTCAATAACCGGCGCAAGCAACACAAGGTATGTGGTAACGAATGGCGTGGGACGGCTGGTAAAAAAAGCTTTGAACTCAACTCCATTTACTTATCCCTTAGGATATTCTCATGCAACCTATAATCCAATAACAGTTGCTAATCCGGGCGGTACGCCCGATGATATTGGTGTATTTATTTACGAGCATGCATACAGCAACGGTTATGGAGGCAGCACGCTTACTAAAGAAATGGTTGATGCCAGTTGGGAAATTACCGAAGCTGTAGCAGGTGGCAGTAATCTAAGCATCACCGCCTTTTGGAATGCATCGGATGAATTGTCGGGCTTCAACAGGAATACTTCGGGCATATCTTATTACATAGCTACGCCCGGTCCCACCGAAGGATGGGATATGTTGAATAGTCAAACAGGCGCAGCCGCAGGGGCCAACCCTTACAGTTATACACGAACAAACATAACAGAAACCGGCGTTTTTGCAGTTGGAAATAGGCCGGTTTTATCCCCATTATTGGTAAGCCCAAAAATTATTTTACAGGGCCCTGCCCTCTCCAACGGAATAATGAATGATGGATTAAGAACAGTGCCGGTGAACAGTGGCGGAACAACAGATGCAACACATGGTGTTATTCCTCTTGCCGATCCATACACCGGCCTCTCAGGGTTTACACATCTTGGAAGCGGTGGCGGCGAAACATTAACGCCCGGCGTACTGGGTGTGTTTAATGTAACGGATAATAATTCAATTGTGGATTGGGTATTTGTTTCTATTCATGATGGCAATACCGGTAATGCGGTAAGTACCCGTTCGGCATTGGTGCAGCGGGACGGCGATGTGGTGGATACTGATGGCGTATCGCCGGTGAATATGGCGGGAAATATTCCCGATAATTATTTTATATCAATAAGACACCGCAATCATTTGGGAGTACGCTCATTTGGAAGCATCCCGTTGGTAAAGACGGTTAACTACAATTATAATTTTACAGCAAACCTAGGACAGGCAATGAATGGCGTAGCTCCAAACAATGCTATGGCTTATATCAATCCGCCAACCAATACGATTTTTGGGTTGTGGGGCGGAGATGCAACGGGGAATAAAGTAACAAGGTATTCTGGTCCGGGCAACGACGAGAATCAATTACTGAACGTAACCTTGGGTGGCAATAAACTATTGATACTATCTGGCGTGTACAGCCGCTCGGACCTGAACATGAATGGTAATGTTCGCTATGCAGGTCCGGCCAATGACGAAAATACTTTATTAAACACTATTATGAATGGTGTGGTGGGAATGATTATCAGCCAACCAAATTTTTAAAAATAAAAACTACCTCGGTATGAAAAATAATTTAGTCTCGCTTCTATATGCTGCTTTTCTTTTTGTCTTTCCGGCAAACGGACAAACAACTGTACAGGGCACGGCGGTTGACCTTGCAGCAGTAGGGTTTCCTAATTCAGCAAGAGTTGCAGGAAAGCCAAATATTACTATCAACAGTGTGTTGTTTGGCAATATTAATGTTACAGTAAGTATACTTGACCAGGGTGGCGCCAACCCTACCGAAGGACAAATAGGAAAAACACTTGCCATCCCTAGTTTAGATCTTGTTACGCCGGTTGGTAATCCTTATATTTTTGGCGGCCGTGCGTACTACTCTTATATTTTAATTGCCAATGCCAACCCGGCAACAACCACCTGGCTGGCCAATACTAATAATACCATTATGGACCTAAGTTTTCCTGCCCCGGTTTCATCATATGGTATGCGGCTTGAAGACGTGTCGCCTTCAGGCGGACCAAACGGGCAAATGTATTGGTATGTACAAATAACCGGCCAAGGTGATATCACGAATTATAACGAAATGTTTTACGGCACGCCGGGCAATCCGCCAACCAACAATGGTGGTGCTGCGCCATCTTTTGTGCCCTTACAAAACTATAGTGTGTTGCCGGTACGTTTCTTAAACTTTACCGTCACAAAAACCAATTACGATGCTTTATTAAACTGGCATGTTACCAACGAAGGCATTATTACCGACCGCTACGAAGTAGAACGCAGCCTGAACGGAAGTAGCTTTCAAAAAATTGCAACGGTAGAAAAAAATATCATCAGCAATTCATCCAACAGCTATGTGTTTACCGATCCCGGTGTGGAGAATCATTTCAATAACAGCGGCGGAAGAATTTATTATCGCATAAAACAAATAGATAAGGACGGCAGGTTTATTTACAGCGATATAAAAAGTATAAAAACAGGAAAGGCCGGCGAATTCAAAGTAAGCCTCTACCCTAATCCAGTACGCAGCGAAGCCACCATATCTGTTGATCTGCCGGCAGCGGCCGATATCAATATCTGGCTTACCGACGCCACGGGCAAAACAATACAACAAATTAATTTAATTGGCACAGCGGGGGAAAATATTAAAAAGATAAACATGGCCAATTATGCTGGTGGTATATACTATTTAAAAATACAGGCAGGCAATGAGACAAAAGCGATGCAGGTATTTAAAACAAACTAATAACCCTGGTTGAATTTTCATAAGTAAGCTATGGCTTCGGCGTAAAGCCGGGCCATTTTTTTTTTGGAAATTACAGTCTGCCCATTTAATAACATTTGACAAAAGGCGACATCAGTTTTAAAAAAAGCAATATAGCTTTGATTGACTACCAATGGTTTAATTTTTTTTGCAAATGGGGCGATGGCGTATATTTATGTGTTTGCGGTAATTAAACATCACAGTCAGAAGTATGGACACCTTAGCAAGTAAAAGAATTCAGTCTATAGACCTTCTAAGAGGCATGGTAATTTTGTTAATGGCACTTGACCATGTAAGAGATTATTTTCATTATGATTCCTTCATGTATGACCCATCGGATTTAACTCAAACGACTGTACCGGTATTTTTTACCCGATTTATTACACATATTTGTGCACCGGTTTTTTGTTTTTTAGCGGGGACTTCTGCTTTTTTTGTTGGTCAAAAGAAAGATATAAATTCACTTTCGGTTTGGCTTTTAAAAAGGGGATTATGGTTGGTCATTGTTGAGTTTACAATTGTGAATTTTGGATGGTATTTTAAATTCAATACTACATTTATTGATTTAGCAGTTATTTGGTGTTTAGGCGTTTCAATGATATTCCTTGCGGGTTTAATCCGCCTGCCCAAATCCATAGCAATATTTATAGCCCTGTTTTTTGTATTTGGTCATAATTTATTTGATTCCTTTAAACCAATACCAAACGACATATTCAGCAAGTTTTGGTATATTTTTCATGTAGAAGGTGAGTTTAAACTCGGGTCAGTAACTGTGTATACCGTTTATCCTTTAATGCCTTGGATTGGATTGATGACATTAGGTTATTTCCTTGGTCAACTTTACCTGCCGACTTTCAACAATAAAAAGAGAATAAAAATATTGTATGGCACAGGGATTTTATTAGTTGTTTTATTTGTTGTTTTTAGAATTAGTAACCTATATGGTGATTTGCACCCCTGGACAAAACAAAACTCATTGACATATTCTATATTGTCAATATTAAACGTTACGAAATACCCTCCCTCCTTTGCCTTTATATGCATTACAATTGGGCCTGCTTTAATTTTATTGGCCGCTTTTGAAAATATTAAAAATGGCTTGTCAAAAATATTTATAACCATCGGACAAGTACCTATGTTTTTTTATGTTGTACACATATACTTTATACATGTTGTAGCCATTTTTGCAGCAATAGC
>JAHEBJ010000036.1:5748-28592 GCA_024642285.1 Sphingobacteriales bacterium
TAGTAAACCTTTTGTACTTGGTCAGGTAGTTGAAATGCAGTCGAAAATATTAAGTGAAAAAAGGATCTTGAATATTTATTTACCTGAAGGCTACAATCCAAAAGACACGGTACGATTTCCCGTCATTTATTTACTTGACGGATCAGCCGATGAAGATTTCATCCATATTGCAGGACTGGTGCAATTCAACAGTTTTGAATGGATAAACCAGGTGCCAAAATCTATTGTAGTTGGTATTGCCAACGTTGACAGGCGACGAGATTACACTTTCCCAACAACCATTCAATCGGATATAAAAAATAATCCAACCTCAGGGCATTCAGACAAATTTATTTCATTTATTGAAACTGAATTACTGCCATTTATCGAAAAAAAATTCAAGACAACAGAATCAAAGACTATTATTGGAGAATCATTAGGCGGATTACTGGCAGCAGAAATTTTGCTGAAAAAGTCTCTGCTGTTTAACACTTATATTATTGTTAGCCCAAGTTTATGGTGGAATAATGGCTCATTATTAAATCAGGATTCTGAAATCTTAAACGAAACATTTAAACAACAAACCAAAATTTATATTGGAGTTGGAAAAGAGGGACTTACCCCAACAGATATTCCACGGGTTATGGAAGTGGATGCAAATTTATTGGCAGATAAGATTAAAAAGACCAAAAGTAATTCAGTGAAATTGATGTTTGACTATTTACCACAGGAAAACCATGCAACAATAATGCACCAGGCTGTATTAAATGCTTTCAGGCAATTGAATTTAATGAAAAAACCAGATTAAAAACAATGAACTGCTAACTGGTGTTTGGCGTAATAGAGCAGAATTGCGAGTACGAGTATTTATGCTTCTAAATCCCTCCTGCAATAAGCCCGGGAACTTAAGCTGCGTTACTGACCTGATTCAATTGTTTGACTTTGCAAAATTGACATTTATAGTAACCATGACAATAAAAATTATTAAATTACAAAACCAAATTTAATAAAAACTAAAATTAAATTTATATGACAAACAAAGACATCGTCATTAGTTTTTTTAAAGCCATGGACGACAACGATTCTGCCGTTGCAGAAACCCTGCTTGGATCAAACCATCAATTTCATTCTACCATGAGCCCCGTTCCAATGAATGCTGAACAGCACATAGGAATGTCAAAAGCAATGAATGAAAGCTTTTCCGATGGCAGGCATGAGATAATAGACATACTCGAGGACGGTAACAAGGTAGTAGTACGTGCCACCTGGCATGGCGCCCATACAGGTGCCTTCAATGGAATACCTGCATCGGGTAAACCTGTTCACCTGAGTTTTATCGCGATCTGTGAAATTGAGAACGGACAAATTAAGAACCAATGGGCCGAAATGGACGGAATGTCATTGATGATGCAGATAGGAGCACTACCTGCACCGGCAAATTAATAACTCATTTTTTTTTGCTTCCTGCCTTAGTTCCTGTGCCGGGGAATCAGTTAAAATATCTTTGCCGCCGGCTACAGTCATCAACATCAGAGTAAAGCCCAACAAAAATTATTTTGATTAATGATTTATGGCATCTCCTTTAGATTTGTTTCGTAAACTATACTCAGAGAATTAAAAATAGAAATAATTTTAGTTCCAAAATCAACAGTTGTTAAATGGCATTCAAAAACAAAACAATCTCAAACCCGGTAACAGGTTATCAAGTTAAATTTGTCCAGACTGGCAACGACACTGATGGACAGCTTTTAGAAATGGAAGCAGCCTATAACGGGCATTCAAAAGAACCCGCTGCACACTATCACCCTTTCCAGGTTGAGGATTTCACTGTTCTTTCAGGTGAGTTGACGGTTCGTATTGACGGAGCTTTGAGAATTCTGGAACAGGGCGACAGCATTCAGATTCCCGCAAACAAGGTTCATTCTATGTGGAACAACAGCGATGCAAAGACTGTTGTAAACTGGAAAGTTCGGCCGGCAATGAACACAGAGCATTTACTTGAAACTGTTGCAGGACTTGCAGATGAGGGCAAGACCAATGCCGATGGCAGGCCAAACTTTTTACAGATTGCTTTGATGGCAAAAGAATTCAGTAATGTTTTCCGCCTTGCAAAACCGTCAATCATTATTCAGGAAATTTTGTTCAGGGTGCTTACTCCTTTTGCTTATTTATTTGGTTACAAACCTACCTACGAAAAATACCTTGACTAGAAATTAGCTGTCCAAATCAATGTTCCTTTTATTTTTTATCTTTCGGCATGCTTTCATTTACCACCACCATTTTAAAATTTGATAAACAGGGCGAAAAAACCGGTTGGACCTATATCCTTATCCCGACAAAAATTGCCAACAAATTAAATCCCGGTGTAAAAAAATCTTACCGTGTAAAAGGCAAGCTTGATGATTTTAAAATTGAAAAGGTTGCTTTGGTACCCATGGGCGAAGGTGATTTTATTATGGCTATCAATGCAGCCATGCGCAAAGGCATTGGTAAAAGAAAGGGTGCAACTATTAAAGTACAAATAGAATTAGACAAAGGGAAAATATTGCCGCCCGCCGAGCTGCTTGTTTGTTTGCAGGACGAACCCGAGGCATTACATTACTTTGAGTCGCTGCCACAAGGCCACCGCAACTATTTTACCAAATGGATAGAATCAGCAAAAACAGAACCCACAAAAGTTAAACGCATTACATTGGTTGTAAAAACCATGATCCGCAAAATGGATTTTGGTGCTATGCTGAGAGAAGACCGTGATGAAAGACGAAAGCTGGAGAAATAGCTGAGGTGTATAGTCATCCTTCAAATTACATTAGGGTCAGCCTGACGTTGACGAAATAAATCGGTGCAAATGCGCTAAATCCTTGTCATCAGCGTTCTATCGCAGCAGTATTGTCGATCCTTTTTTCACAACATTTTTTCCCGAATCAGCATCCGTATAGGTCAGTATCCATACATAAGTTCCCGGATCAGCACCCTGCCCTTTAAAACGGCCGTCCCATTTCCTGTTCCAGTCACGGGTTTCAAATATCATTTGCCCAACACGATTATACACCCGGAACAGCAGGTCATTTGCCTTGTAAGCATTTAATGGGTATAAAAAATCGTTGAGGCCATCCCTGTTGGGCGTAAAGGCATTGGGCACATCAATATAGCAACTGTACGGCACGGTAATTTTTTGAATGGCCGTATCAAAGCATCCATAATTATTCTGCACAATAAGCCTTGGATAAACTTCTTTTGTTGGCTTGGTTGCCAGATAAGATTGCGGCGGCGGCGTTTGCGAAAAACTGATATTACCATTCCCAAAATCCCAGCGCCAGGCTAAAATATTGCCAATGCTGGTATCTTTAAAGCTTGCAAACTCAGCAGGACAAACAATGGGCGTAGCCGTAAATGCAGCTTTAAGCGTATTATCTAAAAAGATAGGAACCACATCACTGGTATCCCTGCATACTCCGTTTGAAACAATTAGCTGCGTTTGCTTTTGTCCGAATGAGCCGTAAAAAATAATTGGGTTCTGCATTCCGCTACTGCGGATATTATCAGAATTCCATTTCCAGTTATTCACTTCATTCCGGCCGTCATGAAAATAATCGATGGTGTCTCTTTCGCAACCAATTTTTACGCGGTAAGTAAAATCAGCATTCACAGTATCTTTTGTTGTAAAGTTGAGCGTTGCTCCGGCAGGCGTTTCCTGTCCACATTCATCAATAATGGTGTTCATATCTGTTCCTGTTTGCAACATTATCTGGTAAGTACCTTTGGTTTGAATGGGCGCTGATAACTGCACTTTAATGATTGGCGTCAATCCATCAGGTGAGCAAACTCCCGTTGCGCTAATTACCGAAACCGGTTCGGTACCGGAAATTAAAGTGACCACAAAATCGCTTCCATCAGCAGCAATACTGTTGCACCGCATATTCTTTTTGAAAACGAGTTGCAGTTCATCGGGCCTGCAGCCCAGTTTTGAAATGCTGTCCATGGGTGTTGGAACAACAGGATACACAATCATGGGAATATTTTCGCCAATTGGAATATTGCGGTCGCAATTATCACGTATTGTATTACCGTCGGTACCATTTCGAATATTGATGGTATAATTTCCCGGAGGCAAAGGCGCATCAAAAGTCAGGATCAGCGAATCCATGTCAAATCCGGTTGCACAACCAAAACCTGCAGCCGCAATTACATTGGCTATTGCCGGAGTAATTGTAAACTCCAAGCCGCTTGCAGTTAGACTGTTGCATTTCATTCTTTTGTTAAACTTTACCGCTGCCTGTATTCCGTCGCAGATGGCCCTTGAGTTCAACAAATGCGGCTCTTTCGGATCAGTTATACTGGCTGTGCCACCCGAAAAAGTCAGATCATACCCTGTTGTACTTCTTGTCCAGTTGGTAACCATCAACAAATAATCACGGCCAATGGTAATAGTTGGCATCGCATTGAAAGGTGTATTTCCGTTTGCAGATCCTTCGCAATGCACGTTACCCGATGCACCCGGCCTGCAACCCGTAGGTGATTCAGGAAAAGGCGCCGGTCCGCTACCTGCTCCATAAATATTTATAGAAATGGGTAAAGATGAATTTGTAAAAACTTCATTTGGATTACGCCCTGTAATATCAAACAACACCCAATCATAATCATCATTTGGCGAAATGCCACTGATCAAAAACCCCAATGAGCCGGTTTGGTAACAGGTAAACTTATACCAGAATGAACTTGATGAAGTAATTCCGATGGGGCAACTGGTCTGCGCTACGTCGGGGCCTGTACAATTAGTGACAATACTCTGATGAAAAATGGAAGTACCACAAACCGGAATGGCATTGCCGGGCGTCATACCCGGAAGGCTACAGGATTGGGCATAAATTCCGACAGCAAATACATTAACAATAAAAAGAAGAAAGAGTATTTTTTTGATCATAATTGCAGCGAAATTATTTTAAAGACTCCGATGCAGACATTATTGCTGCAAGAGTTAATATGGATTTAACAGTTTTGATGTAAAACAGCCGTTTATTGCATAAACGGCTCAATTTTTATACCATTACTTCACTTTGCCTTTTATTTCCTGCAATTTAAGTAAAGCTTCAACAGGAGTTAACCTGTTTATATCAACTGCTTCCAGCAGATTCCTGATCTCGTCAAATGTTGCTGAATGCGCATCAAAAATGCTCAGCTGCATTTTTGGAGCAGTAACGTTCTTCAATTCTTCATCCAGGCTTTGCCCGTTTCCGGAATCCCGACTGTCCTCAAGTTGTTTTAAAATTTCATTCGCACGGTCAATAAGCAAAGGCGGCATTCCAGCCATACGTGCCACATGAATACCAAAACTATGCGTACTGCCGCCGGGCGCCAGTTTGCGCAGGAAAATTATTTTATTGCCTACCTCTTTGTTCGTAACATGAAAATTTTTAATGCCGCTGAATTTATTTTCCAGTTCATTCAGCTCGTGGTAGTGCGTTGCAAATAATGTTTTGGGTTGATGAACAGAGTTGTGTAAAAATTCGGCGATGCTCCATGCAATGCTGATACCATCGTAGGTAGAAGTTCCTCTGCCTATTTCATCAAGTAATATCAAACTTCTTTTAGTAAGATTGTTTATGATGCTCGCCGTTTCATTCATCTCAACCATGAACGTACTTTCGCCGCCGCTTAAATTATCGCTGGCTCCCACTCTGGTGAATATTTTGTCCGTAAGTGGAATCTTTGCATCCTCAGCCGGAACAAAGGATCCCATGTGTGCCATTAGTGTGATGAGCGCTGTCTGACGAAGAATTGCGCTTTTACCACTCATGTTGGGTCCGGTGAGGATGATGATCTGCTGCGATGCAGGATCTAAATAAATATCATTGGCAATATAGCTTTCACCAACAGGCAGGTTTTGTTCAATCACCGGGTGGCGACTGTCTTTGATATCCAAAATAAAATCATCCTGCAATGCAGGTTTTTTATATTTGAATTGAAGGGCATTGTTGGCAAAACAGCTTAAACAATCAATCACTGCCATTACATGCCCGTTTACCTGCATGGGCGAAATATAATCCTGCAGTTCGTTCAGTAATTCTTCAAAGAGCTGCATTTCTATCGAAAGAATTTTATCTTCGGCTCCAACAATTTTTTCTTCGTATTCTTTTAATTCAGGAGTGATATATCTTTCCGCATTCACCAAAGTTTGTTTGCGTATCCAGCTTTCGGGCACTTTGTTTTTATGAGCATGAGTTACTTCCAGATAGTACCCAAATACATTGTTGAAACTAATTTTTAAGGATGTTATGCCGGTTGCCAATGCTTCCCTTTGCTGTATCTCCACCAGAAAATCTTTTCCACCGCTGGCAATTTTTCGCAGATCATCCAGTTCACTGCTGACGCCATCAGCAATTACTGATCCTTTAGAAGCAGCTACCGGCGGGTTTTCCATCAGTTCCTTCAAAATCTTTTCTAAAATATATTTACAGGGATTAAGTGAATCGCCCAGGCGTTTTAAATATTCATTTGAAGAAGCTTCGCATATCTTTTTTATTAGCTCGGTTTGTTGCAATCCTTTGGCGATCTGCAAAACTTCACGTGGATTCACTTTTTTTAACGGCACTTTACTAACCAGCCTTTCCACATCACCTGCCTGTTTAATGGCCTGCGATAATTTATTACGCAGATCAACTTCCTTTATCAAATATTCTACCGCATTCAACCGTTCATTGATCTTTGCAATATTATTCAATGGTAAAACCATCCATCGTTTCAACAAGCGGGCGCCCATGGCCGATACAGTATTATCCAGCACTTTCAGCAATGTATTACTTCCTTCTCCACCACCAAATAACTCCAGGTTGCGAATGGTGAAACGATCCATCCAGAGATGATCTTCCTTATCTATTCTTTGTATGGTTGCAATATGACCAAGATTGGGATGCTCGGTATCTTTTAAATAATGTAACACCGCTCCGGCGGCAATGATTCCTGCCTGCTGTCCTTCAATTCCAAATCCTTTAAGGCTATGCGTACCAAAATGTTTCAATAAACTTTCGGCGGCGTAGGCTTCGGCAAATATCCACTCCTCCAAAGTGTAGGTAAAAAACTTAGTGCCGAATGTTTCTTTAAAAAATTTTTGTTTGCTGCGCTGAAAAATAACTTCTGCAGGTTTTAAACTCTGCAATAATTTATCGGCATACTCAGTATCGCCTTCGGCAACAAAAAATTCGCCGGTACTGATGTCTAAAAAAGCAATACCGATTTTTTCATCCGAAAAATGAATGGCTGCTAAAAAATTATTGCTGTTATGCTCCAGCAATTTATCGCTGGTGGCAACACCGGGTGTCACCAGTTCAGTCACACCGCGTTTTACAATTCCTTTCGCTTGCCTGGGATCTTCCAGTTGATCGCAGATGGCAACACGGTAACCAGCCTTGACTAATTTGTGTAAATAAGTATCTAATGCATGATGCGGAAAGCCAGCCAGTTCGGATGCATTGGGATCGCCGCTATTGCGTTTGGTAAGTGTAATGCCCAACACGGCGGCAGTGGTTACGGCATCCCCTCCGAATGTTTCATAAAAATCACCCACCCTGAACAACAAAATAGCATCAGGGTATTTGGCCTTGATGGCATTGTGCTGTGTCATTAAGGGAGTATCTGCCTTCTTTTTTGCCATGGCGACAAAAATAACAAACCAATCGCAGATTATATTATAAACTGATTTTGCAGTTTCTTTTTTCGAAATCAGCGATGAATCAATTCAACCTGCGATCAGTTTTCCTGCTTAGTCAGTATTTCTTTTTTCATCTTTTCCCAAAAACCATCAAAGGTCTGGTGGTGCTCATCCTTCCATTTCTTGCTAAAGGATCTTATCTTGTCCTTCCGGTCTTCTTTAGTTAGATCGAAGAACGCACGGATGGCATCAGCATCGTAATCAAAAGCCATCTGATTATACAATTCTTTTAATTGTGTTTCTTTTCTGATATTACTATTGGCAATTTCAATTTCCATTTCTTCCCTCAGCATTACTTTTTCATCATAACTACCTGATGGCAAAATGGTTTTGGCGATAACCGGCATCAGTTCTATCAGCATTAAAATAAAAACAATGAGGTAATAACGGAACTGCAACGACGGACTATTCTTCAGCAAATTACTCAAAGCTTCTATGCTTGTAAGAAAACCATTGTTGAGGTACAACAGGAAATTAGCTTCGCCGTCCTTTATCTTATTATCAATATCTTTTAATGCAGCTTCATTGCTGTCCAGCCTTGGTTGATTTTCTTTCAACATGACCTGGTACTCAGCATCCAGTTTTTGATACTCATTTCTTTTGGCAATAGCGATATCTTTTATTCCTACTTTGCCTGAACCTCCGCTCCCATCTGTTTCTGCCAGGAAATTTTCTCTTGCTTTGTTTACAAGATCTGATTTGTTCCCCAGCTCAGCTTTAATCGCATTCTTCTCTTTTACCAGTGCCTCTTTTGGTGCTTTATACAAGGCAACCAGTTCGCCCTGCTTAACCATTTTCTTCTTTTCATTATCAAGCGAGGTCTGCAGTTTTATTTCTTTATCGAACATATATAATACTGCAGGCTGCGCCATAAAAGTGCCAATGGTTAGTGCAAGCAGACCACGAAACAATAGCGGAGCCATTTTCTGTTTGTTGAATTTAGTGATGCCTTTTATCAACGCCCGGTCGATGGTTAAAATGATAAAACCCATAAACAAACCGAGGGCTACCGCCATGAAAGCAGAATCTACAATTGTAAAAAAAAAGTAGGTCCAGGTAAAGGTTGCAAAAACCCAGGTTGCCAATACTGTCATTCCGATTATACGATATCGGTTTCTGTCAACTACAGAATCAACCAGAATTTCTTTTTCGGCAGTAGATAGCCACCATAAAAATTCGGTAAATGATGAAGGGTTATAAGATTCCCTTTGCGAAATAGCAATGTTTTTTTCCATGATTTTAAAAGTTAAATGAAGCCTATTATACTACACATATATATAAGCCGGGTAAATTGCTGTAAAAAGGATCAATAGCGGAGTTGGGTTGAAGGCTTGCAAAATAGTTATTCTTTGGCAGATAAAACGCTTACCGGTTTTAGTTATTTCATTTACTGATATACATTAACAGTTTGTTACGAAACACATTTAAACCTCACTTGAAAAAACCCTTCTATTACTATATCTTTGCGCCGTTTGATAATTGAAAAGATTTTATTATAAATAAGTAACATGAAGAAAATTTTAAGTGTGTTCGTATTGGTGATATCGATTGTTCTTACAACTAACGCCCAAACTCCTAAAGGCATGGGTAACAGCGATCCTGAGGCAAAAAAGATACTTGACGCAGTTAGTGCAAAATTTAAAACCTTCAAATCTGTCCAGTCCAATTTTGTATTAAAGATTGAAAATGCATCCAATAAATTGATGGGCACCAAGACCGGTAAAGTTTATATGAAAGGAACCAAATATCGTGTAGATGTTTCGGGGCAGGATATTTTTTGTGATGGCAGTAATGTTTGGACCATTGATCCCGATGCTGCAGAAATAACCATTACCAAACTGGACCCTTCTAATAATACCATCACTCCTCAAAAATTATTTACTAATTTTTACGACAAAGATTTTCTTTACAAACTCAACAGCGATTCAAAAGGTATCCAGGAAATTGAGTTGACCCCAATAGATAAATCCAAGATGTTTCATAAAGTAATTGTGTATGTTAATAAAGCAACTAAAACAATTACTGCAACCAAGGTTTATGAAAAAGCCGGCAACCGCTACACGTACACAGTAAGCGGAATGAAAACTTCGGTTGCCATACCTGATGCCACATTTGTTTACAACCTGAAAGATAAAAAGTATGACAAAGTGGCTAAATGGGAATATGTAGACTTAAGATAAATCCTGATATTTTATTTTTCTCCCCACCTGTATGATTCATTTTGCAGTCCTGCCAGATCAATCACCCGGTCAACAACAGTTGCAGCAACTTCTTCAATGGTAGTTGGTTTACTGTAAAATGATGGTGTTGCCGGACAAATAATTCCCCCGGCCAATGTAATGGTTTCCATGTTGCGGATATGGATGAGATTATAAGGAGTATCTCTTATCACACAAATTAATTTGCGGCGTTCTTTCAATATTACATCTGCAGCACGGCTAATCAGATCATTGGAAATTCCGGATGCAATTCGGCCAAGGGTTCCCATGCTGCACGGAATGATGATCATCGTATCAAACCTGCCCGACCCGGATGCAAAGGGTGCATTAAAGTCCTGCGTATTATAGATCTTTACATTCTCATAATTATAAGGGTCATTATTCAATTCAATTTTCCACACTTCCCGGGCATTGGCAGTCATCACAATAGATATCTCTTCCCATTGGTTATCAATCTGTTGCAGCTTTTTCAGCAACAGATCGGCATAGATTGAACCGCTGGCACCGGTTACTGCAATAACAATTTTTCTCTTCATTTTTCCGTTTACTTCTAAGCTACAAACAAATTTTTATGGCAAAGGTTTTCAATTTCATTTTAATAGTTATCATTCTGATCATTATTGTTTCTTTTACAACCTCTTAAATGAGTATAATCTTTTATTCCCAAATTTAAGAAGAAGGGATATCTTCTATTTCCGCCAAAGTATTTTCCTTAAGAGTAAAAGCCAAACAATAGTTGCCGTTGGTGATGGTTAGAAATGGAACCTGCAAATTAATATTGTACCTCAACACCTGATCTAAAACAACTTGACTCAGCGGCACATTCATCGCTTTACATTCTACAATCATCCATGGCCTGGTTTCTCTGTCGTATACAACAATATCAAATCGTTTTTTCAATTCGCCCAGTTTTATTTCTTTCTCAACTGCAATTAACGAAGGCGGGTATTTTTTTACCTGGATAAGGTACTGAAGAAAATTTTGCCGTACCCATTCTTCAGGACTCAACATTACCCACTTTTTCCTGCACTCGTCAAAAATGAATTCAGCTTCTCCTTCTTTTTTAATTTTGGGCTGATATGGAGGATACTCAATTTTAATCATGTTGATAATCTAAGCCTGAGGAAAAGATTGTTGTATATTTAATTTTTAAAAAGAAATCTAACGGAAAGATATGAAGTCGAAAGCAGAAATAATAAAGAACTGGTTACCACGATACACAGGCGAAAAACTGGAAAATTTTGGAGAATATATTTTACTCACTAACTTTTCGAACTATGTTGAACTATTTGCAAAATGGAATAAAGTAAAAGTTGTGGGCATTGACAAAGCCATGCAGTGCGCTACTGCCGATAATATTACCATAATCAATTTTGGAATGGGCAGTCCGGGTGCTGCCACGATTATGGATTTACTCAGTGCGATTAAACCAAAGGCGGTGTTATTTTTAGGAAAATGTGGTGGCCTGAAAAAGCGTAACAAACTCGGTGACCTTATCCTGCCCATCGCAGCCATTCGAGGTGAGGGAACGTCTACCGATTATTTCCCACCCGAAGTTCCGGCATTGCCCGCCTTTGCTTTACAGAAAGCAGTGTCAACCACCATTCGTGACTATGGAGTAGATTACTGGACCGGCACGGTTTACACTACCAACCGGCGGGTTTGGGAACATGATGAAAAATTCAAAAGTTACTTGCAGGATGTAAGGGCTTATGCTGTTGATATGGAAACAGCTACTATTTTCATTGTTGGTTTTTACAATAAGATCCCAACGGGTGCGCTGTTATTGGTAAGTGATCAGCCGATGACTCCTGACGGTGTTAAAACAGCGGCTAGTGATAAAAAAGTTACGTCAAAATATGTGGAAGTACATTTAAAGATCGGCATCGATTCACTAAAGCAATTGATCAATAATGGCCTCACCGTGCGGCATCTTAAATTTTTATAACCATGCATGGCTCCTTTACTCTCTATAAAAGATCTTTCGATAAGTTTTCCTGAGGAAGGTAAACTAAACAGAGTTGTATCGGGCAACTCCTTTACGGTTGAACCCGGCGAACTGGTTGCCATTGTTGGCGAAAGCGGCTCAGGCAAATCGGTAACTGCACTTTCTATTTTAAAATTATTGCCAGAAGCTGCTAAAATTTCTGGGCAGGTAATATTTAATGGAGAGGAAGCAGTTGATCTTCTGGAGTTGCCGGATAAGTTAATCACAAAAATAAGGGGCAATCAAATTGCCATGATCTTTCAGGAGCCAATGACATCGCTAAACCCGGTATTCACCTGCGGCCAGCAGGTTATGGAAGCCATACAACTGCATCAAAAGGCAAACAAAGAAAGCGCCAGGCAGAAAACAATTGAGCTTTTTGAACAGGTAAAACTTCCATATCCGAAAAATATAATAAAAAGGTATCCGCATGAGATAAGCGGCGGACAAAAGCAACGGGTAATGATTGCCATGGCGATGAGTTGTAATCCGGCACTGCTGATTGCCGATGAACCAACAACAGCGCTGGACGTAACCGTACAGAAAACAATACTTGAACTTATTAAATCGCTGCAACAGAAAAATAATATGGGCGTTATTTTTATCACCCACGATTTGGGTGTGGTGGCCGATATAGCCGATAAGATATTAGTGATGTACAAAGGAGAAATTGTAGAGCAAGGTATTTCGAAAGACATTTTGCAAAGGCCACAGCACCAATATACAAAAGCATTATTGGCCTGCCGGCCAGCGGGACAACCAAAAGGGAAAAAATTACCTGTTGTTGAAGATTTCTTAAAACCAGATTCTGTCGTCCACACAAAAAACTCATTAGCTGTAATACAAACAGCGCATCACCAATCAACAAGAACAATTCTTGACGTAAAAAACCTTACTGTTCAGTTTCCGGTAAAGAGAAATTTTTTGGGCAGAGCTTCTGAATTTTTTAATGCGGTTGATGATGTAAGTTTTTCCGTTAAACAGGGAGATATTGTTGGCTTGGTAGGTGAAAGCGGTTGCGGCAAAACAACCCTTGGCCGTGCAATTTTACAGCTGCTCAAACCTTCATCCGGTAAGATAATATTGGATGGAAAAGACCTTACAAAAATTAATGCAGCTGATCTACGCCAAATGCGTAGAGATCTGCAAATTGTTTTCCAGGATCCTTATGGTTCCCTGAACCCACGGATTACAATTGGTAAAGCTATACTTGAACCGCTGCAGGTACACTCTGTTCTTTCTTCCAATAAACAGCGAAAGGAAAAAGTGATGGAACTGATGGAAAAAGTAAATCTGGATACTGATCACTATAACCGCTACCCTCACCAATTCAGCGGCGGACAGCGGCAACGGATTTGTATTGCACGGGCATTGGCATTAAATCCTTCGTTTTTAATATTTGATGAAAGCGTCTCAGCGCTTGATGTTAGTGTGCAGGCTCAGGTATTGAATTTATTAAATGACCTGAAAAATGAATTTGGATTTACGGCTATTTTTATTTCACACGATCTTTCGGTGGTACACTATATCTGTAACAGGATATTGGTGATGCATGAAGGAAAAATAGTGGAGGAAGGAGAAGCAAGCCAGATTTATTTTCACCCACAAAATGAATATACCCGTAACCTGGTTAACGCCATACCGGGGAAACAGCAAACTCAATCGTCATAAGTACTTACGGCTCTGTAACTCCCCAAATCGGAATTGCTGTAAAAATTTCTTCCGCTTTTATGAAAACCGAATAGAATTCTTTTCAATTGCCCTTGTAGTTGATCGTCCAAAGGCTCATCGGCTTTAATCTTCTTTCCCGTCATTACCGCCAGCTTACCATCGGTATCAATTTTCTTTTCGTCGGCAGGTTGCAAGCCACTCAGTCCTATTTTCCAGTCATCTTCTTTTTTTACACGATACTTATAACAGTAAACAACTCCTTTATTGTTACTGTACGCCGCTGGAATTTTCTTTATAAAAATAATAGAGTCTATCGAAGCGTTATTTTTATCTCTTACCAAAATGCTCCGGGCTATAGCTGGTTGGTTTTTGTATTTTGAAGGAAATGCGTCGAGCCTTTTAGCCTTTTCAAGTTTCTCATACAATTCACTGCGATAGCGATCGTCGGCAGCAAGCGTTAGTAAAACACTGTCGGCAACATAGTGATTGTTACGCAACAATAATACAGCTGCCGCAAGCCTTACACCCGGCTCCCTTGATCTCAACAGTCGGTCAAAATACTGTTGCACGGGTTTCTTTTTATCAAAAAAAGGTACTAATAAAACACTGTAATCTTGCAGATTGCTTTTGCTATTTCTGCCATTAGCAGAAACAAGGGAATTGTTTTTCTCGTCGTCCTCCTTAAGCAATTCCTTCTCCATTATTTTTTCGTCTTTGAGTTGTTGCTTTTTCAATTCAACTTTGGCATCAAAATAAATTCTGGTGAAATATTCTTCATAGTCTGCGGCTTTTATCAAATTGCTGTCAACAAGCGTTACCAACAACGAAATAACATTATTCTTATAATCATTTAGGGTTGCCAGTTGTAACAGATCGGGAAACAAGGTGGCAGCGAGCAACAGCGAGTCGTCGAGGTTTCGGAACAATCCATTGTAGTCATAAATGTCTGCAAAAATGGGTGGGTCAAGCAGGATCAGATCTTTAAACAAACTAAAGGCTGCAATTGTCTTATGCCTGGCAAGCGCCTTAAACACCTGGTTTTGAAATATACTGGTATCGGCAGTTTGCTCGAATATTTTTTTAAGCAGTCTTACCACCTGCGGCTGCCTTGTATCTTTTATAAATCCTAATTCTGCTATCAATCTGCTCTTCGTATCAAAGTATTCCTTGTCCGTAAGATTCAACCTGTTTATTGCTGCTTCAATTTTTGGTATCCCCTTTTCGCCGTAATAAATATTTGAAATAGATTGTTGCGCTTTTTTCTGCATGGCGCTGTCTTTGCTGAAAAGGTCTGTAAAAAATTCATCCACACGATTTTCATAAATATTACGTCCCAGTTTTTTAGCGGCAGGCCTGAAACTGTTGAAGAAAGTATTGATAAAACTGCTTTCATCCGACAAAGTATCACCCATGGTAACCATGCTGAAACTGTAATTATCTTTCAATATGGCCATTCGGGTAATGGTTCGTGACGAGCCTGTATCTCTTAAATAAAAACAATGAGCAGTAACGCCATTTTCCAACTGAATGGAATCTGATCGATGCAAAAGCAAGTCAGATCTGTCGTAATAATCGTTGATATTATCAATCCAGAGTTTTGAAGTATCATGCAGGTAATAATATTTTGGATACTCCTGAATACTTACGCCAACCAGTTCGCCGGTAGCTTTACTTTTAAACAAACCGTTTTGGGTTTTAGGCCAATAGCTGATATAACCCGAATAATTATTTCCGTTTGATGCAGCATTAGCGGCATCTTCAGCAATTGTTCTTATGTCTTGATCCATATCGGATAAAACAGGAGTACGAACACTAAAGTGCATGAACGTATCGGTGTATAAATTGGCAGGTTGGTAATTAAACGGTGTGAACTTAAAAGAATTAAAATAGTTTGTAAAATCAGCTTTCCTGTTTTTACTTTTTGCCGCAACCACATAATAGTGCGGCCCTTTAATAATAAATTTTGCCTGTAACACCGAACCATCTTTCATTTTTTCTTTCACATCAAGACAAGGATAACCGAGGAACACAGCTTCCTTCCTGCTGATCTGTTTATCAAAAAGATCGGGATTGAGAAATGATTCTTCAATCAATCCAAGATCAAAATTGTCTTCATCAAGAAACCTGAAATTATAAACAGATTTTTTCAATACCAGATAAACATCACCCGAAATTGGATCTTCAGCTTCGTATTCCCACCTGCTGTTTCTGTCGCTGCTGTTTGCATTGAGGTACACATGTGGCTGGTGTGGAAATTTTACAGAGAATCCGCCCTGCTCCGGTTCATATTGTACAGCCGCATTGTCATATTCTTTTATCCTGATGGAAGAAAAGAAATCATTTGCTTCATCGCCTTTTACATAGTCGCCCTTACCGCTCATTTTAAAAATGAGTATCTCAAAAGGAGTAAAAAAAATATGATAGCGTTGCAGATCGCCCCGCCTTGTGCGGTTTGTAATGTCAAACCCCTGATAGCCGTTTCTTGCGATAGATTTTTTCTCTAAAATTTTTCCGGGTATATTCTCATAAAATGAGCTGTCGGCTTTTTTAAAAACATCACTAATACTCTGCCCGGATATATTCTCATTTGTTTTTATCCGCGTTACCAGGTAATATGTGCCGTTACTCATATCAGCATATTGCCTGCGATTAAAAGAGCCCCGCTCTTCATCCATATCATACAGCGGGCCGGGTACCGATACACTGTACAACTTATCATCCGATACCTGGGTAGTAAAATTTACCGGTGATTTCAGTTTGTCAATTTCTTCTTTCTGCAAAGCATCCCTGTCAGCCATAAAAATAGGCCTCAGCGTATAACCTTTGGCCCGCAACAATTCTATTACGCCTCTGGCACCGGGCAAATGGGCAGCACCTACACCCACAAACAATGAACTTCTTTTCAGAATAGTATCAATTGAATAAGCCTGTATCTCATTTCTTTTATAAAGGAACTTTTCTGTAAACGCCGCCGAGCGGTCCATCATCCTGTCAAGAGAATCCATAAGGTCCAGGTCGCCACGACGGTATGCATCCTGGGTTTTATCCTGGATATCAAACCTCGACTCTCCATCCCCATCAAAAGACCTTTTATTTTTCTCTTTTGCCATTTCCACGTAAGCTTCCATAACAATTTTTTCAGCCTCAAAATAATTCTCCACACCAGTTGCCCGCTTACCCAGTTTTTTCCCGGTTTGATAAATATAAAGATCCAGGAAAGTATCTTCTTCAAAATCTTCTTTCTGTTTATAACTGCGGTACAACAAACTATTTACCATAGTTGGCTCACTGCTTAAGGCTGCTTTAAATTCTTCTTCATATTTTGAGAGACGAAACGAATTTTCATTGAGGTAATCGCCCCTTGGCGTTCTTGAAAACTCACTATAGTTCTGTTTTAACCTGTTCATCTTCACCATTTCCTCCTGCCAGGTATCCGGATTCAGTTCCAGGGCCACCGCATCTACCGACTTCAGAGCCATGTAAAATGAATCGCTAAGGTGAAAAACCAGTTTACTGCTTACGTGCATCGTACCAAATAAATAAGAAGGTTTGGTTAAGCCATTGCCAGTAATCTCCCACAACAAGCTGGGGTATTTAGCCGGTGTCTTTTTTTGGGCAAAAATCAAAGGGTTACAAAAAAGTAGAAGAAAAACTAAGTAAAAGGTTTTTTTACACATTGACTGTATATTAAATCTGGCGGGTACCTTATAAAGATGCGTAGAACCGGACAAATCACAAAATAAACAACACTGATTTAACGGTTCAAGTCAAGTATTATTTAAATAAGACTCAATGGCTTTGAAATAAAAATATTAAAATCTAAAAATTAGCGGCTATTTATTACCTTTGCCCACTTTAAATCATGCCGTAACATGATAAATGTCCTGACCGTCAGGGCTAAAATCTCTGAAAAAGTTCAGTACGGGCATGCGACAAATAATAAAATAAAACCTGTACATGAAATTATCCCAGTTTAGATTCGACCTGCCACTCAATTTAATTGCCCAAAATCCTACCAAACGCCGGGAAGACAGCCGCATGATGGTAATTCACCGCAAAACGGGCCAGATTGAAGCCAGACATTTCAAAGATATTCTTGACTATTTTGATGACAAGGATGTGTTTGTTGTAAATAATACTAAAGTATTTCCAGCCAGAATGTATGGCCGGAAAGAAAAGACGGGTGCCAAAATTGAAGTGTTTCTATTAAGGGAACTCAATAAATCGAATAAACTTTGGGATGTAATTGTTGACCCTGCCCGTAAGATACGTGTTGGTAATAAATTATATTTTGGCGAAAGTGATGAACTTGTAGCCGAAGTAATTGACAATACCACCAGCCGTGGACGTACTATCCGCTTTTTATGGGACGGCACCGATGCTGAGTTTCGTGGTATGCTGGAAATTTTGGGTGAAACACCATTACCAAAATACATCAAGCGCAAACCCGATGAAGAAGATAAAGAGCGTTATCAAACAGTATACGCCAAGCATGAAGGCGCTGTAGCTGCTCCAACTGCAGGCCTGCACTTTAGCCAGGAATTGATTAAGCGACTGGAGATAAAAGGTATCCGTTTTGCCGAAGCTACTTTGCATACCGGTCTTGGCACTTTCCGTCCGATAGAAGTTGAAGATTTAAGCAAACATAAAATGGATGCAGAATATTATCATATTGAAGAACATGCTTGCGGCATTGTAAATAAAGCTAAGGAAAACGGAAACCGTATATGCTCAATTGGAACTACTACCATGAGAGCGATGGAATCGTCTTTTACTGCTCAAAAAATGCTGAAACCTTCCGAAGGATGGACCAATCATTTTATTCACCCGCCGTATAATTTTAATATTGCTGACTCTCTGGTAACTAATTTTCATTTGCCAAAAACCAGCTTGTTAATTATGGCATGCGCATTTGCAGGATATGACTTGATGATGGAAGCTTATAAAAAAGCAATTAAAGACAAATACCGTTTCTTCAGCTATGGAGATGCAATGCTGATCATCTAAAAAATATTCATTAAATATTTTACAAAAAACTCCTCTTATGAGGAGTTTTTTTATGGGTAAATATTCAGCATAGAGAAGCCCGGATAAAGATCCGGGCCGTTTTAATCCAATATCCTATGAAAAACCAAACATAAGACGCAAATCCGTTGCGTTTTGTTGTAAATGAAATGTTAACAGTTTTAATTAACTTTAGAACACTAAATAATAAGCATGAAAACCATCCATCAGTGGCTAAGTGAGTATGGCGAAAGCCATCAAGATCATACCAACAAAACGATTCACTGGATATGTGTACCTGCAATTTTTTTCTCTATTGTGGGATTATTGTACAGTATAAAACTTCCCTTAATTATAGGCGGAATAAGTATTAATGTGGCTATGATAGTGCTGGCATTGGTTACAGTTTATTATTTCAGTCTTTCAAAAACATTGTGGATTGGACTACTGTTATTCGCAGTGCTTTGTTTATGGCTCTGCCAGCTAATTGAACAGGCTGGTTTTATGCAATTGTGGTTATTCTGCGTTATTATTTTTGTTGTTGCCTGGATTGGCCAGTTTTATGGCCATAAGGTGGAAGGGAAAAAACCTTCGTTTTTAAAGGATATACAATTCTTAATGATTGGCCCGGCCTGGCTGATGAGTTTTATTTACAAAAAACTGGGAATCAGCATCTGATTTATCACCTATTATTTTTAAAGATCAAACAATCCTTTATTCAGCAACTGCAACGTAATTTCTTTATCGGCACGTGCAATCAACAAGGAAATATTATGCCGGCTGCCGCCATAGCTCACCATACGCACAGGAATTGGTTCCAGTGCATCAAATATCTTCTTCATCACGTCCTTTGTTTCGGCAATTTCGTTACCAACTATTGAAACGATGGTCTGGTTGGTATCTACTTCAACGGTCCCAAATGCTTCTAACTCTTTTGATATTTCAGGCAAATGCACATCATCATCAATGGTTACCGAAACTGCTACTTCAGAAGTGGTGATCATATCAATAGAAGTGCGGTGCTTTTCAAACACTTCAAAAACCTTGCGCAAAAAACCATAGGCTAGTAACATGCGGCTGCTCTTTATTTTAATTGCTGTGATGCCATCTTTTGCAGCAACGGCCTTTACGCCAACGCTTCCGGCTTTCTCTGCGATTAAAGTGCCTTTGGCATCAGGTTGCATTGTATTTAACAACCTAACGGGAACATTAAAAAAATGCGCAGGCCAGATACTTGCTGGATGTAATATTTTAGCGCCAAAATAAGCCAGCTCCGCAGCTTCTTCAAAACTCAATTGCTCAATGGCTTTTGTTTTTTCAACAACCCGGGGATCGTTGTTGTGCATACCATCTATGTCTGTCCATATTTCGCAAACACTTGCATTGATGGCCGCAGCGATCAACGATGCGCTGTAGTCAGATCCTCCCCTTTTTAAATTATCAACCTCGCCTTTTGAATTACGGCTGATATATCCCTGGGTAATAAAAACATTTGTATCCTTATGCTTATTTAAAAGTTGTGCCAGCTTTACTTTGATGGTGCCTACCTGCGGTTCATCGTAACTGTCGATGGTCATAAAATCGAGCGCCGGTAAAAGCACGTGACTTACTTTTTTCTCTCCCAAATAAATACTGAATAGTTTTGTACTCAATAATTCGCCCTGCGCAAGAATATCTTTATTCAAAGCCTGGCTGAATGAAATTTTTAAAATGATGGTAAGAAACTCAAAATGCTCGTCAAGCACTTCATTAGCTTTATTCCTGCTTTCAGATTCTGACAACAACTCGTCTACAAAGTTTTTGTAATGCTCATGCAAGGCATCAATCTGCAGTTTGGCCTCTGCCCGGTCTCCTCTCGACAAAGATTCACTTATTTCAACCAGTGCATTGGTTGTACCGCTTAAAGCCGAAAGAACAACAATTTTACTTTCCTCATCCCTGTTTATCAAATTTGCAACTTCCTGCATTCGCCGCGGCTTACCTACACTTGTGCCGCCAAACTTCATTACTTTCATTTCACTAAAAAATTTTGAGTTGCAAATGTAAGATTAAAACGGCACATTAAACTTAATACTTAGGCCCTTCAAATCGGCTACCACAGCAGGTAGTAAAGGAATTCCGTTTTGCATTCTTTCCTTTTCAATTTCTCTTTCCGGATCACCGGGAATTAAAACTTTTTCCTGTCCTGCAACCGTTTTGGTATTACGAAAACGAAAGATCCATTTATCCATATGCTCTTTAAATTCAGCGGCAGTTCTGAATGCATCAATACGCATTACGCCAAAAAAATGGCCTATGCCTTCGCCAGGCATATTTTCAGGCATAGGAATATAGGCCGGAAACGGCGGCACCCACGGACCGTAACTGGCGCCGCTGAGTATGGCAGAAAAAATATCAACAATTGCACCCAATGCATAGCCCTTGTGACTACCATGTTCCCTATCTCCACCAAGTGGTAAAAGCATGCCGCCTTTTTTTATCCCGCCTGCATCGGTTGTTGGTTCCCCGGCTTCATTCTGAATCCATCCTGCCGGAGCATCTAAATTTTTTCTTTCCAGAATTTCCAATTTACCGTTTGCAGCTGTTGTAGTTGCAAAGTCGGCAACAAAAGCAGGTTCAATGCCTGCCGGTATGGCAACAGCAATGGGATTGGTTCCTAACATTCTTTCTTTGCCAAATGTTGGCGCCACCAACGCTGAAGCATTGGTCATGGCAATACCAATCATATCATGCTCCAACGCCATCATGGCATGATGCCCGGCAATACCAAAATGGTTACTGTTCTTTACACTTACCCATCCTGTACCCACATGCTTTGCTTTGTCGATTGCAACCTGCATGGCGAAAGGTGCGGCTACCAAACCTAAAGCTTTGTCTGCATCGATAACCGAAGTAGAAGGAGTTTCATGCACTATTTTAATTTGAGGAGACGCATTTACTCTCTCTGCTTCCCAAAGTCTGATATAACCACTCAGCCTGGCTACTCCATGACTATCAACGCCACGCAGATCAGCCGATAACAAAGATTGTGTTGCTGTTTCGGCGTCTTTAACACTGCAGCCAATCTTTAGAAAAATATTTTTAGAAAACTGATATAGTTGCTGGTAACTGAAGTTTGTATTCATGCCGCAAAAATAAGTTTTCTTTTGCAGGGTGAGTGATTATGAACGAATGACCAGACATTAAAAAAAAGCCGTTCAAAAAATGAACGGCTCCTGCTCAACCTTACTGTTCAGGAATAAGTGACTGAATCTTATCCTGGCAATAAATCTTTACGGATTGTTTGAATTATTTGCCCTGTACTTTGCCTTCTGTTCTTCAGTCAGTATGCTCATTAATTTTTGAGCCTGCTCTTTTTGCAGGTCCCGTAATTGTTTTTTCTTCTCCTGGTCCGATAGGTTGGAATTATTTTCTATGGTTGTTTTTGCGGTTTGATTTGCCTGCCGTAGATCTACGAGTTTTAGTTTTTGTTCCCTGGTAAGGTCAAGTTCCTCCAGTTTTTCACGACGGCTCTTTTTATTATAAGTGGCTGTGGCTGCTAAAACAGCTGGAGAGTCTTTTTTTATTTCTACAGGTTTTCTTTCTATCTGGGCAGATAAACCAAGCGTAGTAAAAACCAGTACTGAGATGATAAAAGGGATTTTCATTTGTGCAAATTTCTAAATGATAGATAGATTTTCAGAGACTAAGTTTAAACAGCAATAAAAAAATATCCCGCAAATCAATAGCAACACAAATAAAATTGTGCGGATTGATTTGCGGGATAAAAATTATTCAGCTGATGATCTTACCTTAAGAAAAGCAGTTCCCTGTATTTTGGAAGTGTCCAGAAACTATCATCTACCAACAGCTCCAGTTTATCTACATGATACCTGATAATGTCGAAATACTTACCTTTTACATTATCGCAATAGGCGATTGCCATTTTCCTGGTATCCTTTATCTCATTGGCTTTCTTGCGCTCTTCAATCATCTTTTCGACATTATCGCTTACAACATTGATATGTTCGCTGATAGCAGTCAACACCTGCTTTTGATTGGCATAAGATTTCGCCGGAAGACCCGCTTCTTTTAAACCAACAATATTTTTAATCAGCAGATTTTGGTATTTGATGGCTGATGGCAAAATAAAAGTAGTAGCCATATCTCCCATTACCCTTGCTTCAATCTGTACTTTTTTTATGTAAGATTCCAGCATGATCTCATGACGTGCCTCCAGCTCAGCATGACTGTATATTTCGTTGGATTCAAAAAGTTTTTTATTCTTTTTAGTTAC
>JAHEBJ010000037.1 GCA_024642285.1 Sphingobacteriales bacterium
TTAACAATGCCGGAATTAATATCAGAGGTTTATTGCAGGATGTTGAAATTGAAACTGTACAAAAAATAATGAATATTAATTTTAACGGAACCTTATTTTGTACCAAACTGGCTTTACAAACGATCATTGAAAGAAGAGGAACAATTGTTGGCATATCATCAATAGCTGGTTACAGAGGACTTCCCGGAAGAAGCGGATACTCTGCCAGCAAATTTGCCATGACAGGATTTTTGGAAGCCTTACGTACAGAATTATCAGATAACAAGGTTCATGTGATGTGGGTTTGCCCTGGTTTTACAAGATCAAATATCCGCAATGCGCCGTTAATCAGCAAAGGCAGGATTGTAGAGGAAAGTAAAATTTATGAGGATAAGATGATGAGTTCTGAAAAATGTGCAGCTTTGATTTTAATGGCTGTTGAAAAGCGTAAAAGATCTTTTGTATTTAGTTTTGCCGATAGAAGGACCGTTTTCATAAATAAATTATTCCCTTCACTGGCAGATATACTTGTGAAAAAATTCTTCTTTAAAAAAGGCGAGCTTGTTCGTTAATCTGATATAACCGATCTTACCTATAAAGTAAAATTTTAAAAACGCATTAACTAACAATGCCATTATTAACCCTTACATCCGACATAGGCCAGCAGGATTACCTGGTTGGTGCTATAAAGGGGCAATTGTTACAAAGCAATGAGTCGTTTAATATTGTTGATGTCACCCATAACCTCTCTCCTTTTAATTATCCGCAGGCGGCTTATGTTTGCCGTAATGCGATCAACAATTTCCCGAAAGGAACTTTTCACATGGTGTTGGTTAACCTTTTTGATGAAAAACCTGACCACTTATTGATTGCAGAACACGATGGCCATTATATAGCCTGTGCCGACAATGGATTGCTGACAATGATACTGGAAGAGATCCCTCAAAAAGTTGTAGCGCTTGTACTGGACAAACTGTCACAAAAAAATACCATTTACTGCACTTCGGTTTTTGCAAAAGCGTTCACAGACGTCAGTAATGGAAAAAAGCTGGAAGACATAGGCGATCCATCAATATCCATCCAGGTAAAAAATCCGTTACGGCCGCTGCTTGGGAATGGTTACATCGATGGACAGATCATCTTTGTAGATAATTTTGAGAATGTAATTGTAAATATCCACAAAGATGAATTTGAAGAACAACGCAAGGGCCGAAGCTTTAAAATCATCTTTAAAAGAGATGAAGTAATTGATAAAATAAGTGAAACCTATGCAGATGTTAATGAAGGAGAAAAACTGGCTCTTTTCAATTCGGCCGGTTATCTTGAAATTGCCATAAACAAAGGCAACGCAGCCGGCTTGCTGGGACTACAAAGTTTCTCCGAAAAACAACTGCATCAAAGCCAGTACATGAGCAGCCGTCTCTTTTACCAAACTGTTAAAGTTTACTTTGAGTAATGTTATGTGGTAGCTGAAGAGCATAAAATTCATCTTTTCTGCAATTTGCTTTGCATTCTTTTTCACTAATTTAGCAATACCTTGTACTCAATTTAAAACTTAAAATAACTAAACCTCTGCAGCTGCAGATACTGGCATTTGGCATTCTTAAAAAACATATCTCCCGTTAGCTCAACCGATAAAGAACTGCTTGTTGCTTTCAAATCAAACGGTGATATAAATCAATTGAGTACTTTGTACCAGCGATATATGGACCTTGTATTTGGTGTTTGCCTTAAATACTTTAAGGATGCCGAAAAAAGCAAGGATGCGGTAATGGATATTTTTAACGAATTGAATACAAAACTGAGGGTTCATGACGTTGATAATTTTAAGAGCTGGCTGCACGTTTTGGCCCGTAATCACTGTCTGATGCAGCTGCGCAGCCCGAGAAACCTAAAAACAACCGAATTTAACCCGGTTCTTATGCAATCCGACCAAAATACGCATCTGAATGGCGAGGCCCTGGAGAGAGAGGAAAATTTTAAAAGATTGGAACAATGTATTGATACTTTGCCGGGTGAACAAAAACAGTCGGTCGTTCTTTTTTATCTTGAAAAGAAATGCTATAATGAGATTGCGGAAATAACCGGATTCGACTGGAACAAAGTGAGGAGCTATATACAGAATGGGAAACGGAATTTAAGGATTTGTATGGAAGAAAATAAATCAGATACTGATAGCTGAAAACGATGAGCAACAGTAACCAAAATATTATTTATACAGCAGCAGATATTGAAAAATACCTGGCCGGAAAACTTACACCCCAGCAAATGCACGCCATGGAAAAAGCGGCGTTAGATGATCCTTTTTTAGCAGAGGCCATTGAAGGGTTTGAGGGTATGAAAGGCAAAATATGGGAAAATCAACTGCTTGTTTTAAAAACACATTTTGCCGAACAAGGGCAGGTCGCCAAAGTGATTCCGCTGCATAAAGCAAAAAACACCTGGTGGAAATCAGTAGCAGCCATTTTAATTATAGGAGCTGGCGCTTTGTTGACATTTGTACTTACCCGTGATAGCAATACAGAAGAAAAAGCGGGCCCACAAATTGCACAAATTGTTTCTGCTGCAGATGATACTGTTACTGTAGCAACAAAACCGGCGTCGGTTACCGCTTCGGTAAACCCTACTGCATCTCAAACGGCAGAAGATCTAGCAAAAGAAACGGGGCCCGTTAAAAAGGCGGCAGCAGATGAAACTTTAAGTAACGTCAATACAAATCAGCCGGTTGTTGATGTGGTGACGATAGCCGAACCGCCTCCCGGAATTAACCAATCCAAATCCGACAACAAATCTGCACATGTTGCATCAACAGAAGAAAAAAACAAACTATTTGCAGCTGAAGAAATGAGCAGGTCGAAAAAAAATGAAATCCTGAAACCCGGAGTCATCACCGATGATGTGAACGATCAAAAACAAAAAGTTTTCGGTAATGTAAGAAAAGAACAATCGCTTAATAATTATTTTACAGCCCAGGTAGTTGGTCCTGATAATCTGCCGTTACCCTTTACAAATATTTCCATCAAGAAAGAAAATTTTGGCACCTATGCCGATGCAAAAGGAATGGTGCGTCTTGTCTCTACCGACAGCATTTTAAATATTGAAGTAAAATCTGTGGGTTACCAGCCAAAAACTTTTGCTTTATATAACAATAAACCTCAAACAAAAATAATTTTACAGGAAGATGGGTATGCAGATATAGACAAAAAAGCCGATGGGAAATCAACGACCGCCTCTACCCAAAAAATAAGAGCTGTCAGGCTGCTATCCGATTCGGTGATAAATGTAGAGCCTGCCGACGGATGGGAAAATTACAATACCTATGTTGCCAACAACCTCGAAATTCCGGATAATTATAACAGCAGCAATATTGGTGGCGAAGTAGAGTTAACTTTTGATGTCAAGCCCAACGGAACCATATCTAACCTGAAAATACGAAAATCGCTCGGTGCGGAGTATGACGAAGCCGCCAAACGCCTGATACTGGAAGGTCCGCAATGGAAAGTAAAAAAAGGAAAATCTGCAAAAAAAGGAGTCATCACTTCGGCCAAAGTAAAATTGCAATTTTAATCGTTCCGCCTTCATTGAGTTTCATTTTGTAACTTAGCAGCCTAAATAAAAAACAAAATGAAAAAGATTCTACTCACCGCACTTACTTTTGCAGGTTTGACACTTGCTGCTTCGGCGCAGGTAAAAATGCCTGCCCCATCACCAACCCAAATTGTTAAACAGGAATTTGGCATTGGTTCGGTTGAACTGGTGTATTCACGACCATCGTCTAAGGGTCGTAAGATTTTTGGAGACCTTGTTCCCTACAATAAACTTTGGCGTACAGGCGCTAATGCCGCTACAAAAATTGTATTCACCGAACCTGTAGAATTTGGAGGGAAAAAAGTTGATACAGGAAGCTATGTTTTATATACTATTCCGGGTACTAATAGTTGGGAAGTGATATTAAACAAAGGATTAAAGAACTGGGGAACTGATGGATACAATGAATCGGAAGATGTGGTAAGGTTTACCGTTACTCCTTACAAAGAAAAGAGAAGCATCGAAACATTTACTATGGAGTTTACCAACATCAAACCCGAAAGCTGCATGCTGGAAATTAAATGGGATAAAACTGGAATTGCGGTACCCATAGTTGCTAGTTTCAAAAGTAAAGTAAAAGCACAGATTGAAGCTGCTTTGAAAACAGACAAAAAACCATATTGGCAGGCCGCACAATTTTACAATGAGTTTGATAAAGATCTGCCAAAAGCATTAGAGAATATTACCAAAGCTATTGAAGGAAATGATAAAGCATTCTGGATGTGGATATACAAAGCAAAGATTCAAAAAGAAATGGGCGACAAAACCGGCGCCATGGCAAGTTCTCAAAAATCATTAGACCTTGCTAATGAGGCTAAGAATGATGACTATATTAAAATAAATAAGGACTTTCAGAAGGGTTTAAAATAAGACCTTTCTACCTGACTCAATAGCGTCGCATTATTGCGGCGCTTTTTGTTGGCTGAATAATTGCATTAATGATGCCAGAACAACTACCAGTATTGCACCAATTGCATTCAACCAAAGGAAAGAAACGATCTCCTGCTGATAAATAAGTATGACCAGCAACTCAGAAACCAGAGCAGCATAAAAAACTGCATGCCCCCGGATAAATTTCATCCCTAAAGCAACAAGGAAAATTCCGAGGATAACACCATAGAACAATGATCCTAAAATATTCACTGCTTCAATTAAACTGTTGCCAATGTTTTGGGCAAACATGGCAATGATGATACAGAATACGCCCCAGCCAAATGTGTACCATTGAGAAACACGATAATCTTTTATTTCGGTTTCATCTTTTACAAAAAATTTTTTGTGAAAATCAACCACGGTAACCGCCGCCAGCGAATTTAAAGCGGCGGCTATGCTTCCCCATGATGCTAAAAATATAATAGCAATGATGAGGCCTATTAACCCTTGCGGCAAATAATCCATCACAAAGCGAAGAAAGATATAATTATTATCGTTGGTATCCTGCCCGGGCAATGCTTCCTGCAAAATCGCTCTGAACTCTGTTCTCAGCGCTTTCGACTCCTGCAATTTGCCTGCACTGAGAGCAAGATCGTACCTGTTCTCCAATGATTCCAACGATTCTTTAAAAGACGTCTGCTTGGCAATAGTAACTTTTGCCTGATCAAAATATATGGGCGCTTTGTTAAACTGATAAAACGAAAAGATGAGTATACCCAACAACAAAATAAAAAACTGCATGGGCACTTTTACCATTCCATTCATTAACAAACCACGCCTGCTTTCTTTTACACTTTTAGCGGTGAGATAACGTCCTACCTGGCTGTGGTCGGTACCAAAATAACTCAGCGCCAGGAAAAATCCACCGATCAATCCACTCCAGATATTGTATTTATCCTGCCAGTCGAATCCTTTGTCGGTAAACCCCGTAGTGATGATATTCATTTTGCCCATCTCTCCGCTTTTACTTAAAGCCTCGGTAAATCCAATAGCGTCGGGTAATAATTTCACTGCCAGATATCCTACGATAAATAATGCAACAAATACAATGATCATTTGCAGTTTCTGCGTATGAGCAACAGCTTTTGCTCCCCCACTCATAGTGTAAATAATGAGCAATCCTCCCATTACAAGATTGGTGTAATAAATATTCCATCCCATTAATGAACTTAAAACTATGGATGGTGCAAATATGCTGATACCGGTGCTAAGTCCACGTGATAGTAAAAACAGGAAGGAAGTCAGTGTTCGGGTTTTCAGATCAAAACGATTCTCTAAAAATTCATACGCTGTGTAAACTTTTAACCGGTTAAACACCGGTACAAAAAATATACTGATGACAATCATGGCAAGCGGCAGGCCAAAATAATATTGCACAAAGCGCATACCATCGCTGTACGCCTGGCCCGGGCCGGTTAAAAAAGTGATGGCGCTTGCCTGTGTACCCATTATGCTCAGCAACACCAGATACCAGGGAAGGGAGCGGTTACTTAAAAAATAACCATCCAGGTTTTTTGTGGTTCGGCTTTTGTAAATACCATATACAACAATACCGGCCAGCGTTACGCATAATATGATCCAGTCAATACTGCTCATGAAAATGATTTAGTTATCCAGTAAAAAATAATGATCTGGATAACCAGAAACAGAAATACCGCCAGGTACCATTTAGTCCAATATGATTTTTCGTTGTCCATAAATTTAATGATCATCGTTCTCAAAGATTGTGAAAAATCTCAGTTGAACATTTGAATTTCTATTTGGCAGATTCCTCACTTCGTTCGGAATGACAAACTTTATTTATTCCTGTCATTCGCAATTAAATTTGCAAACAACCTGTATGCGCCCGGCACACCTGCGGGCAGTTCTCTGAAGAAAACCAACCCCGTGTACACAAATTTACCCTTTCCATAATTGGCAATTATCAGGCTGCCATCATGTTCTTTTTCTCCGGGGTCTTTCATGCTGAGTATTTTTTGATACTCAGCATCCACTTTGTCGGCATGATAAACACTACGCTCCTGTATCCATCCTTCAAAATCCATGTCGGTAATTTTGTTTGGATAGTTTAATGCAGGATGATCAGGAAGCAGGAAGTTTACTTTCGCATCCTCGTCTGTAATCCTGTTACGGCTTATGTTTAAAGGGTAAGGCGAAATTTTTGCCACCACCGGACCAATACGATTGCTGGTATTGTATTGAACCAACAGCAGTCCTCCATCGTTGATATATTTCATCAACTCATCGTATACATCATTCATCCATTCGTTGGTATTGTAGGCTCTTACACCGGTAACAATCGCATCAAACTGTTTAAGATTTGCAGCTACTATATCAGATTGTTTCAGCCTTACAACTTTGTAGCCCATCGCCTGCAACGCTTCCGGCACTTTATCACCAGCGCCGGGAATATAGCCAACCGTTTTTCCTGCTATTTTTAAATCAATATCTATTGAAGTAAATATTTCAGGCTGGGTGTATTGGATTGATGGAATATGATCATACTCTATTTGATGAAGACCTAAATAAGGATTTCCGTTTTCATTAAACAATGTGTCGTAATAGGTATAGAATTGTTGGTTTGCAAGACTGTCGTACACCGGAATTTGCTGTATACTGGGTTTATCAAATAGTCTAATGACCTGATTTTTCCGGAGTAAGGTATCATTGTTGTATCCAACAATAGTACCAGAACTTCTGGTTTTCACATAGTTTCTAAAAAGATTATTATCCTTAAACGACTTTATTTCCCAATCATTAAAAGAATTGTTTATTGCAATCTTAGGAATTGTTTGTACAGAAAAAGCAGGCACTATATTCACCGGCTGATACAGTTCTCCTTTCACAGGATCAGTATGTTTATACCGCACCGGTTTTGTAAATTTAAATTCTTTGCCTTCAATCATCATACTGAAAACAACACTGAACGGGTCACTTTCTCCTTTACCAATCTGTTGCTGGTCAGCCACATTAAAACTCCCTTTTTCCATAGGTTCTTCTAACCAATAGGGCTGTGTTAGTTTTTTGTTGCGGCCAACATAGAAGGTGTAATCCTTAACCGAATTCACATTCTTTTGCAACTGATCAAAAATGATATAGTCGTTATTTATATGGGCATCGGCACTTAATATTTTTGCACCCGAGCGATTATTAACAACCAGATTTATTTCTATACTATCACCCTGCACAGCGTAAGGCGTGTTGGTAGTTGCATCCATAAACAAACCGCTGCAGTTCTGAATAATATCTTTTACTGCGTCAAGCTTTTGTGTTTTCCAAAAACCATCTTTAAGCAGCTCCACCTTCTTATATAAGTCTACCAATGCCGGCACCGAATTTTCAGGATGTTGAACATCAAATTTTTCTACAATCTTATTGATCAAATTAGAAATGGCAGCATTATCTGCACGCTTCCAGGTTACGTCAACGTCATTCATTAAATCATCAACAGGCGCCTTGCCTTTAATGATTTTCAAATATTCTATAACGCTTCCTCTTTGCGCCGGTACACCAAATCCCTGGCTCTTATGCTGACTGCGGCTGGCAGCAGCAATCTCACCATAGCTTTTCCCTAGAATTGGATTATAATCTCCACATTCCAGTTTAAACTGATCGGGGCTTTGGGTGTTGGTTCCGCCAAAATTAAATGTGTTCCATAAAATTCGCTTTGCCTGCCAAACAGTAACACCTTGTTTTAATTGCTCTGGAAATTTTGTTGGATCGGCTGCGGCATCAAACGCTTCTCCGGCCAAAATTGCCGAAGCCGTGTGATGGCCATGGCCTCCTTCGCCGGTTGTAGGAAAACGGGTAATAATCACATCAGGACGGAATTTACGGATCACCCAAACGACATCGCCTAAAACTTTATCATTACCCCAGAATTTTAAGGTTTCATCAGGACTCTTGCTGTAGCCAAAATCAAATGCCCGGCTGAAGAACTGCTCTGCGCCATCGATACGGCGGGCAGCAAGTAACTCCTGTGTTCGTATCAATCCCAGGTCAACTCCCAGTTCATCCCCTATTAAATTCTGGCCACCATCGCCACGGGTCATACTTAGATAAGCGGTACGGTACAATTTTCCGTTTGCCAAATAGGCAAGCAATCTTGTGTTTTCATCATCGGGATGTGCAGCTACATACAATACCGAACCCAATACATTCAGCTTCTTTATCTGCAATAATATTTCAGAAGATGTGTAGGATTTAGGGGCCTGAGATCTTGTAATAAAGAATGCAAAATTAAAAATTAAAAATGCCGGAATTATTTTTCTGATCATACTGAATATTTATTCTCGTTTATATTTTGACTTTTTATTTTTGACTTCCGAATTTACTGCCCAACTAAAAACACTGCATTTGCCAACATCATCTTTCCACTCTCCCAAAAATTTCTGAAGATCGGATCATCGGCAAAGAAAACAATATTGCCGCCACCCAATGGCTGCACACCAATTACTGTACCGTCCTTAATTCTATCCTTAGTATTGCTGCCCACAAAACCCGAAGCGGCATCTTCTTTCTTTATTACGCCCACGTTCCACCCGTCTTTCATAAATTCATACATGTTGCCACTTAACTTCAGCGTAAAATATTTGCTGCCGTAACCAAAGGCCAGCGGATGCGAATTATCCAATTCCACTTTATAAATAGCGCCGGGAACATTATTTGACTTGTCATCACGTTCCCTATTCTCATAACGCTTCAGGTCGGCGTATTCATCCTGGCTATCTTTCTTTTCTTCCTTTTTGCCGTCTTCATCATTCTTAATTTTTAAACCCCATTCGGCTTTTGCAACTTCCCACGCAGCATTATCTAACGCAATAATTTTTCCTCCCTGCTGCACCCACATTTTAATATCGGCTGCCGACTCTTTACTTGCCAGGAATTTATATCCGCCATCGGGTAAAATAAGTACATCGATATTTTTCAAATACCTGCCGCTGATATCTTCAGCGTTAAATAAACTGATAGGATAATTTAGTTGCTGCTCAAACAAATGCCAAACCTCTCCTGCCGCGTTGGGATTTATTCCACTGCCGGTAAGCAGCGCCACTACAGGTTTCTTTATAAGATGCACTTTTTCACTGCCAAAGTCGAAGCCCGTATCCATAAAGCCACCGCTAACTTCAGTAACTGCTGCATTATACGACTGCGCCAGATTTACCAATTGCGCCAATTTGTTTTCATTGCCTTTTCTCAATACAATTAGCGTTCCTTTTTGAAATGATTTTCCATTGAACGTAAATTCTTTCTCAGCATATCGAACCTGAAATTTTTCATTCAATAACGCCGTTAAAAACTTTACATCGGAAAACGAATTGTAATTTACAAGGTAGCCGTATGCTGATGAAGACATAGCCGCAGCAACACCTGATGCAATATAACTTCCAAGCTGCAATTTTTCCTTCAATGCATAAGATTGCACTCCATAAACATAAGGAAGACTCCAGGCTGTAATATCATAAGTTACCGAATCGCTTAATTTCGATTTGGGTTCAAACATCACTTTTACCAAAGCTGATTTTGGCTGAAAGGCTGATACAGCAAGGCTATTATTTGCCGCAAAGGTTTCTTCCTTACCGGAAAAATAATTATATCCTCTTAAAGCATTTCCAGTTACAGCGCCATAATTTATTCCATTCATTTCAAAAAACTTTCTCAATGCTTCACGTTTGCCATTATTTGACTCTGTAATCACATAGGTCTTATATTCCCCTATTCCAGTTGTATTTGCTTCGTCGAAATATTTTTTAAACTCGGTTATTAATTTATTTGAATTGTTTGATGAAATTTCTATAGTACTCATACTGGTTGTAAAGTGATGTGCAATGCGATCCTTTAAACCCAGCGTATCACCATCTGAAGTAGCAACAGCCAGTCCACCCATACTATGTCCGGCCTGCTCGTAAGTCATGCCAATTGCGCCATTATAGGTAGGATACGTATCACCATAGGCTGGATAAAACAGATCGAAAATTTCTTTGGTAAAATAAAGCCAGCCGTTGGCATCAAAATATTTTGCATGGTTTCTGCCAATGGTAGTTTGAAACTGCCGCTGCCAGTTAGTTATCACTTCATGAAACGGTTCGGCGGCAGGTGCAAAATAATAGGAGTTGTTGTAACCCAGCTCATGAAAATCGCAATGAATCTGTGGCATCCAATCATTGTATTTTTTTATCCTGCCCTGCGTTTCTATCTGTGTTTGCCATGCCCAATCTCTGTTCAAATCAAAATTATAATGATTAAGTCGTCCGCCGGGCCATGGCTCACGGTGTTCACGTGTTGCAGGATTTGCATTTGCATTTTTTCCAACCATTTGATTAAACCAATGCACATAACGATCTCTTCCATCAGGATTTAAACATGGATCAATAATAACTACCGTATTTTTTAACCATGTTTTAGTTTGTGTATTAGCAGGATTCAATAATTCAAACAAAGTCTTCATAGACACTTCAGACGAACTCGCCTCGTTTCCGTGTACGTTATAGCTCAGCCAGACTATTGCCGGGGCATTTATGTCGGCTGGTTTATCTTTCAGCATTCCGGTGATGCGTAAATTGTTTTTTCTTATCTCATCAAGCCTTGCGAGGTTTTCGGGCGCCGATACAAAAGCCAACAGAAGTTCCCTGCCTTCGTTTGTTTCACCGTAATTCTCCAGCTTCATCATTTGCGGCGAGGCAGCAGCTGCCTGCTGAAAATAATTTACAATTTTATAATGCGGCGTAAAACGGTCACCAAGTTGATAGCCTAAAAAATCATCCGGCGATTTTATTTGGGCAAACCCCTGACTTGTTACAAATAACAGGCAGGCAAAAAAAAGTCTGAATTTCATCATTCGGTTTTAGTTCTGTTTAGTTTATGCGTTTATATTATGACTGATAAAATATTACGTGAAAATAAAGAAAGCAGATGACTTGCCGATGCCACTTGTCCATAATAAACAGTTATCAGCACCGATTCTATCTCTAATTAACTTCAAATTCAAAATTTATTGAGCGGTTTTAAGTACATTCGGATAAATTTAAACAATGCGATTAAAACTATCTTTTTTAACAATATTCTTTCTGGTACCCTTTTCATTTTGTTGCCTGCTGCAGGCACAACAACTTGATCGTATCAATTACGAAGTGCAGAAAAATATTGAATGTAAAAAAGGGGCTGTTGTTTCGGCACATCCTTTGGCCAGTCAGGTTGGCCTTCAAATTTTACAGCAAGGTGGCAATGCTGTTGATGCTGCAATTGCTACACAGCTGGCGCTGGCTGTTGTTTATCCGGGAGCAGGCAATATTGGTGGTGGAGGATTTTTAGTTGCTCATTTACTGGATGGCAAAAATATAAGTATAGATTATAGAGAAAAAGCGCCTGGCCTGGCTGTCAGAGATATGTATCTCGATGCATCGGGAAACCCACTGATGTATTTATCGCAGGATGGTCATCTTGCGGCTGGTGTACCGGGAACCGTTGCAGGTTTGTTTGCCAGTATAAAATATGCAAAACTGCCCTTCAGCAAATTAATTCAGCCTGCAATTGAAATTGCCGAAAAAGGATTTGCCATAACGGCGTCACAGGCATATTCTTTTAATGCAACACGAAAAGAATTTATTGAACTGAATACCTCGCCGGTTGCATTTGTAAAAGATGACGAATGGAAGGCAGGAGATATGTTGGTTCAAAACGACCTGGCCAATACGCTAAAGCGAATCAGAGACCGTGGACAAAAAGGATTTTACGAAGGTGAAACTGCCAACCTGATAGTTACGGAGATGAAAAAAGGAAAAGGAATTATTTCACTTGATGATCTTAAAAATTATCAGGCAGTCGAAAGACCTGTCATCGATTTTCCATACAAAGGTTATCAAATATTAACAATGCCATTGCCCAGCAGCGGCGGAATTATTTTACAGCAGATGATGAAAATGATCGAGGATAAGAATATTGCTGCACTTAAATTTCAAACTGCTGCTTCGGTACAATTGATGACAGAAGTAGAACGCAGAGCTTATGCCGACAGAGCTGAGTTTTTGGGCGATCCGGATTTTGTAAAAGTTCCTGTAAAAACACTGGTAAGTACCAAATACCTCAGTGAACGCATGAAAGATTTTGAACCTGGCAAAGCAGGTAACAGCAAATCCATCAACGCCGGTGTTATAAACGAAAGCGAAGAAACAACTCATTTAAGTGTATTGGACACTTATGGAAATGCGGTGGCAGTTACAACAACTTTAAATGGCGGATATGGAAGCCGCACTGTTGTGGCAGGGGCAGGTTTTTTGTTAAATAATGAGATGGATGATTTTAGTGTAAAGCCCGGCGTTCCTAATATGTACGGCGCTGTAGGAAATGATAAAAATGCAATCGCTCCGGGAAAAAGAATGTTAAGCAGCATGACTCCCACAATTGTTTTAAAAGACGGCACTCCCTACCTGGTAGTAGGTACGCCGGGCGGTACAACAATCATTACCAGCGTTTTTCAAACGCTGGTAAATATTTTGGAATTTGGTATGAGCACAAAAGATGCCGTAAACAAACCTAAGTTTCATCATCAGTGGTTGCCTGATATCATTTCAGTGGAAAAAGATTTTCCTAAGGAGGTACAAGAACAACTTATTTCCATGGGATATACGGTAAACGCTCGTAGTGCAATTGGCCGTACCGAGGTTATTAAGATTGAAAAATCTGCCAAAGTGCCAAGGTTGGTGATTGCCGTTGCTGATAAACGAGGCGATGATGATGCCAGAGGTTATTTCCCCTGACAAATCCCGTTCCCAATTTTTAAAAAAGACAGTTGTATATTAATAAACAAAACAGATCACATGACACCAGGAACTGCCTATTTGGAATCGGTCATCAAAAGATTCAAAAATTACAAGAAACTAGGTGAGCAGGCCTTTGATCAACTAAGTGAAGAAGATTTTTTCTTTGAACCCGGCCCATCAAGCAATAATATAGCAATCATCATTCAGCATATGGCAGGTAATATGCTTAGCCGCTGGACAAACTTTTTAACCTCCGATGGTGAAAAGGAATGGCGCAACCGCGACATTGAATTTGAAAACCAGGTTTTAAATTACCAGCAACTGCTCGACATTTGGGAAAAGGGTTGGGAATGTTGCCTCGATTCGCTGGAAGCATTAACTGAAGACGATCTTTTAAAAACGATTTATATCCGCGACGAACCGCAATTTGTTATAGATGCTGTAAACCGTCAACTGGCGCACTATCCTTACCATGTAGGCCAGATCATCTATATCGCCAAAATTATAAAAGGCGAAAACTGGCAAACTCTTTCCATCGCAAAAGGAGCATCCAAAAAATACAATGAGCAAATGAAAAGCCGGTTGCAATAATCGCCTGATTAAAGTATATATAAAGTTTGGTACCGAATTTGCCTTTACAGGCCCGAATATCTATTTTTACACCTAATAAATTATCCTGCGCAGTCTAATAAACATATCAAAATGGTTTTTACTTATCCTGCTGTTCTGGATAGTGCTGGCCGCGCTGTTTGTATTTATTCTTCCTTTTTCGTTTGGGCTTTTTGTTGGCTCCATTCTGGGCTGGGCAATTGTATGGGGTTTCTTTTTTAAAAAAGTATTACACATAACCTCTTTTTTCCTGTTTTTTTTTATCCTGATCCTGTCAGGATGGGGAATTATTCATCTCAACCCTGTTCAAAACTGGCTGGTTGATAAATCAACCGCCATCCTTTCCAAAAATTTAAAAACAAAAGTCAGCATAAAGCATGTTGATTTTAGTTTGTTTAATAAATTATCTTTTGAGGGAGTAATAGTTGAGGACAGAAAAAAAGATACTTTGGTATATGCCGGAGCTTTAAAAGTAAATATTACAGATTGGTTCTTCATTAAGAAAAAAATTACGCTTCAATATCTTGGACTTTCCGATGCAGTAATTAATTTGAACCGAACCGACTCAGTCTGGAATTACCAATTTCTTGTGGATTATTTTTCGTCGCCTAAATCGGGTGGAGGCAGCAAAAGTTCAATTCATTTTGATTTAAAAACTGTTGATCTCAAAAACGTTTCATTCAACAGGTCTGATGGATGGATTGGACAGGATCTGGAGGGTTCGTTCAAAAAATTACATCTCACGGCCGATGAGATTAATTTTTCGGACAAAAAGATCAGCATTAATCAGATTGATATAGTCCAGCCCATTTTTACAATACATGAGTATGACGGCGGCCGGCCGGCAAATCTGGCTCCGCAGGGGTTACCCTACAATACTGCTGATTCGGGACAACTAAAATGGAATGCCGGTAATTGGCAAATGTTAGTTAAGAAGATCAATGTAAAGGACGGCATTTTTAATCACCAAAGAGAAACTGAAAGAGGCCCGTATACTGATCACTTTGACGGACAGCATTTTGTTTTTTCGCAGATAAACGGAGAGTTGACCAATATTGTTTTTGCACAGGATACCATTTCGGCAAGTATCAAATTATCGACAAAAGAAAAAAGTGGTTTTGAAGTAAAGCAACTATTTGCACTGATGAAAGTGACACCCGAAATGATGGAGTTCAATAATCTTGAAATAATAACCAATAAAAGCAGAATTGGAAATTATTATGCCATGCGGTATAAGAATTTTAATGCCGACATGAGTGATTTTTTACACGCTGTAAAACTTGAAGCCCATTTTACCGAAAGCAAAATCCACAGCGACGACATTGCTTTTTTTGCCCCTGAATTAAGAAACTGGAACCGCTTAATAAATTTTACCGGAAAAGCAAAAGGCAGTATTGATAATTTGAGTGCCGAAAACTTTACTTTAAAAAGTGATAATACCATCGTTAACGGAGATATTTCGATGAACGGCCTCCCTGACATTTTCAACACCTTCATTGATTTTAAATCGCACGATTTAAAAACAACTTACAACGACCTTGTGAAACTGGTGCCCACATTAAGCAGGGTTGGACAAAAACAATTGAGCAGGCTTGGCAATATTCGCTTCAAAGGAAATTATACCGGATTCTTGAAAGATTTTGTTGCATATGGAAATATCAGCACCAGCCTTGGCAATTTGAACGCCGACGTAAACATGAAACTGCCTGATAATAAAACACCAACCTATTCAGGTAAAATTTCTTCGGCAGGATTAAATTTCGGCATTTTATTCAACAACTCGAGGTTGGGAAATGCGGCGCTTGATGGAAAAGTTACCGGAAGCGGGTTTACCGTGAACGATCTCAATATGGATTTTACAGGAAAAGTTCACTCACTCGAATATGGAGGTTATCCTTATCAGAACATTACGATCGACGGAACTTTTGTAAAAACGCTGTTTACCGGCCGCCTGGATATTAATGATGCAAATTTAGTAATTAAAAACCTCAATGGTTCAGTCAATTTACTTGGCGATACAACTAATTTTAATTTTAATGCCGATCTGGAAAAAGCAAATCTTCAAAATCTGAATTTCACAAAGGATAATTTTGTACTATCCGGACAATTAAATTTAAATTTTGTCGGTAACACAATTGACAATTTTTTGGGTACAGCAAAATTGTACGACGCAACGCTATATCATGATAGTTCAAAACTGTCTTTCGATTTCCTTTCGCTCAATTCGGTAATTGAAAATGGAAATAAAAAATTAAATATCGAGTCCAACGAGGTTGAGGGAAATATTACAGGACAGTTCAGGATATTAGAGTTGCCCGATGCCTTTAGCATATTTCTGAACCGTTATTATCCGTCTTACTTTCAAAAACCTGACTATGAAATTGGTGATGAGGATTTTTCGTTCAATATTGAAACCAAACAGGTTGACGAATTTGTCAGGCTATTTGATAACCGTTTGAAAGGGTTTGACAACTCAGTTTTCTCGGGTAACCTTCGGCTAGGTAAAAACGAATTTAACGTGAATGCTTCGGTACCCGACTTCAGTTATGATGGAAAAATTTTCCAGCAAATCGTACTTGCCGCCAAGGGAAATCTCGACAGCCTGAACACGAACATTACAGTAAAAGAAATTAAACTGTCAGACAGCCTTCGATTTCCGAATACTAAGCTGGTATTTAGTTCCAGCAACGACATAACCAACATTCAGTTGAGTACAAGTGCCAGCAAAACATTGAGTGACGCACAGTTAAATGCACGTTTGCAAACTTATCCCGATGGCGTAAAAATTAATTTTTCGCCATCTTCTTTCATTTTAAATGATAAAAAATGGAATCTTTCCAGTGATGGCGAATTAACGGTTCGTAAATCATACATAGAAGCAAACGATGTAAGGTTTACACAGGGCAACCAGGAAATAGTTATCTCTACAGAACTGGATGAACTGGCCGATCATACAAATCTTGTGGCTAAACTTAAAAAAGTTAATATCAATGATTTTACTCAACTGATTATCACAGAACCACGACTTGAAGGAGTATTAACCGGCACTTTAAAACTAAGAGATCCGTTTGGCAAAAAGATAATTGAATATGATGCACTCGCAGAAGATTTCAGGTTTGACAATAAAGAAATAGGAAAACTAAAAGTAAAAGGTGAAGTAAATACAACCACCGGTGAGATTACCGCAAAAGGAGATGCGGAAGGGCATTCTTATAAATTTGATATTGATGGCAAGTATAATTATAAAGATACTTCGGGCAGGCAAATGAACTTTAAATTCCATGCCGACAAATTTGACATCAGCATATTAGATAATTACCTTACCGGAATTTTCAGCAACATGACCGGCAACCTGAACAGCGATCTTGTAGTATACGGCGGAGCAGGTCACAATTATGTAACAGGAATTGTAAATATCACTGAGGGTTCATTAAAAGTTGATTACACACAATGCGTTTACAGGTTCAATAACGAAACGATCCATTTTAATCCGGATGAAATTGATTTTGGTTTGCTGCAATTAAAAGACACATTGAACAATTCAGGCACAGCAAGCGGAAAACTAAAACACGAATTCTTTAACAATTTTGGATTCGACAATATTCGTTTTGAAACCGGTAAAATGTTAGTGTTGAACACTACCAGCAGAGACAATAGCCAGTTTTACGGAAAAGTAATTGGTAAAGCCCTGATGACCCTTAACGGACCGGTTACAGACATGCGGATGAACATTACCGGCGAACCATCATCGGTTGACAGCAGCCACATTTACATTCCTTCCAGCACCAGCCAGGAATTTGGGAAAATTGACTATATAGATTTTATTCAGTACGGTTCCAAAATGGAAGATGAGTATAAGGGACGCACGGAAACTAACTTCTTTGTAACACTCAATTTAACAGCTAACCCCGCCTGTAAAATTGATGTGATACTGGATGAAGTTACCGGCGACGTAATAAAAGGAAGAGGAAATGGATTACTAAACATTACCGTTGGAACAAAAGAGCCGTTAACGATGCGTGGCAGGTATGACATTGTTGATGGCGAATACAGATTTAATTTTCAGACAGTTTTTAAAAAATATTTTGCCATAAATACAGGGTCTATAACATGGAATGGCGATCCGTATGAGGCGCAGATAAATATTGATGCTGAATATCTGGCACCGAATGTGGATCTGAGCAGCCTGGCTACCAGCCGCGGTAAATACCAGCAAAAATCCGACTTGCTGATTATTGCTAAATTGACCAATACACTTAGTGCACCAAAAATTGCTTTTGAATTTGAAATTCCTAAAAACAAACAAACTGATTTTTCAAATGACCCGGTGCTTCTGGAGAACCTGAAAAAATTCTCAAGGGATGAGAATGAACAAAACAGGCAGGTGGCTTCCCTCCTTTTATTCAATACATTTATCAGTGATAATAATGGTGGCTTCGGCGCTTCAACCTTTTCATTTTTATCCGGTACTGCCGGGCAGGTAATATCGGGTTTCTTAAACAACCAATTGACAAAGGTTTTCCAAAAATTATTTAACGACCCAACTATCACACCTTATATTTCATTTAATTCAAACTATAATTTAACGAGTACTGAATTGATAAATGCATTGGAAGCATCGGGTAATTTTGGATTCAAAAAAGCCTATGTTAATGGAAGACTGGTAGTATCATTAGGAGGCAATATCGATTACAATAACCCATATATTCTGCAGGCAAGAAATACCAACGTGCTGCTCACACCGGATATCACAGTGGAATATTTATTAAGTAAGGATGGTAAACTAAGAATTGTTGGATTCAACAGAACAGTTGTAGATGCTACACTTGGCCAGCGTAACCGAACCGGTGTAAGGTTATCCTACTCACGTGATTTTGACTTACGAACCAAAGAGGAACGTATCTTATTGAAGGAGGAACGTAAAAAGAAAAAAAATAATCAACCGTGATCAGCCATTCAGAATTTCATGCCCCAGTTTATCCCTTTTAGTTTGTAAATATTTTTCGTTGTGCGGATTAGATTTAATTTCAATCTGTACATTATCTACTACCTCCAACCCATACCCAAGCAGGCCTGCACGTTTACGTGGGTTGTTGCTCAACAATTTCATTTTACTAACACCAATATGACGCAAAATTTGAGCGCCTACTCCATAATCTCTTTCATCCATGTCGAAACCCAGTTCCAGATTGGCTTCCACAGTGTCCATTCCCTGCTCCTGAAGTTTATAAGCTTTTAATTTATTGACAAGACCAATTCCTCGTCCTTCCTGGTTCATATACAATACTACTCCTTTACCGGCATCTTCAACCATCTTCATTGCATGATGCAACTGGTCGCCGCAATCGCATCGAAGAGAGCCAAGTATATCACCTGTCATGCAACTGCTATGCACCCTTACCAGGATGGGCTCGTCTTTCTCCCAGGTTCCTTTCTTAAGCGCCATATGTATTTCCCCTGTGTTGATCTGCTCAAAAGCAATCAGTTCAAATTCGCCATATTTTGTAGGCAGTTTAACCCTTACTTCTTCTTTTATTAAACTTTCCTGCTGCAGCCTGTATTCAATCAAGTCTTTTATTGAGATCAGTTTGAGATCAAATTTCTTTGCAATCTTTTTTAACTCCGGTAGCCTCGCCATGCTGCCATCTTCATTCATAATCTCAACCAAAACGCCTGCAGGTTCAAATCCCGCCAGGCGGGCCATATCAATTGTAGCTTCGGTATGTCCCGTACGGCGTAAAACGCCTCCTTTTTTTGCACGTAACGGAAAAATATGTCCGGGTCTGCCCAGGTCTTCGGGTTTTGTATTCGGATTTATTAATGCTTTTACAGTTTTTGACCGGTCGTGTGCCGAAATGCCGGTTGTACATCCATCGCCAATCAGATCAACACTTACTGTAAATGCTGTCTCATGCAATGATGTGTTGTCAGTCACCATGGGTTGAAGTTTAAGATCACTGCAACGTTCTTCGGTAATGGGAGCACATATCAAACCGCGACCGTGAGTACTCATAAAATTGATAACCTCCGGGCTTGCATTCTCAGCAGCCGTAATGAAGTCACCCTCGTTCTCCCTGTCTTCATCATCAACAACAATGATTAGTTTTCCTTGTTTTATATCTTCAATCGCACTTTCAATACTATCCAGCATAAATACTTTATTTTTGGCAAAGTTACTGAGATTTGATTTTGCTGCCTTTCGGTTTCAGTAAATCTTTAAAGAAGCTGACTAAACAGTTTTGTTTTTCAAAAAGTATCGGATTTCAACTACTTAAAAACGAGCCCCCTTTATTTTAACAAAAAACACAAAAATACTTACCCAAAAAATAGTAAGGAATATCAATAATCAGCTATATGAAATTCAATTTGAACCTGAGTTTTACACAAATTTGAAATCTTTTAAAAAAGCAATGTTGACATTAATTAAGAATATGTAAAAACCTAATAAAATGTTAATAAAAGTTGGCGATCTTCGGCTTTTATTTAGTTTCTTTGCCACCGAAAACAAACAATTATGAGAATGAGAAAAATTATTACACTAATTATTGCTTTTGTTGCAATTACAACTTTTTCCAATGCACAGGTAACCACCAGTAATTTAAGTGGTTCTGTAAAAGCATTGGCTGGTGGTGCTGATTTGGCCGGAGCAACGGTTTCGGCCGTTCATACACCTACCGGAACTGTTTACGCCACAAGCACACGCAAAGGTGGAAACTATAATATAACGAATATGAACCCGGGTGGTCCATATACGGTAACTGTTTCGTTCGTGGGTTTTAAATCAATAACCCGTGAAGGAATAACCCTTTCGTTAGGTGAAACTTTGAACGAAAATTTTGAATTGCTTGAAACTTCTTCAAATCTGTCTGAAGTTGTAGTGACTGCAAGAGGGACCCCTACGGCTGGGAAAGGCGGTACCGAAACAAATATCGGGAGAGATAAAATGGCCAACCTGCCTACTGTGGGACGTAATGTGTCAGATTATTTAAGGTATGTACCACAAGCTAAGATCACCGGAGATGGAGGTGTTTCACTTGCCGGGCAAAACAACAGGTATAATGCATTTTATATTGATGGAGCTGTAAACAACGATGTATTTGGTTTGGCAGCTTCCGGTACAAATGGTGGTCAGTCAGGTATTGCTCCAATTTCAATTGATGCGATCGACCAGTTTCAGGTTGTACTTTCCCCTTATGACCCATCATTAGGTAATTTTACCGGTGGTGGTATTAATGCGATCACACGAAGCGGAACGAATACTTATTCCGGATCTGTTTACTATTTTTTCCGCAACGAAAATTTAGCTGGAAAAACACCAGGTGTCGCTAAAAGTGCTGCAACTAAATTAGCTGACTTCAGCAATAAAACTATCGGATTCAGAGTGGGCGGTCCAATCATCAAAAACAAACTTTTCTTCTTCCTTAATGGCGAAGTACAAAGAGACAAGAGACCACAGCCTTTTGATTTTTCTACTTATACCGGAAGTTCGAACCAAGCGGCCATTGACGGTCTGGCTAATCATTTAAAAACTACTTACGGATACGATCCGGGCGGATACCTTGATAATCCTGAAACTATAGAAGCCAACAGGATAGCTGCTAAAATAGATTGGAACATCACTGACAAACATAAACTGAGCGCCAGTTACAGGTATAATAATGGTTTCCGTAATAACACTTCAAGAAGCAGTAACTCAACCATAAACTTCTTCAATAACGGCTACGAATTCCCGAGCACTACCCATTCCGGTTCTTTGGAATTAAATTCCAGGTTTAATAATAACATGAATAATAAGTTATTAATAACACTCACAAGTGTTAAAGATGACAGAGGCGCCTTAGGTTCGGCTTTTCCAAGGGTAACCATTAATGACGGTACCGGAAGACTGGTATTTGGTACAGAAGAATTCTCTACCGGAAACCTGTTAGAGCAGACAAATATTGCTTTCTTTGATGTTTTTAAATACTCTAAAGGGAAACACACTTTCTCTATTGGAACTGATAATGAAATAAGCAAATCAACAAACGTTTTCATCCGTCAGAATTACGGGTCATATGTATTTAATGACCTGAATACTTTCCTGACCGGTGGAACTGCCGCTACTTATAACAGAACTTACTCGCTTTTGGATCCAATCGGAACAGCAGGTGATGCATCTATAAATGCAGCTGCTAAATTCAACACTTTAAGATTAGGTTTCTTCGTTGGTGATGAGATCAAAGTGAACAACCAGCTTACTATAACCATGGGGTTACGTGCCGATAACACCAAGTTTATCACCACACCCAGGACTGATCATTTCTTTAATGACACAGCCCTTTCCAAGTATTCTCAGTATTACGATATGAAAGGAGCCCGCTCTGGACAGATCGCTTCTCCAAAATGGTCATTAAACCCAAGATTAGGATTTGTATACAAGATACCGGATGAAGGTTTGGTTATCCGCGGAGGTTTAGGTTTGTTTACAGGCCGGGTACCATTGGTATGGCCTGGTGGTGTATATAATAATAACGGTATCAGCCTTGCCGGTATTTTCAGGAGCAATGTTGCTTTCGATCCAGATCCTTTTAAACAATATACTGCTGCAGATTTCGGAATCACACTTCCTACCCCTTCTGGTCAGATCGATCTGATTGCAAAAGATTTTAAAATGAATAAGATTTTCAGAGTTTCTATGGCTGCCGACAAACAATTAGCTAAAAACTGGAAACTGACTGTAGAAGGTATTTTCACCAAGAACATTAACGAGATCAACTACACACGTGTAGATGTTCTGCCGGCTAATTTAAAATCGGTTGGTGTTGATGTGAGGGATGTTCATAGTTTAACAGGTAGTGGTGCAAAGCTTATCCCAACACGACCTGATGGCTCTACTCCATATACAGGCGTTTATCTGCTTAGCAACCGCACAGGTCCAAAAGGTTTTTCATACAACTTCAGCGTTTCAGTTGATAAAAAATGGAATGACAACTGGGCTATTAATGCCAACTATATGTACGGAAACTCAGTTGTGATAAACGAAGGAACAAGTTCTCAAAACAACTCACAGTGGCGTTTCATGGAGGCGGTAAATGGCCGTAACAACATCGGACGTTCAACCAGTGATTATGATGTAGCACACAGGATCAATGCTTATGTTTCAAAAAAATTCACTTACCTGAACAAGTGGTTGGCTACAACTGTTTCTTTAGTGTATAACGGACAAAGCGGTAACCCTTACAGTTATGTATTGAACAGAGGAATGGTAAGAGACCTGGATAATTTTGAGACAAATGACCTGATCTTTATTCCTACTACCGCTCAGTTACAGCAAATGACTTTTTTAACAAACACTACTGGTGGTGTTACTTATACTCCACAGCAACAGCGTGATTTGTTTGACGCCTTTATACAGGGTGATAAGTACTTGAGCAAGAACCGTGGTAAATACGCTGAGCGTAATGGCGCACGTACTCCATTCACCCACGTTCTTGATCTGAAGATACAACAAGACCTTAATGTGAAACTGGGTAATAAAACTTACCAGTTACAGATTTCATACGACATCTTTAATTTCACCAACTTTATCAGCAGAGGTGCAGGTAAGCAATATTTTGCAACAAACGACCAGGCAATCATTCTTGATTTTACTGGTTATGTTAGTGCAACAAATTTAACTCCACAGTACAGATTTACGCCGGTTCCTGATAACAGGCCATACAACGTATCTGATGGTGTATTTAACAGTTCAAGATGGACAAGCCAGTTAGGCATTCGTCTTAGCTTTTAATAGAGAACAATTGTAAACAAAGAGGCTGTCATTTTATGACAGCCTCTTTGTTATTTAACCTTTCTGTATTTATTACTTTACATACTTTTTCTCTTCAATTACTTTCTTCAATTACCCCATCCCCACTTTAAAAAATCAGGGAAAGAAAAAGCCCATGTAGGAACATCATGCCGACCTTCCTCTAACTGTAAAAATCTGATGTCTGATTTTCTGTCATAACCTTTTTCAACAAGAATATCTATAAAACTCATGGTATCGTCAACCGAATCAATAATTCCGTTTTTATTCCGGTCAGCCACTTCATCCAAAGTACCAACTTCAAAAAAGAATTTTAACCAAGGGAAAAATTGAGTACTCTCTTTTACCTGCTTGTGCATAATACGGTTTACATTTTCGTCAAAGTCTTCGTCATTCTGGTCCTTATCACGCCACCAAAGAGATCCACTGAAAACCCCAACTTTACTAAATTCAAGCGGATGATTCCATACCATATCCAAAGCACATAACCCCCCTAATGAAAACCCTGCAAAACATTTTTCTTTAAAAGAATAAACTGCCAGCGAAATCCTGATATATGGCATTAATTCTTCCAGAATAAAAAGATTATACAATTCGGCCCGGGCGCCCCGTCCCTTGTAATCAAGGTAATTAGCCGTTCCGTATTCGTTCTTTCTGTCTTTCGAGCAATGAATACCCACGCAAAAAAGATCGCTAATAGAATTGTTGCCATACAATTCATCCAATATTTCTTCAAAGCGCATGGTAATCAGGTCCTGACCATCATTGATCAATAACAGGCTAAGATTTAAAGGATTAACCGATTTGGGAGGAAAATAGAAATCCACTTTTACTTCTCGATCTAAAAATCGTGAGTTGAGTATACGGTTTTCTACTAAAATATTGGTTGCCCTTGTCAATGACATATCGCCAAAATTAAGCAATTGGCGGATAATGTAAATAGAGATTTATAAACATACCATTATAAAGAATTTCACAATCATCCACCTTACTCACTTTAAAACATAATTTGTTTTATTGCTTCCGAAAAAATATATTTGAACAGGTTTATATTTCCAGAACACAAGTTTCTAAATTTTAAAAAAACAAGTATGAAAAAAATTGGTGTATTATTCGGAAAAGAAAGAAGTTTTCCGGAAGCCTTTATAGAGCGGGTTAACAGCAAAAAAGTAGATGGCGTGATGGCCGAAGCAGTAAGAATTGATAAAGTAATGCAGGGAGAATCTTCGGGATATGCAGTGATCTTTGATCGAATTTCGCAAGACGTTCCGTTTTACAGGGCATTTCTGAAAAATGCGGCCCTTTGCGGAACTACAGTAATCAATAACCCTTTTTGGTGGAGTGCCGATGAAAAGTTTTTCAATAACTGCCTGGCCACAAAAATTGATGTACCGGTTCCAAAAACAGTGATCCTTCCATCGAGAGATCTGCCAACGGATACCAGTGAAGAGTCTTTCAGCAACCTTGCTTACCCAATGGACTGGGAAGGCATATTTAATTATATAGGATTCCCTGCCTACATGAAACCTTTTTCGGGCGGTGGATGGAAAAGTGTATACCAGTTAAACAGTATGGACGAATTTTTTGAGAAGCATGCCGAAACAGAACAACTGGTAATGATGCTGCAGGAAGAAATTAAATTTGATGAGTACTACCGCTGCTATTGCATTGGAGGAAAATATGTACGAATCATGCCTTACGAACCACGTAACCCACACCACCTGCGGTATGTAGCCGATTTTAAACCCTCTGCTGAGCGCTATAAATTGATGGAAGATATTGTTTTGAGAATCTGTCATTATCTTGGCTATGATTTCAACACGGTTGAGCTTGCATTGAGAGATGGCGTACCATATGCTATTGATTTCTGCAATCCGGCACCCGACGCGGAGGTTAGCAGTGTGGGGCAGGAAAATTTTGACTGGGTAGTAGAAACTGCCGCAACCTATGCCATTGAAAAAGCATTGGAACATAAAGACAATGCAGACAATTTAACCTGGGGAGAATACATCAAAAAAAGTGCAACAAAAAAGAAGTTGTATAAATAAAATCTTATGGCAAATATTTCTTACAAACATTTCACCCTTGGTGTAGAGGAAGAATATATGGTTATAGATCCCGAAACCCGGGAGTTGAAAAGTCATGACCAGAAAATTGTTCACGAAGGACAGAAAGTAATTAAAGACAAAGTAAAAGCCGAGATGCACCAGGCTGTTGTAGAAGTTGGTACAGATATTTGCCAGGATATTGATGAGGCATTGGTTGACGTAGGCACTTTACGAAAAACAATAAGCGGCATTGCTGATGAACTGGGTCTTTGGGTTGGTGCATCTGGTACACATCCTTTCAGTCACTGGGAGCGCCAACTGATTACAGAACACGTGAGATACAATGAAATTGTAAATGAATTGCAGGAAGCTGCCCGCAGCAATCTCATTTTTGGCTTGCATGTGCACGTTGGTATGGACAACCGGGAAATGGCAATTCACATTGCTAACTCAGCCAGGTATTTTTTACCCCATATTTACGCACTAAGTACCAACTCTCCATTTTGGGAGGGAAGAACTACCGGGTACAAATCTTTTCGTACCAAAGTATTTGACAAATTTCCACGTACAGGAATTCCTGATTATTTCGACAGCATTGAAGCCTACGACAATTATGTTAAATTATTGGTTAAGACCAACTGTATCGACAATGCAAAAAAAATATGGTGGGATCTAAGGGTTCATCCATTCTTTAACACAGTTGAGTTTAGAATATGTGATGTACCCATGACGGCGCAGGAAACAATTACTATTGCAGCACTTTTCCAGGCCATTTGTGCCAAGATTTATAAACTGAGAAGTCAGAATCTTAATTTTATGACCTACTCAAGAGCCTTGCTGAATGAAAATAAATGGAGGGCTGGACGATATGGAATCGACGGCAGTATGATAGATTTTGGAAAAGAAATGGAAGTTAACACCAGGGTTTTGATTTATGAGCTACTTGATTTTATTGATGACGTTATACCCGATCTGGGAAGCCGCCACGCCATAAGTCATGTACATAATATGCTGGAACTTGGCACCGGTGCCGACAGGCAGCTAAAAGTATTTGAAGAAACCAAGAATCTTGTTGATGTAGTGGACCTCATACACAATGAATTTTTAAGTGGATTGTAGTTTTGAAGGAGTTGTTTAAATTCCTATCTTTGCCGTCCGCAAAAATATTTAATTGAGTATCCCTATAGAATTGGGAATACAGGCGGAAATTGAAAAATAAAAATTGGCTGCGTAGCTCAACTGAATAGAGCATCTGACTACGGATCAGAAGGTTTTAGGTTTGAATCCTAACGCGGTCACTCCAAAAGGGTTTCATTTATTTGAAACCCTTTTATTATTTGTTAATTTAAAACCCTTATTTCAGTTTTGTGATGTTATCTTAACATTTCATATTTTTAACTCATGAAATTTCAATTCTGGACCGTTGGAAAAAACCATGAGCCATTTGTAAAAGATGGTATCCAGCTTTTTACCAAACGCATATCCAACTACTACCCTGTTGAATGGAACATCCTGCCAACCCCTAAAAATGCAGGCAGCTTAAGTGAAATGGATCTGAAAAAAAAAGAAGGCGAAATGCTAACCGGGTTTCTTCAAAAAGAAGACTACCTGGTTTTGCTTGAAGAAACAGGAAAACAAATGAGCAGTGAAGATCTTGCGTTGTTTATTCAACAACGGGCTAATGAAAGTGTAAAAAATGTGGTGTTTTTAATTGGTGGCGCTTTTGGTGTAAGCGATACAATAAAAAAAAGAGCAAACTACCAATGGTGTTTATCCAAACTGGTTTTTCCGCATCAGTTGGTAAGGCTTATACTGGCCGAGCAGGTTTACAGGGCTTGCAGTATTAACCGGAACGAAAAATATCATCACAGTTAGTAAACCTTGAGCATTCTTCATCAACTGGTTAACACAAGGTTCACCTTATTTATCAACTCAAGTTCTGCTTTGCTTTTTCCATGAAAGGACGCGGCTATTTCCTTTACCGTATTCAGTATATTTTCCTTTACTGCCGGTGTAAACCTGTTCTTGTTCTGCAAATAAAAATCTTTGAAAGTGAGGTAACCGTTCTCAGTTGAATCTTTTGATTCTTCAAAATCAAATGCAAAATCAATCTGGTAGGCAAGATCGGTACCAAATTCATCCTTTGCATTTTCGAGTTGCTTCCAATTTTTCTGAACCAGGTCATGCAGCACTTCTTTTTCAACATTATGCACTTTACCATTTACTGCTGCTGTATAATAGAACAACCTGCCCAACACCATATTCAAGTTTTCGTAAAACATAGTTTTCGTTTTTCTTTTTGAAATCAATTTTTGAAGAACTTTTTAACCCAGGCAACTTTTTGGTTTCCCGTCATGCTGTCTGCTGCTTTAACAGCA
>JAHEBJ010000093.1 GCA_024642285.1 Sphingobacteriales bacterium
AAATACTAACAACCGAAGTTCCCTACTTCACCCGTAAAGAACAGCAGTCAAACTGGCGGCTGGGTTGCCAGGTGAAAGTAAAACAAAACATGGAGATCGTTATTCCCGAAGAAGTGATGGGCATTAAGAAATGGGAATGCGAAGTAGTGTCAAACGATAATGTGGCAACGTACATAAAAGAGTTTGTTGTAAAATTACCCGAGGGTGAATTTCTCGACTTTCAATCAGGTTGTTATATTCAATTAGATGTGCCAATCTGCGAAGTTGATTTTAAAAACGATCTGTTTAAAATTGATGAAAGGTTTTTAGATGATTATGATAAGTACAAGATATGGGATCTTAAAATGAAAAATCCCGAACCGATCTTCCGTGCCTATTCAATGGCCAATCATCCTGCCGAAGGAAATATAATCATGTTGAACATCAGGTTAGCTACTCCGCCTTTCGACAGAAAAAAAGGAGGTTTCATGAACGTGAATCCGGGTATTTGCTCTTCTTATGTTTTTTCACGAAAGCCCGGCGATAAAGTAACTATTGCGGGACCGTTTGGTGATTTCCATATCAAGCCAACCAAAAGAGAAATGATCTATATTGGTGGTGGTGCAGGTATGGCTCCGCTACGTTCCCATTTATTTCATCTTTTTAATACCGAAAAAGAAAGAGACAGAAAAGTTACCTTTTGGTATGGCGGCCGTTCATCAAGAGAAATATTTTACACCGATCATTTCAGGGATATAGAAAAAGAATTTTCGAATTTTCAATATCATATTGCTTTGTCGGAGCCATTGCCCGAAGATAATTGGACAGGTTATACCGGATTTATACACCAGGTATTGTATGATAACTACCTGAAGGATCATACCGCACCCGAAGATGTGGAATACTATATTTGTGGACCGCCGATGATGAATGCCGCAGTGTTTAGAATGCTGGATGAGCTGGGCGTACCGCCTGATAATATTGCCTTTGATGATTTTGGCGGATAAATTTTTGCAGATGAAATTGCTGGCTACCATTGTATTTTTGACGCTGTTTGTTTGCGGATGCAACAACCAGCCCGCATTAATAAAAATTGAAGGCGAAGCGCAAGGCACTACCTGGCATATCTCTTATTTATCTGCAGGTAAAATTAATCACAAAACAGCCATTGACTTGTTGTTGAAAAAGATTGACAGTTCCATGTCGACTTATTTACCGGCTTCACTTATTTCCCGGATAAATAATAACGACGGCTCGGTGCTTGTTGATCAATATTTCATTGATGTGTTCAATAAATCACTGGAAGTATCTGAGCAAACAAATGGGTTATTCGATGTCACAGTAGGCCCGCTCGTAAATGCCTGGGGCTTTGGTTTCAGTAAAAAAGAAAATGTCAATCGCAGTTTGATTGACAGCCTTATGCAGTTTGTGGGTTTTAAAATGGTAAGACTTGATGGAAATAAAATTATTAAAGACAGGCCAGAAATAAAACTGGATTTTAATGCGATTGCACAAGGTTATACTGTTGATGTGTTGGCCGCATACCTTGAAAGCAAAGGAATAAATAACTACCTGGTTGAAATTGGCGGCGAGTTAAAAGCAAAGGGCACAAAGAACAACGAAGATTGGAAAGTGGGTATTGATCAACCAAACGAAAAAGAAGGCACTGAAAGAAAACTGGAAGCCATTGTTTACCTGATAGAGCGGGCCATGGCAACATCAGGTAATTACCGCAAGTTTTATGAGGAAGGCGGACAAAAGTATTCGCATATTATTGATCCACGGACCGGTTATCCAGCCAAACAAAATTTATTGAGCGCTACAGTAATTGCCAAAGATGGAATCACCGCAGACGCCTACGCTACTGCTTTTATGATCATGGGCCTCGAAAGATCAAAACAGTTTTTATTTGATAATAAACACCTGGAACTGGAAGTTTTTTTTATTTATGATGAAAAAGGAAACTGGAAGACATATACTTCTAAAAGCCTTGAAATATTTATAGAGAAGGTTAACTAAGCCTTACATTTTTCCTCCGGCCTTGCGCCGCAAATACCGCATGAACCACCTTCGTTTTGAATCAAAGGATTATTGCTGCTGCAGGTACCGGCAAATTTGCCATCCTTCTTTACTAATATTTTGATAGCAATGCCTGCAAAGGCTATGGCTAAAAGTGTGATAGCAAGTAAGATGATCTTCATAATTAAATTTACGAATTTTATTCATCATCATGATTGCCCTGATCAATTGGCTTTCCACAATGTGGACAGATTAGTTTTTTTGATTTTTTGAGCTTCCGGGTTTCTTCTAAAAATCCGGCTGTGATAATTCCGGCGGGTAAAGCAAATACCGCCAGTCCCATTAAAGTAATTATACTGGTAAATAATTTACCCCAAATGGTAATTGGAACCATGTCGCCATATCCCACAGAAGTGACTGTAATAATGGCCCACCAGATTGTTGCAGGAATACTTGAAAACACTTCAGGTTGTACCAAATGTTCGGAGAAATATACCAGGCATGATGCAATAATTATCAAAAATAAAATCACCACCATGCTTAATTTAAGATCGTTTGCCCTGCTTTTAAAAACATTTTTAACCAACCTGGCCGATTTCATATAAGCTGTCAGGCGGAATAATCTTAAAAACCGCATTAACCTTAAAATACGGAGCACCCTGAGATCGAGGCCAACAATCACATGGATATAAAATGGAAGAAATGCCAGTAAATCAATAAGCGCTTCAAAGGAAATCATGTATCTGAGGCGCCCATGCAGACTATGCGAATATCTGGGATCATGATTGCTGCTCCATACACGAATAGCGTACTCCACAGTAAAAATAATTACTGATACAAGGTCGAAAATCCGGAAGAATTCAAAATATGGTTCATGTATCCAGGAAACTGTTTCCAGCATCACCGCAATCACATTCAAAATAATAAGGATAATGATGAATCCGTTAATTATCTTATCCCATTTGGTATTGCCTAATTCGGGATGAAGAAGAATATGTACTTTTTTTTTGACTTTGTGATACATTATTGCAATTTCTGTTTTGGTACTATTAAAGTAGAACATTATTGACAGTTAGCCTAAATTTATTCATCCAGTTCCAAAACAACAAATTCCTGTTCCAGTCCTAAGGAATGTTTGTATAATGATTCAAAAAAATTGGGGCCGAATTTTGCGTAAAACGGTATAAAATTTTCTATTCGCTCCTGTAAATTATCGTGTGGAAATAATTGCAATTTAATTTTATGTAACTGCCGTTGCTGCGCTTCAAATTTTCTCTTTTCGGCACGGAGCATTTTCTTCTCAAGTGCCTCAAGCTTCCTGAGTGCCAGTTTCCCGAGTGCTTCGGTATGGGCTGTAAGCGTTATGTCAACTACTCCTGAAACAGATTTCAGATTTTTATAAAAATCTTCAACAGCTTTCTTTTCTTTCTCAAGACTAAGTTGCACTGCAGTTTCCTTTTTTACCAATTCGTTAATCAGTTCCTGCCCGGTTTTAAAAAAGTCTTTTATAGAGAACCCTAGTTTATTGATCTTTTCAACTTGTATTTTTTCAGCTATCAAAAACGAATTACGCAGGATCAATACAGGGAACGGAACTTTAACTACGGTGAATACATTTTTCAACTCCAGCCAGTAAGCCAGCTCTCCCCCGCCGCCAATAAAAGCAATATTAGGTAACAACATTTCCTGGAAAACAGGCCGCAGTATTACATTTGGACTGAAATGTTCCGGATGACTTTTCAGTTCCGCCATCATCTCCTGTTCTTCAAATGAAAATTGGGTGTTGATAATTGAATATCGGGTATTTCTTTTTTCTATCCGTTCTCTGATATCATTCTTAAGGTAGAACATATTCAGTTCCCGGCCACCGGCTTGTACTTTATACTCTTTTGGAAACCTGCTTACCGTGTCTTCAACTACAGCATTAGAGAATTGGTCCACCAATTCCTTTTTAACAACCGGAATAAATGCCTTTTTATAGCCCGGATCATCGGGCAAGAAAACAATAAGCCCGTATTCTCCAAATAAGGCATTAATCAATTTAAAAGTAGCCTGTTCAATGGTTGTGCCCTCTGTGTAACAGGTTTTCATCAGACTGATGATCTCCTTCCCATAAATATGAACAATTATCTCACCGGCAATGGTATCCAGCATTTTGATCAATGCTTTATCGACCTTCATGCGGCCAACGGCTCCCGTTTGCTTTGTTTCCCAAACATGTTTATGACCGTTGATATACACGTGACCTAGTTCATCTAGGTCAGCATCCTCGCTGCCCATAAAAAATACCGGTACAAAATTATTTTCAGGTATTTCACTTTTTAGTTTGTCACAAAGCTTAATAGCATGTAGTATCTTATAAATAAAATACAAATGGCCGGTAAAAATATTGGGCTGATGAGCGGTAGTCACAGTAAATGTATTGGAATCGTTTAGCTGCTCAATATTGCGCAGTTGTTTTTCAGTCGGAGTCTGGCTGCTGTAATGTTTTTCTAATACTTCAACCAACAGTTTTCGGTTCGTTGCAAAGTTCTTCCGCGCTTGAATAGCCGCTTTAATACCACGGATAGAAACGGAATGCGAATAAAATGGCTCTAGTGCAGTTTCACCTTGCAGGTAGTCAAGTATGATCTTTGTGTAATATCCTGTTTCCCTATATGGTGTTTGTATTGCTGAACAGTCCATTGATGAATATTTACCCGATTACATGTTTGGTGAACAAACTTACGTTAATCCTTAAAAATAAAGTTCACAGAGCTGTTAATTATAAACATTTTGCCCATTTGCCACATTCACATTTGTATTTGTGGATTATTTTTTCATCTTTTACATTCTAAACAGAAATTACAAACCAAAACTAACGCACATGAAAAGTAGACAATTAAGTTTAACTATTCTCCTGATCGCATTCGTCACATTGTTCTCCGCTTTAAATTCCTGCAATAATAATGATGGCGGAGGTACAGATATTGCAGCTGCAAACGCTGACTCTATAAAAAAAGTAGTGGAAAGAGGTAAATACCTTGCACACCACGTTTCTATGTGTATGGATTGTCACAGTCACCGGGATTTTAACCAGTTTTCGGGGCCACCAATTGAGGGAACCGAAGGAATGGGTGGTGAAATATTTGGTGAGAAACTGGGTGTACCTGGAACTATTTTTTCCAGAAACATAACACCGGATACAGTTAACGGTATAGGAAACTGGTCCGATGAAGAAATAGTAAGGGCGGTAACCCGGGGAATCAGCAGAAACGGCGATACCTTATTTCCATTGATGCCCTATCCTCATTATAACGGAATGAGTAAGGATGACATTTACAGCATTGTGGCATATATACGTACTCTAAAACCAAACAATAATAAAGTTCCGGTCCGAAAACTTTTTATCCCTATGTCAATGGCCTACCCTCCACTACAAAGTTTGTCTCCCGATGATAATATTAAACCAGATGTAAGTGATATGGTAAAATACGGAGCCTATGTTATGAACAGCGCAGGCTGTATGGATTGTCATACCCCTATGGATAAAGGTCAGTTTGTAATGTCGAAATATATGGCAGGAGGAAGGGTATTTGATATGGAAACATTTAAAGTAACTACTGCTAATATCACCCCGGACAGCGCTACAGGCATTGGCAGCTGGACAGAAGCCATGTTCCTGGATAAATTTAAAAACTATCGTGACGCAGCAGCTTATAAAACCAACCCCGGTAAACTCAACTCTATGATGCCGTGGGTAATGTATGCAGGTATGGATGACTTCGATATAAAATCCATTTATCGATACTTGCGTACGCTTCCGGCAATAAATAACAAGATTGAAAAATATCCGCAACAGAATTAACTAAAACAAAAAAGCCGTTGACATTAACGGCTTTTTTATTTATACAACTTCGCCCTCAATATCGTAATCGTAGGCTTTTGTAATTTTTACATTTACAAATTCACCTATCGTTAATTTCTTTTTAGATTGTATGATAACTTCATTATCAACTTCCACACTGTCAAATTCAGTACGACCAAGGTAACGGCCCGCTTCTTTTTTATCGATGAGTACTTTAAAAGTATTGCCAACTTTTTCCTGATTTTTTTCAAGGCTGATCTCCTGTTGCACTTCCATTATTTCCTGTGCCCGTTCTTCTTTTTCAGCTGCAGGAATATTATCAACTAAGTCATGTGCGCTGGTCCCTTCTTCATGACTGTAGGTAAAAATACCCACCCGGTCGAATCGCATTTGCTGCAGAAATATTTTCAATTCTTCTACATCATCTCTTGTTTCACCGGGGAAACCGGCAATTAAAGTTGTACGTAAACAAATATTGGGCATTCTGTTCCTTATCTCTCCAACAAGATCCTCCATTTCTTCACGGGTAATCTGCCGCTTCATCAGCTTCAGCATATTGTTGGCAGCATGTTGCAGAGGCATGTCGAGATAGTTACAAATATTTTCTCTTTCTTTTATCGCATCAATAATCTCTATCGGAAATTTTGATGGGTACGCATAGTGCAATCGTATCCACTCCAGTCCTTTTACATCGGCCAGGGCATGAAGCAATTTAGGTAGTTCTCTTTTCTTGTAAATGTCCAGACCATAATAAGTAAGTTCCTGCGCTATCAGCATTACTTCTTTTACGCCGCGGTCAACTAATCGTTTTGCTTCATCAACCAACGATTCAATAGGGCGGCTTACATGTCCGCCACGCATTAATGGAATTGCACAAAAAGCACAGGTGCGGTTGCAGCCTTCGCTAATTTTCATGTATGCATAATGTTGCGGCGTATAGAGCAAGCGCTCTCCCATCAGGTCGGTCTTATAATCGGCCTCAAAGGTTTTTAAAATATTGGGTAATTCCATGGTACCGAAATAGGCATCCACTTCCGGAATTTCTTCCTCTAAATTATTTTTATAACGTTCGCTAAGGCAGCCGGTAACATAAACCTTATCCAGTTTACCACGGCGTTTTAATTCCACCTGTTGTAAAATGGTATTGATACTTTCTTCTTTAGCTTTCTCAATAAACCCACAGGTGTTTACTACTACTATGTTATGATCCTTTTTAGCATTTTCATGTACCACATCAATATCGTTGGCAATAAGTTGTCCGCTCAGCACTTCGCTATCCACCATGTTCTTACTGCAGCC
>JAHEBJ010000038.1:0-1499 GCA_024642285.1 Sphingobacteriales bacterium
CACAAAGCGACGAAACCAATACTAAGTATGCCCAGGGCGGCATTGCGGGGGTTATGGATTTTGATCAGGATAGTTTTCAAAAACATATTGATGATACGTTGATTGCCGGGGACGGTTTATGCAATAAAGATATTGTTGAACTGGTTATTAAGGAAGGTGTTGAACGCATTAATGAAATTATTGAATGGGGTGCCAGATTTGACAAGGAAGCTGATGGTGATTTTAAACTGGGTAAGGAAGGCGGACATAGTGAATCAAGAATTTTACATCACAAAGATGTTACCGGTAAAGAGATGGAAAGGGCATTGCTGGAGTCAATAAATAAGAAGCCAAATGTAAAACTGCTCAGCCATTGTTTTGTTTTGGATATCATTACTCAGCATCATCTTGGTTACCTTATTACAAAATCAACACCCGATGTTGAATGCTATGGTGTTTATGTTTTAGATCTGGCCACTAATAAAACCGAAAAGATTCTTTCGAAAATAACTATGCTGGCTGCAGGAGGTAACGGGCAGGTCTATCGTTCTACAACCAATCCGGCTATCGCCACCGGTGATGGCGTAGCTATGGTTTACCGGGCAAAGGGCAGGATTGAGAATATGGAGTTTATGCAGTTTCATCCAACGGCTTTGTATGAAACTGGGATACGAGGACATAATTTTTTGATTACTGAAGCGGTACGTGGTGATGGGGGAATTTTACGCAACCATACCGGCGAAGCATTTATGGAACGCTATGATGAACGTAAGGATCTTGCCCCACGTGATATTGTTGCACGTGCCATTGATAACGAAATGAAAATTGCCGGTACCGAAAATGTGTTTCTCGATTGCCGTCATTTCAACAAAGAAAAGTTTACAGAACATTTTCCCAATATTTATGAAAAGTGTATCAGTATAGGAATCGACATCACTAAAAATCTTATCCCTGTTGCGCCGGCTGCCCATTACAGCTGTGGTGGTATTAAAACGGATGAGCACGGACAAACCTCCATTAAAAATTTATATGCTGCCGGAGAATGCGCCAGCACCGGATTGCACGGAGCTAACCGGCTTGCCAGCAATTCGCTATTAGAAGCGATGGTGTTTGCACATCGGGCATTTAAAGATTCAGTCGCCAAATTAAAAGCAGGCAAAGACGAAGCTTTTGGAGGAATTGCTGTTGGTGATTGGAAAACTGACGGAACTAATGCACCAAAGGAAATGATCCTGATAACACAAAGTGTTAAAGAGTTGAAGCTGCTGATGAGTGATTATGTGGGAATCGTACGTAATAATGAACGTTTGGGAAGGGCTATGAAGCGGCTTGATCTGCTATATGTAGAAACGGAATCTTTATATCAAAAAACAATTGTATCGCCCCAGCTTTGCGAGTTAAGAAATATGATTACCGTTGCTTATCTCATTGTTAAAAGCGCCCAATTCCGGCAGGAAAGCAGGGGTTTGCATTTTAATACCGATTATCCCGAAAAATTGGATAGGGTTCAGAATATTGTC
>JAHEBJ010000038.1:1599-27769 GCA_024642285.1 Sphingobacteriales bacterium
GGCCGGGCCGTTGAGCGATTGTTTTTGAAAATAAGAGAACGATACGGAACAAAGTTTATACGGGCAACAGAATTCAAACAAAAACGTGAGGAGATTTTTAAAGAACGTTTTGCCATTTTTTTAGGAGCCGATCAGAACCCGGGTAACCCATCTAACGGCTACTGGCAAAACTATTTTACCAAATCAGCACCCTTTATCTCGGGCCCCGAAGTAGGAGGGATAAAAAATAATGCGGCTATTATTTTCGTCCGTTCAAAAATTATTAAGCGAGGTCATTATAACCTCGAATGTACCCTTTGTACTACTAATGCTGAGTCAACAGGCTATGGTGAAATAACAAGGGCCTTTCGGGATTTCCTGGAAAAAATAATCAGGGAAGAGCCTGACAATTATTTGTGGACTCACCGCCGCTGGAAATGGGATTATCAGGAATCATTTAGTGATAATTGGATTGATACTGTAGCAAGGGTTTAAGTAAACCTGTACCCAAAATTGATTTTATAGTCTGAAGCATACTAACGTGACTTTGTATTTTTCCTGTTGCCATGTATCTTTGCCCCCATAGGATTTATAACCCGGCAGCATGTATTATATTATTTATGTACCCCTTTATTTACTTTCTTTATTACCACTGCGGGCTCTTTATGTTTTAAGTGATGTTTGCTCTTTTCTTCTGTTCAGGGTTTTTGGCTATCGCCGAAAAGTGATTGAGGTAAACCTGATGATTGCATTTCCCGAAAAAACTGTGGCTGATAGAAAGCAGATTGCCAATAAGTTTCACCGAAATTTCACTGACTCTTTTATTGAAACTATCAAATGCTTGTCGGCTTCTAAAACGTTTTATGATAAACATTGTAAAACAGATTTTTCCATATTTGATGAGCTTGCAGCTAAGGGTAAAAGTTGTCAGTTTCATGCCTGTCACCAGTTTAACTGGGAGTGGATAAATCTGCATTGGTCCATTCACTTTAAACAGCCATTGGTAATTGTGTATATGCCCATCAGCAGTAAGCCAATTGATAAACTTTTTTATACGCTGCGATCAAAGTATGGAACTCATCTGGTGCCTGCAACAGCTCCCAGAGCAGGTTTTGTTGCCTGGCGAAAAAAAACGCATTGTCTTACCTTGATTGCCGATCAAAGGCCTGCAACAGCACTATACAATAACTGGTTGTATTTTTTCAACAAACCCACACCTTTCCTTCCGGGCCCGGAGAAAAACGCTATGATGAAGAAATGTCCGGTGGTTTTTGGAAGGGCTATTAAAACAGAAAGAGGTAAATACGACAGCAGGCTTACACTGGCCTGTACCGATGCTTCTTTGCTAAAACCAGGAGAACTTACCTTAATGTACAGAGACTTTATTGAAGATGCGATAAGGAAACAGCCCGACATGTATCTCTGGAGCCACAATCGTTTTAAATTTGATTGGAATGATGAGTACCACGATCTGTGGATTGATTCAAAACCAATTGGATCAGTTTAGCACACTTGCTTCTTTTTCGATCTTAATATTTTCCTGTTCTTTTATTTTATTCCAGCCGCCCAGCACATTCCGCAGGTTATGTGTCCCCTCACGTTTTAAAAGTGAGGCGGCAATCACACTTCTGTATCCGCCGGCGCAGTGAACATATAAATTCTGGTTGTCTTCAAAATGAGCAAGGTTAACAAGATCGTTCATTTCATCCAGTGGCAGGTTTTGAGCATCTTTGATATGACCGTCGGCAAATTCGGTTTCTCTTCTTACATCCACCACTACTATGTTTGGATCGTGTGGGATATCCATGGCAAGTTCATCGGCGTCCACATCAATGATCATATCAACGGTCTCGCCAGATTTTTGCCAGTTTTCAAATCCGCCCTGTAAATAGCCCTGTATTTTATTGAAGCCAACTCTCGATAAACGTATGATTGATTCCTCTTCTTTCCCGGCTTCTGTTACCAGTATCATGGATTTATCAAACGATAGTAAACTGCCTGCCCATTCTGCAAAGCGACCTTCAAGGCCAATAAAAATACTGCCGGGAATAAATCCTTTTGTAAATACCGTAGCATGCCGGGTATCTAAAACAAGTACATCATCGGCCTGTAATTTTTTGAATTCAATAATTGATAATGCAGTAAGTCCTTTTTGTTTAATAGTCTCCAGGCTTTCGTAACCCTGCATATTAATTTTTGCATTGATTGCAAAATATTGCGGTGCAACTCCCAACCCTTCGGTAACGGCAGCTACAAACTCCTCTTTGGTTTGCGGTTGCAATGCATAGTTGTTTTTCTTTTGTTCGCCAATAGTACTAAATGTTTCAGGACCCATGCTTTTGCCGCAACTGCTTCCTGCACCATGCGCCGGGTAAACCAATACATCGTCTGCTAACGGAAGAATTTTATTTTGAATTGTATCATACATGATACCCGCCAACGCTGCACTGCTCATGTTTCCGCTGCTGAGATCCGGTCTGCCTACATCGCCTACGAATAATGTGTCGCCGGTAAAGATCGCATGAGGTTTATCATTTTCATCTCTCAATAAATAGCAAGTGCTTTCCAGCGTGTGGCCGGGTGTGTGTATGGCCTGTATCGTTATTTTCCCCAGTTTAAAAATCTCATTGTCCTTACAATTATGAACGGGATAATTTGTTTTTGCATCAGGTCCGTAAATTATCGGCGCTCCGGTTTGTTTGCTCAGATCAATATGCCCGCTGACAAAATCGGCATGAAAATGTGTTTCAAAAATATACTTGATACCGGCATTGTTGTTCTTCGCCAGTTGTAAATATTCATCTGTGTCTCTCAACGGATCAATTAGGGCAACTTCTCCTTCACTTTCAATATAATAAGCCGCTTCACTCAGGCACTTTGTGTAAAATTGTTGTATTAACATTATCGTTTTGTTTTAAATTTTTATCAAAGGCAAAGGTAAAAATAAAAAAGCGTTCGGGCTGATGCCGGAACGCTGTTAAAAAATTTTGCTGAAAATTTAACCAACCAGGTCTTTTACAAATTGGCTGATCTCGTCAATGCGTTTGTAATTAACTGTATAGAAAATAAATTTTCCATCACGCTCTGTATTTACAATGCCCGCTTTACGTAAAATAGCTAGGTGTTGAGAAGCTACAGATTGCTCCAGTCTTAAACGCACATAAATTTCTGTTACGGTAATCTTTTTTTCTTCTTCAATTAACTTGAGCAGTTGCTGACGCAGCTTGTGATTTAAAGCCCGCAGAACCAATGCAGCTTTTTTAAGTGCATTATAATCAACATTAATCGCCGAATTGGTTGAAGTCTTGGCAGAAACAATAGCTTCATGCTCAGGTGTTTGAGAAACAACACTCATAAGGATAAAAGTTTAATTATGCTTGAACAATTTTTGAACATTACAAACATACACAAAAATTCTTATGCAAGTGCTATAATAATTGTAAAAATCTTGAGAAAACTGATGATAATCAGTTTATTTTCCTTTAACTGCCTGAAAATCTTTAATATATAACGGTTCGCTGTAAATGAGGTTGGTAAATTGTTTTCTTGCATAATAACTGCAGGCTAATTTACTAAATAAAGTAGGTTGAATTTCTACTTCTATGAAAGAAGAGTTATCATTTTTTGAAATCGTTTTCCATTTTTCTGATCCATTTCCGAAAAAGAATATTTTATTTTTCGCCAGGAGTTTTTCATAAGAAGACTCATTCAAAATGAGGGCACAGGGCTGCATGATCACATTTAAATTTTGATCGTACACTGCGGTAAAAACTTCCATCCGCCTGGCATCAATCATCGGGCACAAAAAATTCTCATCCTTGTTTTCTGCTAAAACAGGTAGTGCCGAGGCCGCCAAAACTTCAAGTGTACCAATTGCTATCAACGGTTTTTGTAAAGCATAACACAGGCCTTTTGCACTGGCCATACCAACCCTTAAACCAGTATATGAACCCGGGCCAGCTGTAATTGCAACGGCATCTATATCCTTTAAATTAGTACCCGTAGCTGACGTAAGCTCTTTGATTGCAGCTTGCAAGAATGCCGCATGATTTTTTTGCGAGTCGCTGTAAAGCGTATTAATTACCAAGCCATCTTTTGCAATACTCACATGTGCTTTTTCTGTCGCTGTGTCTATCGTTAAAATTAAACTCATCAGCTGTTGTTTTTTGCTTCTTCAATAAGCAGGGCTGCAGGTTGATAACGGATATCAGATTCGTTTAATTTCTGCAACAATGAAAGGATTCTTTTTTCACCTATCAAATTTGCCCATTCAAAAGGACCATAAGGATAATTTGTACCCAATTTCATTGCTGTGTCAATTTCGTTTTTTGTACTTACTTTTTCTTCAATTGCAAAATAAGCTTCGTTGATTATCATTGCTATAATGCGTGCTGAAATAAACCCGGGCTCATCAGCAACTATAGTGAATTTAATTTTTAATGCTTTTAGTACAGATTGTATGGACTCATTTATTTCTCCTGCGATTTCCCATACATTCCTGTTCAGGAAAGTTGACCAACCATTTATGCGAATTACATTAGCGGATGTTTTAAGTTCTTTCAATGTTGCAACAACTGAACCAACAAAAACCGGCTTTTCAGTCGAAAACGATTCAATTGTGTCATCCGTACTTTCTAAGTAAAAAAAAGCATCGGCATTTTTATGGTCTTCAAAATTGGTAGCAGCTTCTACCCGAATCCAATCAATATTTGATCTCGATTCAGTTAGTTCTTTCCATTGTTTATCATTCGCCGATACAATTATTATCATTACAATTTTTTTACAAAAATAGGTGGTTGATAAAAGATATCTTTGCAAATCAAATTAAAAACCGAAAATACAAATGAAAAAGATCATCATCACGCCCAATGCGCCGGCACCTATCGGGCCTTATAACCAGGCTGTTTTAAGTGGTAATATGTTATTTATTTCAGGGCAGATCGCTTTGATACCAGGCACATCAGATTTAAATGATGCAGATATTGCAGCTGAAACAAATCAGGTTATGAAAAATCTTGAAGCCATACTTACAGAAGCAGGAATGAATTTTGGCAATATTATTAAAACAACTATTTTCCTTAGTGATATGGCGCTGTTTGCCCGGGTAAATGAAGTGTATGGCAGTTATTTTTCATCAGATTATCCAGCACGGGAAACTGTTGCAGTAAAAGGGCTTCCTAAAAACGTGAATGTAGAAATCAGTATGATCGCTTCAAAATAAATTTGTCATGCAGTCAGATAAATTAGTGATCATAACGGCCAGGGTTCATCAGTTGTTGATTGACAGGTTGACCGAAAAAGGTTACCGTGTTTCTTATCAGCCCCATATAACTTACAACGAGTTGTATGATGTAGTTGACCAGGCGGAAGGATTGATCGTTACCACAAGAATTGCAATAGACAAACGGATGATAGACCGGGCGGAAAAGCTGAAATGGATTGGCAGACTGGGAAGCGGAATGGAATTGATTGATGTAGACTATGCGTCCACTAAAGGGATAAAATGCGTAAGCAGTCCTGAGGGCAACCGTAATGCCGTTGCCGAACACGTGATAGGCATGTTATTGGGCCTGCTGCACAAAATAAACAGCAGTCACCAGGAAATACAAAAGGGTATTTGGATCAGGGAAGAAAACAGGGGAACAGAGTTGGCCGGAAAAACAGTTGGGATAATCGGGTATGGAAATACAGGAAGCAGTTTTGCCAGGTTACTCGGTTCTTTTGGTGTAACTGTTTTAGCCTATGATAAAAATAGATTTGGATTTAGCGAAAAATATATCAAAGAAGCAAATCTTGATCAGATCTGCCGTTACGCAGATGTAATCAGTTTTCATGTGCCGTTAAATGGGGAAACTAAATACATGGGAAATGAACAGTTTTTTACTTCATTACAACAATGCCCTGTTATAATTAATACTTCACGGGGTTCTGTTATTAATACGCATGATCTGATGTTGGCTTTAATACAAAATAAAATAAGCGGCGCAGCGTTAGATGTATTAGAAAATGAGCAGTTGGAACAATTATCTGCTGCTCAGAAAGAAGAATTTGAATACCTTACCCGGCAGTCTAATGTTATACTTACACCCCATATTGCAGGTTATTCAAAAGAAGCTTTTTCTAAAATGAGTGAAGTCATTTTAGAAAAGCTGGAAATATAATTTTTTTACTATTTTTGTATAGCATGCAACGCCTTAGGCAATCTGAGGCGTTGTATTTTTTTTATTTGTTTAAACTGAATGATATGAGCACTACTAATTATGTTACCGCCGAAACATTTGAGCGATTAAAAGCCGAGCTACAACATATGAAAGGTGTAGATAGACCGGCTGCAAGTCATGCAATTGGCGAAGCAAGAGAAAAAGGCGATCTGAAAGAAAATGCCGAATACGATGCTGCTAAGGAAGCCCAGGGGATGTTGGAAGCTAAAATAAAACAGCTTGAAGGTGTAATTGCCAATGCACGTATTTTAGATGAGAGCAGTATTGATACAAGTAAAGTTTCGATTCTTACACGGGTAACGTTAACCAATCTGGGTACAAAAAAGAAAGTTACTTATAAAATTGTTTCGGAGAATGAAGCTGATTTGAAACAGAGTAAGATATCTGTTACTTCTCCTATTGGAAAAAGCCTGCTTGGGAAAGAAATAGGTGATGAAGTAGATGTTGAAGTACCGGCCGGCATCATTAAGTTTAAAGTTGAAAATATTGAACTTTAATTTTTTTTATAAAAGCGAAACCCATTCATTTTTGAATGGGTTTTTTTGTGTTGTATATTTACTAAAATAAATGTTATGACTGTATTTACTAAAATAATACGTGGCGAAATTCCATCACATAAGATTGCCGAGAGTGAGAAGTTTATTGCTTTTTTGGATATAGAACCTTTAGTAACCGGGCATGTATTGGTTGTGCCAAAATTAGAGATCGATAAAATATTTGATCTACCCGATGATTACCTGGCGGAGATGTTGGTATTTGCGAAACCCATTGCGCATGCAATTGAAAAAACATTTTCCTGTAAAAGGTGTGGAATAAGTGTGGTTGGGCTGGAAGTGCCACATGCTCATATGCACCTGGTGCCAATCAACTCCGCCAATGACCTGAACTTCACGAAATCGAAGCTTCGTACAAACAACGATGAATTGGAAATTACCCGCAAAAAAATAATGTCAAATATGTAAGTTAATTTACCTGGAGCCTGAACCCAACGCCATGAATTGTTTCCAGCAAAATATCCGGATCGGCTTTAAAATGTTTGCGCAGTTTGGTAATAAACACGTCCATACTCCGGCCTAAAAAATAATCGTCCTTACCCCAAACATTCAACAATACTTCTTCTCTTTTCAACACTTTGTTTTCATGCCGTGCAAAAAACCGTAACAGGTCCGATTCTTTTTGAGTGAGCGAAATGGTTTCTTTGCCGGCGTAAATCTTTAATTCATTTACAACAAATTTCAATTTCCCTATCTGGTACACTTCATCGGTATCTGCCTGTAATTTTTTAGTGCGGCGTAAAAAAACTTCCATGCGCAGTATCAGTTCATCAATGCTGAAAGGCTTGGTTATATAATCATCTGCTCCCGACTGAAATCCCTTTATCTTATCTTCTTGTAAACTTTTTGCTGTTAAAAAAATGATTGGTACCACATCACTCAACTGCCGTATTTTTTTTGCCAGTGAAAATCCATCCCGTACCGGCATATTGATGTCGAGCAGGCAAATGTCGAATTCTTTTTTCTGAAATTGTTGCCACGCAGATTCACCATCCGGGCAATGGGTTACGTCAAAACCTATATCCTGTAACGAATCTTTGATTACAAAGCCAAGCGATAGATCATCTTCGGCTAATAAAACTTTTCCTTTTTCCATACAATTCTGTTTTTAACTCCGCGGTATTCCTATTGTAAAAGTGCTGCCTTTTCCGGGTTCACTTTCAACTTCAATTTTGCCACCGTGGGTATCAATCACTTTTTTTACAAAATTCAAGCCCAGTCCAAATCCTTTGCTGCTGTGCAATTCCCCTTCTGTTATACGATAAAACCGGTCAAATATTTTCTTTTGGTGTTCATTGGCAATTCCTATGCCATTGTCTTTTACACGTACACAAAAATTATTTCCCTGCTGGTAGGTATCAATATCAATTGCAGGTTCCACAGCATATTTAATGGCATTTTCAATAAGATTAATCAGGCATAACCTCAGGTAAGCTTTATCAGCTTTAATGTCAGCAATGGGGGTTGAAAAATTTGTATTTACCACGGCATTCTTTTGTTCAATCAATGGCTGCAGATCGTTGATAGATTCTTTGATCAATTCGTTGGCATCAAAATTTTCTTTTTCTAGTGGCAGGTGGCTGCGGTCGGTATAGGCAATTTCTAAAAGCCGCTGCACCTGAGATTGCAGATGCGATGTTTGTTCGTTAATAATGGCTGCATAGTTATTCAGCTTATCAGGTTTTTCAACTATATTTTTTTGCTTAAGAACATCCGAAGCAATTTTAATTACTGCTAACGGTGTCTTAAACTCATGAGTAAAATTATTGACGAAATCTTTTTGTGTTTCATAGTAAAACTTCTGTCGGTACAGGTAAAAAATACTGATGCCAAAGCCAATTAGAACCACAAGCAACAATCCGCTGGATGCGATCCAGAACAACATTTGTTTTAAAATATACTGGCCACGATGCGGAAAGTACAAGGCGATATAAGCATAGTCTCTTAAATAAACCGGCAGGTCCTGTTCTTTTTCAGATGGGAAATAGGCGTCGGGCAGATTAACATATTCTTCTGTTGTGTATTTATTAAGCACCGGATCATAAATACTGGCCCGGCAGTCGGTGTATACATCAAAGTCGGTTAGTTCGGCTTTTAAATTTATCCAGAGTTCGTCCAGATTGGGGCTGCAATCTATTTTCAAAAGGTAAACATCGGGGTTAACGTTTTCAATAACTTTCTGCACATTGTCTGTTGCGTCATTTACCAATTCCATTTCGGTATAAAGGCTCCGAATACTTTTTGAAACATTAATGTTAAATTGCTTTTCCTCATACAGGTAAACTTTCTGCAACCAGATTAGTTGAATGGCAATGATCAATGTGATCAGTACTGTACTGATCAAAATTACCAGCCGCAATGTTTTTGAACGAATTACCATGATCTGTTTATCTGTGCGTAACCATGAAATTAATGAGGCTGCACCTAAGTTATGTTAATAGCCGGTTAAGCTAAGGAGCTGTGCTATTTTTTTATTTTCTCCGGATGCTTTGCCATAAAGTCTTTCCAGCCATTCACCTTTTGTCCTGCACCGGCGATCGTGTTTTTTTGCTGGAAGTAATGGCATACTGCAACTGCTAATGCATCAGTTGCATCATAATGTTTTGGGTCTTCGGTAAAAGCAAGCATCTGCTGCAGCATTTTTAATACCTGTTCCTTTGATGCATTTCCGTTTCCGGTAACTGATTGTTTTACTTTTTTAGGAGAATACTCGGTTACTTCCAATCCATGCCGCATGGCCGCCGCAATGGCGACACCTTGTGCTCTGCCCAGTTTAAGCATGCTCTGTACATTCTTGCCAAAAAAAGGAGCTTCAATGGCAAAAGTATCAGGTTGATATTTGGTAATCAATCCGCTTACTGTATTAAAAATGAGCTGTAGTTTTTTATAACTGTCTTTTACTTTGCCGGGTTGCAATACACCCAGCTCCAACAGCAATATTTTATTTCCCTGTACTTTTATCAGTCCATATCCCATTACGATGGTACCCGGATCAATTCCTAAAATAATATTCGTTTTGTTCTGCAAGGAGTGTATAGTTTATCAACCTTTATCTTTGAACTAAGATTGTGTATTGAACAAAAGTATTAAAATATTAATCAAGTGGTTCGTTGCTCCGTTGCTGGCGGTATGGCTTTTTTATTCGTTATACCAGCAGATAAAAGCACAGCCCGATATTGAAAGCTCAATAGCTTTAATAAAAGCCATGCCTTTTGGCGCCGATGCATGGAAATTCTGGACCGTCATCATTTTTGTTTTTGTAAACTGGGGAATGGAAGCCAGGAAATGGCAACTGCTGATGAGGTATGTTCAGCCCATTTCTTTTTATACCGCTTTTAAATCTGTTTTATGCGGAGTTACCCTTTCGTTAAATACACCCAACCGTATTGGTGAATACGGCGGAAGAATTCTTTTTGTAAATGAAGGTAACCGTATAAAAGCCATAACACTTTCTGTAGCCGGCGGCATGGCACAGTTGATCATTACCATGCTCATGGGAAGTTTTGGATTGATGTATCTTTTATTCAGCAGCGATGCAACAGATAACCTGATGGGCATTTCGGTCTTCTGGGTAAAAATCTTTTTTTACGGCAGTTTTATCGGAACTATCCTTTTTATGTTTTTCTTTTTTCGATTGGGTTTTTTGATCAGGCTGATTGAGAAACTGCCTTATGCCGACCGGATTTCTAAGTATATCACTGTCTTGGAATCATTTGATGCAAAACTTTTGTTAAGGTTATTGTCTATTTCCTTTTTTCGTTATGTGGTCTTCGTATTACAATACATCTTTGTACTGCAGTTACTGCAGGTAGAACAAAATGTTTGGACAGGTTTTTGGATTATTACACTTATGTTCTGGATTCTGGCAATCATCCCCAGTTTTGCCATTGCCGAACTGGGTATAAGAGGTACCGTTGCAAAAACATTGTTTTCCTATAGCAGTAATACAATTGGAATATTGACCGCAACCTTTGGAATTTGGTTCATCAATCTTTTTGTACCTGCAGTTATTGGCAGTTTGTTAATTTTGGGGATCAAAATAAAAAAAGAAAAATGATCAGAATTTTTAAAATCGGTTTATTGATTACGGGTTTTTGCTGCATCAGTTTTACTGCAAGTATAAAAGAAGACTGCAATATCCGCAACACTGCATTTAAAGCCGATGAAGAAGTGAAGATGAAAGTGTTTTACAGCACTTTGGGTATGTATGTGGGTGCAGGTGAAGCTGTATTTACATCAAGCATAGAAAGATTATACGGCAAACCTGTTTATCATTTGGTTGGAACAGGATCAACCTATTCTTTCTTTGATAATTTTTTTAAAGTAAGAGACAGGTATGAAAGTTATATTGATACCTCCAGTTTGTTGCCCTATAAATTTGTACGTGACGTATATGAAGGTGGGTATAAAAAATATAATAACGTAACTTTTAACCAGGAGGCCAATAAGGCCATCAGTACCAATGGTGTTATTCCGGTAACCAATTGTATTCAGGATGTGGTGAGCATGGTTTATTATGCCCGTAATATTGATTTTACTAAATATAAAGTGGGAGATAAAATACTTTTTGATATGTTCCTTGATGATGAAGTGTTTCACTTGTATATCCGCTACCTGGGAAAAGAAGTGATTAAAACCCGTTACGGAAAATTCAAAGCAATAAAAATAAAACCATTGCTGATTAAAGGAACCATTTTTGAAGGCGGCGAAAAAATGAACGCCTGGTTAAGTGATGATCCCAATCATTTATTGCTCAGAGCCGAAAGCCCGATTGCAGTTGGAAGTATTAAGGTAGATATGATGAGTTATAAAAATCTGCGGCATCCATTAACCTCATTGATCAGCACCAGGTAATTAGATATCACTTAAGTTAAAGCAGTCTTTCATCCGCACACCTTTTTCTGTCATTTGTAAATTGCAGCATTCAATTGCATGGTCGTGTTCGAAAAACAAAATGTAATCATTTTGCTGTGCTTCGGTAAGAAATAATTTCTTTTCATTTAATGTTGTCAACGGAAACATATCATACGCCATCACATAAGGAAGCGGAATATGTGCAGCCGACGGTAAGAGATCAGCCATATACACAATTGTTTTTCCCTTGTAATTTATTTTAGGTAACATCATTGCATCTGTATGGCCATTCACAATGAAGAAAGAAAGGTTGGCAATGAGTTGTGAGTTGTGAGCCGTGAGTTGAGATCCGGCAGTATGACTCACGTCAAAGAATTTTAGTTGCCCGCTTTCCTGCATCGGTAAAATATTTTCTTTTAAAAAACTTGCTTTCTCCCTTGCATTGGGTTCAGTTGCCCATTTCCAATGATCGGCATTGCTCCAGAATGTTGCATTTTTAAATGCCGGAACCAGTTTGTCGCCTTCTCTCACAATGCTTCCGCCGCAATGGTCAAAATGCAGGTGGGTTAAAAAAACATCGGTGATATCATCTTTTGTAAAACCGTGTTTGGCTAACGATTTATCCATGGTATCATCGCCATGCAAATAATAATGACCAAAAAATTTGGCATCCTGTTTATCTCCCATGCCCGTATCAACCAAAATTAATTTGCCTTCATCTTCAATCAGCAAACTGCGCAAAGCCCAGCTGCACATATTGTTTTCATCGGCAGGATTCAGTTTATTCCACATGCTTTTGGGCACCACACCAAACATGGCACCGCCATCCAATTTAAAATAGCCGGTATTTATCGAGTATAAATTCATTTGTTATAAAGTTGAAGCCGGTTTCTTTTCTGCCATACCGGTGAGTATTAAAAAAAACAGGCCGAGTGCAAAAAATGCGATCAATGCCAAAATAGAATTCCGCATGTTATTAGTAAGCCCTTCAATAAACCCAAAGCTAAACAAACCAATTACAATCGCCAGTTTTTCAGTTACATCATAAAAACTGAAGAATGAAGCGGTGTCTTTTGTTTCGGGCATAAGCTTACTGTAGGTTGAACGGCTAAGTGACTGAATTCCCCCCATAACCAAACCAACCAGCGAAGCAATGATATAGAAATGTGTTTCTGTCTGCATAAAATAACCGGCAATGCAAACCCCAATCCATAGACAAACCGTTAAAGAGAGCACTTTAATGTTGCCCAACTTTGCTGAAAGACGACTCATGCCAATTGCACCAACTATAGCAACCATCTGAATAATTACTGCAGTGATAATTAATTTTTCGTTCTCAAGTTTCAATTCTTTAATTCCAAAGTCGATGGCTACCAACATTACCGTTTGTACTCCCATGCTGTAAAAAAAGAAGGCTGATAAAAAGCGCTTTAGTCCGGGCATATGCTTTACCTGGTTCCAAACGATCTGCAGTTCATGAAAGCCGTTTACCAAAGCATGCTTCTTAGTTTTTCTTTCGCTTTTCGGACTGCTTGGCAGCCGGTTAAAAGTGATTTGTGCAAAGGCAACCCACCAGATTCCGACCAATAGAAAAGTTATTTTGAGTGGCATCTGACTGTCGGGCATCGCAATTACAAGGCCAAAGCCAATCATTTGCATCAACACACTACCAATGTATCCAAAACTAAAACCTCTGGCACTTATCCTGTCCTGATCTTTTTCAGCGGCTATTTCGGGTAAGTAAGAATTGTAAAAAACCTGGCTGCCATAAAAACCAATTCCGGCAAACATAAAACACATCAGTCCGAGTGTTACATGATCTTTATCGAAAAAATAAAGCAAGCTGCAACTCAATGCACCCATGTAGCAAAAGAATCGCATGAAATTTTTCTTGTTGCCTTTATAATCTGCTATGGAAGATAAAACCGGCGACAAACAGGCAATAACAAGAAATCCAAAAGCAAGAACATAATCTTTAAGTTCAGTGTTTACAAAGCGCCTGCCCAGGAAATAAATGCCATCGGGAAAATTTACCGTGCTGGTAACGAAGGCATAATAAGCAGGAAAAAATGTGGTAGTAATAACCAGGTTGTAAACTGAGTTTGCCCAGTCGTACATAGCCCATCCATTAATAACTTTTTTGGAAGCAGTTTGCATTGGTTTCTATTAATGAGGGATGAAAATAGTAAATATCATGGTATTACTATAAAAAACGGCCCTGCGTTGAGGCAAGGCATAAATAATTTGGGTAATGTGCCTTTTATTTTTTACTGTTTATTTATGACTCAATGTAACCAGTAAATTATGACTCAATGTAACCAGTAAAAATAAGAATTAGCAACAGGATGCCGACCACAATCCGGTAATAACCCCATATTTTAAATCCATGTTTCTTTAAGAAGGTGATAAAAAATTTGATGGCCAGCATTGCCACAACAAAAGCTACTACATTACCAACGGCCAATTGTTTTATTTCGTTTGCAGTAAATCCGCCATAATCCTGGTAATGTTTCAAAAGTTTATATGCTGTAGCTGCCAGCATGGTGGGTACCGCCAGGAAGAATGAAAATTCAGCTGCAGCATTACGGGTAAGTTTCTGCTGCATACCTCCAATAATGGAAGCCGCACTACGGCTTACTCCGGGTACCATGGCAATGCACTGCCAAATTCCGATCTTGATGGCTTTGAAAAAACTTACGTCTTCTTCTTTATCAATTGTTGGATTTTTGAAAACATTATCAATGAACAGGAGTATCACTCCGCCGACCAATAATGAAACGGCTACTGTTGTTGTGCTCTCCAGCAATGCATCAATTTTATCTGAAAATAAAAACCCAAGGATCAATGCCGGAACCACACCTGCTGCAATCTTCGCATAAAATTTCCAGTTATTAAAATTCAGGAATTTTTTCCAATACAATACAACAACAGCCAGTATAGCGCCTAATTGTATGGCAACTGTAAATACTTTACTGAAATCATCTTCCGTAACCTTCAGTAATTTTTCAGTGATGATCATATGTCCCGTAGAAGAAACTGGCAGGAATTCAGTAAGTCCTTCTACAATGGCGATAATGATGCTTTGAAAAGTATCCATGAATATGCTTTAGAATAAAAAAAGCGAAGGTATAAACTTCGCTGTATTTAAATTGATGTGTAAGTAATGTTTAATTGGTTTTTGATTTCTTCATTATAGCAAAGATCTCAATAACAAATCCCAGGATAATAAGCATTGGTGCTATAGTGATTCTGGTTGTGCTGTACACTTCATCATCGTTAAAAACATTGGGATCGCTGCTCTTGCCGCCGGCCATTAAGAAAAAGCCAAGTGCCAATACCCCAAGGCCAATCAACATCCACATATAATTTTCCTTGCCAAATAATGGATTGTTAGAGGCGGCCGGGGTTTGTTTTTTGTTTTTGCTCATCGTTTTTTTATTGAAGCTGCAAATTAATATAAATCATCCAATTTCATGCGCAGGTATTTTATTACCGAACGGTGGGTACTTATCAAAGTAATACTGATACCTAAAACAATGATCATTAAAAATAATAGGAACATGGTCTTATTATCATGCAATACTTTAAAACTTGGAGCCAGCGATTCTATCAGTAATACCGTAAACCATACCGCAGCAATGGCTATCAGCGAGGCAATCAGACCATTCATTATAGCCCTCATGTTGATTGGTTTGGCAATAAACCAGCGGGTAGCGCCAACCATCTGCATGGTTTTTATTAAAAAACGATTGCTGTACATGGCCAGCCTGATCGTATTATCAATGGAAAAAACTACCAACACGGTTAAAATAATTGCCGCAATTAAAAACACATATGCCGCTGTTTTTACAAATTTGCTTACCTGTGAAATTGTTTCTGTAGGAAACTGAAACTCCTTGATCAAACCCGGAAACTGGGTAAGGAGATCAACCGAAAGTGCATCCAGACTGTCTTTCTGCACATATTTGGCCTTAATATAAAAGTCCATGCTTTCCGGCAGCGGGTTTTCATCCAGAAATTTCTTCCAGGTAGTATCATTGTCCTTATTCCAGATCTCAATGGCCATCTCCTTGGTAACATATCGTACATCCTTGGCGTAAGGGAGAGCAGTGATATAACTTTGCAGGCTGTCGATCTTTTTTTGTGGTGCATTAGGATTAAGCCAGGCATGCACCTGAATATTTTCTTTTACATAATCTCCGGTTTTACGAAGGTTTAAAAAGAACCAGCCAACGATACCAAACAAAAAAAGTACAAGCGCCACGCCAATAATAGCGTACGCATATGTTGGTTTACCACGTTTACTGCTTGCTTTTCCAAATTGAGCCATAATAATATTCCTGTTAGGAGTTAGTTGTTCTAAGATTTTCAGGTGCGGCAAAAATAAAGGTTTTTACCTTCTTTGCCGTATTTTTGCTCACTTCAAAACGATGGACTTCCCGATTTATTTTTAGAATCGCTTAAGATAAATGCTGATTGAAGGTTATATAACTTTTCTTTCACAGTTTTAGAAATAATCAGGAGCATTTAATATTCGAAACGGTATGGAATACGATTTTAGAAAAATTGAGCAGGCCTGGCAGAAAAAATGGAAGGACGATAAGGTTTATAAAGTATCGAATGATTCTGCAAAGCCAAAGTATTATGTGCTGGATATGTTTCCATACCCAAGTGGTGCAGGCCTGCATGTGGGTCATCCCCTGGGATATATAGCAAGCGATATTTACAGCCGTTACAAAAGATTAAAAGGCTTTAATGTTTTGCACCCCATGGGCTTTGATAGTTTTGGATTGCCTGCCGAACAATATGCTTTGGAAACAGGTCAGCATCCGGCCGCAACCACCGAAAAAAATATTGAAACCTTTAAAGCACAGTTAGATAAAATTGGTTTTTGTTATGATTGGGACAGAGAAGTGCGTACCAGCGATCCAAAATTTTACAGATGGACACAATGGATCTTCCTGCAACTGTTCAACAGTTATTTCTGCAATACACAACAAAAAGCAAGACCAATTGCTGATCTGATAGAAAAGTATGAAACCAGGGGCAACAAAAATTTTACAGCCGAACAGTGGAAAGCATTCTCCAAAAAGGAACAGGAAGATGTTTTGATGAACCGCCGTCTTGCTTTTTCTGCCTTTGGTGAAGTAAACTGGTGCGAAGCATTGGGAACTGTTTTAGCCAACGATGAAGTGGTGAACGGTGTAAGTGAGCGTGGCGGCCACCCGGTTGAGAAAAAGAAAATGCGGCAATGGTTTTTACGCATCACCAATTATGCCGATCGTTTGCTGGAGGGACTGGAGACAGTAGACTTCAGCGACAGCATGAAAGAAATGCAACGCAACTGGATAGGGAAGAGTGAGGGAGCAGAGATGGATTTCCAAATCAAAAATCAAAAATCAAAATTAAAAGTTTATACCACCCGTCCTGATACCATTTTTGGTGTTGACTTTATGGTAGTTGCTCCGGAGCATGATTTAGTTGCTTCAATTACATCTGCAGATCAGAAAGAAGAGATAGAAAAATATTTTGCTTATGTAAAAAGCCGCAGCGAAAGAGAAAGACTTGCCGAAGCAAAAACCATCACCGGTTGTTTTACGGGAGCGTATGCAATTAATCCTTTTGATGGCAGAGAAATTCCCATCTGGATTGCTGAGTATGTTTTAGCCGGATACGGAACCGGCGCTATCATGGCGGTGCCCTGCGGCGATCAGCGTGATTTTGCATTTGCTAATCATTTTAATATTCCCATCACTAATATAATCGGCAGTCATTACAATGGCGAAGAAGCCAATCCTACCAAAGAAACCATTTTAGAAAACTCTGGTTTTTTAAATGGTATGCTCATGAAAGATGCAATTGGAATCGCCATCAATAAAATTGAAGAACTGGGTATTGGAAAGAAGAAAGTGAATTACCGTATGAGGGATGCAGGTTTCAGCCGCCAAAGATATTGGGGTGAGCCATTTCCTGTCGTCTGGACCGATGGTATTGCTTTGCCATTGGATGCTGAAGAACTGCCGCTTGAATTACCGCATGTAGATAAATATGGTCCGGGTCCGGAAGGAGAAGGGCCGCTGGCGAACTTGAAAGACTGGGCTGAAGTTGCGCCAAACGAAAAACGAGAAACCTCCACCATGCCCGGCTATGCAGGCAGCAGCTGGTATTTCCTGCGTTATATGGATCCGCACAACGGTGAGGCTTTCTGCGACCGCAAAGCAAGTGATTACTGGAACCAGGTTGACCTATACATTGGCGGTACGGAACATGCTGTTGGGCATTTGCTCTACAGCCGTATGTGGACCAAAGTTTTGTTTGATTTGGGATTGATTGGTTTTGATGAACCGTATAAGAAACTTCTTAATCAGGGGATGATACAGGGGAGCAGCCGGTTTGTGTATCGAGTAGTTTCTACAAGTAAATCGGGAATGTCAAAATATGAGTATCCGATTTTTATTTCGTCAAAGTTTTATAACAAGTATTTAGAAAAAGGATTTTTGTCGACTGAGACTTTAGATGATTGGTTAAATGGTCGCTTTGATTTGGGATGGAAGTCACTTTCTGAAAACCCTAACGAAGGAATACTTTCCGTTATCTCGATTCATGTTGATGTAAATATAGTTGATGGTGTTGAGCTAGATATTGAAGCTACAAAAAAGTGGAAGCCTGAATTTGCCGATTCACAATTTATTTTAGAAGATGGCAGATACATCTGTGGTGTTGAAACAGAAAAAATGTCCAAATCAAAATTCAACACAGTTAACCCTGATGAACTTTGTGAAAAATACGGCGCCGACACTTTCCGCATGTATGAAATGTTTCTCGGTCCGGTAGAAGCCAGCAAACCCTGGGATACAAAGGGTATTGAAGGTGTTCATCGTTTTTTAAGAAAACTATGGCGCCTTTTCAATGATGATCTGAAAGGAAAAGTTTGGAACGAAGACAAAGCAACAGATGCTGAATTAAAAGTTTTACATCGCACTATAAAAAAGATTGAAGAAGATACAGAGCGTTTCAGTTTTAATACAGCCGTTAGTACTTTCATGATCTGCGTAAATGAACTTGCCGATCTTAAATGTTATAAAAAAGAAATTTTAGAACAACTGCTCATTTTGCTTACGCCCTATGCACCGCATATTGCAGAGGAATTATGGAGCCAGCTTGGCAATGCGGGAAATGTTCTGGATGCAGAATTTCCAACCTTTAACCCGGCCTTGCTGGTAGAAAGCACTAAAGACTATCCCGTTTCTATAAATGGTAAACTACGTACCAATATTGAACTTGCTCTGGATCTTGAACAAAAACAAGTAGAAGAAATTGTGTTACAAAATGAAGTTGTTCAAAAATGGCTGGATGGTAAACCACACAAGAAGATCATTTTTGTGAAGAATAAAATGATAAATGTGGTGATTTAGTTATCACCGGAAAATATGTTAGCTGATGAATACTGAACTGGAAAATGTGTTAGAAAGCAACAGATCGAATTTTTACCCGGTGGTGAATTTTAATGCCGCAACTGAAAAATTATTTCAATTTAATTTTACCGACAGCAATACTGGATTGAGTGCATCAACAATTGCAAATACAGAACTGTTCTCAGCCTATGTTGATCAACAACTAAAGAACACCGATGCAAAATTTGGTGTAGGCGGATACGGCGAAAACCGGACTTTATACAAGCGAAGTGAGATCTTTGATGGAGCCGAAGCCCGTTCCATTCATTTGGGTATTGATGTCTGGGGACCAGCAGGCACAGAGATCTATGCTGCTCTGGATGGCACGGTTCATAGTTTTGCCAACAATGATAATTTTGGAGATTATGGTGCAACGATCATCCTTTCGCACCAATTGGATGCTGTAACTTTTTATACTTTGTATGGTCATCTTAGTTTTACCGACATTGAACATTTGAGTGAAGGTGTAAAAATTGCCCGTGGAGAATTAGTCGGTCATTTTGGTCCTCCTGCCGAAAATGGGAACTGGCCACCACACCTGCACTTTCAGATCATTGCTGATATGCAAGATCATAAAGGTGATTATCCTGGCGTTTGTAAGTCATCTGAAAGCAAGGATTATTTAAGCAATTGCCCCGATGCTGATTTGATCTTAAATATGCTGGAGTATGTTTAATGCAGGTTTAAAGAAAAATTTGCTGAACAGGTTGCGAATCCGATAAGCATTAATAAACCTCCGCTGATCAAACAACCCTGGGCATATCTTTTATTTTTCAAAAACAATAGGAATAATCCTACCACAAGTTGAAGCAAGCCTGCAAAAAAGCCAGTCATGCCTAATATCACAAAGAAATCATTTGTATTGTCTGACCTGTTTAAAAAGGCAGTTAACGATCCGATGATCAGTACAAAGACAAAACTGATGAGAACAATTTTTTGTTGCAGCTTCATAATTTAAATTTTAAAACTATCAATCAACAGTAAAATACTGATTTTAAATAACGACCTGTTATAAATTATTTCTTAATGCCGGTTTTCTGTAATTTATTTTGCAAGGGCAGCATATTTCTTTCCTGTTGCAGTTGTTTTAAATATTCTTCCTTCTCATCCCGGTAAAATAAGTTCATAGTTTCAAAAGGTATAATCCTTCCATCTTTATGAATAATGTGTACACAGCTTTTTTTAATAGCCCGTACATCAAAATCATAGGCATCAATAAAACGCATGATAATAATACGAAAAAGATTATCATAACCCAGTCCTGGTGCTTCAATTTGCGGCAGACAGCAAAGTAACTGCTTCATGTTTTCTTCTACGCGGTCAACAGAAATTCCGGTACTGAAGATGTCGATCATTTTTTCATGCAGCACAGTGTCCTGCTCATAAACAATAGTATTGCGGCTGTTATCGAGTAAATGTGATGGATCGATATACCGCGTTAAAGGAAATGTTTGCCCGGCTAGTTTCAAGGCATATCCCATCACCAGGGCATCCGGATTGCAGGGAACTGGTATAAGGTCTTTTGATGTAAAAATATTTGTTTGGTCTAAAATAGATTGCCTTACTTCAGTTAAGGTAAGACGGTCTTTTTCAGGATCAAAATTTTCTACCCGCCCGGCAATTTGCGTAGGTTGAAAAGTTACTCCACGAACACATTTTTGTTGTAAACCAAACTCAATAATCTTGCCTATCTCTTCATCATTAATTCCTTTTTGCAACGTAACAACCAGTGTTGTTGATAAATTCAAAGCGTTCAGATGTTCCAACGCTTTTATCCTGATTGCTGTTAAATCGGCACCACGCAAATGTTCCAGCGCCTGGGGTTTAAAGGAATCAAATTGTAGGTATATTTCAAAATCGGGAGCGTAAGTAGAAAGTTTTTTAGCAAATTCAAAATCTTTGGCGATGCGGATACCGTTGGTGTTCAGCATTAAATGCTTTACAGGTTTTGTTTTGGCAATATCCATGATGGCAAAAAAATCTGGATGCACTGTGGGTTCACCACCGCTGATCTGAACCACATCTGGCTCGCCTTCATTGGCAACAATAATATCCAGCATTTTTTCAACTTCTTCAACTGTCCGGTGTCTTCCGTAATGTGGCGAACTCATCGCATAGCAAGTAGGACAACTCAGGTTGCAACGGTCGGTAATTTCAATTACGGTTAAACAACTGTGCTGCTCATGATCCTGACAAAGGCCGCAATCATAAGGGCATCCGTAATGCGTTTTTGTATTAAAATGCAGTGGTGTTTCCGATGGCTTATTGTAATTGCGGATGTTTTTATAGTATTCAATATCTGTAGCAATCAGTACTTTTTCAAAACCGTGCTGGCTGCAGGTTTTAAGCATGTAAACATTTCCGTTTTCAAAAACAATTTTAGCGTCAACCCGCCGCAGGCAAGTACTGCAAAGGCTTAATGTAAAATCGTAGTAGGTATATGGGCGTTCAGGCATATTGGGTTGCAATTAATTTTTTTGGTTTCAAAATATAAGCAGCATAATAAAGTAAACCTGCCGCACAAACAATTTGTATAGTTGATAAACCAAAATTGAAGGTATAATGTGGTTTAATAAAATCAAGCAGCAACCTGAAAAATAAATAAGCCATCATAAATATTTTAAAACGCCCGCCGTCCGCCAGCGCATAGCTTTTTTCAATTTGTACCATCGTTATCCAAAGCATTATTAAAAAACCAATCTCATATAAAGCAACCGGATGTCTGCTGATGCCATCGCCCAGATTCAATCCTGTAAATAAACTTGTTGGCAGGCCATAGGTTTCTTCATAAACGCCCATGCTGAAACAACCAATGCGGCCAATTATTAGCGCCAGAATCATTGGATAAGTAAACAAATCTCCGCTGCTTTTCTTTTCTTTTATCAATTTTTTTATTAACTCAACGCCAAATAATCCACCTAAAAAGCCACCAACAACAGTTTTGTTCTGGTATAAATACAATAATGGATTATCGGCATCAAAAAGTGCAACAGGGTTTTCAAAACCACCAACTAACCTCGATCCGATTAGTGCACCAAATATGGCACCAATAATAATCCACAACCGCTGCACGCTCTCAATAAAATCTCCTTTCTTTTTGCGTAAAATGAGAAAATACCTGAAACCGATAAACATACCCAGCGGTTCAAGTATGGCATGCAGCATTATTTTCAGCGAACCAATTTCAACAGTTACAGGAAAATGCAAGTATTTTTTATTTTGAAGATAGCTTAAAAACCCAATATGTAATTGAACTACAGAAGCCAAAAACTGTTGTATTCCTGTTACAGATGCCATTAAAACAGTAACTTTACATTGGAAAATCTTAAAATGGATATTAAAGCAGGCGAATTACTTAGTAAAATCAATAATCCCGATGACTTAAAAAAGTTAAGCAGGGAACAAATGCACCAGGTTTGTGATGAACTCCGTCAGTACATTATTGACGTTGTGAGTGTGTATGGCGGGCATTTTGGAGCCAGTCTTGGTGTTGTTGAGTTAAGCGTTGCCCTGCATTATGTTTTCAACACACCTTACGATCAATTGGTATGGGATGTGGGCCACCAGGCTTACGGACATAAAATTCTTACCGGCCGACGTGATAATTTTGCAACCAACAGAAAATACAATGGACTTAGTGGTTTTCCTAAACGTACCGAAAGTGAATACGATACTTTTGGAGTAGGGCATTCTTCTACATCTATTTCAGCAGCGCTTGGAATGGCGATGGCTTCGCATTATAAAGGTGAAAGCGACCGCCAGCATGTTGCTGTAATTGGTGATGGTGCAATGACGGCAGGTCTTGCTTTTGAAGCAATGAATCATGCAGGCATTGAAAAAAGTAATGTGCTCATCATACTTAATGATAATTGCATGAGCATCGACCCAAACGTTGGTGCCCTAAAAGAATATTTAACTGACATAACAACTTCACATACTTACAACGACCTGCGTGATAATGTTTGGAAGGCACTCGGCAAATTACCGGTTGGAAAACAATTCAGCAGGGACATGGCAAGCAAGCTGGAAGCCAGTTTAAAGGGAATGGTAAGCCAGAGTAGCAATTTGTTTGAAGCGCTTAAGCTGCGTTATTTTGGTCCTATCGACGGACACAATATCACCAAGCTTGTTGATACTTTAAAAGATCTGAAAGATATACCCGGTCCAAAAATTCTGCATATTAAAACTGTAAAAGGAAAGGGCTACGATCTTGCGGAAAAAGATCAAACCAAATGGCATGCACCGGGATTATTTGATAAAGTGACCGGCGAAATTCAAAAGAAGAAATACGATATACCGCAGCCACCAAAATACCAGGATGTTTTTGGACATACGATTATTGAACTGGCGGAGAAGAATGATAAAATATTTGGCATTACGCCAGCCATGCCAAGCGGATCGTCCTTAAAATTTATGATGGACAAAATGCCTGACCGTGCTTTTGACGTGGGTATTTGCGAACAACATGCAGTCACTGTAAGCGCCGGTATGGCAACGCAGGGCATGAAGGTATTCTGCAACATCTATTCTTCTTTTATGCAACGTGCCTACGATATGGTTGTGCATGATGTTGCCATTCAAAAACTGCCTGTTATATTTTGTTTAGACAGGGCAGGGCTCGTTGGCGAAGACGGACCAACGCACCACGGCTGTTATGATATTGCCTACATGCGCTGCATTCCCAACATGATTGTGAGTGCACCCATGAATGAAAGCGAATTGCGTAACCTGATGTACACCGCACAGCTTGATTCTACCAAAAATCCTTTTGTGATACGCTATCCTAGAGGCGAAGGCGTTATGCCCGAGTGGAAAACTGAGATGCAGGAAATTGAAATTGGTAAGGGCAGAAAAATAAAAGACGGAAAAGAGATTGCCATCTTATCTTTTGGCCATGTAGGAAATTTTGCAGCCTCGGCAATCAGGGACGTAAAGGCTGAAGGTATTAGCCCGGCACATTACGATATGCGTTTTGTAAAACCTATCGACGAAGAAATGCTGCATGAAGTGTTCAGCAACTACAATAAAATTATAACCATCGAAGACGGAACTGTCGTTGGTGGATTTGGTTCTGCAGTGTTGGAATTCATGAATGCGCATGGTTATAAAGCCGATGTAAAAATCATGGGTATTCCCGACAGGCTGGTGGAACACGGTACACCTAAACAGTTGTATGATGAAATTGGTATTGATGCCAATGGCATTGCAGAAATGTTACGGGTAGTGGCCGAGATCAAGGTTCCAGTACTCAAGTAAAATTATTCGATTTAGATATTTAGCCCCGGTCTCTTTTGTAGGCCGGGTTTTTGTTTTATTTAACACGGCAACAAAAATTTTTATGGAAAAATGTTCGTTACGAATCAATGACCCGTAGAATTTTTATGAAAATAGCCGGCAAAATATTAATTGTAACAGGAATTTTGTTATTCGCCATTTCGGCATTCGGGTATTTTTTATGGTATAAGCCCAAATTCAATGAACCTGCCGGTGACAAACCTTTCTCATTTGAAAAATCTGTAAACAATTTTGAAGCCAAAACAATTGCCCGGATCAGGCAGAAAGCCTTGTTGGCAAAGGGTTTTGTAAACAGCGGCAAATTTGATAAAGAGATATGTTTTTTGATTGATATGCGCCTGCCATCCGGCAACAACCGGTTTTTTGTTTACAACCTCGAAAGAGATTCGGTTGAGATTACCGGGCTTGTCACACACGGCAGCGGTTCTGAAAACGGTACTGATGAATTGGAATTTTCCAATGTACCCAACAGCTATAAGACGTCTTTAGGTAAATATAAAATGGGCAAATCCTATTATGGAAAATTTGGCCTTGCGTATAAATTGTACGGACTAGACAATTCCAACAGCAAGGCATTTGACCGTTTTATAGTTTTACACGGACATTCATGTGTGCCCAATGATGAAACTGCACCCTTCCCTATTTGTGTAAGCCTGGGTTGCCCTACTGTTTCACCAGCTTTCTTATCTACATTGCAAAACTATATAAACCAAACACAGGCATCTATATTGCTATGGATATATTACTAGCTACTGGCAATATTATTCAAATCAGTTCATTGGCACTTCAATAGCCAGTAATTCTGCATCTTCAGTTGCTGTTATCGTAAAACTTTCAGCTTCGGAAATTCCGAGCGCATCTCTTTTATTTAGTTCCTCGCCGTTCACTGAAACTTTTCCATTAATTGCCACGAGAAAGACTCCATTGCCTTTAAAAGCATTGGTGTAGGAAATTTCTTTTCCTGCTTCAAGGTTTGCCAGAGAAAACCGGGCATCCTGATTTATCCATAATGCATCGTCTGCATCCAAGGGAGAAACCACGACCTGCCATTTATTACTCCTTTCTGATACATCGAAACTTCTTTGGTCGTAACGCGGCTCAATATTTCTTTCTTTTGGAAAAAGCCAAACCTGGAAAAGTGTAACGGGATCAGTTGCCGATGCATTGGCTTCGGAATGTTGTACACCCGAACCTGCACTCATAATCTGAATGTCACCTGCTTTTATTACACCTTCACCACCGGTGCTGTCTTTATGTTTTAAAGCGCCAGTAAATGGGATGGTTATAATTTCCATATTATCGTGCGGATGCGTAGGAAAAGCCCCGCCACCACCGATAAAATCATCATTCAGAACCCGCAACATACCAAAATGAATCTTGGCCGGGTCGTGGTATTGTGCAAAACTGAAATAGTAATTGGGCTTAAGCCATCCATAATCGGCACTGCCCCTGTCGGCTGCTTTAAATAATAATGTTTTCATGATTGTATGTTTACTGATTTAAAATCAATGTTTGAACATCAAATATAGGGCCATTTCCTGAAACTGTCAAATTGACTACGCTGTGAGTTACACTTTTGGGGAGACTCAAAGTTTATACAAAAAAAATCCCCCGATAAAATCAGGGGATCAAATTAATTAAGTGATGGAGGTTCGTCGCCGGGAATTAAACCGGGAAGGTCATCTTCTCTGCTCTCATTCCATTCTATAATAAAATTATTCCTTCCTTCTCCTGTTATCAAACTCATAAATCGCAATTGCACCAATTCCAGCAACGAAAGGAAAAGGAATATAGCGTGAACCCTGTTCTCACA
>JAHEBJ010000039.1 GCA_024642285.1 Sphingobacteriales bacterium
CAACAATAAAAAATGGGTATCAGAACAATTAAACCTCGACCCGGATTTTTTTAAACAATTAGCAGATGGCCAATCCCCTGAATATCTCTGGATAGGTTGCAGCGACAGCCGTGTCCCCGCAAACCAAATCACCGGTACAAAACCCGGTGAAATGTTTGTTCACCGAAACATTGCCAATATGGTAGTACATACTGATATGAATTTGTTGAGTGTACTTTCTTATGCAGTGGAGGTTCTTAAAGTAAAGCATATAATTGTTTGCGGTCATTATGGTTGCGGTGGTGTATTGGCTGCAATGGGAAACAAAGAATACGGCCTGATTGATAACTGGCTTCGGCATATAAAAGATGTATACAGGATGCACCATGTTGAACTGGATGCCATTGCTGATAAAGACGAAAGAGCAAAGCGGTTTGTTGAAGTGAATGTTATGGAACAAGTACTGGATCTTGGTAAAACATCAATAGTGCAAACTGCCTGGAAGAAAAACCAGCCACTACATGTTCATGGTTGGGTTTATGATATACATGACGGTGTTATAAAAGACCTTGACGTTACCTTCAGGGGAATAAAAGACTTGCATGACATCTATCAATTTCACAGCTAATAAAAAAGCCCGGATCTAAATCCGGGCTTTTTTATTACTACTGTTTTTACCTGATGTTTGGGTTTGCTATAAAAAATGACAGCTTCTTAATAAAGAAATCATTACTTTAATAAAAAAATAGGATTAACGAAGGGATAGAAAAAAATAAAATACTGAGATTTTTATGATAACAGCCATTTGCATAATTTTTATTTTAGGTTACATTGCGATAGCTCTGGAACACCCGATTAAAATCAATAAAGCTGCCTCTGCCCTGGTTACTGCTGCGCTTTGCTGGTCGGTCTATGCTTTGTTTTCCTCTGAGGGTCATGAAGCATCGGAGTATCTTACGGGCCATCTTGGTGAGGTGTCAGGTATTTTATTTTTCCTGATGGGCGCCATGACAATTGTTGAACTTATTGATGCGCATGATGGATTTTATATAATTACCAGTCGCATAAAAACAACAAAAAAAAGAAAACTCGTTTGGCTGATTGCTTTTATTACTTTCTTTTTGTCTGCAGCACTGGATAACCTTACTACAACAATTGTAATTGTTTCGCTGCTGCGAAAAATAATTGCAGATAAACAGGAGCGGCTTATGTTTGCTGCTCTTGTTGTAATAGCAGCAAACGCTGGAGGAGCGTGGTCTCCAATTGGTGATGTTACCACCACGATGCTTTGGATCGGCGGACAGATAACAGCTGCATCAATCATTGTTCAAACAATTTTACCTAGCATTGTAAGTCTGGTTTTGCCTGCAGCTTTAATAAGCTGGAAAATGAAGGGAAATTTAAAACACGCTGATACAATGGCTGAGGAGAATATAAATTTCACAACCAGCGATTTTGAAAGAAATATAGTATTCGGATTGGGAATTGGCAGTTTATTATTTGTGCCGGTATTTAAAACTATTACGCATCTGCCTCCTTACATGGGTATTCTGTTCGGGCTTGGTGTTATGTGGATGATAACAGAACTTCTCCATAGCGAAAGAGATGAACAGGAGAAAGGATTATTATCGGTAAATCATGCTTTGCGTAAGATTGATACGCCCAGTGTTTTGTTTTTTCTTGGAATCCTATTAAGTATTGGCGCTTTACAGGCAACAGGAGTTTTAACCACTCTTGCTAATTTATTAAATGATAAAGTGGGCAACATAACGGTAATAACGTTAATCATTGGTCTTCTTTCCTCGGTGGTTGATAACGTGCCGTTGGTAGCTGCTGCGCAGGGCATGTATTCACTTACAGATTTTCCAACAGGGCATTTCTTTTGGGAATTTTTAGCTTACTGCGCAGGAACGGGGGGTAGCGCATTGATCATTGGATCTGCTGCAGGTGTTGCGGCAATGGGAATTGAAAAAATTGATTTTATCTGGTACCTAAAAAAAGTAAGTTTGCTGGCTTTGATTGGTTATTTTGCCGGTGCTGCGGTATTTATTCTGCAACATCTCTTGATGAATACCTGATAAAAGGATTAAAATTCCGCGCTCTTGGGATACCGTGGAAAAGGGATCACATCTCTGATATTTCCCATGCCGGTAACAAACTGTACCAATCGCTCAAAGCCAAGACCAAATCCGGCATGCGGGCAGGCGCCAAACCTTCTTGTATCAAGGTACCACCATAATTCATCAGCAGGTACATTCATTTCCTGCATGCGTTGTGTAAGTTTGTCCATACGTTCTTCACGCTGGCTGCCGCCAACTATTTCGCCAATGCCTGGTGCTAAAATATCCATAGCAGCCACGGTTTTGCCATCGTCATTCTGGCGCATGTAAAAACTCTTAATCTCTTTAGGGTAATCAGTTAATATTACAGGTTTTTTAAAATGTTTCTCCACCAGATAACGCTCATGTTCGCTCTGCAAATCGGTGCCCCAGCCTTCAATCAAATATTGAAACTTCTTCTTCTTATTGTGGTTACTCTCTTTTAAAATATCGATAGCTTCGGTATAGGTCAGTCTTTCAAAATTATTCTCCACAACAAATTTTAGTTTCTCCAGCAGGCCCATTTCACTCCTGTCGTTTTGAGGTTTTTGTTTTTCTTCATCAGCCAGCCGCTGTGCTAAAAACTCAAGATCCTCTGCATTATTATCCATCGAATATTTAATAATATACTTGATGAATTCTTCGGCAAGGTTGGCATTATCTTCCAGGTCGTAAAAAGCCATTTCCGGTTCAATCATCCAGAACTCTGCAAGGTGCCTGGTGGTATTACTATTCTCTGCACGGAATGTTGGTCCGAATGTATAGATGTCACTAAAGGCCATCGCAGCCAGTTCTCCCTCAAGTTGACCACTAACTGTTAGATTGGTACTTCTACCAAAAAAGTCTTCTTTAAAGTTTATTGAACCATCGTCATTTTTCGGCGCTGTTCCATCAAGTGGCAACGACGTTACTTTGAACATTTCTCCAGCACCTTCTGCATCGCTTGCTGTTATAATGGGCGTATGCAGATAAACAAATCCTTTGTCGTTAAAAAATTTATGAACAGCAAAAGCCAGGCTATGCCGCACCCTGAATACCGCACCAAAAGTATTGGTCCTGAAACGAAGATGTGCGATTTCCCTTAAAAATTCGAGGCTGTGTTTTTTAGGTTGAAGGGGAAATTTTTCCGAATCACTATCACCCAGTATTTCAATTGCTGTTGCTTTAAGCTCAACTTTTTGGCCTTTGCCTAACGAAGGAATAACCTCACCCGTTGCTTTAATACAGGCTCCGGTAGTAATGCGTTTTAATATAGCCTCATCAAATTCACCCAATGTTGCAACTATCTGCACATTATTATTGGTGCTGCCATCATTCAGTGCTATAAACTGATTGTTACGGAATGTGCGTACCCAACCCATTGCAGTTGCCTGATAGTTGGCTTTATCGCTGGCCAGCAGGTCTTTGATCTTGATTCTTTTATTGAACATAAAAATTATAAATTGGCAGCAAAGATAAGAATTGAACATTGATGACATAGATGTAACGGATTTTTGCAGATATTGATCAGTTTTCATCCTTTTAACACGGATAATCCATGTTCTATCGCAAAAAAATTCCGTTTTTTTAAAAAAACACCGTAATATTGCTACTGAATCAGGCTGAACAAGACTCACAAGCATATTTTTGATCAGCGATTTAAATCCATCAATATTAATTCTCAATTACAATTTCAGACTTAAGGCGGGATTTTTGAAGAACAGCATTTTCAATTTTTTATGTACGATATTTCACAACTGAACGACCTGCTCGTTCCTGAGTTGCAAGACATTGCCGAGCAATTTGACATTTCCAACGCAAACAAACTTGTTAAACAGGACTTAATAAATAAGATCCTGGAAAACCAATCAATTATGAGTGCCGATAAAAACAAAGATGGCGAAAAGCCAAAACGCAAGCGGATAGTAAAATCTTCTGCCAAGAATAATGCGGACGAAAGCGCCCCTGTAAAAGCCAAAAAGGCTGACGCTGAAAAAAGAACAGTAAAAACAGCTGTTGAGGACAACGTTGAGGAAAACGATATTCAACCTATTACCGATGCAGAAAGTACTATTCCGTCTGCCATAGCCCAAATGCTGGCTGAAGAAGATGCACAGGAGCAGGAACCGGAAGTAGATATGGAAGAAGACAACAAGCCATCTAAACAACAAAGCCAAAAACAGCAGTCATTCAATATCGAGTTTGATGGTGTGATATTAGGCGAAGGTGTTTTAGAAATGATGGCTGACGGATATGGCTTTTTAAGAAGTAGTGACTATAATTATCTGTCCTCGCCGGATGATATATATGTATCTCCCAGCCAGATAAAACTATTTGGAATAAAAACAGGAGATACGGTTTACGGAAGCGTAAGACCTCCAAAAGAAGGCGAAAAATATTTTGCATTATTAAAAGTAGAAACCATCAATGGCAAATCACCGGAAGAAGTTAGAGATCGTGTGCCTTTTGATTATTTAACACCACTGTTTCCGTTTGAAAAGCTGGACCTGTGTACAAGAGCAGATAATTACAGTACACGAATCATGGACTTGTTTACGCCCATTGGTAAAGGACAGCGTGGATTGATTGTGGCCCAGCCAAAAACGGGTAAAACCATGTTGTTGAAAGAACTTGCTAATGCAATCGCCGAAAATCATCCGGATTGTTACCTGATGATTGTATTGGTTGATGAAAGGCCCGAGGAAGTTACCGATATGGAACGTAGTGTAAAAGCCGAAGTAATTGCTTCAACCTTTGATGAGCCTGCCGAAAAACATGTTAGGGTTAGTACCATGGCTTTACAAAAAGCAAAACGTTTGGTTGAGTGCGGCCATGATGTCGTAATACTTCTTGACTCTATTACCCGTTTGGCAAGAGCACATAATACAGTTGCTCCGTCAAGCGGTAAAGTATTAAGTGGTGGTGTAGAAGCCAATGCCATGCAGAAACCAAAACAGTTTTTTGGTGCGGCCCGTAAAATTGAAAATGGCGGATCGTTGACCATAATTGCAACTGCGTTGGTAGATACCGGAAGTAAAATGGATGAAGTGATTTTTGAAGAATTTAAAGGAACCGGTAATATGGAATTACAGCTGGAGCGTAAATTATCAAACCGCAGAATTTATCCCGCTATCGATATTGTTTCTTCTTCTACACGTCGTGATGACCTGTTGCTGGATAAGGACACCTTCCAGCGCATGTGGGTATTGCGTAAGCATATGGCTGATATGAATCCGGAAGAGGCGATTAATTTATTACTGAAGAATATGAAAGGAACAAAAGATAATGCTGAGTTCTTAACCAGTATGAACGGATAGAGTTAAAAATAAAAAATAAAAAGTAAAAAGCTGCTGATTCATCCGGCGGCTTTTTACTTTGTGTAACTTAGTGCCTCTGTGTTCCTTTGTGGAATTTAGTTTATGTCGATACAAAAAATAAATATTGAAGAATTTTTAGCACTTGCAAAGCAATATTCTGTTTTAGATGTTCGCAGTCCGGGTGAATATAAACATGCACATATACCTGCTGCAATAAGTTTACCACTGTTTACAGATGAAGAGAGAAAAGAAGTAGGTACTACATACAAACAACAAAGCCGGGAAGCTGCAATTAAAATTGGTCTTGATTTTTTTGGACCGAAGATGCGAAAGACGGTCGAGACTGTTGAGGGGTTTCTTAATTCTCGTTTTCCTGGAGCAGGACAACAAAACGAAAAACCAGAATTGAGAAATATTTGTATTCATTGCTGGCGTGGCGGTATGCGCAGTGCTGCTGTTGCCTGGTTATTGGATATGTATGGCTTTAAAGTTTATTTGCTGGCTGGCGGATACAAAGCTTACCGAAAATGGGTGTTGGCACAATTTGAAAAAGACTACAATTTTAATATTATTGGCGGTTATACCGGAAGTGGCAAAACATTGTTATTGCATGAACTGCGAAAGCAAGGTAAAACAATAATTGACCTCGAAGGGTTAGCCAATCACAAAGGATCAGCCTTTGGCGCTCTTGAAAATATTCCCCAGCCCGGGCAGGAGATGTTTGAAAACAGCCTGGCTGAGTCCCTTGCCAACATCGAAAATCGAAAATCGACCCTCTTTTTAGAAGACGAAAGCCAGCGCATTGGCAACCTGCAAATACCAATGCCACTTTGGTACAACATGCGTAAATCGCCGGTGTATTTTGTAGATATCCCTTTTGAAGAAAGATTGAAATATATAGCGGGAGATTACGGAAAACAACAAAAAGAAGAATTGAAGAATGCTATTTTGCGTATTCAAAAACGCCTTGGCGGACTGGAAACGAAGAATGCGGTCCGTTATTTGGAAGAAGATAATTACATGGAATGCTTCCGTATTTTACTTACCTATTACGATAAGTGGTATTATAAGGGCCTCCAAAACCGCGAAAATCTTTCATCACTATTAAATAAAATACCCTGTGCCAGCGTTGATACAGCATCCAATACCATTAAACTATTATCATGCAATACGGTAAGCGCCTGATCTTTTTTTGTTTCGTGTTATTTTTTTCTGTTCAGCTTTATGGGCAATCACCTGCTTATGCAGATATTACCGGGCTTTGGACCGGAACCATGTACAATGATACTACAGAGTTGTACTACCGTTACGAAATTGCCATCAGCGAAAAAAAAGGAAAACTTTCGGGCTTCTCACACACCTATTTTATTTTAAATGATAAACAGTACCATGGTGTAAAAAAGATCAAGATTAAAAGAGAAGGCAACGAAATTATCACGCAGGATCTGGAACTGATTGCAAATAATTATCCGATAAAACCTCCAAAAGGTGTGTATGTTATAAATACATTACGGTTCGAGATATTGGAAGATAAAATGATCATGAGCGGAAACTTTGAAACCAACCGCACTAAAGAATATGCTCCGGCTACGGGTTTTATTAAAGTAGAACGAAAAAATAATTTCTGGCAGTCGGCATTGGTACCACATCTGGAGGAGCTGGGGCTGGCTAAGAATTTATCTTTTGTTGAAGAGGCAGAAGAAAAGAAATACCAAACAACATTAGCTGCTGCAACAGTAACAACAACCGGGCCTGTTGCAAAACCTAAACCTGCAGAGGTTGTAAAAACCGAACCCATTAAGACAGAATCTTTGCCTGCCGCTAAAAAAGAAGAGCCTGTGGTCAGGAATGTAGAATCTGTAGTTAAGAAGGAAGAGTCCAAAGTGAAAATAGATGAACCCGTTGTAAAAAAAGACTTGCCGGTTGCAAAGCCGAAACCGGTTGAAACTGTAAAAGCTGCACCTGTTAAGAAAGCTGATCCTGTGGTGGTTAAATCTAAACCGGTTGATGTTGCAAAGACAGTACCGGTAAAAACTGAGCCGGTTGCTGCAACGCCTAAGCCAGTAGAAGTTGTCAAGGCAGAGTCTGCAAAATTAAAGGAGCCGGAAGCGGTTAAGCAAAAGCAAAACACTTTTGCAGATGCAGCGGTAGATATTGAAAACCGAAAAATTGAAACAATAGACGCGGTATATTATAAAACGGACAGCCTCGAACTGACTTTATATGATAATGGAGAAGTTGATGGCGATACGGTAAGTGTATTAATGAATGGTGAAGTTATTATGCCAAGAGTTGGCTTGAGTACCAATGCGGTTCGTAAAAAAATAAGTACGGTAAATACGGGGGATAGTATACAGCTTATCATGTATGCCGAAAATCTTGGGTCATTGCCTCCAAATACCGGTCTGCTTATCGTTTATGATGGGAAGGATCGTTATGAAATCCGATTTAGTGGTGATCTTAAAAAGAGTGCAGCAATTGTGTTCAGGCGAAAAGAAAATTAATTATGGAGAAGGACAGTGAAATAAAACTAACGCAATTTTCAAGAGGTGCCGGCTGCGGTTGTAAGATAGCTCCGTCGGTACTGGAGGAAATCCTCAACACCAAAATTTTAATTCCCGGCAATAAGAAATTACTGGTTGGCAACAGCAGTAAAGATGATGCCGCGGTTTACGATCTTGGCAATAGCACTGCCTTAATTTCCACAACCGATTTTTTTATGCCTATTGTTGATGATGCGTTTGACTTTGGCCGTATAGCCAGTGCCAATGCCATCAGCGATGTATACGCAATGGGAGGAAGACCGTTGATGGCTGTTGCTATTTTAGGATGGCCTGTTGAAAAATTGCCAGCATCGCTTGCCCAAAAAATTCTGGATGGAAGTCGTGCAATTTGTGAGGAGGCAGGAATCCCATTGGCAGGAGGACACAGTATTGATTCGGCGGAGCCGATATTCGGACTTGCGGTTAGCGGACTGGTTGATATAAAAAACTTAAAACAGAACGATACTGCAAAACCCGGCGATATAATTTTTATTACCAAACCGTTAGGCGTTGGTGTTTTATCTACCGCACAAAAAAGAGGGTTAATTAAAGAACAGGATGTTTCAGTTATGATAAAACAGATGACCCAACTGAATAAAATTGGCGAAGCGTTGGGAAAGCTTGATGGTGTAACTGCGATGACAGATGTTACCGGTTTTGGTCTGCTCGGCCATTTGATTGAAATGGCAGAGGGAAGTAATTGTTCAGCGGAAATAGATTATTCAAAGCTTCCTGTTGCTGATGGCGTAAAGGAATATTTAAATCAGCGCATTGTACCAGATGCCACTTTCCGAAACTGGAATAGCTACAGTACAAAAACAGCTTTTGAAAAAGGAGTGAATGTAATGGAAGCGTTTAATTTACTACCCGACCCTCAAACCAACGGCGGATTGTTGATTGCTGTTGATGAAGAATCGGTTGAAGAGGTAAAGCTTTTATTAAAAGAAAACGAACTTGCAAATTTTACTGAACCGATTGGAAGGTTTATATCAGCAAGAGAAAAAATAATCACAGTAAAAAGCTAAAAATGAATTTTGAATTGAGCGATTGGACTGGTTTTGTTGGAGTAGCCATATTGCTGATCGCATTCTTGCTGAACATTCTCGGTAAAATAGAAAGAAATAACCTGACTTATATCATTATGAACATTGTAGGCGCAGGCCTTGCCTGCCTTGCATCGTGGATGATAAATTATTTGCCTTTTGTAATCTTAGAAGCCACCTGGACGGTTGTTTCAATTATTGCTTTATTTGGATTTTTCAGAAGGAAGGTTACCTTATGAGGTTATCAATTTTACCAGCCAGTTTATGATCCTTCTCCGTTACAATATCCCCAGCATCATGCGTACTCAACCAAATCTCTACGTTGTTATATACATTGGTCCAAAGTGGATGATGATCCATTTTTTCTGCTTCAATGGCCACCCTTGTCATAAAAGCAAATGCTTCAGAAAAATTTTTAAACTGGAATTTCCGGTAAAGTTTGTTGTTATCTTCTTTCCACATAAGATTGTATTTAAAAGATGAGGTGCTGCTTGTTTTTAATTTTTTCATTCGTCATTTCAGTCACCAGTTGAACTCCCGGTAAAGTGCGTATCGACTGCACTAAAATTTTTAAATCCTCTGCTGCAACAGGATCGCCTTTTATCATCCATAAAAAATCAAGATGCTTGAATTCGGGCAACAGGTATTCACCATCGTACTGGTTGTTGTATAAATAATGCGTTACGCTGATGGCGGGAATGGCATATTCATAAATGCCGAAATAATATTTTCGTTGTTTTTTGTTAAGTTGAATCTCAATATCGTTATTCACCCTGAAATTAAGTCCCAGTAACTGATTCAGCTGCCAGCTGAACTGGTAATCCTTAACAGGTGCAACTATGCCAAGCAAAACAGCATCTTCAAAGAACTCTTCAGCCAGCTCTTCATTATCAATTTTTAATTTTTGACTTGTTGCCATTTAAAAAGATAGTTAGATTAAAACAAAATGTCAAACACAATCTCTTCGTCGCCTCTTTTTACAGTAACTTTTGTGGCATCACCTTTTTTAAATTTCCCCAGGGCCTGCATATAACCCTGCACATCGGCCGTTTTAAAATCGCCTATCTGCAATATCACATCGCCGGTTTTTAGTCCTGCTTTTTCGGCAGGCTTGCCTTCGCTGATGCCGTCGGCACGTACACCTATTCCGTTGAAAGTATAATCAGGCATGATGCCCATGCTTACACTGAAACTTCTGCGGCCCATCTGCTGTGCTTCACGGGTTTTTGTAAATGCCAATTTGCCTTTATCGTTTGCTTTTTCAATTACATTATAAATGTATTTTATCAGTACAAGCTCGCCTTCATAATTAATTTTATCAGCATCATCACTTGGTTTGTGATAATCGCTGTGAGAACCGGTAAAAAAGAAAAGTACGGGAATATCTTTTCTGTAAAACGAAGTATGATCGCTGGGTCCGCTGCCGCTACTGTCGAAATTAATTTTAAGGTATTTATCAGTAGCTGATAGTTGTTCTCCCCAAAACGGCGATGTGCCGTAGCCGCCAATTGTTAATCCGTGTGTACTGTCGTTAAGTCTTCCAACCATATCCATGTTTATCATGTAATTGGCTTTTGTAAAATCAACGGTTGGATGTTCCGTATAATATTTACTGCCATACAAACCCAGCTCTTCGCCTGAGAATGCGATGAAGAGGTAATTGTTGTTTTTTAGTTTTGAATTTTTCAGCTGTTTACTAAGTTCAATTAAGGCGGCAGTACCACTGGCATTATCATCTGCGCCATTATGAATTTGCGGAGTACCTCCGGTAAATAAGGAATTATGATCTTCGCCATAACCAAGGTGATCGAAATGTGCTCCAAGTATCACTGTACTGGCGGCGCCATTGTCAATATACCCCACCACATTATGTCCGGTTCTTTTTTTGTCGGCAATAGACACTTCGAGTTTAATCTCGACAAAACTCAGTTCGTTAGAAAAATATTTTGCTTTGGTTTCCTTGCTGATGTACAGCACAGGTATTTTAGTTGCTTCTGTTTTCGATTTGGATTCAAACTTTAGTTCATCTTTAATTTCGGAATTATTATAAACCAACAAAGCCGCGGCACCTTTGGAATAAACTTCATTTACTTTTTTCACAATCGCTTCTTCCAGGTCGAAATGCGGATTGCTTTTATTTTCTTCCAGTGTTTCTTTCAGGTTCCAAAACCAAACCGACTCACTTTCTGGCAGTGCCATGGAAGCGGTTGAAGAAAGTTTTTTGTTAGCGCTGAACGTGAAAGGAAAATAATCTTTGTCCAGTTCAAGTACGTTGCCGTTCATTTTAAGATGAGTAACCGGGTCAATGATCTTTCCTTCATAAACTTCAAAGGGTTGTATAAAAGTTCCGTCATCTCCTTTGGCAACAAGACCAGCCTCTTCAAATTTCTTGCTGATGTACTGGTAAGCCAGTTTTTCACCGGCAGTTCCGGTTCTTCTTCCTTCCAGTTTATCATCGGCCAAAAAACCAATATGTGTTTGTATAGATGCTAATACTATTTTATCAGCTTTTTTTTGTGTCCGCCTGCTTTTTTGCGCTGTCGCTACCGTTGAAATTAATAATACCAGCCAGAGAAAATGTTTCATGATTTTATGTTTGATAAGAAGCAACAAAGGTAACCCAGAGTAGGTGCAGAAGTGTAAACAGAGTGTAAAAATTAATGAGACAGGTGAATTGCAGATTTTCCGCATGGCGCACTGCATCTTTCTTAATTCGTAACCTGGTAAAGGGGTTTACGGCTATTTTTGCACTCACAGTTTGAAAAAACAGCTAAACATAGCATTAGTAGGCAATCCCAATAGTGGTAAAAGTTCCCTTTTTAATTATTTAACGGGATTGAACCAGCAGGTTGGCAACTTTCCGGGTGTTACGGTAGATAAGAAAATGGGATATAGTAAGATCACGGCTGATCTGTCGGCTGTAGTAATTGATCTGCCCGGTACTTATAGCCTGTATCCAAAACGCGACGATGAGTGGGTGGCTTATAAAGTGCTGTTGAACCAGGATGAAACCATAAAACCTGATATGGTCATATTGGTTGCCGATGCCAGTAATTTGAACCGCAACCTGCTTTTTTGTTCACAGATAATCGACCTTAATATTCCGGTTGTAGTTGCACTTACTATGATGGATCTGGCCAAGCGTAAAGGCACTCAAATTGATATACAGGGATTGGAAAGAGAATTGGGTGTACCTGTCGTTCAGGTTAATCCAAGGAGAAACAAGGGACTTGATCAGTTAAAAAAAGTGATTGATCAGTCGGCCAATAATTTATACCAACCACCGGCACGTGATTTTATCGATAACTTGGCATTGGCTGGACCGGCAGTTGAGAAAGTGAAGAATCATTATCCGGATATCAGCAACTACAGGGCTATTCATTACCTGATAAATCACGAACATTTTTTGCTGGAGGAAGGCATGCAGGAAACGATTGAGCAAATTGAAATTGACAATAAATTCAATCCTACAAAAACACAGGCCAAAGAGATCATACAGCGATATGCACACATTAAGCATATTATGCAGCAGACGGTAGTTGAAGCAGATCCTTTGCAAAAAGCATTGTTTAATGAACGACTCGACAATGTATTGTTGCATCGCCGATGGGGTTACCTTATTCTGATGGTGGTTTTATTCCTGCTTTTTCAGAGCGTGTTTTGGGTTGCCAGATATCCAATGGATGGAATTGAATGGATGTTTGGAGAGGCTGGCGGATTTTTAAGCAACAGTTTACCCGTAACCTGGTGGAGTGATCTGCTTATAAATGGCGTAGTTGCCGGACTTAGCGGCATCATAATTTTCATCCCTCAAATAATGATCCTGTTTGGATTGATTACCATTCTGGAAGACACAGGTTATATGGCCCGTATAAGCTTTCTCACCGATAAACTTATGCGAAAGGTTGGACTGAATGGGAAAAGTGTAATGCCGATGATAAGCGGCTTCGCCTGTGCGGTGCCAGCCATTATGAGTGCAAGAAATATTGAGAACAGGAAAGAAAGACTGCTTACTATCATGATAACACCTTTGATGAGCTGCAGCGCAAGGCTTCCGGTTTATATTATTTTAATTGCATTGGTTATTCCTTCTAAATTATATTTTGGATTTTTAAGTTTACAAGGGTTAGTGATGATGGGCCTGTATTTACTTGGGACAGTGATGGCTTTGGTTGTTGCATGGGTTATGAAATGGTTTATCAAGAGCGCTGAGCGTAGTTTTTTTATTTTAGAATTGCCAACTTACCGTGCACCACGCTGGAAGAATGCAGTGACAACAATGATTGAAAAGGCAAAAATATTTGTGTTTGATGCAGGAAAAGTGATCATGATGATAAGCCTGTTGTTATGGGCCATGAGCACCTATGGTCCCAAAGAAAAAATGAAGGAAGTAACAGCAAAATACGAACAGTTAATAAAAGAGAATCCGCAGCAATCGGCAGATCTGAATAAACAACGCAAAACAGAATTACTGCAAAGTTCTTATGCCGGTACATTGGGTAAATCCATTGAACCCGCCATTCGTCCTTTAGGTTACGACTGGAAAATAGGAATAGCATTAATTACATCTTTTGCGGCAAGAGAAGTTTTTGTGGGTACAATGGCTACTTTGTATAGTGTGGGAGAAGATGCCGGCGCAAATAATAATACACTCAGACAAAAAATGGCGGCGGCTGTAAGACCCGATGGCAGTAAAGTGTATAACCTGGCTACAGGATTATCGCTGTTGATTTTTTATGTATTGGCTATGCAATGTATGAGTACGCTGGCCATTGTAAAAAGAGAAACCCGAACGTGGAAATGGCCGATGATACAGCTGTTGTACATGACAGGACTTGCCTACTTAATGAGCTGGATCACCTACGTTATTTTTTCATAAAATACGTGATCATTTAATTATTACCAATCTACGGCGTAAGTAATTCGGTTCTTTACCTGCGGATATAATTTCCGATACAACTCATTTAAAATATCTTCCTTGCGGGGTTCATTGTAATAACTGTTATTTATCAGTGCCCAATCATTGGAACTTAATGCCCTGCTGTCACCTGTGTAAGTGGCATGTTCTTCTTCCCACCTGTAATCTTCTCTAAATGTGTTGTAGGTAATGTTTTTACGTGTAGCAATTTCTGAAATGCTGATCTCCATATCTGCCCTGGCTGTAAAAGATTGCCTGGCCACATTAATGGTTGCATAAACAGTTTGGTAAACAGTTTTACCGCTGGTATCACGCCCTATTTCAACTCGCTGGCTGGCGTTACGTCTGTAATTATAAATTTGCGGCCGGGGGATATTCATATTTCTCAGCGTTAAATTAACTTCCCAATCAGGGTTTACATTATCACTCCGGGCTTGCCAATCGGTAAAAAAGCGTGCAGGATAGCGTTTGTTGTTTAAGCCGCCCAATTCCCGAACTAAAGTTTGTTGAAAATATTCGTTACTGTAATTATTACCATAGTTGCCCCAGCCGGTATTAAAAAAATAGGAGTTATCCTGTACAGGATTGATGACAACATTTACAACGGCATTTTGAAAAGCCACATCCATTTTTAAATTCGCATCCTCGTAATTGGGTACCAGTTTGTCGGCTTTTTTAAAATAATTGTAGGCTTTTTTTGCGTTGTCTCTGCCGGGGGTATTTAAAAAACTATTTGCCTCGGCATAATAATCTGCCGCAGCCTGTTGCTTTACATCGTAAATAGTTTGTTGATAATTTACAGGACTGATTACCGAAGATGCCGCATCATTTTCTACAATGGCATTATACATTTCCTGCAACACACCATATCCATCAATGATCTTATCCCAGCGGCTCAATTCCTTTGAGCTACTATAGCTGCTGATCTTATGCAGGTTTCGTTTCTGGGCCATGTTGTACAACATGGGCAATGCGCTTAGTGCTGCTGTATCATTGTTGTGTTTTTTTAAAGTTTTAATGGCATCAAACAAGGTGTTGTCATTATCACTACGTGATAAATAATTCTTACTGGTTTTACAACCTGCCAGAACAACCAGGCTGAGTAATATGTATAAAATGTTTTTCATAATGTTGTCCTCCTTTGAATATGATACTAAATAGGGAACCTTGTTTAAGACAAGTTTTGAAGTTATAAAAAGATTAACAGCAAATTATCTCATGTCCAAACTTTTAAAAACCTTTAATTCTCAATTCGGGCGCATATAATGCCAAAACTGAAGGAATAAGACACAAAATAGGCTTAAATATCCACCACTCAACACCGGTTTTTAACCGTTCATCAAAGCAAATCTTCTTTTGAAAAATATTTTTTAATTCTGAAAGCTAATACAGGAAAGGGTTTTAAGGAAAAAACGCTATTATTTAGCACCTACTACTATAAAAAATATGGTATTATGTGTTGCATAGTACTAAAATTCTATTATCTTTGTGTTGTGAAAGGAGGAGAACAGCTGAATTCCAATCACAAAGTTCTTAAAGTATAGCCATGAATAATTTATTTCTCGAAAGAAACCTTACCAATATCTCCGCTGAAGTGGACAGATTGAAAGGGTTAAAAAATTGAAGCCATGAATATTGAAAACACAGCCAGCCAAATGCGAAAGGGGGTTCTGGAGTTTTGCATCCTCTCTATAATAAAAGAGGGTGAAGCTTACCCTTCGGATATCATTGAAAAAATGAAGGCGGCAAACCTGAACTTGCTTGAGGGTACATTATACCCCTTGCTGACCAGGCTTAAAAATGCAGAACTTTTATCGTACCGGTGGGAAGAAAGCACCAGCGGTCCGCCTCGTAAATATTTTTCACTTACTGACAAAGGTGCAGATTTTTACGGTGAACTTGAAACCACCTGGTTTGAACTGGCAAATGCCGTTAGGGAATTAACCAGAACACAGGTACCTATTATTAACAACGTTTCTTCCGAAGAGGGAGGATAGCAACTTCAACAGCATCCAATAAAAGAAAGTATAGCCATGATTTTTTGTTGGAAAAAAACGACTAACGAAACAAAAAACTAAAGCCATGAAACAAGTAATAAATATAAACTTCCAGGGACGGGTTGTTCCAATTGAAGTATCGGCATTTGACCTGCTGAAAGATTATACCGAAAGTCTGAGTCGCCACTTTGCCAACGAAGAAGGTAAAGATGAGATCATCAATGATATTGAAAGCCGCATTGGTGAACTCTTTCAGGAAAGACTGAACAAGGGAGCAACCTGTATAACCGATAATGATGTTAATGCCATCATTAAAAGTATGGGCCGTCCCGAAGAGTTTGAAATGATGGACGATACACAATCTGCGTCATCATCATCTTCTTCCTCTCAGAGCCAGCAACAATCATCAGACAGCAGCTCAACAGGCACAAAAAGATTGTTCCGTGACGAGAACGATAAAGTGTTAGGCGGTGTGTGTAGCGGTTTAGCCAATTATTTTAATATTGATGTTATTGTAACCCGTATAATTTTTGTGATCTTGTTATTTTCGGGAATAGGGTTCTTAACTTATATTATTATGTGGGTGGCTGTACCAAGCAGTGCCACCAAACAAATTGGAAGCACCCGTAAAAAACTTTTTCGTAATCCCGACGAAAAAATCATAGCAGGTGTTTGTAGTGGTATAGGAAATTATTTTGGTATCAATGCCTGGATCCCAAGAGTATTGTTCCTGCTGCCCTTTCTGTCATTTGTATCACGCTGGGGCCATTGGGGCGGGTTATGGAATTTTGGTGATTTCATGCGCTTTACTTTCAGCCCTACTTCACTCATTGTATATATCATATTATGGATCGTAATTCCCGAGGCCCTAACTACATCGGAGAAGCTGGAGATGAAAGGTGAAAAAGTAGATATGAATTCTATCAAGGCTTCGGTTGTTGAAGAAATGAAAGGCGTTGGTAAAAAAGCGGAAAAATTTGGAAAAGAAGCTTCGGCAGTAATAAGCGATAAAGCAACAGAAGTTGCTGGTGATGTAAAAAGTTTTACCAGGCGCAACCGCGGAGGACTTGGAAACGTGATCGCCATGATTGCTAAGATCTTCGCCTATTTTATTATTGGTTGCGTAGGGTTCGCACTTGTGGTGGGCTTATTTGCCCTGGCAGTAATTTCAATAGGGGTTTTTCCGCTGAAAGATTTTATCATACACAGCGATTATCAGAACCTGTTTGCATGGGGTACTTTACTATTCTTTATTGCAGTACCTATCATCGGAATAATTACCTGGATCATTCGCAGGATTGCCAATTCAAAGAAACACGGTAATATGCTCGGGTTTTCATTTGGCGCTCTTTGGGTGATCGGCTGGATATGCTTTATCCTCTTAATTTCTTCCATCAGCCGTGACTTTAGTTACAACAGCAAGAACATGGCTGAGCAGGAAATTGAATTAGTGAATCCTTCGGTAGATAAACTCGAAATTGCTTCGGGTAACCCATTGGAGAAATACAGAAAAAACCGGGTGCTAAGGTTCCAGCCATTTGAAGGAATAGTGGAAGATACAGCCTATATAAACAATGTGGAAGTACGAATTCTTAAGTCAAACACAGATAGCTTCAGGGTTACAACAATCAAAATGGCTACCGGAAGATCTAGAGCGATAGCGGAAAACAATGCAGCGGCAATTGAGTATTCAGGTGTGCAAAAAGACAGCATCTTGTATCTCGACAAAGGAATAGCAATTAACAAAACAGATAAGTTTCGCAATCAACGGGTGTTACTAACCATTTACGTGCCTGTGGGTAAAAAAATTAAGATCGACAAAAGCGTAAGCTGGTACAATAATGTTCATATTGGAATTGACCGGAACGATGACTGGTATTATGAATCTGGCGATGAAAATGAATGGAAGTCGGGAGTTGATTATGAAATGAAAGCCGATGGAAAATTATACACACTAGATGGTTTTCCGGCAACCAGAAGCAGGAGTAGCAAAATAACTATCGACGAAAATGGAATTGAAATAAACCCCGGCGTTGATGATGATAATTACCGCTACAATAATGAACCTCTAAAACAGATGGACTCATTGAATTTGAAACTTGATAAAGACAAACAAAGAGTAAAAGATTCGTTGGAGAAAGTAAAACAAACGATAGAAAAGCAATTGGAAAAAATTGGTGAACAAAATATCGAGACCATGCCCTTAAATGCCCAATTACCGATCTATAATACAATGATCAACATTGATTAAAATAGTTTCAATAGTTGAGTTGAAGTTGAAACCAACACAGTCTCCCGATTTTTCGGGAGACTCTTTTTTTATATGCTTACCATTTTAAATTACTTTTGCCTACTCAACTAATCAGATAAAATTATTTTTCGATGAAGAATACACCATTCACCAATAAGCATATAGCGTTAGGCGCAAAAATGGCTGAGTTTGCAGGGTATAATATGCCCATCAGTTACTCAGGTATCAATGATGAACATGCGGCAGTTCGCAATTCTGTTGGCGTATTTGATGTGAGCCATATGGGTGAGTTTATTTTAAAGGGCGATAATGCTTTAGATCTCATTCAGCGGGTTACCAGCAATGATGCTTCTAAATTAACTGCAGGAAAGGCGCAGTACAGCTGCTTTCCAAACAAAGACGGTGGTATTGTTGACGATTTGATCGTTTACTGCCTGGAAGAAAACAAAGCGTATATGCTTGTAGTAAATGCCAGCAACATAGAAAAAGACTGGAACTGGATACAGCAGTTTAATGATAAGGATGTAGAGATGCATAATATTTCTGACAAGACGGCCTTACTTGCTATACAAGGCCCAAATGCCACAAGGATATTACAAACACTTACAGAGTTGGATGTGATGAATCTGAAATATTACACTTTCACCAAAGGCACATTTGCCGGAGTTGATAATGTATTAATAAGTGCGACCGGCTATACAGGAGCAGGTGGTGCCGAAATTTATTTTGAAGACAAAGGAGATGATGCTGATAAAATATGGGATGCCATTTTTGAAGCTGGAAAAAAAGGAGACATTAAACCAATCGGCCTGGGCGCCCGGGATACTTTACGTTTGGAAATGGGCTATTGCTTATACGGAAACGATATTGATGATACTACATCACCACTTGAAGCAGGCCTCGGCTGGATCACTAAGTTCACCAAAGCCTTTACCAACAGCAGTTATTTCGAAAAACAAAAAGCCGATGGGCTTACAAAAAAACTGGTTGGTTTCGAAATGCTGGATAAAGGAATAGCCCGCCACGATTATGAGATTAATGATGCCGAAGGCAATGTGATAGGAAAAGTTACGTCGGGCACGCAGTCGCCAACATTAGGAAAAGCAATTGGCATGGGATATGTTGATACAAAGTTCGCAACAGCCAACAGCGAAATTTTTATAAACATACGCAATACACCGATAAAAGCTAAAGTGGTAAAAATGCCATTTGTTTAATAAAGGGAAATAATTGATGTGGTTCGATTCGTGTTAAGAGTATATTTTTTATTTTCTGGAGATTTGTCTTTGGTCCAATATCAAACTATCAATGCCAATATATGCCTGTCATTCATTTAACTTCTTTTATTAATGCTCCTTCAGAACGGGTCTTCGATCTAAGCCGCAGTATAAATCTGCACCAGATATCAACAGCCGACACTAACGAAAAAGCAATTAATGGGGTATTGAACGGGCTGATCAATAAAAACGAAACGGTAACCTGGCAGGCTAAACATCTTTTTAAAACCCGGCAGTTTACTTCTAAGATCATCGAAATGGTGAAACCAGATTTTTTTATTGATGAAATGATCAAAGGTGATTTCAAAAGTTTCAGGCACGAACATCATTTTAAACTAGCCGAGAATGGCACTATAGTTATTGATCTGATAAATTTTGAAACTCCTTATGGCATTGCCGGGAAAATTGCCAACAGGCTGTTTCTTAAATCGTATATTGAAAAAGTGTTGACAAAAAGGAACAACGTAATAAAAGACTACGCCGAAACAAGTAAATGGAAAGCTATTTTGAGTTAAATTTAAATAATGCAAACACCCAAACCCGAACTACATACCTGCCTGTCGCCAGCATTGCTCAATCTGTATGAAGTTGATAAAAGCATTGTGGTGATCATTGATGTACTCAGGGCAACATCAACAATTGCTACAGCCTTACACAACGGTGCTAAATCAGTTATTCCCGTTGATAGTGTGGCCGAATGTATCCGGATCGGGAAGCAGATAGAAAGTATTACTGCGGGGGAAAGAGATGGTAAAAAAGCTGAAGGACTTGATTACGGCAATTCACCTTTTGAATATCCGGAAGAGTTTATCACAGGTAAAACTTTAGTGCTTACAACAACAAACGGAACAAGACTTTTACACATGGCATTAGAGAAAAATGCAAAAGCCATTATCACAGGGTCGTTTCCAAACCTGTCGGCAGTTTGCGACTATTTAGCGGCACAAAATCAAAATGTAATATTAGGTTGTGCAGCCTGGAAGAACCGGGTGAATATTGAAGACACTTTGTTTGCCGGCGCAGTAATTGAAAGAATCGGTAAAAAATTTTCCATCAATTGCGACTCCTCGCAATTTGCCACTACTTTATATGCCGAAGCAAAAACCAGCTTGTACGATTTTATGAAATTGAAAAATGCTTCACATTACCAGCGTCTTTCAGGCTTCGGATTGGAGAAAGATATCCGCTATTGCTTGACGGAAGATATAGCAAACACGCTGGTTCTGTACGAAGGTGGTAAATTACTCGCCAAATAAAGCTTCTTATTATCAACATCCCTAATTCCCGGATAATAAATTAAAAGACTGTTTGGCTTCGGGGCTCTCTATTTTTTCGTTATTTTTGCAAATTGCCTTTTTCAGAAAGGACCTCGTATCAAAAGAGCATCTTTTTAAAAAATCTGAAATCCTAAATCGGCAATCTTAAATCATAAATGGCTTTACCGCACCTTATCAAATTTGTTTACAATAATGGCAACGACGAAGTGATCCGTCGTGGAAAAAAAATCCATTCTTTGGGATTTGTTGAACTTGTTGAACACGATCAGCTCATGGGTGGCATTGTGTTTAGAGTGAAGGATGACAGTTATGCTACTTTTTATAAAGTTTACATCCAGAAATATACCGATGCAAAAGCGATGACTGCCCGGTGTTCCTGTCCTTATAACCTGGGAGATATTTGCCGGCATGAGGCGGCAGCCTTGATTCGTCTGCAGGATATGGTTGACAAGAACATGCTTGGAAATACCACTATACAGTATAACCAGCGGCATACCGTTGCTAAGATGAAACATATTGAATTGAAGATGATCAAACTGCTTTCTTCTCCTGGTATTTATACAATGGCCGAAAATGTTTTACGCAGCACAAGAGCTAATATTATTAAAGCTGCTGATGAAAGGGTGGAAGCTGAGCTGATCATTGAAGGCGAAACATTTCCTTTGGTCATTCAAAAAAACGACGAACGAAATTTTGATACTTCCTGTAAATGTGGCGAAACAGAACATCCTCTTTGCGAACACAAAACTTTACTTTTTCTACAATTACTTGATGCCTATGGCGCCAATTATTTCGACAGCATCCGCAACTGGGATAAGGAAAAAAACAAATTGCTTCAGATTTATGGGTACAGTCTCGAAGATGATCTGGTTGATAAATTTGAATTTACGTATAAAGAAGGAAAGCCTTTTTTAAAAGTACTCGATAGTTCAATAAAAAGAGTGTCGGCCGGAAGCTCAAGCTCAACAAGGCCTTCAGAAACATTTGTAGTACCTGAGATGCCGAAAGAAGAAGTGGCAGTTGCTGAGCAATCTTTTAAACGGCTGGGGATTGTGTTCAATTTCAACACTGCAACCTATCCAAACTTTATAGTTGATGCTGTAAAGGGAGAAGCCAACGAAGACCAGACAGAGTTTGTTGGCCACGCTGAGAAACTGGACCTGACCAAATTTGTAGATTCCGAATTATTCAGTGAAGAGGATAAGCAATTGTTGCAACAGGTTCGAAAATTACAGGACAGCGAAATAAATAAATACCTCGACAGGAATTCTCCTTTCAGCGGTATATGGGAAAATATTATTCATGCTGATGGAGATGATCTGCCGGAGGATACTAAGGCATTGATCGCTGAGTTTCTGCAACCCAAGCTTAAAAAAATATTTGAGGAACAGGCTGCCAATCATTTTGTTTTTTATTTGGCTAAAGGAAAAACATTTACAACTGCTAATCTTGTTGAAATAGAATTGAGTGAAGAATTTATTGCGCCGGTTTTTAAAGTGCAGGCAAAAAACGATCACTACGAGATTGCTTGCACCGTTAAACTCCCCACCGAGTCTGTAGCATTTACCGATAATGAATGTGAAAGCAGCCTTGTATATCAGAACGATGAGATGTTGTATCTGTGGCAAAAAGCAGAGGATGTGTTGCAGGCCGGGAAATTTTTGAAAGAAGGAAATATCAAATTAAGCAAGGAGAACTGGTCCGAAAAAATGAAGACTGTCATTCTTCCTTTAACCCGTGAATACCAGGTAGAGTTTGATAGAAGCCTGATAAAGGAAGTTAAGAGCGGAGAACCCGAAGTAAAGCTGCAGTTGCAGGAAAAGGGCGACTATCTTGTGTTTCAGCCCATGTTCAATTACAAAGGTTTTGAAACTAAACCCAACGATAAGGAAAGTATCATCATTCCTGACGGGGATAAGATATTGATCATTGAAAGAAACCTGGAAGCAGAAGAGAATTTTTTGAAAAAACTGGAAAGCCTGCATTCGATGTTTGTGCGGCCCGATAATAAGAATAACCTGGTATTAAGAGGAGCGGATGTGCTGCGTAATAACTGGTTCTTTTTGTTTGTAGATGCCATGAATGAAATGAAGATTCCTGTTTTTGGATTTGAGGCGCTGCGTAATTTCAGGTTTAACACGGCAAGGCCCAACACACATATACATGTAAGCAGCGGGCTGGATTGGTTTGATGCAAAAGTGGAAATAGAATTTGGTGAACTGCGTGTTGGTATTGAGGATATAAAAGCGGCGCTCGTAAATAAACAATCTTTTGTACAACTTGGCGATGGCACATTGGGTATTTTACCAGACGAGTGGCTGAAGCGTTATTCATTACTGTTTAAGGTGGGTGATGGCCGGAGCGATCAGTTGCGCCTGTCGAAGTATCACATGAGTGTGATTGATGAGCTGTATGAGAACAGAGATGAAAAAGAACTCAGTTTTGAACTGGATGAAAAATATGAGCGGCTGAAAGAGTTTAAAAATATTCCGGAAACATTACCGCCCGTCCATTTACAATCTACATTAAGGCCTTATCAAACTTCGGGCTTTCAATGGCTTAATTATTTGAATGATGTCGGCTGGGGCGGTATCCTTGCCGATGATATGGGGTTGGGTAAAACCATCCAGGCATTGAGCATGCTGTATCATTATAAAAAAGTAAATAAATCACTTAAGGCCATTGTGGTTTGCCCCACTACGCTAATATATAACTGGAAGAACGAAGTACAGAAATTTACGCCTGAACTTGACTGGCATATTCACCATGGCAGTGTTCGCAGCAGAAGCATAGAAGAGTTAAAGAAACACGATATCGTAATAACTACTTATGGTACTTTAAGAAGTGATATTCAGGTATTGCTGAAGATCGATTTTGATTATGTGATACTCGACGAAAGCCAGGCTATAAAAAACCCGGCTTCAAAAGTTACACGTGCTGCCTGTTTGCTAAACGCAAAGAACAGGCTCTGCATGAGTGGTACTCCGCTACAGAATAACACTTTCGATATTTTTGCGCAGATGAATTTTTTAAACCCTGGCCTGCTGGGCAATATGGAGTTTTTCAGAAATGAATTTGCAACACCCATTGATAAATTTGGCGAGCAGGAACAAAAAGATCATTTACGAAAACTATTGTTCCCTTTTATTTTAAGACGTACCAAGGAGCAGGTTGCAAAAGATTTGCCCGACAAAACTGAGACGATTTTGTTTTGTGAGATGGAAAAGGAACAGCGAAAAGTATATGAAGCTTATCGCAACAGTTTCAGAGAAAAAATTCTTGGTACTATCGATCAGCAGGGAATTGGCAGGTCGCAATTAACCATTTTGCAGGGCTTAATGAAGCTTCGCCAGATTTGCGACAGCCCGGCAATTTTAAATGAGGAAGAAAAATATCCAAACTATTCCATTAAGCTAGATGAACTGGCCCGTGAGATTGAAGAAAATATCGGCGATCACAAAGCTTTGATATTCTCCCAGTTTTTGGGTATGCTGGCACTAATAAAAAAGAAACTGATAAAGGATAATATCCCTTTTGAATATTTCGACGGAAGCACGTCTGCCACCGATAGAGAAAAAGCAATTCAGAATTTTCAAAACAATGATGAGTGCAGGGTGTTTTTAATTTCGCTTAAAGCAGGAGGTGTGGGTTTAAATTTAACTGCTGCCGATTATGTGTATATAGTTGATCCCTGGTGGAATCCAGCTGTTGAGCAACAGGCCATTGACCGGACACACCGTATTGGCCAAACCAAAAATATTTTTGCTTACCGCATGATTTGTGTAGATACTATCGAGGATAAAATATTGCAGTTGCAGGAACGTAAAAAGAAACTGGCCAGTGAGTTGATAGCAGATGACGCCAGCTTTGTGAAAGCCCTTTCCAAAGCGGATGTGGAATATTTATTCAGCTGATAAACCAACTGATAAAATAGAATTTATTTTCCGGGAGATATTATCAGGAAGCTATAAAATTTTTCAGCCTTTTAAATTCCCTGTTATGGCTTGACTCAAACAGGCTTTTAAAAGCTTGCCCGAAAAACTTTAATAGCGAGCTAATGCTGAAACTTTGTGATGTTGTATAGTTTTTCATAATTTGGATTTTGAAATTCAAAACTACAAAACAGAACCATAGTTTGTCAAGAGCAGATTTGCTGAATTTTTAAGGACGTAAATTCCGAGTGAGTACGGGTTATTTTACGGTACTTCCTGAAAGATTATTGCGGTGTCTGCGATTCTTTTTGTAATAACGTATTGGGTATATATCAGGATTCTGCCTGATCTTGCCAATAAAATTTTTAACTAACTGCACCAGAATATGATCGGTTTTTGCCTGGTATTTACTTCTTGTCATAAAAACGATATTAGTATTACACTTAACGATATATATAAGTTAATATTGTATAAGTTTCAATAGTTTTTATTACACTGCGTAGAAGTACCGGTGAACATAGTTACCGGCCTAGTGAATTTACTTCGGGCAACGGTACAAAGCAAGATGCAATGATCCAGCACATAATGGCAATAAAGGCGATGGCTTCGGCTCTTGAAATGTGGAGTTGTAAAAATTTTTTCATTGTTTAAGTTTTTAGTTGGTTATGTATTATAGACTTTCTGAGAAATAACCAGTTTAAGCCAAAAACTGTTTTATAGTTTCTTTAACTACCCGGCCTGCCATCAGTATTATGAATAATAAACCAATAATTGACCGTATTACTATTTACCCGGTGAAATCGCTGGATGGTATTTCGTTGCAGAAAGCTGAGATCAGTAATGGCGGATGTTTACTTCACGACAGGGAGTATGCTATTAAGGACAGCAATGGTAAATATGTAAATGGTAAGAAGAATGCGAAAGTTCATTTGCTTCGGTTGAATATTGAGTTGGAAAAAGAGATCGTTTTTTTCAGGCATGAATCCGAAACACAATGGCGGCAGTTTTCTCTAACTGATAATTCAGAAGAAATAGATGAATACCTCAGCAATTTTTTTGAAATGCCGGTAAGACTTCATAAAAATTCAGAAGGTAGATTTTTAGATGTTCCTGATAAAAGCGGCATGACGATTCTATCTACTTCGAGTTTACAAAATATTGGCGAGTGGTTTGGAGAACTTGATCTTGAAGAGATGAGGAGACGTTTTAGAGCAACGCTGGAAATTAAGAATGTTACTTCCTTTTGGGAGGATCATCTTTTTTGTGATGATGAAACAGCCATTGAATTTTTAATAGGTGATGTGCATGTGCTGGGGATGAGTCCAAGAGCAAGATGTGTGGTTCCTACGCGGCATCCACAAACCGGGGATGTTATACAAGGTTTTCAAAAACACTTTGCAGACCAACGATCGGTAAATCTGCCGCAATGGTCTGCTTTAAATAATTATCCGCATTCTTATTTTTTGTCTGTTGATTGTTTGATCCCTTCAACCGAGGTTGGAAAATTGATTTCGGTTGGAGATGAAGTAACAATTATTGGAAAGAAAACTTTACCTACTTTCATTAAACTATAAATGGATATACTGTTAACTATATTACAAGAAATGGTGAAAGCGCACCCTACGTCAAACTTTGTAAACAGTTTGTACCAGCAATATTGTAATCGTGGAGGATTAAGTAGAAAACAGCTGGAAGGCTTGCATAGCAAAGCATTAATAACAGAGTCAATCTCTCAGGCTAAAATTGCCACGCTGGAAGCCATAATTAAAAAAAAACCAACCAGGGAACGGGCTGCGGCAAGTATTAAGGCGCCAATGCCGCTAAAAAATAATTCGATAGGAGAAATGCTTGATGAGATACTTGAAAAATATCCGCAACATAAAAGACTACTCTTCTTAAAATCAAAATTTGATAATGATGAGAATATTACTCCCTCGGAAATTGCGGAGATAGAAAAATTTAAAAAATTATTGCTTTAATAAAAAAGAGCTGCAATTGCAGCTCTTTTTTATTAATTTTTTTTCTATTCTTTCGAAAACACCTGCACTGCATCATCATTTTTTAAAAATATGAGTGTGGTTTTGGCATTATCTTTTTGATAGATCATTTTTCTTGATTCGCCACTTACTTTTAATCCATTATCGGCCGGCGAAACAGCGGTAAAATTGCCATCTCCTTTTCCTTTTAATAATAAAGCAGAAGTAGCATCATACACACCAACCATTACAGCCGGGTCGTTGCTGTTGCCGCAAACCAAAATATCTTTTATACCATCACTATCTATATCATCTGCTATCAGATCATTGATGGTAGAAAACTGGGCTTTCTCCGGGAAAGGGATAAAACGAAAAACGCCATTGCCCTCATTCATCAACACGCCCGACTCAAAGAAATTCGTTTTATAAACGTCCATGTCTTTTTTCTCCTGTTCGGTTAAAATGTCGTCCATGGTTTTACCAGCATAATCACGGTAGCGTACAAATTTCTTTCGCATGGAAGGAACCTGATCAATCAATTGATCTCTGCTGTACAAAGGATAACATTTACTTTGGTTATAGTAACCGAGTATGGCGTCATAACTTCCATTATTATCAAAGTCCTTTGCATAAATGGTACAAGGCTCATTAATATTGCCTTTTATAGAGGAGTTTAATCCACGATTTGCCATAATAAAATCCAGCTTGCCATCATTGTTTAGATCTTCGGCTTTCATGTTATACCACCAGCCTGTTAACGCATTCATGTTAATAACAGTATCTTTTTTTGAAGGCAGGATAATGTGAACACTGTTTTGTCTTTTATTGAACTGGCCATTCTCAAAAGCGAAGATTTTCAAAGGCATCCACTCACCACTGATGGACAGCTCTTTTTTACCATCGCCGTCAACATCAGCCCATATGGCCTGATTGATAATGCCCGGGCTTAGTAAAGCTTTGGCAAACTGAATGGTAACATCAGTAAACCGGCCTTTATTATTTTGCAGCAATATACTTCTGTCGGGTTTTGGAAAAACTCCCGGTAATACATGGCCGCCAATGAAGAGATCCAGATCTCCGTCACCATCAAAATCCAATGGCGTAACCGACGATCCGTTAAATCCAATTGTTGGCAACGCAGCAGCCGCTCTTGTAAAGTT
>JAHEBJ010000094.1 GCA_024642285.1 Sphingobacteriales bacterium
TTCTTTTTATCAATACTCAACTCTTCTAAAAAACCCTTCACACAAAAGATCATTTCTTCTGGTCCGCAAATAAAAAATTCATCGGTATTTGTATAATCAATCAGCTTGCCGAGCTCGGTTAGTTTTTTTGTATCAATTCTGCCAAAGTTTACCGGCGCATCAGTTTTTTCACGGCTGAGCACATTAATAAAATTAAACCGGTTGAGGTATTTGTTCTTTAATCCCTCCAGCTCCTCAAAAAAGATAATGGAATGTCTGCCGCGGTTACCAAAAACCAACGTAAAGCTGCTCAACGGTTCAGTTTGCAAAGTAGTTTTAATGATGGAGATGACCGGAGTTATGCCGCTGCCTGCTGCAAAAGCGAGGTATTGTTTTTTGTTTTGCGAATTGAGTGTTGTATTGAACTTTCCGGTAGGAGGTAAAACTTCCAGTTCGTCACCGGCTTGCAAAATGGTATTGGCAAAGCCGGAGAATTTGCCGCCCTCAACTTTTTTAATGGCAACTCTCAGTTCATTTTCGAACGGAGCCGAGCAGATGGAATAGGAGCGGCGGATTTCTTCACCATCCATTTCTTTTTTTACTGTTATATTCTGGCCCTGTTCAAATCTGAATTCTTCGGCCAGTGTTTCAGGAATATTGAATAAAACAGAAACACAATCGGGCGTTTCTGTTTTTACTTCTTTTACTTTTAGTGTATGAAAATGTACAGCCATAATTTATTTGATTAAACCTTTTATTAAATGATTCACCATATCTTCCTCCAACTGCTGATTGCTTATGTTTTTTTTGTGTTGTTGCCAAAATTCAAGCCCACGTAAAGCCGACAAAATAGTTAGTACCGCTACATAGGGATTTATTTTCTTAAACAGGTCAGACTTTATTCCCGATTCCAGCAAAACCACCAATCTCTTTTCGTAGCCACGGCGTTGAAATAAAAAATTGCTCAGGAAAGGTTCTTTCAAATGCTTCCATTCATGATTGGCTACGTACACTTCGTCAAAATTATTAAGCATCATTTGTATGTGGAATCTAATAATGGTTTCCAACTGCGCTAACGCATTGACCGGAGAGTTTTCCGTATTGTCAAGATGCGAGGTAAATTCATTGGCAATTTTGAAACAAATGGTCTGCAAAATTTCACTCTTGCTGCCTATATGGTTGTAAAGACTGGGTGCCTCTACACCCACCGCCTCCGCTAATTCTCTCATTGATGCAGATGTGTACCCTTTTTTTATGAACAGGGCCGCCGCCTTTCTTGCAATAACATCCTTTTTCGAGTTATTCTTCCCGGTCTTTATTTTACCCATGCAGGCTTATTTTACACAAAACTAACGCTTATTAGTTTTTATAATACATTTAGGAGCGGGTTTCAGCGATGCTTTCAGGAAATAAATCATATATTTTTTGATGAAAATGCCGGTCAGTGTTGGTTTGCTGTTAAAAAAAATCGGTAAAAATAAATTTGTTGAAAATAAATTATGATAATTTCAAAAAAAGACTAATTTTACAACCTGCTTGGTTTTTTGAACTCTCCAATATAATATAAAATCCTTTTAAGATATCCTGTGACGGATCACGTTGGTGTAACTATTAACTTAAATTAATAACTAAAAATATTTTTGAATTTTTTCTTGTGGTTTCAGAGGTAAGCAAGGCCGGAGATTTTTATCTCTGGCCAACTTTTTTAGGGTAGATGATAGAATAAGAATTATTCGATTGAGGTGTTTAGAAAATCGATCATTGGTTTCATGGTCTTAAAAATTTTAGAAACCTCTTTTACAAAATTTTTGTCCTTTATTTGAGCGTCAGCGACGGGAGTGCTGACTACAAAACTTTTCAATTTCAGAAATTCTATCGCCGGGTTATTTTCATCATAGCCTTTAGGTGGTCTTTTCAATGAGTCTTCGCTGCTTACACCCTTAGTAAAAGTCTTTTTAAAAGCGGCATTGCCGGTTACTGTTTTCCAGTCAGCAAAATTATAGTCAATTTCCTGGCGAATTTTTCCCAGCACCGCCGGTTCGGGCATCCACAAGCCACCACCGGCAAAACTATTGCCCGGCTCAATATGAAGGTAGTAACCGGCATAATTACTTTTTTTACCCGCTTTATTAAAATAACAGCCCATATTGGTTTTGTAAGGGCTTTTATCTTTACTGAAACGTACATCCCGGTTAATGCGGAACACACAATCTTTTACAGCAAGGTGGGCAATTGAAGGATCAAAACCGGCGATAGTATGAATCAGGTCTTCTGTTAATCCATAAAAATCTGATTTTGCAGCATCGTAAATCGCCCGGTTTTTATCGAACCAGGGTTTGTTATTATTTTTTTTAAGACCAGTTAGAAATTTTAAAGTTGACGCCTGAAGCATAAATTGGTTTTTACGAATTTAATAAAATAAAAAAGGAATCTGCAGCTGCAAATTCCTTTAGTGAGATCTGAATTTTCTGATTACTTGATACGTCCCCAGTTTTCTCCGCTTTTTATGCGATATAAGGTCATTTCACTCACATTGTATTTAGCGGCAAGTTGTTTATACGTTTGTCGGCGTTTTGGATTATTAATAATGTCTTTTATAACCTTAACCTGCCTGGCATTTAGTTTCAGCCCAACAGTACGATTTGCCTGCCGCTTTTTATAGGCTATTTTTTCCGGACTGTTTTGCTGATGCGAACTTACCGTTTCCATAGTTGCCCATTTCAGGTTTTTATAATTATTGTCCTTTTTTTTGTGATTTACATGAATGACAAAATTGTGTTTTTTAGAAGGGATCTTACAAAAAAGCCTTGCCACTTCACGATGAATGTAAATGGTTCCATTACCGTTCTCAATATGCAGGTTAAGTGTCCGGTATCCCGATGTGACTGAACCGTTTAATAATTTGCCATCTTTAATAACATCGTTCTGGTAACTGGCGGCCCTGCCATGAGATGAGACTGCGTATTTTCTTCGGAGTTGTTTGTGGCCTTTAAACGTGATCTGTTTCCAAACTTCGCCGGGATTTCTTTTTATCATAATAATATGAATTAAATGAAAAAAACGAACTGTTTAAGTAAACCTGATTGATTTTTTTTAAGATAGTAGTATATAAATATAATGTTTTTTTTTTCTAAACAGGTAGCATTTTAATAAATTCTTCTTCCGAAACTATTTTAATTGAAGGTATTTTCTTAGCCTTTTCCAGCTTACTTCCGGCTTTTTCGCCAACCACCAGGTAATTTAATTTGCTGCTCACTGATCCCGTTAGTTTGCCACCGTTTTTTTCGACCAACTCTTCCGCTTCGCTACGTTTTAACTGTGTAAGTGTACCTGTAAATAAAAAAGATTGCCCCTCCAGATTCCCGCCGGGAACAAACTCTTTTTTCTCGTTTTTTAATTGGATACCCAGTTCTTCCAGTGTCTGTAACAAGTTCTGGTTGTCGGGGTTATGAAAGAACTTGAACACTGTACTGGCTACTTTAACGCCTACATCTTCCAGTTCTTTTAATTGTTCTTCAGAGAAATCTTTAAGATCAGATAAATGAGTTATTGCATTGGCCAGAGTTTTGGCTGTTGTTTCTCCTACATAACGGATTCCTAAAGCATAGATCAACCGGTTAAGGGGTTGTGTTTTCGAATCTTCTATTGCCTGTTGCAGTTTTGTGATTGACTTTTCGCCAAATCCCTCAAGGCTGGCAATTTCATCATAAGGTAAACGGTAAACATCCGGGATGGTTTTAAGAAAGCCCAACTCATAAAACTTACGAACGTTTGCTTCACCAAAACTTCGGATGTCCATAGCATCTTTACTCACAAAGTGAATGATACCCTCAACTATTTGCGCCGGGCAGCTAATGTTGACACAACGCCACACAGCGTCTTCTTCGGGCTTAAACAAATCACTATCGCATACGGGACATTGTTTAGGGAATTTTATTTTTTTCTCGGTTCCTTTTCTTAGTTCTGCAAATGATTTTACAATTTGAGGTATCACATCACCACTGCGCTCAATTAAAATGGTATCGCCCAATTTCAAATCTTTTTCGGAGATGTACTCTTCGTTATGAATTGAAATGCTGCTCACTGTTACACCACCAACCTGCACCGGTTCAATTTTAGCAACCGGTGTAACAGCGCCGGTACGCCCAACCTGGAATTCAACATCAACCAGTTTACTGGTCGCCTGGCGGGCCTTAAATTTAAAAGCGATGGCCCAACGCGGATGATGCGAAGTCATGCCCAACTCATCCTGCAATGAAAGGTCATTTACTTTTATAACCATACCATCAATTTCGTAACCCAGGTTATCACGCCCGGTTTCAAAATCTTGTACATGTTTTATAACCTTTTCAATTCCTTTAAAAACTTTCATTTCGTTCTTCGGACTTCTGAAACCAAGTTCCCAAAGCATCTCCAGCATTCCCGAATGAGTTGCGGGTTGCTGATGCTGTACTGCCTGCTCACCGGGTTTTCTATCGCCGATAAAACTAACATGATATAAAAATGCTTCGAGGTTACGGCGGCTCACCTCTGCCGTGTCTTTAATGCGTAACGAACCCGCAGCTGCATTGCGTGGATTAGCCAGGGGAGGAATACCTTCCTCTATCAACGCATCATTATAAGCTTTAAAATTTTTTTTGTTCATCAGCACTTCACCACGAATCTCAATTTGCTCAATTCCATATTTGCTGAATTTTGCCGACAACGGAACCGATCTTATCTGTTTTATATTCAGTGTAATCTCATCACCTATTTCACCATCTCCCCGTGTTACTCCTTTTGTGAACAGATCATGTTCATAAACAAGAGAAATACTTGCTCCGTCAAATTTGGGTTCAACACAATATTCAATTTCGGGCAAACCTGATAGTTCCTTTGCCTTCCGGTCAAAATCAAGGACATCACCTGCATTGTATGAATTCTCCAGCGAAAGCATGGGTACAAGATGCTGGGTTTTTGGGAAGTCTTTAATTAAACCAATACCAACACGCTGGGTGGGAGAATCTGCAGAGACTGAATCGGGATTTTCCTTTTCATACTTTTCAAGCAGCTTGAATAAACTATCGTATTCAAAATCGCTGATAAGCGGATCATTCAATACATAGTACCTGTATTCATGAAAACGCAGGCAGTTTCGAAATTCTTCAATTTCACTACCTATCTGCGCTTGTATATTTTTATCCCTGGTTTTTAATAACCATTCTTGGGTACCTTTTTGAAATGCTTTTGTTTCTGTTGGGTTATACATACTCAGGAAATGTAGATAAAGATAAAAATTTAAAGCTTGAAAAAAGACTGATCAGGAAGGAACTATTTGCTGCAGGTGTTTTTGTAAAACGAGTTTCAGCTGTCGTTTTACAATGGTGCCCATAGTACTGCATTTCGAAAAATAGCTGGTATCAAAATGCTCATTCAGTTCATCCCTCAGCATTTTTATTTTGTGGTATTCTGATAATTCATCTTTGATCATTATACTGAGCAGCTCCATTAATTGCCTACGGCTGGTAATGGCACGATAGGCCATTGCGGTTTGTTCTTCCATCTGGTATTGGGCAATCACTTCGGGTTTAAGCGTTTTTAAAACAAGCTCAACATATTCGTAATTTTCCCGGTAAAACTGTGGGAGATAAAGATTCTTTTTGCCCTCGTAACTCTGTTGGTCAAAATCTATGGCACGCAGGCGGTATTGGTAATCTTCAATATCCGGAGTAATGTCAACCACAAAATTATAACTGCGCATATCACCCAGTAAACGGGCAAAGCAACGCTCATTGAATTTTACAAACTCTTTGGCAATACGGATTTTATTGGTTTCCGGCAGATTGAGATAATCTTCCAAAAAAACATCGCCGGGAATACCCGGAATATGTTCCTCAATAAGCGTGTTTTTGTGCGACAGGAAAGTTATACGGTTAGGACTCAGCAGGTCTTCCAGCTCAAGACCATAAATACGGGAAGCATCAGCCGCTTTAATGTAAAAATGATCGTAGTTATCGTTGATGCGGTTGATAATGCGGATACGAAAAGGTACGCTGTTACCAAATTCGCAAAAATCAATTCGTTCAACATCCAGATGTTTTATAAAACTCAGATTGCCCTCTGTCTTCAGGGCAGCATAGGTATTTATCAGGCCTTCCTTTAAATATTGCATTTCTTTCAGGTCGTAAATGGCCGTTTCCCAATGGGTAAGTTTTCCCTGTTTGTTTTTAAGCGGAACCGAGTATCGGTAGTTCAAAAGATCTTTGTACGTAAAAGAAAGTTTTAGCGCCCTGCCGTATTGGTTCAGGTATTTTTCCAGGCGTGGACTAACCGGAAAAATATCTTTCCGCATTTGCGGCCTGTCGGTTTCATTTTTTATTTTGGCGTTGATTATCTTATCGAACTGCATCTGGTAAAGATACGTTGCAAAATCAGTTTGTAAGATTTGGACGTGATCTGATGAGTAATCTCATTTACCTTATTTTTGAAAAACAAACTAAAACTATGCCTGCTAAAAAATTCATTTCAACTTTTGCTTTAATTATTTTAAGTTTTTTACTTCTCAGTTCCTGCAAGCTCCGGCAGAAGGCGGACCTGATCATTCATCATGCAAAAATATATACTGTTGATGAAGGGTTTTCGGTTGCAGAAGCGATGGCCATCAGAGATGGAAAAATTATTGACATAGGAACCAACGACAATATCCTTAAGCAATATGAATCAGATTCGGTAACTGATGCCGGAGGTAAAACAATCTTCCCGGGTTTTAATGATGCTCATGCGCATTTTGCCGGATACGGATCAAGTTTGCAGAGAGTAAATTTAGTAGATACCGAAAGCTGGGATGATGTTGTTGCAAGATGCGTTGAGTTTGGCAAAACATTGCCAGCTGGTGAATGGTTAACCGGCAGAGGATGGGATCAGAATGATTGGGACATAAAGCAGTTCCCTGATAACACAAAGTTGAATGAGCTGTTCCCCGACCGGCCTGTTATTATAACCCGGATTGACGGACATGCAGCCATTGCCAACCAAA
>JAHEBJ010000004.1 GCA_024642285.1 Sphingobacteriales bacterium
AAAAATTAAACAAAAAGAATGAAAAGTAGAATAATCATGTTCTTTATTGCAACGGGTATATTATTCGGTTGCAATACCAAGGAAAGTAAAATGACTGCGAAGGAAGTAGAAAACTTAGTTGCCGAGGCCTATGTACAAACATTCCCAATAGTTGAAAACTACAAGGGAATTTACTTTTATGGTGTATTAGAGCAATCGCCTAAATATGTACCCATGAACTCGTTGAAAAACGAAGCAGTATTGTACTCACCTGCTGATAAATTTGTAGTAAGTGCTAATAATGATGCGTATTATTCAACAGGAATTTTAGATTTGCGTGCAGAACCGGTAATCTTTAAAGTGCCGGCATCAAAAGACCGCTACTATACTTTTCAGCTGGTAAGTATGACTACTGATAATTTTGGATATATTGGGGTTAATACCACCGGCAATGAAGCAGGAATTTATGCGGTTACATCACCAAACTTTAAAGGCACTTTACCTGAAGGCGTAAAAGAAATAAAATCTCCTTCAGAATTTGTGATTGTTGCAGGAAGAACGGCTGTAAATGCTGAAGATCCTAATGATTCTGAAAAAGCAATTGCCCTTCAAAAACAATATGAAATTGGCCCTATTCATAACTTTTATCCTGATTTTAAAGTTTCAGAAGTTAAACCGATTGACTTTCCTGCACTGCTTCCAACGGATCTGGAAAATGAAGAGTTCTTTAGCAAACTTAATTTTTTGATGCAATACAATAAGTTTACAGAAGATGAACAGAAAATTATAGACGGTTATCAAAAAATTGGTATTAAAGCAGGAGACCCCTATCAGTTTTACACAGATAATCCAGAATACCAGCAAGCCATTAAAGAGGGTATAAAAATAGGACAAGCCAGAGTAGATTCTATTGCCAATAATATGGGAAGGAAAGTGAACGGTTGGGATTTAACGTCTACAGGAGAGTATTTTGGTAAAGATTACACACTTCGCACAGGGTGGGCAAAACGAGCCATCTATGTAAATTCACCTTCGGAAGCCTACTATCCCAGCATTTCGGTTGATGAAAAAGGCACACAGCTAATTGGTGCAAATAGTTACTCCATCACTTTCCCAGCTGATAACTTGCCCCCGGCAAAATATTTTTGGTCGCTTACAATGTATCATAATGACACCAAATTGATGGTAGATAATGGCTTGAAACGCTATTCTTTGGGAGACAGAACTAAAGGACTTACATACAACAACGATGGTTCATTAACCCTCTTTTTTGGTCATAACGAACCAAAAGAAGGGAAAAGTAATTGGTTGCCGGCACCTGAAGGAGATTTTTATATGCTTATGCGACTATATGGCCCGTCAAAAAAGGTGTTAGATAACCAATGGACACCTCCTGCAATTCAAAAAATAGACAAATAACGAAACGCCCGATAAATTTAAAAATATAATAATGAAGAACAATTGCTCAAAGATTTCTTTAGTAGGAATGCTGATCATTTCATTAGGATTCAATTCTTGTAACAATGTAAAGGAAGTTGCGAAGGTAAGCGAGTCTGAAATCATAGAATCTTATACCTATCTTCTGGGGCGTGCATTAGCCGTTCGTCAGGAACAAACAGACCTAAGTGAAGAAGGTGTTGGATACAATACCATTAAATATAATGAAGCGGGGAAAGCCGATTTTGTGAACCCAAATTTAGATGTTGCCTATATGGAAGCCTGGTTTGCAATGGATGAAAATTCAGCAATATTGCTTACCATCCCTAAGGTAGAAAACCGCTATTATACCGTTCAGCTAATGGACGGTTGGGGTGAGGTGATTACCAATATTAATGAGCGAAATTACCCCGAACATCCTTTTGGACAATATGCCCTATGCCTGGAAAACACTACTGCCAAAATTCCAGAAGGAACACTTAAAGTAGTAATGCCCAATAATAAAATAAAGATGTTGGCAAGGGTTGAACTGCAAAATACCTGGGATAAAGCGGTGGAACTGCAAAAGCAATTTAAAGTAGAAGTAATTGGGGTGCCAAAGATTGAGCCTGTCATGGATTTGCCAACTTTTACAAACAAGGATTTGCCAAATGTAGCGGTATTCACCTATTGTGATGAACTGCTGAAAACGCAGGACTCGAAAATGGTGAAAAATGATTCCATTCAAAATATTTCCAGAAAGGTAGCTGCTTATGTTTTACAGTCTGAGGCTAATTCCGAAGAGGTTAAAAAAGTAATCAAAGAGAAGGCTATTCCACAATTTATCAGTTATGCTATCAATAAGGCGGGAAAACTAGAAAACAATTGGTTGGCCACCATTTATGCCGGAGAATATAATGGGAATTATTGGACAAGAACAGCAGCAAATTTTGTGGGTATTTGGGCAAATAGTCCTAAAGAAGTGGTTTATTTTATAGCCTCTAAAGACAATGAAAATACTACTTTAGGTAGTGGCCAAACGTACGTCTTGAAATTTGACAAGGATAATTTACCAATTAAAAGTGTAAGCGGCTTTTGGTCAATCATTCTGGTCGATTTTCCAAATTACCGTGTTGTAGGCAACGAATTAGAGCGATATAATTTTAATAATTATTCACCTTTAACCTTCGAGAAAGATGGAGGATTAAAAATATATATTTCACCTGCCTATAATCCAGAATGGCCAAAATCGAATTGGTTACCATCACCAAAAGCAGGTGATTTTAATTTAACGATTAGAATGTATGTACCAAAAGAAAATGTTGTAAATGGTGATTGGTTTCCCTTGGGAGTTGAAAAAACAGGAAAATAACGACACACCAACAATGTGTATAAATAATGAGGGGAAAAAGCGCCTGTTGCTGGCATCGGCGCATGACAACTTGCTGTTTTAGAAAACTAACTTGCGGGATTCAAGCCTTTTACAATAGCATCTGCCGTTGCACTGCGGTCAGCATTTCTTATAACGCCAAAAGTGGCCTCAGAAGAACCTTTTGCTGACCCACCCAACGCTGCTTTTAATTTACCGGTAGCATCATATTAGGTACCCGTAACTTTTGCATCTCCGGAACCTTCCGTAGCTTCGTCTGTCAGACTCACACTTAAAGCAAATTTTACTGATACATTCTTTCTGGCCACACTACTTAACAGGAAAACCCTGATTTTGTAAACTCCACTTTGAGAAAGTTTGCCCTTGAATTTATTTGCACCATCGGATTCACCAATGTAAATCGCTTTACCACCCAACCCCGGGGGTAAAACGTTAAAAAAAATCAGTTTACTTTTCGAATTCAGTGCCACTGTAAATTCCTGCCCGCTTTTGCCGGTTACTGCATAATCAATGATCTGGTAACCCGAAATAGTGCCCATAGACGTTACAGATGATTTGCCTACCGGAAAAAAAACTTCCCTGGTTTGATTGCTCTGAGCAAGTACAACTATCGGTAGCATTGTCGCACATAATATTGACAATGTAAAAAAGAGATTATTTTTTTTCATTTTTTTTGTATTTTAAATGCTGATGCAAAATACTTATTTATACAATCTGATTTGTTTAAATAAAATTAACAACCCAAAATTCAAAAACCAATGTCAGAAGAAGTAAAACCTTGTCCGAAATGCGAATCACAATATGGCTATTCAATGGGAGGCGATCTTTACGCCTGTCCGGATTGTGCGCATGAATGGACATTGAGCGATTTAAAAGCAGAAGAATTGGAATCGCATGTAAAAGATTCGAATGGTAATATCCTGACTAACGGGGATACGGTTATCGTAATTAAAAATTTGCCCGTTAAAGGATCACCCAAACCGGTAAAAGCAGGTACAAAAGTTAAAAATATCCGGCTGACAGAAGGAGATCATAATATTGACTGCAAGATTGATGGCTTTGGTTCAATGGCGCTTAAATCGGAATTTGTGAGGAAAGCATAAATCTACTTCGGATGCAGAAAGACAATGCAGCAGTACTGCGCTGGTGTATCAGTGCCTGCTCGAGTAAATTTTAACAGAATCTTTCAACCTTTCAAGTATAGTGTTGGGCACTTAACAAGTATCCGGCTAAAATATTTAATCCCAAATGCCGTTACTTTAAATATGCAGATTCATTTCAGAAAAACCGGTCAGCTCAATTTGAATGCAGCTCCTATCTTTTTATTAATTACAACAATTATTTTTTCGTTCTCTTTTATTCAGGCGCAACCCGTTACCGGATACTGGAAAGGAAAAATTGACCGCAAAAACGTTGAAGTTAAAATTATAAAAAATGGCGATAGTCTTACAGGCACTAGTTATTACTATGAATCGCAGAATAGTTACAGGCGGTACAGTATAAAAGGATATTTTGACGAAAGAGACAACAGTGTAGTTTGGTGGGATGACCAGTTGATTGAAGAGAAGAAAGGAAAAAGGATTCTTCCAACTACGGGTACAATACCCTACCTTATGACAGCCGATTTTAATTGCCCCGGCGGAACAAAAATGTTTTTAAATGGCAATGCGGCTTTAAAGGAAAACAAGCGTCTTCGTGGGCCTGTTGATCTTCAAAAATACAACTCGCCTGTTTTTACCGATGAATGGGATTTTATTATAGACAATTATACCGCCGGAGGCAATGATCCCGATTTGATAGACAGCATTGGTAAGCTTGCCTTAAATAAACCTGTACCTGCACAAAAAGAAATAATTGAGGAAGAGTCTGAAAAACCAGTTGCAAAAACTCTTACAGCCCAACCCAAAAAACAGATTTTTATCCCTTTGCCAAAAAAGGAACCAATAGTAAAAACTATTGATCAACCGGTAAAAGAAACAATAGTTCAGGCGCCACCGGAAAGCATAAAAGAAAAATTTGTTACCCGACGTAAATTGATATTGCAGGAAATCCCCGTTAGCGGCGATTCCATTGAACTGCGGTTTTACGATAATGCCGAAATAGATGGAGATTCAATTTCAATTTTTCTTAACGATCAACTCCTTTATGAACATATCCGCCTTACTGATAAAGCCTATGTAATTAAACTGGCTGTAAAAGAACTGAATGATTCTAATGAATTGGTAATGGTTGCAGAAAATCTTGGCTCTATTCCCCCTAATACTTCTCTTATGATTGCCACGATAGATGGCAAACGGTATGAAGCAAGGCTTGAAAGCACTGAACAAAGCAGTGCAGGAATTCGGTTTATCCGAAAGCTACCATAACTTAGTTAATATATCTGTTCTGCAGTTAAGTACTTAGTATTCTGCTTTGTGCGACAATGGTACTAATTGCCTGTGCATCAACTTTGCTCAGAAATACTTCTTATCTTAGATTTGCTCTCCCGATTGAAAAAGCGATAAATATTTTTAATAAAAAAAACGAGTTTTATGAAATCAATAGTAATCGCCTTTGTATTAGTTATGGTCAGCCTTTTTAGCCAGGCGCAATTAAAATATCCCGAAACAAAAAAAATTGATCATGTTGACACTTACTTTGGCACTAAAGTGCCTGACCCATACCACTGGCTGGAAGATGACAACAGTGCTGAAACAAAAAACTGGGTTAACGAACAGAATAAAGTAACATTCGATTACCTGGATAAAATACCCTACAGGCAGGATTGGTTTAAAAGAATTGAAGCCATGAATGATTATCCAAAATACTCATCTCCTTCACGTAACAATGAATATTTTTATTTCAGTAAAAACAATGGATTACAAAATCAGTCTGTATTGTTTCGCCAAAAAGGACTTAAAGGCCAAGCGGAAGAAATAATTGATCCTAACAAATTTTCTGCAGATGGAACCATGTCGCTGGCAGCATTCTCTTTATCAAAAGATGGTAAATATGCAGTGGTTGGCAAATCTGCCGGAGGCAGCGACTGGCGAACATTTTTTGTAATGGATATGCTAAAACTTACTTACCTGGCCGATTCATTGGCATGGGTAAAAGTAAGTGGTGTAAGCTGGCTGGGCAATGGATTTTTTTACAGCCGATATCCAACGCCTGAAAAAGGGAAAGAGCTATCCACTAAAAATGAAAACCACCAGGTGTATTATCATACAGTAGGCACCTCACAATCGCAGGATAAACTGGTTTATGAAGATGCCGAAAACCCAATGCGTTTTCATGGAGCAATTACCAGCGAGGATGAAAGATTTGTTTTTCTGAATATTGTTGACAGAAGTAAAAAAGAAGGTAATGCGCTTTGGTACTACGATAATAACAGCAGCGATAAAACCTTTAAACCAATTATAAAAGAATTGGGCGATTATAATTATAGTTTTATTGATGAGCATAACGGCAAGTTTTTGATCTCCACAAATGACAGGGCAAAAAACCGAAGGATTATTCTCATAGACCCGTTAAATCCGGAAAGCAGCAACTGGAAAACCATTGTAGCAGAACAACCGGAGAATATGGCGGGCATATCATCGGCAGGCAATAAACTATTTATAACCTATACAAAAGATGTTAGCAGCAAAGTTCTAGTTTATACGCTGGATGGTAAACCTCAGGGTGAAGTAAAACTTCCTGCACTGGGCACAGCCAGTGGCTTTGGCGGTAAAAAAGAAGACAGCTTTGTATTCTATACGTTTACTTCATTTACATTTCCACCAACAATTTACAAGTATGATATTGCCTCGGGTAAGAGCGAAGTGTTCCGCAAACCCGAAGTAAAATTTACTCCTGAGAATTTTGTAACACAGCAAATCTTTTTTACAAGTAAAGACGGAACTAAAGTGCCGATGTTTATTGTATATAAAAAAGGAACGGTAATGAATGGTAAAAATCCTACCATGTTATATGCCTACGGAGGATTTAATATAAGTACTAATCCGTCTTTCAGTCCGGCACGTATTTCCTGGCTGGAGCAGGGCGGCGTTTATGTATCTGCCAACCTTCGTGGCGGAAGCGAATACGGCGAAAAATGGCACCAGGCAGGTATGGAATTAAATAAACAAAATGTATTTGATGATTTTATTGCTGCAGCAGAATATTTGATCGCAAAAAAAATAACGTCAAAAGAATACCTGAGTATTTATGGTGGCTCAAACGGCGGATTACTTGTTGGCGCAGTTGCCAATCAGCGTCCCGAATTATTTAAAGTTGCAATACCGGCCGTTGGTGTGATGGATATGTTACGTTTCCACAAATTCACCATCGGCTTTAACTGGATAGCAGAGTATGGCAGCAGCGAAAAGTCGGAAGAGGATTTTAAAAACCTTTACGGTTATTCACCCATGCATAATATAAGCAGCACAAAAGAATATCCGGCAATAATGGCTACCACGGCCGATCACGACGACAGGGTGGTGCCGGCACATTCGTTTAAATATATGGCGACGCTGCAGGAAAATTATAAAGGCAAGAACCCGGTTTTAATAAGGGTAGATGTAAACAGCGGGCATGGAGCAAGTAATCTTAAAAAGGGTCTTGAGACAACAGCTGATATTTATTCTTTTATTTTTTACAACATGGGATTAACGCCTAAATTTTAAAACAATTCAACAAACCGTTATTACTAAATAACCGCTTAAAGTGTAAATTTATAATTTAATTCTACTGCTTTACGGGTGCTGTGCCAGCACCCGTAATTTTTATCCAGCATTGGTTTTTGAAACAAAACCAGAACACAGTATACGATTATTCAATTTTATAATTTCTGCACCACTGTTAAAATAAACTGTACTTTTCCCGGCTTTATTTTCTAAATAAATTTTATTACCTTCCTGCCAATCCTTGTTCGTGTATGGCTATCCGGCATTCGTTTAATCCCTGCTGATCCGGCCCCTTATTTCTTACACTACTAAAACCTATTTAACGATGAAACAAATTCTTGTACTATTCTCACTACTTTTTCTCTGCAGCACCTTGACGGCTCAAAAAGCTGAAAAACATATTTCCTATTATTCAAATCAGAATATAAAAGAGGAAGGCTACTATCTTGACAGGCAAAAAGATGGCGTTTGGAAAGGTTATTTTCTAAACGGAAAAATTCAATATGAAAGTAGCTATGAAAATGGCAACCGAAATGGTCCTTTTAAATACTATTCACTTGAAAATGGCGTCCATTATTTAAATTCGGAGGGCTCTTACAAGAATGGAAAACAGCATGGGAAATTTCAAACTTACAATAAAAACGGTGATATCAATAAGACCACTTTTTATGAAAACGGAAAATTAGTTCCATCAAATAACTACGGCGATTCTCCCGAATCAAGTAGTCCGGCAATCTCATCACCAGCTAAATCCCAAACAGTAGAAATCTACTACCGGATGCACATTAAAAACAATTGCCACGAGACCGTAAACCTTTTGCTAAGGTATAAGACTATACAAGGCACATGGATCACCAAGGGATGGAACACCATTAAACCCGGAGAAGAAACTTATATCGAGGACACAAAAAACAGTGTGGTATATTATTACGCAACTGACCAAAGCAATGGGTCATGGAGCGGCGATGAAACCAGAACTTTCAATGGAAAAAGTTATGGTTTCAGGAAGTATACTTTTACAGGCGATTTGGGCAAAAAAACGATTACCCTTAATTGTGCAAGCAAAAAGAAAGAGTATGAAAATAAAGTCGCTAAGAAAGAAGTTGAATATCGCCTTTATTTTAAAAACAAAACTTCAAAAACCGTTAATACAATTATTCGGTACCAGTCTACTTCGGGCAGCTGGGTTACAAAGGGGTGGTATACTATAAAAGCGGGCCAGGAAATATTTATTGACAGAATGAAAAGTAAGATGATCCTCTACCATGCCAAATCGAATTCGGCATTCTGGAAGGGGACTGAATACAGGGATTTTAAGGGCAAAAGATATGGGTTTAAAAAAATGACATTTTCAAAAGATGGTGAGAAAAAAGTACTTGAACTCATCCAACGGTAATAGAATAACTAATGCGTCAACTTTAATCAATAAAAAAATAATCTTTAGTTAAAACAGCGAAGTACTTAGTACGTAATGTCATTGCCATAACTTTTTCCATGCAGCATAATGCAAACTGTTGTTGTCATATACTATTGAGGGATATTTAGATTTATATCCGCTGATTTTCCTGTAGTGTGGGCAATATCTTATTCAACTCAGCCCGGTTTATACAATTCAGGTCAATAAAATGACAATTGCCTAAATGGCAACACGAAAATTTAATGGCCTATAGTTACCTAATGAAAATTAATCAGATGCAGCTGGAATTCAGGATGCAATTGAAATATACTTTAGCCATTTTAAACAAACAAAAAACAAAGCCATGTTAAAATCTATCAAAACAATTTTGCCGCTATTGCTGATTTGCGTACTGGCCGTTACAAGTTGCAAAAAAAACGATGCCGATCCTGTACCGGGAAGAACCCTTGATGATGTAGAAAGGGATTTTGCGGCTCTTGACTTATCTCCCGGTATACATGATGTATCACTTGAAATTTTGAACGGCGTTATTTATAAATTCAGGATTATTGCGCCAACACGTGCTGCCAATGAAAAAAGGCCAATGGTATTGGCTTTACACGGAGCTTCTGCCGGGAACCCCGAAGCGTATAAAACCACTGCCTGCTATGTTGAACCTGGATTAGCGAGCCTTGGTGCATTTATTCTCAGCCCTTACGGTGGCAACGGATTATGGTACGAAAGTTATTTTCAGCAGGAGGTTTCGTACCTGATGTACCTCACAAAAAAATACTGGCCAATTGAGCAAAACAAAGTTGCGGTTACGGGTTACAGCAATGGTGGTAACGGAAGTTGGTTTTTTGCTGAAACGCAAAGCTCTTCTTTTTCCGCAGCCATTCCAATGGCAACATCCTACAATACTTTAAACCCCGATAACTCGGGCCGGAAAATCAATATACCCCTGTATGTAATTCACGGACAGAACGATCAGTTATTTCCGATAGCTCAAACACAGGCATGGGTGCAGGCATCAATAAATGCCGGGAGCAATATTACTTTTGTTGTGGCGCCGGGGCTTAATCATTATCAACCCTGCGATTACACACCGCATTTGCAGGCAGCTGCAAACTGGTTGAAAAATACAATTTGGTAGCGATGGTTCTGCATGAGTCAGTTTCAAATACGTCACCTTTTTGATTTATCTTGATAAAATTAGCTTTCACGTAGCGCAGATCCTGATCATAATTTCAGGCCTGTGGTTGAGCGCAGGGGGCATTATAATGTTTGTAAAACCCTTATCAGCCAAAGCTATTATTGGAAAAGCAGGCAGCACCAATCTTATCAACTGTACCGAGCTGGGTTTACGGGGAATATGGGCCATTGCGATGTTGTATTCTGCACATCTTTCAAAATTCCCTGAATTCTTCAAACTGTTTGGTATCATGCTCTCAGTAACAACAGTAATTCTTTTGCTTATACCAAGAAAGCTACATGCAAGATTTTCGGTTTGGAGCTCTTCTAAATTGCCTATTACCATGCTTAGGATATGTGCGCCAATGGCAGTATCTTTTTGATTTTTCATGATCTACACCGCTGTTAATTAGAAAACATTTTTAATTCCAGGAGAATCTCTTTTACCGGATCGGATGAGAGTTTGTAAACTTGATATTTGTATTGATATTATGGTATGGCCATGGGTAAAATTCTTCACACTTATTATCTGAGTACTATTTAAGTACCAGTGACCCTGTTGTTTTAACTTACAATTTGCTACCGATGAAAAATATTTGTGTTTACACACTATAAATACAAAATTTCCGTTATACTAATTCCAGGCAATTATATTACCCTTTATAATTTTAAAAGGGTAAATAAAACAAAAGCTGGCAAAATTATATAACTGATTTTCCAACTTATGAGCAGCAAAGCAATTTATTTCCCCGGTTTAAATGGCCTTCGTGCAATTGCCGCAATTGCTGTTGTAGTTTCACATATTACACTTGGTCTGGGTGAATTTAAACTTGAGCCCAACTTTTTTGGAACATTTCAAAATGGACAACCTAAAGGACTTGCCATGGCGGGATTTGGCGTTACCATATTCTTTGTACTCAGCGGATTTTTAATTACCTACCTGTTGGTAGCAGAAAAAAAGATCCAGCCGATCAGTATCAAAAAATTCTACCTGAGAAGATTACTCAGGATATGGCCGCTATATTACCTGTACCTGACTTTCGCCCTTCTTGTTATTCTCATTTTTGGTTTAGATTTAGACATCAAATCACTTTTCCTTTATTTGTTTTATGCTGCCAATGTTCCATTTATTTTACACAGCACCATCCCATTCATTGGTCACTATTGGTCGCTTGGTGTAGAAGAACAGTTTTATCTTTTCTGGCCATGGTTTAATCAAAAAATAAAAAGGCTGATACCTGCAATTCTGCTTTTTATCGCTCTGCTTCTGGGTTCAAAAATATTTCTTCATTTTCTTACTCCGGGTTCTTTATTAGAAAATATTATACAGGTTACCCGTTTTCATTGTATGATGATTGGTGCGTTGGGTGCCATTCTTTACGACAAGGAAAATAAAACTTTTATCGGCCTCATCAACAATAAAATTACTCAAACGATCTGTTGGTTTGCCATTCTGTTGGTAGCAATAAATAAATTTCATTTTGCTTCATTTATTGATCACGAAATAATATCTGTCGTCACACTCTGCATAATCGTTGGACAAATCAATGTTACACACCGCCTGATCAATCTGGATATTAAAATATTCGACTTCCTGGGAAAAATATCCTATGGTATTTATGTAATTCATCCGCTTGTAATCTTCCTGTTTGCAAAGTTTATAAACCAGTTTTCTATTTACCAGCCATACAAATACGCCGTTGTGTATTTTTCGGTAGTTTCAATTACCATCCTGCTGGCTTATACTTCTTACACTTATTTTGAAAAATATTTTATGACCTTGAAAAAGAAATTTGAAGTTGTAAAAAGTTCAGCCAGTAAAGAATCTGACTCTTACCAGGAGAATTCAGGCTATAGATCAAAGTTATCTATGGCAACTGCATAAAAGAGATTTACTAAAATCACGTGTAAAGTTTTAGGTTTGTAATAAAACAAGCCGCTATGTCATTATTATTAAACCGCAGCGTTTTTGGTGATTCCGCAAATAAAGGCAAGGTATTATCCCGGGCCGAGGCCGAAAGTCTCTTTAACGAATGGGTACTTAACCCCCGGTTACAATTGCATATGAAACAGGTTGCCCACCTGATGAAATGTTGGGCTACCGAAAAAGAAAATCTCGATGAAGCCGGCCAATGGCAATGGGAAATTACAGGACTGCTGCACGACGCCGACTGGGACCAATGGCCTGATCAGCATTGCAAAAAAATTATTGAAGAACTGGAATTGCGGAATGTGGATCCGGAGATCATACATGCCATCGCATCGCATGGTCCCAATCATTTTGGAGTTGAGCCGGAAACACAACTTGACAAAATGCTTTTTGCATTTGATGAGCTATCAGGATTAATACATGCCTATTCGCTAATGCGCCCGGGCGGCTACGAGGGAATGGAACTCAAAGGCGTTAAGAAAAGACTAAAAGATAAATCATTTGCGGCCAATGTATCCAGAGAAGAAATAAATGATGCATGCAACCGGGCTACTATTTCACTTGAAGATTTGATTCAATTTATCATTGCCAAACAGGGATCAGTTGTGTAATTCCCTTTGACGATTTTATCAGAAAAGGTTGAAAAAATAAAATGCTTTCACAAAGTGCAGGCTAGCTGCTATAAAATCGAAAAACAATTAGTATATTATACCCGGTTTAAAAACCCGGTGTTTCATTTAAACATGATTAAGCCTTTTTTTATGACCAGGTATATACTTACGCTTGTAATTTCCCTGTTTTTTGTAACCGGTTTTTCACAAAAAACAACAAAACCAAAACTTGTTGTTGCAATAGTTGTAGATCAAATGCGCTGGGATTTTCTGTACCGCTATTATGACCGCTACAAAGAAGATGGTGGATTTAAACGATTGCTCAATCGGGGTTTTAGCTGCGACAATACACTTATTCCTTACACGCCAACAGTTACAGCCTGCGGGCATGCCAGCATTTTTACAGGATCGGTTCCGGCAATCAATGGCATTACGGGTAACGACTGGTTTGACTATGACCGGAATGATTTTTTGTATTGCACGCAGGACGACAGTGCACAAACGGTTGGCAGCAGTTCGGATAATGGGCGAATGAGTCCAAAAAATTTGCGGGTAACAACTATAGGCGATGAACTAAAACTTGCCACTAATTTCAGAAGTAAAACAATTGGTATAGCACTAAAGGACAGAGGCGCCATTTTACCAGCGGGCCATAGTGCTGATGCGGCATATTGGTACGATAGTAAAACAGGAGATTGGATCACATCTTCCTTTTATCGCACAACTTTACCAGCCTGGTTGAAAACTTTCAATAAAATAAATTGGGTAGACCAGTACTATGCTAAAGAATGGAATACGCTGTATCCGCTAAATACTTATTTGCAAAGCACACCCGATACCAGAGGATTTCCAAGGCGCATCAGCCAGCATATCGGAAGCAATAAAGGAATTATAGTTGCCACACCATATGGCAACAGTTTTAGTTTTGAAATGGCTAAGGCAGCAATCAATGGAGAGCAATTGGGACTGGACTCAATTACCGATATATTAACGCTTAGTCTTTCTTCGCCGGATTATATTGGCCATGCCTTTGGCCCTAATTCAGTAGAAGTTGAAGATTGTTTTTTACGACTTGATATAGAACTCGGAGCATTTTTTAATTACCTGGATGAAAGAATAGGAGAGAATGACTACTTGCTTTTTTTAACTTCTGATCATGGTGCTGCAAATGAACCTGCATTTTTAAATGAGTATAAAATACCGGGAGGCAATTTCGACAAAGTAAAAATCAATGATGCTCTAAAAAAACTGCTCGCTGGTAAATTCAAAGAGCCGGATCTGTTAATTGAAATACTGAATTACCAGATTTATCTCGACAGGAATTTAATGGAGGCAAAAAAAATTGATAAAGCATCAGTTTACAAAACTGTTATCGAGTTTTTAGAAAAAGAAAAAACGGTTGACCGCGCATTTGTATTAGAAGACATTGAAACAACTACATTGAATGACGGTTTGAAAAAAGTAATTACAAACGGTTATTATCCAAAACGAAGTGGTGATATACAGATCATTTTACGTCCGCAGATAATTGACGGATTCCTTACCGGCGGCACAACTCATGGTGTTTGGAATCCTTATGATGCCCATATTCCTTTGCTTTGGTATGGCTGGAATGTGAAACCGGGAAAAACAAACAAGGAAGTTTATATGACTGATATTGCCGCCACCATTGCTGCCCTGTTAAAAATACAAATGCCGAATGGAAATGTGGGACACGCAATTGTAGAAGTAGTAAAATAGATTCGCTCGTTAAGCAAAACCTGCTACAGGTTTAAAACTAAAAAACTGCCAACATGAAATATTTAACTGCTCTATTATTTTTATTTTTTTTGATACCAACTCAGCTGGTTTACAGCCAGCAGGAAAAAATTGACAAAGTTGCTTTTTTTGAAGACACCAGTGCGTTGAATGTGGTAATTGAAACCGACCTGAGTAAACTGATCAGCAACAAACATAAGGAAAATGAAGTCTTTCCTGCTACGTTCAAAATTCAAACCCGGGGCAACAGCACTATAAAAGCTGATATTGATCTTTCAGCAAGAGGCCATTTCAGAAGAGAAACCTGCTATGTACCTCCGCTTAAATTAAAATTCGACAAAGATTCTACATCACCGACCGCGGCTCTTAAATCATTGAAATTAGTATCTGCATGTAACACTTACGGCGACTTCGACCAATATGTACTTAAAGAATTTCTCGTTTACAAAATCTATAATTTACTTACTGAAAAAAGTTTGCGGGTAAGGTTACTGAGCGTAGAATACAAGGATAATGTTGGCGGCGGTAAAAACATGGAGTCGAACGCTTTTTTAATTGAAGACCTGGATGACGCCGCAAAGCGAGTTAATTGCAAAGAATGGAAAAATAACAGCATTCCGCAGGAAACCACAGATCGAATGCAAATGACGCTGGTGGCTATGTTTCAATACATGATCGGTAATACCGATTGGTCGGTATCAGCGGGACACAATATCAAACTGATTGTCACCCGTTCGGAGGAAGTAATCAGGCCCTATGCTGTTGCTTACGACTTTGATTTTTCAGGCCTGGTAAATACCAATTATTCAAATCCCGATCCTAATTTAAATATCCAAAGCGTAAGAGAGCGGCTATACCGAGGATTTACAAGAACCATGGACGAACTAAACATTGTATTGCAGAAATTTAATGATCAAAAAGAAAATATCTATTCTCTCGTCAATAATTTCAGTCTTTTATCATCACGCAATAAAAAAAATATGCTTGACTATATCGATGATTTTTACAGCACTATAAAAAATCCTAAAAAAGTAAAGTCTGAATTTATCAACAAGGCAAGAAAGCAATAGTTATTTTTAGCTCAGTCATTTTCCAACAATCAATTTTGTTTACAGCATGCAGGCAGGTTCCGTTTCACATAAAAAATCAAAAGGCTTAACCAGCATGGTGTTAAGCCAGGTTAAACCTTACCGGAAATGGCTGTTGCTGATATTCGTGGCAATGCTGGTGGAAACATTGATGGGCCTTGCAGCTCCATGGCCATTGAAAATCATCATCGACAATGTGATTGACAATCACCAGTTGCCCGAATGGCTTGGTTGGTTAAACATATCGCCCGGCGATGGAAACAGAATGGGCATGGCTGCCGCAGCTGCTATCTTGCTTGTTGTACTAACCCTATTGGGTTCGATAGCAGGTTATGTAAATTGTTATTTTACCGAAAGCGTGGCCCAGTATGTTGCCAATGATGTTCGCCTGCGGGTTTATCATCATTTGCAAAGGCTGTCTCTTTCTTACTACGATAAACACCAGGTGAGTAAAATAATGAGTACGCTTACAACAGATATTTTAACGGTGCAGGATTTTGTTTCAACATCATTGTTACGAATCCTGATTGATGCCATGACCATTGCCGGCATTTTGGGCCTGATGTTTTATTTAAACTGGGATTTTGCATTGATAGCACTAGGCGTTACTCCTTTCCTGGTGTATTTTATTTCCCGTTTCAAAAAAGCGGTAAAAAAATCGGTGCATGAAGTAAGGGTTGATCAAACCAATATGGCAGCTGTATTACAGCAGGGATTGGAATCTATTCGTGTCATCAATGCTTTTGGCAGCCAGCAAATGGAAGAAGAGCGCCTTAAAACTGCAAGCCTGATTACCGTTAATGCAGCACTAAAAACACGACGTTTAAAATCCTTGCTTTCTCCCATCATCAACATACTGGTAACTATTTGCATTGCGTTGGTGCTATGGCGTGGAGCCTCTCTGATATCGGCCGGCCTCATGACGATTGGTGCACTGACTGTATTTTTATCCTACCTCAATAATTTTTTTAAACCGGTAAAGGACCTGGCAAAAATGACCAACTCTGTGGCAAGCGCAGCGGTAGCATTGGAACGTATTCAAAATATCCTGGAAGCAGATGCTATAGTTCGTCAAAAACCTGATGCTATAAGAGCAAACTCTGTTAAGGGTAATATTGTTTTTGAAAATGTTTCATTTTCCTACAACTCCGAATCAGAAACATTAAAGAACATAAATATCCAGATTGAATCCGGACAGCGTATCGGCATCTGCGGACCAACCGGCAGTGGTAAATCAACTATCGCCAGCCTTGTACCCAGATTTTACGACCCTGCTATAGGGAAAATAAGTATTGATGGGGTTGATATTGTCAATTACAAACTGGAGAGCTTGAGAAAACAGATTGGTTTTGTTTTACAGGAAACCGTTTTATTTTTTGGTTCTATAAAAGATAATATCGCCTACGGCAAACCCAATGCAACCGATGAAGAAATTATAGCTGCTGCAAAACAGGCAAATGCAGATGAATTTATAACGGCTATGCCTCATGGCTATGATACCCTTGTTGGTGAACGTGGCCTTACACTATCTGGCGGGCAACGGCAACGCATTGGAATTGCAAGGGCAATTATCCGCAACGCTCCAATTTTAATATTGGACGAACCCACGGCTGCACTCGATCCTGAGTCAGAAAAAACGGTGATGGATGCACTTGAAAAATTAATGAAGGGTCGTACTGTCATTACCATTACTCACCGGTTGAATACCATACAACATATGGACAAGATACTGGTAATAAAAGATGGTGAGCTGGAGGAAAACGGCACACATGAAGAACTGATAGCCGCCGCAGGATTATATGCCGAGTTGTATGCTATTCAGATACAGGACAATAGTAACTACACATCATCTAACAGTAATCATTGATTATTCCCGTAAACATTGTAAATTAAGCACACTCAAATAAACAAATGGCTCATCGTTCAATTATAGTCTTACCGGATGACACTTCGGGAGTTATCGTAAATGCAATAAATGATGCAAAGCTTTCGCTGCGCATTAAAATGTTTTTATTTTCTGATGCAGAATTGGTAGCTGCGGTTATCAACGCAAAAAAGCGGGGCATCCGTGTGAAAGTTATGCTTAATCCTGCACGACGAAATGGCGATGAAGAAAATATTGAAACAAAAAATGCCTTATTGGCTGCCGGAATAGAAGTTAAGGACAGCAATCCTGAATTTGTGTTAACCCACGAAAAGTCGATGGTGATTGATGATAAGATGGCTTTTGTAAAATCACTGAACTGGGAAACAAAAAACCTCACCGAAACGAGGGACTATGCAATTATCACTACCCATCAAAAAGAAGTGAAAGAAATAATCATGTGCTTTGATGCCGATTGGGAACGCAAAGATTTTGACCCTGGAGACGATGCGCATTTGATTTGGTGCAGTTATAATGGACGTGAACGCATTGCACGTTTTATCGATGATGCCAAACATACTTTGTTTGTACAAAATGAACGCTTTCAGGATATGGTGATCATCGAAAGATTGGTAAGGGCAGCAAAACGTGGCGTAAAAGTTCATGTTATGGCCAGGCCAGCTCACACATTGAAAAAACAAAAATTAATTGAAGGCGTTGGTGGATTAAGAATAATGGATGATGTTGGCATTAAGATCCATAAACTAAAACATTTAAAACTGCATGGTAAAATGTTACTTGCCGATGGATGCCGTGCTATCGTAGGTTCTATAAATCTGTCGCCGGGCAGTTTTGATGGCCGACGTGAACTTGCCATAGCGGTTCATGATGTTGAGATTGTTGAACGGCTAGTGGAGATCGCTCATTATGACTGGAAGCATTCTCACCCGATGGACCTGACCGACGCAGGTATATTTGAAGACCTCGAAAACCGCCTCCTGGGCGGATCTGAATTACTTATTCTCAACACAGCGGTTGATGATCATGAAGAGCAGCATGGGCACGGGCACAAACACAAACATCATCATAAACACAAACACAAGGATAAAGACTGAGGGTAATGTACTAATCTGACTTAAGTTCTGCAAGATTTTTTATCCGTTTTCCACCCAGGCAATTATTCTTATCGGGCCGCCGCTTCCATCCTTTATCTTCATTGGCAGAGCAAATATGAATGCGCCGGTTGCCGGAAGTTCATCCATGTTAGCCACATTTTCAAAACCGGGAATATTTTCCGCATAAAATAGTTGGTGCGATTTGAAATCTGTTGATTGTCCAAAGTCAATACTCGGTGTATCCAGGCCAACTGCTTTTATCTTTCTATTTTTTATCAACCAGTCAGCAAGTTCGGGGGCAATAGCAGGAAAATGAAGCTTGGTTGTTGCCTCCTGCCCTTTTTCGGCAGTGCCTAAATATTTTGCCACATCCAAATAAAATTTGCCCCAGCCAGTTCGGAACAACAGAATGGCATCATCCTGAATTTTTCCATATTGCTTTTCCCATGCTTCCACATCTGCTATGGTTACCTGATAATCGGCATTCTTACTACATTGATCAGTTACATCAATTACCAATGCAGCGCCCAGCAAATTTTGCAGTGGAATCTGGTCGGCACTCCATTTTCCTTTCGCAAAATGTACCGGCGCATCCAAATGTGTACCTCCGTGCTCGGGTGCGTAAAAGGCATTTGATGAATAATAAAATCCACCCGGCGACATACCATTGAACTGTGTATCCAGCCTGAATCCTGTTGGATTATTTGGCCAGTAAACCGTGTTCACCGAAAAGTCATGACTCAGATCAAACCATTTACCTGTGGCAAGCATTTCGGGCAATGTAGTTTTCTTTACAGGCTGATTACAGCTGACAAAGAACACAAAAAACAAAAGAGGAATTATTTTCATATTGAAGATTTTGAATCTTAACTTACATGAAAAATAAGTAAATAATTCAATAATCTCAGGGACCTGGTTAAATTGATAAAATGAAAACCTATATTGAAACTGAGCGGCTAAGCCTTTCCGGACTGGCGTTGCATGATGCAGCTTTTATTTTTGAACTGGTAAACTCCTCCGGTTGGATTCAATTTATAGGCGATAGAAATGTCGGCACTGCCAAACAGGCAGAAAATTATATCCTGCGAATCATTGACAACCAAAAGATTATTTACCGGACTGTTCGTTTAAAAACCGATTCAACAGCAATAGGTGTTATCACTTTAATGAAAAGAGATTATCTGGATGACCACGATATTGGTTTTGCATTTCTTCCGCAGTACGCAAAAAAAGGATATGCATATGAAGCGGTAAAAGCTGTATTAGATCTGGCTTTAAAACACTATCCTGTTTTACTGGCAACAACCATCTCAGAAAATAAAAATTCAATAGCTTTATTGAGTAAACTCGGACTGCAGTATGAACGAACTATAAAAATTGAAAATGAGAAGCTGCTGATCTATTCCACGGCTAAAAAAGAAAATTGATTCTGCATTTAACAATGCCGCTTGTTCAACATTTAGTAATTTACATATCTACACAAATTAAAGATGAGAACCGAACTAAAAAAAGACGAAAAGATCCTGATCATCATCAGGCAACACTGGCTAAGGCTGGTACTGCCCGTTGTTGCCTGGTTATTGCTTGCCATCCTTTTATTTTGGTGGCTGGAATTTATAACAGCATTCATTATAATGTTACTTGCTGCAATTTTCCCGTTGATAGAATATGTAAACTGGCGCAACAATATCTGGTGTGTTACCAATATGAGGGTAGTTGATGAGAGTGGATTCTTCAGCAGGCATAGTAAAGAGAGTCCGCTTGATAAAATAAACAATGTAGAGTATAACCAATCTTTATGGGGAAGAATAATTGGATTTGGAAGTGTGGACATACAAACGGCGGCAGAGCTTGGAGAAACCCGATATGAATTTATTCACAAACCAAAATTGTTAAAAGATACCATAACTCAGGCCCGTGAAGAAAATAAAAATAGCCAGGTAAGCAGCCATTCTGCACAACTGGCTGAAGCCATTGCCAGGGCAAATCCTGCGGTGCAGGCTACTCCCCAAATGGTTGCCGATGAGCTGCACAAGCTTTTTGACCTGATGCAGAAAGGGGCGATAACAGCAGATGACTACGACAAACAAAAGAAAAAACTGATTGGCGAATAATTGGAATGAATTGCATAAAGAAAAAGGTAATGGTACTTGTAGTTTTTGGATTACCCGGTTCGGGTAAGAGTTATTTAGCCTCAAGACTGGCGCAATTGTTGGGCGCATTATATTATAACAGCGATCAATTAAGGTTGCAGTTGATCGCTGACAGAAATTACAGCGAAACAGAAAAGCTCCAAGTGTATAATTTGATGTTGTGGGCCATGGAAATAGCTATCAGTCAACAAAAGGATATCGTACTTGATGCCACTTTTTACAAACGGTCTATAAGAACCATGTTTGAAGAACGGGCCGCCAGTTTACAGGAATCTTTTTTGTACGTTGAAGTAACCGCCGAAGAAGAAGTTATAAAAGAAAGGGTATCGAAACCCAGAGAATTCAGCGAAGCAGATTTTAACGTGTACCTGAAACTGAAAGCTATTGCCGAACCACTTGAACAGGATCACCTGATACTTCACTCTACCAATCATAATATAGATGCGATGTTGCAGGAAGCAATGAACTACATTAAAAGCAAAAGATGACCAATAAACAAATAGACAGTTTATTAAGATCAACTCATTTCAAAAAAAATGTAAAGGATTGGAAATTAATTGAAACACATATTTCCTTTGTGTTGCTGGGCAATAAGTTTGCTTATAAATTTAAAAAAGCTATTAAATATTCTTTTCTCGATTTTTCAACATTGAAAAAACGAAAATATTTTTGTGAACGTGAACTGGAACTGAACAACCGCCTTTCGAAAGGCATTTATCTTAAAGTACTTCCGGTTACAAAAACAGGTGATGAACTAATGATCGCTGGCAAAACAGGAGCCATTGTAGATTACACTTTACAAATGAAAAAGCTGCAGGGTTCAAAGCAAATGCACCTGATGCTTAAGAAAAAACAGGTAACCAAAAAACATATTGAACGACTGGCGGTATTGATCAGAAATTTTCATGAACGAACATCGGTAATCAACAATCAATTTAAGCCGGAAGAATTTGCTGAGCGATTTAATGACCTCAGCTCCGTATCGGATATTGTAAAAAAAACATTGGGACCAGGATTCGACAAAATTATAAAGGCGGCAATACGCTGCTCAGACAGCTTCTTAAAAACTCAACAAGATCATTTTAAACGCAGGGCTGCGAAGGGTTTCATCAGGGATTGCCACGGCGACCTGCACTCTCGTAATATTTTTTTATATCACAACCCAATAGTTTTTGATTGTCTTGAATTTAACGATGCATTCAGGCATACAGATATCCTGGACGAACTGGCGTTCTTTTGTATGGACCTGGAAGCTGAAGGTTTTTATGATTTGAGCAAAGCATTTACAAATTATTATTTCAGTAAAACAAAAGCTGGATTTGGTAAACCAGAGCAACTGCTTTTTACCTACTATAAATGTTACCGGGCCAATGTTAGGGCTAAAGTAAATGCGCTGCGTGCCATGCAGGCTAGTGGTAACCCGCTCATTAAAAACCTTGCCGATGTAGAAAAATATCTGGTGCTGATGAACAGCTATCTTAAACGGCTTACCTGATCTACTAAATATAAACATGACAAGAATTCAATTTCCAAAGATCAGATCTGTACTTGAACTGTACGAAAAACTCCCCGAGGAAGAAAGATTAATAACAGACTTATTGAGACAATTGGTAAAAGATGAATTGCCTGCCTATTGCCGTGAGAAAATATCTTACAACGTTCCTTATTTTTATGGCAACAAGGGGATCTGTATCATCTGGCCATCGGCAATACCGAGAGGTGGTATAAAAAAAGGTGTGTTGCTGGGATTTTGGTACGGTAACAAACTAAAAGATGTTGACAATTACCTTATGCATGGTACTAACAAACAAATATTTTACAAGATCTTTAATTCGGTTGAAGAGATTGACCTGGAAGCGATAACCAAATTATTGAATGAAGCCGCTGCCTTAGATAAAGGATGGAAGAATTAAAACACCTGCAGCATTAATTCTGCTTTTGTTTTTCTGTCAGCGATTCTAAATATACTTTTAACTTCCCAAATTCTTGCAACGCAGTTATGTATGCGTCTTCTGTTCCGCCAGCTTTCAATGCAAACAGTTTTTTCAAATTCTTTTTCACAGCTGCTGTCAATGGCAATCCTGTTTTCTTATTGAACAATAATACAGCCCAGTTACGCAGCACATAATCCATTTGTAAATCGCAACTGTTTTTTATCGGTATCTGCGCCAACATTTTTTTCATGGAATATAATTCAGCTTCTTTGTGGTTGCCACCAAACTGTTGTTTAACAATCTCTGCATAAGCCCTGCTGCAGTCGGTTGCATCAAAGCGAACAGATTTTTTGTTTAACACAAGCTCCATCCTGCTCTCAGCCAGTTTTTTCAAAATGCCAACAGGTGAACGATGCGCCGGATTGGCCCTTATCCTGCTCATCTCCGATTCTGCAATTTGCCTCTGCAATATTTCCAATGGCCTGAAACCTGCCTTATAATAGATCCAGAATGCACCAGACCGAATACCATCAGCATTATCTTTTCCCAATTGATAAGGATCCACAGTAAAGCGGTTAAGTTTATACACTTGTTTGTGCAGATTCAACACCTGCTGAAAGATCCACGCCGATTCGCCACCACGATATTCAGGAAAAATATTCAAACCGATTCTAGCACTGTCGAATAAAATCCAGGTGCCGGCATAAGCAACTGGTAATCCATTCTTAAAAACAACATAGCCAAAATAACTATCTATTGGATGACGACGTTCAGCTACCATTCCCATCAAAGCAATACTCAAGCCTCTATCTAATTGATAGTAAGAAACCAACTCAGCCGACGTGAAGCTGACCGGGTCAATTTCACGTAACTGGCGCATCAGAATAATTCGTGACGCAGCAACAACCTGCTCTGCTTCTGCCTTATTAAGTAGAATGCGCTTTGGTCTTACTACTGGCTGCAGCGCTATTTCCTTTTTACTTATTAATGAACGGTGAGAAAAAATATTTACAATTGAAGCAGGCAGGCAACTATGTTTTGAAAAGAATATTTCTATATTAGGACCAATTGCAGCCCACAATTCATCTTTCACTTCGGGACGAATATTTGTTTGATCGAATACGGCAATAAACCTGTCAAGCAATTCTTCCTCATCGGCTGAAGACTGCAGCAGCCATGATTTCCAATCTGCATTACCATCCTGTAATATTTCCGATTCAATTTTTGGCATTACCGCTGAGAGTATAGCACTGATCTGTCCATCATCTGCTTCCATATCAATAAGCCTGATATCGTTCGGAAAATTATTACGCATCCATTTCACCATTTCAAAACTAAAAGAAGCACAAAGACTGGTTTGGGTAATGCCCGAATTATACAGCGTTGTTTTGATCTTTTCTTTTGCCTGAATCAGCAACTCCAGTTTTTTCAATAACTGAGCTGCCAGTTTATAAATATTTCTGTTATCGGGATAAGCCTGTAAAAAAAGGAATGTACTGTTTAAGGAATTGATGTCTGCAACATTTTTCAAGGTTTCAAAATTCAAGCCCTGCAACAATTTCAATTTCTGCGATGCATACAGATTACCGTACCGGTTTCGGATTGATATTAGTTCAGAAACGATAAGTTTATTTTCCAGCATCAGCACTCAGGTATTAATCAGTAATACAATCAATCTTTATTCCTGTACCGGGTAAATCATTGTACTTTATTTTTCCAAAATCAAACTCCACTCCTTCCCCAATATCTTCGGCCAGCAACAATGGACCATCCATATCCACGTAATCCAACATCGGCGCCAGCTGTGCTATAGCTGCCGTACCCACCGAACTCTCATTCATACAACCCACCATTACCTTCATGCCCAGTTCCTTTGCTCTTTTAATCATGCGCCTGGCAGGTGTAATGCCGCTGCATTTTGTGAGCTTAATATTAATACCGTGAAAATGCTGATGACATTTTTCTACATCAGCTTCAGCTACACAACTTTCATCGGCTATCAATGGAAGTGAAGATTTGTCAAACAAAACTTTCATCCCCTGCCAATCGTCTTTTGCCAGCGGCTGTTCAACAAATTCAACTCCAAGTTCTTTTAACAAAGGAATTTTCTGCAAGGACTCGTCCAAAGTCCAGCCGGCATTTGCATCAACTCTGAATATAGCATCGGTATGTTTACGCAATTCTGCAACCATTTCAATATCTCCTTCTACCCCAACTTTAATTTTATAGATTGGCCAGGGTTTTTCTTTCATTTTTGCAACCATATGCTCTATTGAATCGATGGCAATGGTATAATCTGTCAATGGTGCGGTTGCTGTATCCAGCTCCCACAACTGGTGCAATTGTTTTCTTTTCAGTTTACCATAAATATCCCAGCCGGCCATATCTAAAGCACAAACCAAAAACGGATTGGCTGGCAATAAATGGTGCAGGTAATGCCAATATCTTTCAGGATCAGAGAACGCAAATTTTTCAATGAACATTTTCCTGCGTTCAATATCTTCCACCATTTTTTCTATGGGAATATTATAGTAGCTGATTGCCGGCGCTTCACCATATCCTTTTATGCCCATAAAATCGAGCTCCACAATTAATGTTGGCTGATGGGTTTTTGTTCCTTTGGAAATGGTAAAAGGATGATTAAAAGGAAGGTTGTATGTTTTGTAACTCAGTTTCATAATTATTTTATCTGCCACTGGCTTTTACAATGTTGTGCAGCTCGTCACTAAATTCGGTCTCTTTTATCAGGTCCTCCAAATTTAGGTGTATCCTGTAATTCCAGATATGTTCCTTAACAGATGGATCATTGATCCGTTCTTCAGCCGGATTTTTCCTGCGGAGATTTTTACTGACGCCCAGCAAATCCTGCAATTGAAAAACAGCCCACATAGCAGGCGAATACAAATGTTGTAAAATAATTTCCTTGTTGATATCCGGCTCGCAATATACGGGCGGTTTACCAGACTGTCCCATCAGGTGATTGTAGTAACGTTTTGTTTTTTCTGCATCTTCTTCCCACCAGCCCCGTATCGTACTCATATCATGCGTTGACGGCGTTACAACACTTAGGTAAGGCGCATCGTTTGGATGAAAAAATTCCGCTTCTGTTTTTTTAGGCATACGCTGAATCTCGAGGCTAAGTATGCCAAGTTGTTTCATGATCTCAGGAACACAGTGCGGCACCATACCCAGATCTTCGCCGCAAACCAGCATATCGGTACTCCGCTTTAACTCGGGTAATTTCTGTAATGCTTCATTTTTCCACAGCTCATCCTGGCGGTGATAAAAATAATCGATGTAGAGTTCCTTTAACTCTTTTTGTGAATGTTCATCCAGGTTTTTAAACGACGAAGTTTCCGCCATGCCAATCCTGAAATGAAATTTTTGCCCCTGGCTTTCTTCCTCTTCAAATAAAATAACATTGGCCAGCAGATCATACAATCCCTGCTTTATATTTTCATCAGGTTCTTTCTGCAACCCGAAAAATGCATCCAGTTTTTGCTGCGTGTTAAAGGCTTCTTTAAATTCTTCTCCGCTTAAAAAAGTCTTTTTAACCGATGCTGTTTTTTTTCCAAAAATCTGTTTCAGTATTTTATCAGTGATAAATGGAAGTACATACCTGTGCCGGCTGAAACTGATATTTCGTTGAAAAAATTCATTTATGGTAACCGGCTTTGCAGGAACAAAGCGCCCCATCAATCCTTCTATCTGCACAGCCGGAATACTCCATATCCGGAAAAAACCCAGAATATGATCTATCCTGAAAGCATCAAAATATTCCGACATCTGCTCAAATCTTTGCCGCCACCATTTAAAATTATCCCCCTGCATTTTTTCCCAGTTATAAGTGGGGAAACCCCAGTTTTGTCCTTTACCTGTAAAAGCATCGGGTGGCGCACCGGCCTGTTCTTCCATATTGAACAATTCCGGCTGCATCCATGCATCAACACTATTCCTGCAAATCCCAATAGGAACATCGCCTTTTATTACAATTCCTTTTTTATGAGCATATGCAGTTGCCGATTTTAGTTGCAGGTGGAGGTGATACTGGGTATAATAATGCACGGCTATTTCATCGTAATGTTTTTGATACGGACTTACCAATTCCTGTATTTCCTCTTCCTTGTAAACAGCATTTGTTTTCCAGTATGCAAAATCAGCAGTATTATTTGTATCTCTCAAATAAGAAAAAGCGGCATAAGGCACCAGCCAATGGCGGTTCACATCAAAAAATTCGAAGAATTTAAAATCATTTGAGAAATCTTCCTTTTCTACAGAATACAATTCCTTAACGACGGCAGTTTTAATCTGCATCACAGATTCGTAGTCAAGCATTTTACTTTGTGATATCTGCTTAATCTTTTTTGCAAACGGTTTTAACAGAAAGGCGTATTCATCCCCGGCCAACTGTGCAACATTAAGATACATTGGATGCAACGCAAAAGCAGAAATTGCTGAGTACGGATAGGAGTCTTTATCTAAATGGGTATTGATGGTATCATTTACCGGTAATATCTGAATCAGCTTCATTCCGGTTGCTGCAGCCCAATCTGCTAATAACTTAAGATCGGTAAACTCGCCTACTCCAAAATTATCTCTGCGACGCAAACTAAATACGGGAATAGCAACGCCAGCGCCCTTCCAGTCAATATTTTGCAGGTTTACAAATCCATCATGAACAATTATTTGAGTTTTTGCAGCCGGCTCGTTCAACAATATCCGGTTGTTTCCTTCTTCAAATCTTATGAATTTTTTGAGCCGGTTATTATAAATCCCGAATTTGTAGGTGAGCGGAAAAATCTCTTTCGACAGATCAAGTTTAATAGTGAACCAGTCGCCGGTTTTTACAAGCTGCCTTGTTTTGGATTTATCCCAGTTTTTAAAAATTTTTGCGGAACCCCCAACACAAACCGTTTCATCTTTACCCAACAGTGGTGCCTTTACTTTTAGTAAATGAGTAAATGCTTTCGTTTCTTTTTTACCGCCCCTGGTCGCCTTCTCTTCTTTCAATAAAACTTCCCTGAAAGCCTTGGTATAAAATGCATTCTCAAATTCGCCGCTGTAGTTCCAGGTGTCCAGTAAAACTACTTTTCCCGCCTTTATATTCTCCACATCAACGATCCTGTCGTTTCCAAATTCAATTATTTCTTCGGCTTTATCTTGCTGCAGTATATATTTGTATTGTATGGGCTGATTGATCTCTGCCAAATCGATTTCAATAAACCCATGCCAGAGCTGATCATTGAGGTATTCGAGCGGAAAAGCTTCTGCACTGTCGTTATCGCCCAATAAGGGATGGTTACCTGAGACATAAATGCGTTGCCCGTAATTTGTTGAGTACCTTAAGTAGAAATGTAAAATCATGCCGGGCTAATTTTAAAAGAGGCAATATAATCCCTTTGAATAAAATTTTACAATCCTTTTCAATAAAAAGCACCAGATAAACTGTTCTGCCTTATATTTGCAAAAAAAATAAAAATGGAAACAACCAAAAAGAAAACCGGACTTTATTGGGTATTATTTTTAATATCTGTTGTTGCTTTTTTTGCAGTATTATGGTCGCCGATTGGAGCTTATTGCTCAATGGTATTGCCTTTCAACACTACATTTTTTGCCAAGGCGCTTGATCTGATGTAATTGCGCTCAGGAAGATATACGGGCCGTTCGCTTAACAGCGGATGGCTTTTTTTATTGGTTGGCCATGATCACATCCTGGTAATCCCGGTATTACCCTTCAACTCTACCCTCCACCGGTTCATGTTATCTATCAGCCGCGGAAAAAGAAAAAAAACTATCCCGTTTGCCGGGAAGCAAACATCAACATTTTGAAATAAAGTTGATCCTGCAGTAAATAGAGGAATTACCTTACCGAGCGGGTTCCTTTATAACTCCTGTTGGCAGCCTGGTACATAGATACATCAGGCGAACAGGAAGAGAAAAACCAGGCAATCAGAAACACCAGCAGAATAAGGTAAAATAAGTTTTTCATAGGTGGTAATTTTGGATTAAAAATTAACTACCTAAAAATAAAAATTAAACAGCTGTTTTTATAGCGTGAAACCGCCCTATCTTTTTTAGTAGATGCACTTGCGGATACTACGAACCGGTTTTACAAACGATTGTTTATTAGCGGTATCTACGTTTACTACAGATGAACACAGATAGCAAAGATTTTCGCAGATAAAAAATAAGTGCTATCTGTGAAAATAATCTGTAGTAGAAACATATTAATTTTTCCTATCTCGATTATTTCCGAAAGACAAGACAATTGCGAAGACCGTCGGTGGCAAGTTGAGATTACTCCATGATAAACTATTGTGGTCTTTGTTGTTAAATTTTATTACAAAAAGCACAAAAAAATATTTGTCCGGGGTCATAAGTCCAGAAAATAGTTACTATCAAATAAAAAGAAAATTTTATTAATGGTTAGCCATACCAGCCATATCGGCTTTACTGAATTTGGTCAATTCTACAATAATGGCACTGTGACGCAAAAGTGGAGGTACTACCAAAAGTGCATGCTCCTTATTGTCGAATTCATTTATGAACCATGATTTATGTACACCATCCTTACAACCCCAGTGGGCATTTGAGAGTAAATGTGAACCCGACTCTACAAATAATTGAATTATCTGGTGGCACTCTGTAACATTTCCTGAATGGGGAATTTCGATCAAGTAGGTTGGCATATGTTTTAATTTGTTTTAAAATGATTAACCGATGGTGAGATAAACTATTCTACAATTTAATCAGATTCAGGGACAGATGCAACTTTTTAATTTATTCGATGTTGGTGATAACACCAGACAACGGCGAAGATTGGGGCGAAGACCAAGGGCTGCAAAGAAAGAGTCCTGTCAAAAAATGACAGGACTCTTTTATTTATAGATTTCTCTTTTGTCGAAATGACAAGAGTATTACTTCACTTCCTCAAACGGCACATCCTCCACTTTACTCTCACTTGCCTCACCCTGCGGTTCGCCATTTCCGCCTGCATCAGGTCCGGTTTGTGCACCATCGGCTGCACCTTCCTGTGTTGCCTTGTACATGTCTTCACTCGCCGCTGTCCATGCTGCATTTAATTCTGTCGTGGCGGCATCAATAGCTGCTATGTCCTGTGCTTTGTGTGCATCTTTTAATTTGGTTACCGATGCTTCAATAACAGCTTTCTTTTCGCCAGGTATCTTTTCGCCGTATTCCTTCAGTTGTTTTTCTGTCTGGAATATTAAGCTGTCGGCAGCATTTATTTTTTCCACTTTTTCTTTTTCCAGTTTGTCCGCTTCTTCATTGGCTTTGGCATCATTCTTCATCTTTTCAATTTCCTCCTTGCTTAATCCGCTGCCGCTTTCAATGCGTATCTTCTGCTCTTTACCGGTTCCTTTGTCTTTTGCTGTTACGTGCAAAATTCCGTTGGCATCAATATCAAAAGTCACTTCAATCTGCGGTACACCACGCTGTGCAGGCGGAATACCATCCAGGTTAAAAATACCCAGGTTCTTATTATCCTTTGCCATTGATCTTTCACCCTGCAATACATTGATCTGCACGCCGGGTTGGTTATCGGAATAAGTAGAAAATATCTGCGACTTCTTTGAAGGAATGGTTGTGTTGGCTTCAATCAGCGGCGTCATTACACCACCCGCTGTTTCAATACCCAATGTTAACGGCGTAACGTCGAGCAACAATACATCTTTAATATCGCCACTTAAAACAGCACCCTGTATGGCAGCTCCTACAGCAACCACTTCATCGGGGTTAACACCACGGTTTGGTTTTTTGCCAAAGAATTTTTCTACTATTTCCAACACTTTAGGAATACGGCTGCTACCTCCTACCATGATCACTTCGTCAATTTCTGATGTGTTCATGCCTGCATCTTTCAATGCGATCTCACATGGCTTCAGGCAACGCTCAAATAATTTATCAGCCAATGCTTCAAATTTTGCACGGGTTAATTTTTTAACCAGATGCTTTGGCACACCATCAACTGCTGTTACATACGGCAGGTTAATTTCTGTTTCGGTAGAAGATGATAATTCAACTTTTGCTTTTTCTGATGCTTCTTTCAAACGCTGTAAGGCCATTGGGTCTTTACGCAGGTCAATCGCTTCGTCGGCCTTAAATTCATCGGCCAGCCAGTCCATGATCACTTTATCAAAATCATCACCACCAAGGTGGGTATCTCCGTTTGTTGATTTTACTTCAAACACACCATCGCCCAGTTCCAGTACAGAGATATCAAATGTTCCTCCGCCCAAATCAAACACTGCGATCTTATGATCTTTTCCGCCTTTATCCAATCCATAAGCCAATGCTGCGGCCGTTGGTTCGTTTACGATACGGCGAACATTCAGTCCGGCAATTTCACCGGCTTCTTTTGTTGCCTGACGCTGTGCATCGTTAAAATATGCCGGTACGGTAATCACCGCATCGGTTACTTCGGCACCCAGGTAATCTTCGGCAGTTTTCTTCATTTTCTGCAATACCATCGCACTAATCTCCTGTGGCGTGTATAATCTGCCATCTATGTCAATACGAACCGTATTATTGTCACCTTTTGCTACTTTATAGCTCCAGTGACTGATCTCTTCGGTCACTTCGTCGAACCTGCGACCCATAAAACGCTTTACGCTGCTGATGGTATTGTGTGAGTTTGTAATGGCCTGACGCTTGGCAGGATCACCTACTTTACGCTCACCATTTTTAAGAAAAGCCACTACCGACGGGGTTGTACGGCGACCCTCTTCGTTGGCGATCACCACCGGCTCGTTACCTTCCATTACCGAAACGCAACTGTTGGTGGTTCCTAAGTCAATTCCTATTATCTTTCCCATGATTAATATTTTGTTTTTGTTCATTCATAAATGTCAATGATTATGCCATTGGACGCATAGGTGCAAAAATGTCAGTTTTACAGGCTGGCAGGCCTGCGATTTGCTATATTTGACCGATAATAAAACCTGCTTATGCCATTTATAGACTATAATACCAAAGAGACCGTAACTATTTTCCCCGGCGTACAAAGCGCCATGGAGCATGCCGGCCCTATAACTTACGGCTGCGTAACGCTTGAAGAAGGCGTGGTTGTACCTGTACACGATCATCCACATGAACAATGGACCTATATACTTGAAGGCACCATGGAATTTACTTTGCATGGCGAAACCCAAACTTTACTGCCGGGCATGGGCGCTTATATTCCTTCGCATGCAAAGCATGGCGCAGTTGCAGTAACCGCCTGTAAAGTGATTGATGTGTTTACGCCTATACGGGAAGATTATAAGGCACCGAAGCCTTGATCATGCGGTTTTACTACTCGTCCTGAATGAAAAATGCTTCTGGCTCAGGTAGGAGATCACTATCACAATGCAGGTAGTAATAAGCTGGCTGAGGAATGCATGCATATAAAATATTTCTACAAAAAGTTTAAGCAACAGGTAGTTGATAACAAGGTTTACCGAAAAGGAAAGAAAATACCGGAATAGTTGAATACGGCTTTTTAGATTTGAATCAACAAAAACCACAAACTTCAACAGTAAAAAACCTACCACAAAATTGATGCAGAACGAAACCAGCAAAGAAGCGATGTGTGGTTTGAAAGCAACGAACCCCAGGTCAACATCGTTTCCGTGAAAAAAATAGTTATAGCTTACAAAGTAAATGGCCAGGCCCAGCACGGTGTTCGATCCTCCGCAAACTGCATAACGGAAAGTTTGCTCCGGCATTATTCTGCGGAACGGCGGGTAAAAGAAATCAATGAATGCTATGATTTTGTCTTTTGCCAAGAGTTATAAAGTAAAAATTAAAAAATCAAAAATCAAAAAAATGAGTGGTGATCTAATCCCTGCATTCATCATTTTTAAATTTTGAATTTTGCCTTTTGAATTAACTATAAAGTTCTTCCCTCGCCGCTTTTACCAAATCATCTTCCAGGTAATCGTCATAGGTCATCAGTTTATCTATCATTCCCTTTGGGGTAAGTTCGATGATACGGTTACAAACCGTTTGCATAAACTGGTGATCATGTGTGGTCATTAAAATGATACCTGTATAAGCAACCATGTTGTCGTTAAAAGAAATAATACTTTCCAGGTCTAGGTGGTTTGTAGGTTCATCCAGAATTAAAACATTGGGATTCTGCAACATCATCTTGCTGATCATGCAACGTACTTTTTCACCACCGCTTAATACATTTGTTTTCTTCATAATCTCATCGCCGCTGAATAACATCTTTCCTAAAAATCCACGCAAAAAATCTTCGTCCACATCTTTTGTGCCTTCAGGTACATACTGCCGCAACCAGTCCATCAGGTTTAGCTTGCTGCCTTCAAAATATTCTGTATTATCGTTGGGTAAATAAGCTGTAGTTACTGTAGTGCCCCATTCGTATGTACCGCTGTCGGCTTTTTCCCTGCCGGAAATCACTTCAAAAAAACTGGTCATCGCCATTGGGTCACGACTTATAAAAGCGATCTTCTCTCCTTTCTGTATATCAAACTTTATTCGGTCGAAAATTTTCTTGCCGTCGATTGAATAGGCCAGGTTGTCTACTTTCAATATCTCGTTGCCAACTTCTCTTTCCTGTTTAAAAATGATGCCCGGATATTTTCGGTTGCTGGGTTGAATTTCCTCAATTACTAATTTCTCTAAAGCTTTCTTTCTGGAAGTGGCCTGCTTGCTTTTTGAAGCATTCGCACTAAAGCGGGCAATAAATTCCAACAAGTCTTTCCGCTTGTCTTCCATCTTCTTGTTCTTATCAGACATTTGCCGGGCGGCCAGTTGCGAACTTTCGTACCAGAAAGTGTAGTTACCGGTGTACACTTTTATTTTGCAACGGTCAACATCTGCTACATGTGTACATACTGCATCTAAAAAGTGACGATCGTGACTTACCACCAAAACTATATTCTGATAATCGGCCAGAAAGTTTTCTAACCAGCTGATGGTTTCCACATCAAGGTTATTGGTAGGCTCATCCAGCAGTAAAATATCGGGGTTACCAAAAATGGCCTGGGCCAATAAAACCCTTACTTTGATATTTGCCGCAATATCTTTCATCAACAACTGGTGCAGCTCATCCTTTACACCAAGATCGCTTAACAAAGTAGCCGCGTCGCTTTCCGCAGTGTATCCGCCCATTTCGCCAAACTCATGTTCAAGGTCGCCAGCTTTAATACCATCTGCTTCACTAAAATCTTCCTTGAGGTAAAGGGCATCTTTTTCCTGCATCACTTTCCACATTTTTTTATGGCCCATCATAACCGTATTTAATACGGTTATCTCATCAAAAGCAAACTGATTTTGATTGAGCACAGCCATCCTTTCACCCGGAGTAATATCAATTGTTCCCTTGTTGGGCTCAATTTCACCGCTGATTATTTTAAGGAAAGTAGATTTTCCGGCACCATTGGCGCCAATTACGCCGTAGCAGTTCCCCTTAGTAAAACTGATGTTCACTTCATCGAACAAAACCCGCTTGCCATAGGCCAGCGTTATATTATTAGCACTTATCATAGCATTTAAAAAGTGCGCAAAGATAGGGGTTTGTATATTTTTATACGAATGACATCACCTCTAAATTGAAAGTTGGGTTTGCTCAATTATCTTTGCCTCATGTCGATAGTAAGTTTAATACAAAAGAAAACGATTGAAAGTTTATCGGTTTTATACAAACAACCCTTTTCTGAAAAGGATTTTCAGATAAACCAAACTAAGCCCGAATTTGAAGGAGACTATACGGTTGTGATGTTTTCGCTGGTGAAATCACTAAAATTATCACCGGAAGTAATAGGCAAACTGTTGGGCGATCACATGGTAAATAATAATCAGGCGCTTTTTACGGGGTTCAATATTATCAAAGGATTTTTGAATCTTTCCGTTGCCAATGAATTCTGGCTCGGGTTGCTGAACAAAAATTACGGCGATATCTGCTATGGCAAAAAGGAAATGAATGGCAAAAAAGTGATGGTAGAGTATTCTTCTCCAAACACCAATAAACCACTGCACCTTGGTCACCTGCGTAATATATTTTTAGGCTGGAGCTATGCCGAAATTTTAAAAGCCAACGGGTACGAAGTTGTAAAGAGCTGCATCGTGAACGACCGCGGCATCCATATTTGTAAAAGTATGATCGCATGGCAAAAATTTGCAAATGGCGCTACGCCTGAAAGTGCCGGTACAAAAGGCGACCATTTTGTTGGCGAATATTATGTAAAGTTTAACGATGCCTATAAAACTGAAGTAGCTGAACTTATGGCTGCCGGTAAATCGAAAGCTGATGCGGAAAAAGAAGCTCCCATCATGAAAGCAACGCAACAAATGTTGCTGGATTGGGAAGATGGTAAACCTGAAGTGATGGATCTTTGGAAAACGATGAACGGTTGGGTCTACAGTGGCTTTGATATTACCTACAATAATATTGGTGCCGATTTTGACAAAGTGTATTACGAAAGCAATACTTATCTGTTAGGAAAAGATATTGTACAGCAGGGCATGGATAAAAAAGTATTTTATCAGAAAGACGACAGCAGCATCTGGATCGATCTTACTGCGGACGGGCTTGATGAAAAGATTGTACAACGAAGTGATGGCACTTCGGTTTACATTACACAGGACATTGGCCTGGCACTTCAGAAATACGAGCAATATAAAATTGACCAGAGTATTTATGTGATTGGCAACGAGCAGAACTACCATATGAAAGTGCTGCAGTTGATCTGCCAAAAGCTTGGCATGCCCAATGCCGATAATATTTTTCATTTGAGCTATGGCATGGTTGAACTTACTTCGGGTAAAATGAAAAGCCGCGAAGGAACGGTTGTTGATGCAGATGATATAGTTGATGAAATGATCGCCACATCAAAACAACACACGGAGGAACTGGGTAAGGTGCAGGATTTTACTGCGGAAGAATTGAAAGAACTGTACAATACCATTGGACTGGGCGCAATGAAATTTTATTTGCTGAGGGTTGATCCCAGGAAGACCATGGTTTTTAACCCTGCCGAGAGTATCGACTTTCACGGTTTTACCGGCCCCTTTGTTCAATATACCTATGCAAGAATAAAAAGTATTTTAAGAAAAAACGAAATGGCGATAGATTCATCCTTTCCTACATCTTTATTTCCCTTAGAAAAAGAACTGATCGTTATTGCCGAACAATATTCAGCTGTTTTAGAGCAAGCCTGTACGGAGCATAATCCTTCGGTCATTGCCAATTATATTTTCAATCTGGCCAAAACTTTTAATTCCTTTTATGCTGAACATTCCATTGCCAAAGCAGAATCAGAAGATAAAAAACAATTACGACTTAAACTTGCAGTTTTTACAGCTAACATTTTAAAAAGCGGAATGCAGTTAATGGGAATTGCGGTACCAGAGAGAATGTAATGTCTTATATTCATCAAACATATTCAACAACATCGGCATGGCGCTAAATTTTCCATGCATAAAAAATAAATAGTTATAGCATAATTTTGAACGATGAAAAATAAAGTTACAAAAATAGGAGTACTTACCTCAGGCGGCGATAGTCCCGGTATGAACGCATGTGTACGTGCAGTGGTGAGAACAGGCCTTTATAACAATATCGAAATGTTTGGTATCATGCGTGGTTATACCGGCATGGTAGAAGATGACATTGTAAAACTGGAAAGCCGCAGTGTGGCGAATATCATTCAACGTGGAGGTACTGTTTTAAAAACATCAAGAAGCAAAGAATTCCTTACGCCAGAAGGTAGAAAAAAAGCTTATGGGAACCTGAAAAAACATGGCATAAACGGCCTTGTTATCATCGGCGGCGATGGAAGTTTCAGAGGAGCTCAAATCTTCAGCAGCGAATTTGATATCCCATGTATAGGATTGCCAGGCACCATTGATAAAGATATTGCCGGCACCGATTTTACAATAGGATTTGATACCGCTGTGAACACAGCAGTAGAAGCCATTGATAAAATTCGTGACACAGCAGAAGCACACGATCGTTTATTTATTATTGAGGTGATGGGCAGGGATGCCGGTTACATTGCATTGCACAGCGGAATTGCAACTGGTGCAGAAAACATTCTGATACCGGAGAAAAAAACCGACATCGAAAACATCATCGGTCAGCTGGCAGAAAAAGAAAGAAGACATAAACTCGTAAACCTGATTGTTGTTGCCGAAGGGGAAGAGTTTGGCGGTGCCGATGAAGTTGCAAAATATATAAAAGGGAGATTGCCCTTACTGGAAGTAAGGGTTTGTATTTTAGGCCATATACAAAGAGGCGGAGCGCCAAGTTGTATGGACAGGCTCTTGGCCAGCCGGATGGGATACCACGCTATTGAATGCCTGATTGATGGCAGACATAATGTTTTTGTAGGAGTAGTAAACAATAAGATAAACTATATTCCGCTTGACGAAGCAATTAAGAAAAAACAAAAGGTTAGCGAAGAATGGTTGAAGATTGTAAAAATACTGGCAACGTAATTTCCAGAATCAAGTACCTGATTCCGAATCCTAAACAAATAATACAAAATAATGAGCAAACATATAAGTAAGTACCTGCATCAGCAAATGGACAAAGAGGCAGGAATATCCCACTCACAGAAAAAAACAAAAATTGTTGCGACAGTAGGGCCTTCATGCGATTCAAAAGAAAAATTGCTGGAGCTTGCAAAAGCTGGTGTGAATGTTTTCCGTTTAAATTTTTCACATGGTACTCACGAAAACAAAAAAACGATCATCGAATATGTACGTGAGATCAATAAATCGCAACCAATAAATGTGGCTATCCTAGGCGATCTTCAAGGGCCAAAATTAAGAGTTGGTGAATTGGAAAACGGTGAAATTGAACTGAAAGACGGCGAAGAAATAATTTTTACTACAGTAAAGCAGGTGGGTTCAAAATCAAAAATTTATGTTTCGTACCCGCATTTAACAAAGGATCTTAAAATTGGTGAACGTATTTTTCTGGATGATGGAAAAATGGAAGTTAAGGTAAAAAAGATCGTTAATGAAACGGACATTCTTGTGAGCATTACCATTGGTGGAACGTTGCTTCCTAAAAAAGGGGTTAATCTCCCCGATTCGGAATTAACCATGCCCTCGATGACAGAGAAAGATTTTGCCGATCTGGAATTTATTATTGAAAATAACCTCGACTGGGTTGCCCTGTCTTTTGTCAGAAAAGCAAAAGATATTATTGCCCTTAAAGCAAAGATCAACGAAAAGAAAAGCAAGCTTAAGGTTATTGCAAAAATTGAAATGCCCGAAGCTTTAAAAAATATCAGAGATATTATTGTTGAAAGCGATGGCATCATGATTGCCCGTGGCGATCTCGGTGTTGAATTACCCGTTGAGCAGGTGCCCATTATTCAAAAAGAAGTGATCAAAAAATGTATGCATCGTGCCAAACCCGTTATTGTGGCTACACAGATGATGGAGAGCATGATGGACCGTACCAAACCCAACCGCAGTGAAGTAAGTGATGTAGCAAATGCCGTGCTTGAAGGTGCCGATGCAGTAATGCTCAGCGGTGAAACCGCTATGGGAGAATATCCTGCACAAGTGGTGCAAACCATGGTAAAAATTATTCTGGAAGCTGAAAAAACCTTGTACGATTACAACCGTGATGATATTCTTTCCCCCCAATCACACTCCCCGTCTTTTTTAAGCGATGCCATTTGTTATACCGCAGCCAAACTGGCAAACGATACAAATGCCCGTGCTTTAATTGGAATGACGCAGAGTGGCTACACTGCTTTTATGTTGAGCAGCTACCGGCCGAAAGCACCACTTTATATATTTAGTAAAGAAAAATCTTTATTGGGACAACTTAGTCTGAGCTGGGGTGTACGGGCATTTTATTATGCCGAAGAAGAAAGCCTGGACGATATTATTTTTGACCAGATCAACATTTTAAAAGAACGCGGATTTTTAGCAACCGGCGATGTGGTAGTAAATACAGGAAGCACTCCGGTTGAATTACATCTGCCAACCAATATTGTAAAAGTGTCTACAGTTGAATAGTTAAGAGTCAGGAGTTTGTTGAAAGGGCTGAGCAATAACCACTGCCTGTCCAAATAACTATTAACTGCTTTTAGTACCAGGTGCAAATAATTATCCCTGCAACAATATTTCCAAGCAAAGCATAACCTGCATTAATTACAAATAAACCCAAAGGTTTTTTCTCATACAGGTAATTAACTCCTACGGTGGCAGCACAAAAACAGACTCCGAAGAAGGCCCCTAATTTTAGGCCGCTCATCCATCCGTCACCTCTTATTTCTAAGCGCTCAGCAATAATTGCAATAGCCATTGCCTGAATGAACATTAACACAAAGGAGCCACCAAACATAAGCCCCATGCCTTTTTTAGCATTAGGTGCATTCACATCAATGTTTAAATAAGCGATCCATTTTTTTGCAAAAAGTACCGGCGAATACCAGAGTGAACCAATGGCCCAGTAAGCAAGCGTTGCTACAATGATGGCAGGCCAGTTTAAATTATCGAATAAATTTCCCATGATTGAACAGTTTGGGTTAATAATCAGGAAATATACAAACTGTTTTTTTTGTCTGCAACAGTATTCTTTTTTATCAGAAGCTATTTGAATCATCCTGATATCTTGCAACTCCATTGAATTCTGCAAGTTTATCTAAGCATTATTTACTTTACAGTATCCCTGTCCCAATTTCTCATCATATCAGCAATACTTTTATCCGCTGCTGTTTCCAGAAAAGCAGCCAGTTGTTCATCTGTAAGAATTTCCTTTTTGCTTTTTAATGCATCCCATAATTTCCTGCATACCTGTTTGCCAACTGCATCATAAATACCTGCGGCGGCTGAGTGCCAGCGGCTTTGATACCAGCCATAATTTTCAGGATAATCCCGCCCTATTTCATTATAATGTTCATGAACATCATTCAATGTTGTAAATTTTAATCCTTCAGCACCGCCTGCCACAACCATGCGGGGAAAAAGGGTAAGTGCCGGCAATAATTCAGGCTCCTTTTCGGCTATATACGTATGCAGTAAAATATTGCAAAACAATTCTCCCAGCCATGTCCGCTGCATAGTCAGGCCGCCTTGAACATGGAATGCATGGCCCAGTTCATGAATTGCCAGCAGATCGAAAAAAGCCTGCATGCTTAACTGGCCATTGCTGGTTGTGTATGCTTTTTGAATGCGTCCACGAAGGTCCACCGGTAGTTGATCCAATGGCGGTAAAAACGCTTGCCAGAAAGGGTTATCTTCAGCGGCAACAATCAGCTTTTTACCATTATCACCATAATGCGGCATCCCATATACCATATCCGACGTATAAATATTCCAATCAGCAACACTCAAAACAAATAAGCTTATAGTTGGCTTAAAACCGAGCAGCTCTTTGTGATAAGCCATTGCATTTTCAATACGCAGCGCTATTGTTTCAGCTCTTTGTTGATGATCTGCACTGTAATAAACAACAAAACTGTGGTTGTTTAATTGATTCAGAGAATCAGGCGACTGAGCACCTACCGGCTGCGAAAGTGTTAGCACAATTAACAGGGAAATAAAAAATGACTGTTGCATAGTTGATTATTTTTTAAGCAAATCTCTGCAATGCCAAAGCAGATAAATAGTACAAATACGACAATTATAAACGCATAGCGGCCTGCATGCGTACTGGTGCGGTTTCAAGTTCTTTTTCAATAATACCTGGTGCAACACCTGCAAATTCTTTAAAGTCACGTATAAAATGTGCCTGGTCAAAGTAGCCGCATTCATAAGCAATGCTGGTCCAGCTTGCCTGCGGAAAATTTTCACGTAACCGGTATGCTTTGGAAAAACGAACCAGCCTGGCAAAAACTTTGGGTGATAAGCCAATACGTTCCTTGCTTACCCTTTCAAACTGTCGAAGGCTGAGACAGGCCAGCGAAGCGATCTGCTCTATCGGAACGTTGCCGTTCAGGCGTAATAGCTCCAGCATGGCATTATCAAAAGGCACTGCTCTTTTCAAAAGTTTTAGTTTTACAAGCAGAAACTGTTCAATTACTTCTTTTATTTCATCAAAACTACCGGCTTCCTGCAGTCTGTTGTTTACATCCTGCATTTCGTTTCCAAAAACATCAGCTGCATCATAACTGCCATCAATCATTTCGGCCATCGAAAACCCGAGTAAGCGATACATGCCACCCGGGTGAAAACCCACTCGTACGGCTTTATGGCTCCTGCCAATATCCAATGAAACAGTTGACGACTGCAACCCTACCACAACACTGCGTGGTTGCAGTATAAAGTCATTCCCTCCTTCTTTCTGCACTTTTATCCGGTCGTTAATATAAAAGAAAAGTGAATGTTGCGGCGTAGGCGGGTAGCAAACAACAGCAGGATCATCCGCATACATTTCGGCATGTACAACCATGATGCAGTTAACGAATTCCTGCAACAAAACATGCGGTAAATAAAACTGTGTTTGCAAAGAATGCTTTTAATGCTGATAAAATATACTTTAATCTTTCTTGATGCTCCGAGTTCCGCCTGCAACTGAAAAACACTATTCCTTACGCTCCATAAACTTCCTCAAATTCTTACTTGCTCCATTTTGTATTTTTCTTTGAAAGAAACGGTTCCATCCCAGCAACCATCCCATAAAGCCTATTGCCTGCTTACTCCATTTGTGTAAACTAAATGCATCGCTGTGTTCAACTATGATCCCGTTTTCAAAACGCATATTGGCTTTAATTTTATTAACCACTCTCTTTCCGGTTTTTGAAAATGTGTAACTGGCAATCCATTCACATGTGCTGTATTCTTCGTCCAGGTGTGTTATATTGGAATAAGTAAGGGAAAAATCTTTCGCATTTTTGCAAAGCATTTCCCACATGGCCCTTACTTCATCGCCCCTCAGCAACCCAAAGACAGGATCAAAAAAAACAATCTCCTCACTATAACAACTGTTCATTGTTTTGTAGTCGAGATTCTGAAAAGCAGAATAAAATTTATTGATGAGTTCCTCATGATTAGCAGCCATATCCCATATAGTTTCGTTAAATTTAACACTCTAAAAATTATGAAATGAAAAAATATTTTCTGTTCTCCACTATTGTACTTATTTCCGTTACAACAGTTTTTGCCCAAGATGCAGATTCCCTCTGGGTTAGGGAAAACTATTATAAACTGGAAAAGATGGTACCGATGAGAGATGGCATTAGTTTATTCACGGCGTTCTATATCCCAAAAGATACAGCTGGAAAACATCCGATACTGATGAATCGTACGCCATACAGCTGCAGACCTTATGGGGAAGATAATTTCAATCCGCGTTTATACAGTTCTTACTGGTTAAACTATTTAAAAGAAGGCTATATCATTGCCATACAGGATGTGAGGGGCAAATACATGAGTGAGGGTGTTTTTGAAGATGTTCGTCCTCACAATCCCAATAAAAAAAATAAGGAGATTGACGAAGCCAGCGACACCTACGATGCCATCGAATGGATGATCAACAATATACCCTTCAACAATAACCGTGTGGGTGCATTTGGAATTTCGTACCCTGGCTTTTATGCAACCATGGCCGCACTGAGCGGCCACCCTTCGCTTAGAGCAGTTAGTCCGCAAGCGCCTGTTACAGATTGGTTCCAGGGCGATGACTTTCACCACAACGGTGCTTTTATGCTAATGGATGGATTTAATTTTTACAGCGGCTTCGGAAAACCACGCCCCAAGCCAACTACAGAGTCATCGCCGGGATTTCGTCCGCCGGGCATGGACAATTATGATTTCTATTTAAGGACGGGAGCAATAAAAAACTTTACCAAAATTATGGGCGACAGCATCGCATTCTGGAAAGACATGATGAACCACCCCAATTACGATGACTGGTGGAAATCAAGAAACCCACGCAACTTTGTAACCAATATAAAACCGGCAATGCTAGTTGTTGGTGGATTGTTTGATGCCGAAGATTGTTTTGGTGCATGGAATTTGTACAAAGCTATTGAAGAAAAAAATCCACTCACCGAAAACAGGCTGGTGATGGGCCCATGGATTCATGGAGGTTGGGGCGGCCGTGGCGACGGTTCTTATTTAGGAAATGTACGTTTTGGCGAAAAGACGGCAGAGTATTATCAAAGAAATATTGAAATACCATTTTTTAATTTTTATTTGAAATTGAAGGGCACCGTTCGTGATATTGCGGAAGCAAATATTTTCTTCACCGGCGAAAACGAATGGAAGAATTTAAAAACATGGCCACCAGTAAATACAGAAAACAAAATCGCTCTTTTAACTGCTAACAACGGTTTATTAATTTCTGCTCCAATGATTGGTAGTGGGGGTTCAGTTGAGTGGAGAAATACAGGAAAGAATAATTCGGCCTATAGCGAATATGTTAGCGACCCTGCACACCCCGTTCCTTACACTGAGGATGTACACATGGGACGCACAAGAGAATATATGACCGACGACCAACGCTTTGCCAGCCGCCGGCCTGACGTACTTACGTTCACTTCTCCGGTATTAACTAACGATATTACCCTTGCCGGTCCAATCATAGCCGATCTGATGGCAAGCATTTCAACAACGGATGCAGATTTTGTTGTAAAACTGATAGATGTTTTTCCTGATAACTTTCGCTATGATGAATCAACTTTTCCTAATCCTCAGGCAAAGTCTGGAATAAACTATCCGATGGGCGGATACCAGATGTTGGTACGTGGTGAAATAATGAGAGGCCGTTTTAGAAACAGTTTTGAAAAACCAGAAGCATTTGTTCCGGGTAAAATAACGCAGGTAAAATATACACTGCCCGATGTTGCACATACTTTTAAAGCCGGTCATAAATTGATGATTCAGATACAAAGCAGCTGGTTTCCGTTGGCCGACAGAAACCCGCAGAAGTTTGTTGATATTTATAATTGCGATGACCGTGATTTTCAAAAAGCTACGATAAAAATTTATCATGATGCTGCAAATGCCAGCAAGATTATTTTACCGGTTTTAAATAATTAAGTTCAGCTATGAAAAATATTATTGCCTTTTTATTTTTTCCGGGATTTTTTGTGGCAAATGCTCAAAATAATTTGAATATTGTGCCAATTCCAGCAGAAGTGAAAATGAACAATGGATCCTTTACGATCAACAAAGACACAAAAATAATTATGCCGGGCAGCACTGAAAAAACAGCTGTGCTGCTAAGCGATTTTATTGCCGGCAACTATGGCTTAAAACTGGAAACCTCCGTTGCACTTAATAAAAAAAATAAACGCAATGCTATATACTTTGAACATGACGCCTTTAAATATGGTACAGGCAATGGTTATTATTCCTTGTTGATAAAAGAAAATGGAATTACTGTAGGCAGCGGAACTGATGAAGGATTTTTTAATGCAATCCAAACCTTATTTCAGCTATTGTCAACCTCAAAAATAGATCTCACCCTTTCTCAAATGGTTATTTCCGATTATCCCCGTTTTGGGTATAGGGGTATGCACATGGACGTAGGCCGTCATTTTTTTCCGGTTTCCTTTATCAAAAAATATATCGATTATTTGGCAGCATATAAATTCAATAAATTTCATTGGCATTTAACCGAGGACCAGGGCTGGCGGATTGAAATAAAAAAATATCCTGATCTTACAAATATTGGAGCATGGAGAAACGGAACCATCATTGGTCGTTATCCAGGCAAGGGAAATGATAATATACGCTATGGAGGTTTTTATACCCAGGAAGAAATAATAGAGGCAGTACAATATGCAAAAGACAGGTATATTGATGTGATACCCGAAATAGAAATGCCGGGTCATAGCAGTGCTGCCATTGCTGCTTATCCCTGGCTGAGTTGTTTTCCGGAAAAACCAACAGAGATCCCCGAAAAAATGATGTCACAAAAAAGTAATGAAGAACAAAAGAAGGGTAGAATAAAATTAGTGCAGGAAACCTGGGGTGTGTTTGATGATGTTTTTTGTGCAGGCAAAGATTCGACTTTCAAATTCTTGGAGAATGTAATTGATGAAGTTAGCAATTTATTCCCGTCAAAATATTTTCATATAGGTGGAGATGAATCGCCCAAGACACATTGGAAGATCTGTCCTGCCTGTCAGCAACGGATGAGGGATAATAACCTGAAAGATGAACATGAATTGCAAAGCTGGTTTGTGCAGCGCATTGAAAAATATTTAAACAGCAAAGGCAAGACAATGATTGGCTGGGATGAGATTCTGGAAGGCGGCTTAGCTCCCAATGCTGTGGTGATGAGCTGGCGTGGAGAAAAGGGAGGTATTGATGCCGCTAAGCAAAACCACCAGGTGATCATGACACCAGGCAACCCTGTTTATTTTGACCATACACAAAGTAAAAATGAAGATAGTGTGACCATTGGTGGTTATAATCCCATTGAAAAAGTTTATGCGTACGAGCCCATTCCTAAGGAACTGAATGTTGAACAGGGTAAATACATCTTGGGCGCACAGGCCAATATGTGGACCGAATACTTGGGTTATCCCAGCAAGGTTGAATACATGATGTTTCCACGCGTCACTGCATTGAGTGAAGTATTATGGAGCCCGGCAGCAAAAAGAAACTGGGAAGATTTTCAAAGACGGTTACCTTCGGTTTATGAACAGTTAGATAAACAAAAAATAAATTACAGCAAGGCCTATTATGACCTTAAAGCAACTGTTATGCCCACAGATGATTATAATGGCGTACTGTGGAAACTGGAAAGTAAGTTTCAAAATGCCAGTATCAATTATACACCAGGCATTTATGGATATGCTGCCGGGTATACTGAACCCATAAAGATCACTACAACTGAAAAATACTCGGCCAGTTTGTATGCTGGCGGGAAAGAAGTAAGTGTTGTTAAACAAAAGTTCTCCTTTAATAAAGCAACCGGAAAAAAGATCACTATGGTAACAGAGCCCTCCGACAAATATCCCGGTAATGGGGCTTTTACTTTGGTTGATGGTGTGCAGAATGAAGCAGGGCTGGCAAGATCATCCGAGTTCTTAGGCTTCATGGGAAATAATTTAGATGTCACTATTGACCTTGGAAAAGATATGGACATTTCAACAGTAACCCTGCATGTGCTTAAACAAAACGGCAGCTGGATATATTTACCCAACCAGATAGAAGTGACCTATATTCCCTATTTGGACAACGCAGTTGTAACTCGCCACCAACCTATTGAAACTATAACGGTTGATGTAAAGCAGGATGAAGACCTGGACAGGATAACTATAACTAAAGAAAAATTCTGCAGGTACATTCAGGTAAGGGCAAAAAACTATGGCAACATTCCATCGGGCAAACCCGGCGGCGGCAACCCGGCCTGGTTGTTTGTGGATGAGATTGAAGTGCAGTAACTTTTTTTACGCAAAGCGGTAAAGGCTGCGCAAAAGGCGCAAATTAAATTTGCACCTTTTGTACTTTTCCTTGAAGCTTTGAGTGAAATAATTCGTTATTTTTATCCAACGCAACAAAATTATGACCAAGATCGATCTCACCGATTCTTTAGAAAAAATTCCGGTAAAGATATTCGCCGATTCAAAAGCCGGCTCTGCGTTCGTTGCGAAACAAATTGCTGAACTAATAAAAGAAAAAGAAGCTGCAGGAGACAAAACAGTCATTGGCCTAGCCACAGGCTCTTCACCAAAAACATTATATACCGAGCTGGTACGCATGCATAAAGAGGAAGGACTGAGTTTTAAGAATGTTATCACTTTCAATCTCGATCAGTATTATCCCATGGATAAGGATGCGCTGCAGAGTTATCATTATTTCATGCGCAAAAATTTATTTGAGCAAACCGATATCAACCCAAATAATTACCATCTGCCCGATGGTATGATGCCTAAGGATAAAGTAAAAGAGCATTGCCAGCAGTATGAAAAACTAATTGAAGATGCAGGCGGGCTCGACCTTCAGATACTGGGCATTGGTGTTAACGGTCATATTGGTTTTAATGAACCCGGCAGCGGTATCTATACAAAAACACGCCTCACAACATTAGACAACAGCACCCGGATTGCCAACGCCTACGAATTTGGCAACATGAGTGAAGTGCCACGCATGGCTATCACCATGGGCATCAGCACCATTTTAAAAAGTAAGAAAATAATTTTAATGGCCTGGGGACAAACAAAATCCCCGGTTGTAAAAAAAGCAGTGGAGGAAGATGATACGGAAGACATACCGGCGTCTCTGCTGCAAAATCATGATGACTGCACATTTGTGATTGACGAAGTTTGTGCGACTGAGCTTACCCGTTTTAAGAGTCCCTGGCTTACCGGCGAATGTGAATGGACCGATAAGATTATGAAACGGGCAGTAGTGAATCTTGCTTTAAAATTGAGCAAACCTGTTTTAAGTTTAACTAATATTGATTATAACGATAATGGCCTCAGCGACCTGCTGGTAGAAAAAGGCGATGCTTATGAAATTAACCTGCAGGTTTTTTATTTATTGAGAGACAGTATCACGGGCTGGCCGGGAGGTAAACCTACACAACGGACCAATCATCCTGAACGTACCGAACCCTTTCCCAAAAAAGCAGTCATCTTCTCACCTCACCCCGATGATGATATCATCAGCATGGGCGGCACTTTTATGCGGCTGCACGATCAGGGACATGAGGTTCATGTGGCGTATCAAACCAGCGGGAATATTGCAGTAACAGATGAATTTGTTACCCGTTTTATAGATTTTACCGTAGGCTTTGAAAGTATGTTTGATATAGATGAAACCAAAAGCAAAAAAATTCTTGACGAAGCCATTTCTTTTTTGAAAATAAAAAAATCAACGGAAAAAGATAGCGATACTATTCGTGCCATTAAAGGATTGATAAGAAGATGTGAAGCCAAAGCCACCTGTAAATATGTTGGCCTTGGGGAAAATCAATATCATTTCATGAATCTTCCATTTTACGAAACGGGCACGATAGAAAAAAATCCAATGAGTGACGCAGACGTGCACCAAACTGTTGATTTGCTGAATCAGTTACAACCACAACAGATTTTTTGCGCCGGCGATTTTGCCGATCCCCATGGCACACATAAAGTTTGTTTTGATGTGGTTTTGGAAGCATTGAATAAGTTGAAAGTTGAAAGAGTAAAGTTGAAAGTTGAAAAGCACTGGATTGATGATTGCTGGCTCTGGCTTTACAAAGGCGCCTGGCAAGAATGGGACATCACTGAAATAGAAATGGCCGTTCCTATGAGTCCAGACCAGGTAGTAAAAAAACGCCACGGCATATTTATCCATCAATCACAAAAAGACAGCGTTCCCTTCCAGGGAAGCGATGATCGTGAATTCTGGCAGCGGGCCGAAGAACGCAATGCCAATACAGCACAACTCTATGCCCGCCTTGGTTTAACACAATATGCTGCCATGGAAGCCTTTGTAAGATGGGATTTTTAGCTTACTCATTTCTGGATGCTTTTTGTTAACTTTATCTCTTTCAAAATTTCGAAAAGAGTAATGAGGATTTTTCTGTTTCTTTTTCTGTCGGCATGTTTTTTTACAAGCAATAATTTAAACGCCCAATCCTGTTTCAGCGTGGCTGCCGGCAACGATACTACTATATCCTGTTTACAAGCCTGTCTTAATTTGAAAGCAAGGATACCTGATGTAAGAACTTCAGAAACTTATTCGGTTACGTCAATTCCTTATACACCTTATGCCTATGTTACTCCCTTTGGAACAACCGATCCACTTGTAGATGCCGACGATAATTTTTCAGATTCGTTCAATCTTCCCTTCCCTTTTTGTTTTTATGGCAATACTTATAACAAAATTTGCGTAGGTTCAAATGGCGTAATAACTTTTGATGTGTTTACCAATGCCAGAAGGCCAGAAAGTTATGTGATCAATTCATCCAATACCATTCCCTATGCAGGAGGCGTTCCTAATAATATCGGCGTTTTCTATGCTCCTAAAGCAAGTATATTTTTAGCTTATTATGATATGAATCCGCTTACCTCTCCTCCCGAGCACAAAATAGAATGGAGGGTTGAAGGTTCGGCACCTTGCCGCCGCTTTGTAGTTTCTTATTATCGGCTGGGAAATTTTGAAACCGGCCCCTGCCCTAATCCAACCAATCTGTGTACAATGCAAGCGGTTCTTTATGAAGGCACAGGAATAATTGATGTATTCTATCAAAATAAACCAGCTTGTACTACATCGGCCAACGGCGGAGGTGTTTCAATTGCCGGCGTACAAAACTGGAAGCAAGATGCTGCTGTTACTCCTGTAGGAAAAAACTGCACCGTTTGGACTGCTGTAAATGAAGGCTATCGTTATGTTCCAAGCGGCCCCACTTCTTTATTGAACAGGGTGGAACTTTGGAAAAACGGAGCCTTGGTTTCTACAGGCACAACTACTATTGTTGGTAATGGCGAACTCGAGGCTTTGTTCACCAATATCTGTCAAACAGAAGACAGCATGAGTTATATTGTACGAGCCTTTTATCAGCAGTGCGATAACCCTGCCATCGAGACCGAAGGCTCTGACACTATTATAGTCTATAAAACGCTCAACCCCGTTTCTGCAACTGTTACACCGGCGTTATGTGCTTCATCTGGTAACGGCCAAATAACTGTAACTGCTCCGCTGGGAGCAAATATTGAATATTCATCAGACGGCTTAAGCTGGCAGGCCGCCCCTGTTTTTAGTTTGCCGGGGGGAACTTATACCATCACTGCCCGACTTGTTGGTAGTTTATGTACCGGAGAAACCGTAGCAACAATTACTGCACCATTACCGTTTACCGTTAACGGTTTAAAAACCGACCTGCTTTGCAACAGTCAAAATACCGGCGAGGTAAGTTTTAATCCTACAGGGCCGGTGCCACCGTTTATGTTTTCGGCCGACGGCGGAACAACTTATCAAAGCAGCGGGACATTTACCGGACTTGCGGCAGGTTCGCATACTTTCAGAATAAGAAATGGAATTGGCTGCACCCAGGATACAACGATCATGATAACAGAACCGACATTGCTTACTGCCTCGGTACTTGTAATAGATGCCACTTGCCCGAACAACGATGGTGGAATAACATTGATGACAAGTGGAGGCACTCCGGCTTATCAATTTTCGATAGATAACGGAATCAACTACCAACCATCCAATGCGTTTTCAAATTTACCGTCGGGAAATTATAATAACATCCTTATAAAAGATGCCAACGGTTGCGTATCAAATACTATAGCGGTTATTGCGTTGAACGATGCCATGACGCTTGACCTCGGACCAGACAGCAGTTTATGTGCCGGCAGCAGTATCACTCTAATACCACAAACCAATGCCCAGACCGACACGTTTAAATGGACGCCTGCGACAACACTTAATTATGATACTGCAAGGAACCCTGTTGCCTCACCAACCGATACCACAAAATATTACCTGACGGCAAAATGGGGTGTTTGTAAACGAATAGATTCTGTAACAATAAATGTAAAGCATAAACCGGTTGTTAACGCTGGTAACGACACAACAGTTTGTTACAAAACAAATGCAACGCTGTTCGGCAGTGCCACAAATTTATCGGGCGGTATAAATTATTCCTGGAGTCCGCCAGACTCATTGAATACCCCAACAAATGCATCAACCGGTGTAAGATTAGATACCAGCAGGAAATTCATTTTAACAGTTACAGATAATTACGGTTGTAATTTTACCGTATCGGACAGTGTGTGGGTTTACATGCAACCAAAGCTGGAAGTATTTGCCGGCAATGATACCAACGCACTCTATGGACAGCCTCACCAAATGATGGCCAGCGGTGGTGTAAATTATTTATGGAGTCCAACCGGCCCACTAGATAATCCGTTCGTTGCAAACCCACTGGCAACGTTATTGAATGATACTTATTTTCATGTTACAGTTACTGATGCCATTGGTTGTGTAGATGATGACGATGTATTTATAAAAGTGTACAAAGGGCCCAACTATTATTTACCAAATACTTTTACGCCCAACGGCGATGGACTGAATGATGTATTCAGGCCAATACCTGTAGGCATGCGCAGCACAGAATACTTCAGGATATTCAACCGCTATGGAACGGTAATGTTTGAAACCAGGCGATGGATGTATGGATGGGATGGCACCATCAAAGGCAAGCCGGCCGAGGGTGGCACTTACGTGTGGATGATAAAAGGGACAGATGAAAACGGCCGTGTGGTTGAAATGAAGGGAACGGTAATACTGGTTCGTTAATTTTTTTGCTTGGCTGCAGTTTCGGCATTAAGAATATTTATTGTTTTTGTGTACAACTGAAAAGCCTCTTCCGATGAAGAACCTATACAAACAATTCCCATTTTTCCATATTGAGATAGTGCGCCGATCATATGAAACATAACTCCACGTTGTGCTGCCCCATCGAAATGCAATCCATGAAACATGGCAATATCTATCAGGTCCTGCGGCGTAATTCCTTTGTATGCGTCATTCTGCACATTATCTGACGCAAAATAATATAGCTGCTGTTTATTAGGCGTTTCAAAAATACCTGTTGCTTCATTATAATGACCATCAGTTAAAAACTGTAACATCAAAAACGGATGCGTTGTTCCGCCTTTTCGCAAATTGATCTCAATAGCATAATGAATCCAGGTATCATTTTCTTTTACTGATATAAAATCGATACTGAAACGCCCAAGTGCGCCTTGTTCTTTGAGTTCTTCGGCTATACATTTACTAAGGATAGCAATCTCAGTCCGGTAAGCAGGATTAGCAGGAAAATGAGCACCTTCAAACACCTGTCCGCTTTCGCCTCCCAAAACCTGGTCGTGGGTAGAGATTATATCTACTTCTCCTCTTGGGTTAATCCTGGCTTGTACCGAAGGAGAAACTTTTACGTCTCCTTCTACAAAGGCTTCCACAATACCTTCCATCAATTCAAACTTTTGAAGAAATGTTTCAATTGTCAGATCTTTTGCAACGGGGATAATACTTTTATCCAGGTTATTGTGAACCCAATCGAACAATTCTTTACTGCATAAATTTTCAGGGTATTTCAAAATAGCATTTCCATCACCCGAAAAACCATCATTTAATTTAATAACTGCTTTTTTCAAATCGGGATACATATCTTTTAACCCGGCCACGGCGTGAACAATATCATCATAGGTTTTTAAATTTTCAGCTCCGGGCGGTATTCGTACTCCTGCCTTCATGAAAGCCCTGCGGCTGCCGCTTTTAGTACCCAGGTAAATTACCGAAGGATCGCACCCGTAAATAGGTATTTTTAATCGCACAGCTAAGCTGCGTTCAAGCGCTGTGGTATTGAAACAGGCGATATGAGCAACATGATCGGGCGGAATACTTCGCCTGATGCGTTCAATCAACCTCGGCCTCTGCAAAATTTTTTCGGTTAACGGAACGGGTGATGAATCATAGCAACTGATAAGCGTTAATCTTTCCCTTGCATGATAACCGGTAATGCCGGGCAGCAAGTGTAAATAATAATCAATGATTACAGGATCGATGGGAACACTGCTTACATAAATAACATTTGCTCTTGGCATACGAAGTAACATAAGTAAGCACAAAAGCCGCTCTTCGTAGTGCATAGCACCCGTTACTTTGGCCAACACTTCCTGATCGAGTGAAAGGCTGGGTATAACAACAATTGTTTTAGGTGCGTGGTTGTCTGGAAAGAACAATTCAAATTGCCTGGCAAAACCTTTTTGCAATTCGGCAAATGCCTGTAATTCCACTAAAGAACCGGGTTCAGGATTAAAACCGCCGTTATGGTCAAAGAGAGTTTGTTCAGGCTTGATGTCTAAATTATACATAACAAAGATTTCTGATTGCCAATTTACAAGATGCTTAAAAAACTAAGACTGAGATTAGTCATAAAAACAGCAGGAATTTATCATCTTATTAAAACTAAAATAACTATATGCGGATAAATAACTCTGAGATTTTACAAGTTTTCTATCCACAATGCGTTGATAAATTGAATGCAGTTCGAAAAGGGCTTCTTTTAAAAAATCTTATGTTTGTATATGAGTTTTACCGAACAGAGATCGATCCGTGTTGCTATTTTAGATATGAACGAAGGATTTGTGAATCAGGGTATGCGCTGTATCCGTGAAATACTCAACCAATTTGGCGAAGCCAATCACCTTAACCTTATATGGGACGAATTTGAAGTAAGACTTGAAAAGAAAACGCCAGATCTTAACTATGATATATATATATCAAGCGGTGGTCCGGGCAGTCCATTAGAAAGCGAAGGAAATGACTGGGAAAAAGTTTACTTTGATTGGTTACATAAAATCGAACAATTTAACAACAACTCATCACAAAGCAGAAAAAAGAAAGTCTTTTTTATTTGCCATTCTTTTCAATTAATCTGCCGCCATTACGCCATTGCCAATGTTGCTCCACGCAAAAGCACTTCGTTCGGCATCTTTCCTATGCATTTGCTGAGAGAAGGAAAAGATGAATTGATATTTGAAGGTTTAAATGACCCGTTCTATGCTGTTGACAGTCGTGATTTTCAGGTGATAGAACCCAACCACGGCAAACTGCATGAAATGGGTGCCTGTATTTTAGCTATAGAAAAAGACCGGCCACATGTGCCATTGGAAAGGGCAATTATGGCCATTCGTTTTAACGAGCATATGATAGGTACACAGTTCCACCCAGAGGCAGATGCCATTGGTATGAGCCTTCACCTGCAGACTGCCGATAAGAAAAAAACAGTGATCGATAACTATGGTCAGGAAAAATGGAAGTCGATGATCGATCATCTGAACGACCCCGAAAAAATTCTCTGGACCTACGCACATATCCTTCCTAATTTTTTACTCCATGCGGTTGAATGCCTGCAGCCCGCCGAAGTTTAAACCCACTTTTATTTAATGGATTTTTATAGTTATTTTTATTCTTAACAAAAGAATAATCAAATCGCTATAAAAAAATGATAAAAGAGTTAAGACAACAATTCAACGCCGGTTTTACAAAAGAAAAATATGATGCTTACATGGAAAAAGTGGAGGGGCTGCATGCGGGTTCTCTGGATTTCAGAAATGCTGAAACACCCATTTATATTCCCAAAGAATTTACAGACAAAATGCTGAGTGCATGCGATGATATTGTTGATGTGATTGTGGATCCAAAGTTTATGGAGATAACCGAAAGGGGAATTCCGGCGAACGTAAGAGTTCCAAATGAAAGCGATCATACCGAGTTTTTAGTTTTTGATTTTGGAATTTGCGAAAACGAAAGCGGCGGTCTAGAGCCGCAGTTGATAGAAATGCAGGGCTTTCCAACACTATATGGCTTTCAGGCTTTCCATTCTGAACTAACCGCCGAATACGCAAATCTCCCTTCAAATTTTTCGCCTTACCTCAGCGGGTACAATAAGGAAACTTATATTCAGTTGCTTAAAGATATTATTGTTGGCGACCTTGATCCTGAAAATGTAATACTGCTTGAAATATTCCCGGAGAAACAAAAGACGAGGATTGATTTTTATTGTACCGAACAACTGCTTGGCATCAAAATGGTTTGTCTTACCAAACTAATTGCAGAAGGCGATAAATTGTATTACGATAATAACGGAGTTAAGATCTTGATCAAAAGAATTTATAACCGTGTAATTTTTGATGATCTTCAAAAACAGGAAGGCCTGGGCGATATTATTGACCTCACCAAAAACTATGATGTGGAATGGACGCCGCATCCTAACTGGTTTTACCGCATCAGTAAATTCACTTTACCATTTATAGAAAACCCTTATGTTCCTCAAACTTATTTTTTGAATGAGTTAAAACAAATGCCCGCCGATCTGGAAAATTATGTTCTAAAACCACTGTTTTCCTTTGCCGGCATGGGCGTGGTCATTGATGTTTCCAGGGAAGATATTGATGCTGTCAAAGATCCTGAGAACTGGATATTACAGAAAAAAGTAAAATACGCAGATGTTATTGAAACGCTTGATGTGCCTGCCAAAGCAGAGATACGTTTGTTTTACTTTTGGAAGAAAGGATGGAGCAGGCCGGTTGCTGTACACAACCTTGCAAGGCTGAGCAAAGGAAAGATGATAGGTACTAGATATAATATGAATAAAGAATGGGTTGGTGGCGGAGTGGCGTTTTTTGAAAACTCAGCCCCCTAGTCCCTCCAAAAAAAAGGGATAAATTCCGGTGGAATAAACTCTGCGAATTAAACATATGATTAATGAAAAAAGGATTAGCAAGATTTGACTACTTTATAAATCAGTTACAGGAGCTGTTGGATAAAGCCTCACGGCAAAAAAATCCGGCACTGTGGCTTTACCGCAATAATGCCCGAACAACATTGTTTATGTTGGAAGCTTTGGCAAAAATGTATGCAGCTTTTCATAATAAAAAAAAGTTTTCAAAGTTTAAGGATCACTTTAAACTTTTGGAAGATGCAATAGGTAAGATTGATTATTACGACGCTTTTGCTAAGGAAATTGCCGGCGACAAAAAAATCCCGAAAACTATTACCAGCTACCTGCAGGCGCAAACAAGAGAAAAAATACAAAGTCTTAATGAAATTTTAAAAGAGAAAAAATGGCTGAGCGATGGCAATATCCGGATGAAAAAGATAAAAGAACGTCTGGCCAAGGCAGACTGGCGTAATGAAAAAGACGATATAAAGAGTATCAAGTCTTATTATCTAACTGAAATCAATCAAATACTTGAATTCATCAATCAAAAAGATTTTCATTTTACGAATGTGGAAAATGATGTGCATGAGTTCAGACGAAGGATACGCTGGCTGAGTATTTACCCGCAGGCGTTGAGAGGCTGCGTACAGTTAAGCAATTCAAAAACTACCATACCGAAATTTCTTTCTAAATATCTTACTAAAGAAATAACCGGATCACCCTACAACGTGATGCCCCAAGCCGGAATACACAAACATTTTTTGCTTTTAGAAAAGAACAGATTCTTTGCATTGAGCTGGATGATTAACGAACTGGGGAATCTTAAAGACGGCGGACTGAAAGTAGAAGTACTCAAAGAAGCTGTTATGCAAACTTCTCCTGCCGACGAAAATGCTGCGACAGCTAAGGCATATGAGTATGCCGGACCAAAACAAATTACAATACAACAGGTTTTGGACGCAGCTGAAAACCTGTTCAAAACTTATTGCAAGGAAAAAAACCTTGAATCATTGATTATCGGCATCGCAGTCGTAAAAAAATAATCAACATTATTTTATTATGACAAACAATTTCCTGCCTTTTTTAATTGCCTTTGTAACAAGTACCTCGTTATGTAATGCACAAACCGAAAAAATTGATACCGACCGGCCCGATCAAACAGAAAGCGCCGTAACTGTTCCTAAAAAATGGATCCAATTTGAAATGGGGTTTTTAAAACAGTCAGACAATTACCGATCTAATGAGCATGAAATAATTTTTCAACATCCTACATTACTAACAAAATATGGGGTAACCAAATGGGCAGAGCTTCGCCTGATAACAACCTATGGTACGGAAAGGGTGAAATCAGGCAATGTAATCAGTTATCGGTTAAACGGTATTCAGTCGGTACAACTTGGAGGTAAATTCAATTTTTTTAAAGAAAAAGGACTCAGACCGAAAACATCGATAATAGCACATTATGATTTTGCAAGATTAAGAACACCTTATCGGGATACAATTGATGGTGTTAATTTCAGGTTTACTATGCAACATACACTCACAAAAAAAATATCCGTTGGCTATAATCTTGGAATGGAGTGGCCCAGATTTGGCTCACCGCCTGCATATATTTATACTTTTGCACCCGGTTTGAATATCAGCGAAAACTGGTACTGTTATCTGGAGATTTTTGGCTCTTTCTATAAAAACAGAAACGCCCAGCACAGTATAGATGGAGGACTGGCATATTTTGTAAGCGATAATTTAAAGCTGGATTTATCCTCCGGCTTCGGCATTTCCCGAAATGCGCCTGATTGGTATTTAGCTGTTGGAGGTTCATTCCGGTTTAAAACGGGAAAATAGTTATTGAACCAATTTTTTAACCAGGTCGAATAACTCCTTGCCCTCAATATTTATCGCAAGAATTTTGCCTTCCTTGTCCAGTAAAAAATTGGTAGGTAACGCATCCACAAAATATCTTTCTGCTACTTTCGATTTCCAACCCGCCGCATCTATTACTTGTGTGTAGGTAAGTTTATCTTTTTTAATTGCTTTAAGCCAGGCATCTTTTTTAACATCAAGCGAAACTGCAAATACTTCAAAGCCATTATCCTTGTATTTTTTGTACAATTTCTGTACATAAGGATTTGCTGCCCGGCAAGGCGCACACCAGCTGGCCCAAAAATCAATCAGCACCACTTTGCCGGCAAGGGATGAAAGCTTTATCGAATCGTCCTGGTTTCCCGGCAGTGTAATTTCCGGAACCATGCCTCCTATTCTCAATTGTGCATTTCCCGCCAGGGAGCCAATTAAAATAATAAAAACAAAAAATATTTTTTTCATCTGCAATGATTCTTTTTTTGAAACAAGGATAACAGGAATAATAAAAAACGATTCATATCTCTTCAGTTATTTAATTTTCAATCTTAATCCGCCATAAAACATTCTGCCGCTCAAAGGTCCCCAAACCATAGATGCGTCAAAGTATTGGCTAAATGGCTGGTCTGCGGCCACAATCGCATTGGTCTGAAAATAATTGGTCAGGTTCTCTGCCCCAATATAGATATCCATTTCAAATTTCTTTCCCACCGTTTTGGATATTTGCGAATTCATCAAAATATAATTCGGCGAGTAGGAATCAAGTTGATACACCGGAATATTATCGCCGGTGTAGGGCAATCTCTTCTTACCGTTATAGTTAATTGTATAGTCAAACTTAAACCGGCGAATGCTATAAGAAAGATTCATAAATGCACGATTCTTTGATATTAATGAACGGTCGAGCAATTTACCGCTGTAAGTAGTCTTTACATCAAAATACCTGTATGCTAATCGCACTTCAAATTTCTTAATTGGCTCTACATTCAACTCAAGCTGCAAGCTGTTTGAATAAGATTTACCCAGCAGATTATAAAAGTCAGCTTTTCTTGCATGTTCCAGATCAACAACCACCTGGTTTTTGAAATCATTCCTGAAAAAATCAACAACAAACAAAGCATCGTTATTAAACAACCTGAATTTCTGATCTATGCTGATTCCTTTATTCCACGCTACTTCAGGATCCAGTCCATATGCTTTGCCGCTGCTGGCAGCAAGAATATTTACCTGCCTGGCGCTTACCAGTACACCTGTATTTTCGGCAAATACATTTGCGGTTCGCTGCCCTCTTCCGGCGCTGGCCCTGATAATGGTACCCTTTACCGGCTCATAGCGAAAATTCAAACGAGGCGTTACAAAAAACCCAAACAAATTACTTTGATCAAAACGCAATCCCGCTACAACAGTAAATTTATCATTAGGTATATAAGTGTACTCTCCAAAAACACCCGGCACTGTTTCATTTCTTTTATAATTAACCGACTTAAAATTCTCGTTATACCGATCATATAAAAAACTGATGCCGGTGCGGAACTTGTGTATTGTTGTGCTTATAATAGATTGGTAAATAAGGTTTGTATAAATGGTTTGTTGCTTGCCATTATAAGTTGTCAATCCAAAATAAGAATTCTGGTTATGACTGATACCGGCTACCTGTAAGCCAATACTTTTGTACTTTTTTTCGGGAAACAAATAGCCCATTTTGGCAAATGCTTCATAACGTTCTGTATTAATACTGAGGCCATACCTATTGGTTGTATTTTTGTCTTTGTCAGGATCAAAAGCAAGTTCACCGCCTGTTCTGTTCTCCAGCAAAACTTTAAAACCCAACTGTGATTCTACACCTTTACCGCTTGAATACTTATACCGGTTTACAAGGCTAAATGTATTACCGACTGGCTGATCTCTGAAACCATCTTTGTTGAAATCGAGTTCTTTGTTGGTAAAAAAATCATCGTGTATCAATAGACCGGTCGACCAATTATTGTTTATTTTTTTTGCCAGATTCAAGTTCAGATCAGTTTTCCCAAAACCATTTACATAAACATTGGCCAGCAGTCTTTCACTGCTTTCCGGTTTCACCAATTCAACATTTATCTGGCCCGCAATACTTTCGTAACCATTAGCAACTGAGCCAACACCTTTTGTCAACTGAATTGATTCAATCCATGGTCCGGCAATAGAATTTAAACCCAATGGCGTGGCAAGGCCGCGTGGACCGGGAAGATTCTCCACCGTTAGCTGCGTATAATTTCCGCTTAAGCCTAATAATTGAATTTGTTTTGACCCGGTTACAGCGTCATTAAAAGTTACATCAACCGAAGGATTGGTTTCAAAACTTTCGCTGAGGTTACAACAGGCAGCTTTCAGTAACTCTCCACCTGTCATGGTTTGCGTACGCACAGCACTAAAATTATCGGTGTACACCGTTCGTCTCCTCGCCGAAACAACCACTTCCTTCAATTGACTCTTTGATGCCAATACGATCTTAAGATCATTTAAAGATGCAATACTGATCGTATCTGAACTATAGCCTGAATAACTTACGATCAGACGATTTCCCATTCCATCCTGCCTGATATTAAAAACACCATTGCTGTCAGTCAGCACACCTTCGTCCTTACCCAACCAAAAAATACTGGCATTCCTAAGCGGAGTAAGTAATCCTTTACTGTTTTCCTCCAGCACTATCCCCTTAATAAAATTTTTCATTGCAGGAGAAACCTGGTTAGCAGATTTCGACATAAAAGAATCAACTGAAGCGTTCGCAACATTATTATTATGATTCTCCTTTGCCCCCAGCTCTCTGTAAAGGCAGCATTTGGGTAAAGCCTGATATACTACAGCATCAGCTTCTTTATCGTCAAGATCATGCCCTACAGCAACCACCTTACTCTTTAATTTCTTCAGCGATACTTTTGATGGATTGTAAACTATGTTCAACAACTGCGTATTTTCATCCCAGTCGGCTGATCTTACACCCTTCCCTTTAACCGCAGTTTCAATTCTTTCCTTGCACTGAATACAAACACCATAAACTGTAAAGCTTGTACTGATCTCTCCCTTTTCATTTGTATCCTGCGAATACAATGCAGAACTAAAAAAGACGAGACACAACATATATATATATCTTACCTGTTTCATAATTTTCAATTTTCATTCAGCTACTTTAAAAGCGCTGCTGTTCTTCCAGCATAGTTTTACCGTAGTAAAATCTTCTACAATCAAATGTATACGGTGGCCCGTTAGTGACCCTTTGCCACCATATAAATTTGATTTTTAACCAACAATTTAATTAGTGCTGTCCCGCCTGTTCGCCTTTCTTTTCCTTTAAAGCCATACCACATGTTGGGCATTTTCCAGCCTTATTGTATGTTTTATCTTTCTCACAATTCATAGGGCAAGCAAAAGCTTTAGTAGTGGCATCGCTGTCTGCTTTTCTGTCGTACTTGCAGCAGCCGGGCAAATTATCGTAAGCTGTTTTTACTGCGGTAAAATCCTGTGTATCGTAACCGGAGTTTGCGATGGCTTCCTGAATTTTAGCGGAAGAAGTTTTATTTACAGCATAAGTAACTTTTAGTTCTTTACTTTCTTCGTTCCAACTGGCAGTTTTTGCACCGGCTGATTTGGCTGCTTTTTCAATGGTGGTTTTACACATACCGCAATTGCCCGATACTTTAATGGTTTCGGTTGTTTTGCTTTGTGCTGATGAAGTACTGATTGAGAATATGCTGAACATGATTGCAGCAAATAATGATAATGTTTTCATTTTATTAAAATTTTTATGTTGAATAATAATTATTGATCAGACTGGACGCCAGACCAACCGCACCGATAAATATCTTTACCGATGAAAAAATTCAAAGTCAATTCTAAATTCTGAAAACGCAGTTCAATATATTGGCCGATGGGCCCGTATAATCAGGTGGGGAATGATTATTTGTGGAAATTAAAGCGGAGTTTTCCGGTGTTTGCCAGTTATAAACAAAATGATTATTTACCAGAGCCAATTCGCTGGCTGCTAAATTAATATCATTGGTAACAATTTTATGAGAGTCGCTGATTTTGTAAAACTTGAAATCATCGTGACAGCAGCCGCTATCTTTTTCACTCATGCCGCATTTGCCGCATGTGTCGCTTGACGATCCATAAAAATCTACTCCGGCCTTGTCGCCCATGCAATAATGCAGTTCTAAAGCTACTCCCGAAGAAACAGCCAAATACAAAACCGCTAATATGCCTATATAGATTTTTTTCATCAGCGATACAAATTTACAACAGAATCAGTAAAATGCAAGTTTGAAATCTACAAAAGGAATTTTTTAACATTATAAATCCCGCATTACAAATTATAACTAGTTGACAAATGCCCACTGTATACCAAACCTGAAAATAAACCCCTGCGTAGGATAATTAGGCGCTGCAAAGTTATTATTCGTAAATCCGAAGCCATTAGCAAAACTTATTGTGTTCAAATTTTCGGCACGTAAATAAGCAGTAAATGATTTGATACGAAAATGGAGGAAGGCATGTACATCGGGCAGGTTTTTAATTTTGATTGAATCCTGTGCGAAAAAGCTTCCCATAACAGGAGAATAATTGTTGGCATTAAATGGTGTAAAATATCTAAACTCGATACCCGTACTTAAATTCAGATTTTTAAAATAAACACCTTCGTAAGCAAACCTGTTTCGGGTAAATAATAAAGGCACTTTGATTGGCGCTGCTCCATCTGTTTGCTGAAATGCGATTTCCGAATATAAATTCCATCGCTTTGTCAACCTGATTTTTTTAGATGCGGTAAGTTGTAACAGGTTTATGGTCTTGCTGCTTTGATCGATGTGATAATAATCGGTAAAATATGCAAGGTTGTTGATGATGTGATTTTTAAAATTCAGTTTTACAAACCGGTTATTCACTTCGGCTCCAAGGGAAATAATATTTTCTTTTTTAGTTAAACTTTGATTAGCTAAATTAAAATTAGACAGATCGTTGAAAACAAACGAAGGAGTACGGCTTACATTTTTGAAAAACAAACTTATATCTCCCAACTTATTATTCAAATGTCTGGCAATGGTTGCGTAAGCGCTGTAGTCGCCGCTGTTTAAACCATTCACATAAAATTCTCCCTTTGCCAAAACATCCCAAAGTTTATTGCGGGTTTTGTTGCGGTACTCACCATGAACGCTCAGGTTGTAAAAGCTTTTAGTGCCTCCTTTCAGTTCGCCTTTTATATTTTGCAGATTTATGCCCGCAGAAATAAACTGCCCTGAGTTTTTTGTATCGGGAAAAGACAGCAACGTAAAGTCATTAGTCATCACCTTCCATTTATCCCTGAAGAAAAAACTATCTATCCCGAATTTGGGAATGGTATCATACCATTTATAATATCCTGCCGAATCGGCCAATTCATCTTTAAAAGTAAAATCGTAAGAACTGTAAGTAAAACTATGTTGCATCCTTAGTTTTGGATAAAACAAATATTCGGTTGTAGAATCATTGATGGCTATAGAATCTTTCTTTCCGATATCATAGGTCTGCCGTATAAAAACGGTGAGGTCTTTATAAATATTACCCGTACTTACTTTGGTTTGAAACGGACTGGGTTCAAACAATCCGGCATTACCAAGATTTACCGGCACCGAAAATCTTTTTTTGTAATTCGGATCATCCAGCAATGAATCGGACCTGATGCCACCGTTCTCTGAATTTTTACGGGTGTTTCCAAGAAGTACTGCAGTTGCGCCGTATCTCTTTTTCTTTCCCTGGTAATTTCCAAACAACCTGAAATTTTTATGATGACTGTTTTGCGTTACAAAAAAGCCGGGAGCACTGATGAGGCGGTAATCAAATCCAAAATTTATATTCGGCCTGGGGCTTTGAGTGTGCAGCATTTTGATCATTTGCTCTTTACCCGACGCCAGTTGATAACTTAGTTGTGAAAAGGGGCGATTGATTTTATAAAATCTTGTACCCTCTAAGGTGTACTCATAAACATCAAAAGCATGGAAGCCAGCATCCCAACCGGGCTTTGCATATGGTTCGTATACTATTGAATAGGCTGCAGCGCCATTATTTCCTAAATAGAGATAAGAAGAAGGAACCGAAAAATATTTATCAAAATCGTTGATGCTTGAATCGAAGGGAATACTGCGGATTGAATCTAGGTATTTGTAGGTGATGGCGATAGAGTCTTTACTGTCGTCACGATGTTCAAAACCAATTGTATCTCTTCCACCCTGACTATTTCCGAAATTACCTACCCTGCTGCTGAGTTTATTGAGCACATCGCCTTCTTGTGCATAACCCGGCAGAAAACAAAAAATTAATAGTACGATTACCGCAATTTCCTTCATGTTGCAATTACTAAATTTGTGAAATCAGTTCACAAATTAATTCCTTGAATTTTGGTTCAGCTTCTTTTGCTGCTTGTAAAACTTCTTCATGAGTGATTACATTTTCTTCCTCCCTGATTCCTACATCGGTAACCACACTCATAGCAAAAACAGGTAAGCCCATGTGCACAGCTGTTATTACTTCAGGCACGGTACTCATTCCTACTACATCACCGCCCAGCGCCAAAATCATTTTATACTCTGCCCGGGTTTCAAAAGTTGGGCCCGTCACCACCACATAAACTCCTTCCCTCACTTTAATATTTTTTTCGGATGCTATCACCTTCATTTTTTCAATAAGGTACTTCTTGTAAGGTTCACTCATATCCGGGAATCTTGGACCCCACTCCATATGATTTTTCCCGATGAGCGGATTAGGCGCCAGTTGACTGATATGATCGGTAATAATCATCAGGTCGCCAACCTGGAACTCTGGATTTACTCCGCCTGCAGCATTGCTTACCAGTAATGTTTCAATACCCAATGTTTTTAAGACACGAATTGGGAACGTTATCTGCTCTGCCGAATAGCCTTCATAATAATGAAAGCGGCCGGCCATAGCTACTATTTTTTTACCGCCCAGTTCACCAAATATCAGCTTACCACTATGTCCTTCAACCGTGCTGACAGGAAAATGAGGTATATCACCATAAGGAATCTCTTTGTCAATTGTTATCTCCTGCGTAAAACTTCCCAGTCCACTGCCCAATACTATACCCACAACCGGTTTTTCGTTATAAACACCCCTAATATAATTTATTGCTTCAGTAACCTTTGCTATCATAAATTTTTAAATTTAAAGCTCCAAAGGTAAGGTAAGAAACGTTAAAGGAATTACAGAGTTTAGGCCAGGAATTTCAATTTACAATTAGAATTCAAAAAACGCAAACCACCAACTATTCACCATTAACAATTAACAATTAACCATCCACTGAATTTAATTATCTTCGCCAAAATTTTTCTATTATGAATCTTCACGAATACCAGGCAAAAGAATTATTAAAAAAATACAATGTTCCCGTACAGGAGGGCATCCCTTGTAATACACCGGGTGAGGCCGAGCAGGCTTACAAACAAATTCATACACAGTACGGAAGCAAGTTTGCAGTGGTAAAAGCGCAGATACACGCCGGTGGACGTGGTAAAGGAAAGATTGTTGGTACCGAGCAGCGTGGTGTTGCAGTTGGTAAAACAGCTGAAGACGTAAAACAAATTGCTCACAATATTTTAGGCGGCACATTAGTAACCATTCAAACAGGCGAAGCAGGAAAACTGGTAAGCAAGGTATTGGTTGCGCAGGATGTATATTATGAGGGACCTAACCCGATAAAAGAATTTTATTTGTCCATTTTACTGGATCGTGGTACAGGTCAGAATGTGATCATGTACAGTACCGAAGGCGGTGTTAACATTGAAGACGTGGCACATAATACTCCCGAAAAAATATTTAAAGAATGGGTTTACCCCGGTGGCAACCTGGAACCTTTTCAGGCCAGAAAAATTGCTTTTAACCTGGGGTTAAGTGGCGTGGCGTTTAAGAACTGCGTAAAATTTGTAACCAATCTATATCATGCTTATGTTGGTTCAGATTGCGGTATGCTGGAAATAAATCCTTTGTTTAAAACCAGCGATGAAAAAATTATTGCTGTTGATTGTAAAATGAATATTGATGACAACGCAATAATGCGTCACCCAGAACTTGGGTCTTTAAGAGATCTTAGCGAAGAAGATCCAACTGAGGTAGAAGCTGGTCAGTTTAATTTAAATTTTGTAAAGCTGGATGGAAATGTGGGTTGTATGGTTAACGGCGCCGGACTTGCCATGGCAACGATGGATATGATAAAATTGAGTGGAGGAGAGCCGGCGAATTTCTTAGACGTTGGCGGTACTGCCAATGCACAAACTGTGGAAGCAGGTTTCCGAATCATTTTAAAAGATCCTAAAGTGAAGGCCATACTCATCAACATTTTTGGTGGTATTGTGCGCTGCGACAGGGTTGCACAGGGTGTGATAGATGCGTATCAATCAATTGGTAATATCAACATACCTATCATTGTAAGATTACAAGGCACGAACGCTGATGTTGCAAAAAAATTAATTGACGAAAGCGGATTAAAAGTGCAAAGTGCTATCCTGCTTAGTGAAGCTGCGGGTTTGGTTAACAAAGCCGTTGCATAATTTTTTATAAATATAAATTCCAATCCCATCCGTTTCAGGATGGGATTTTGTTTAAGCAGATGTATTTGGTAATTTACAATCAGAAAAATTACTCAATGCTCAAACTTAACGTCACTCCTTTTCCCGAGATACAAACTGAAAGGCTCATTTTAAGAAAATTGAAGTCAACTGATGCGTCGCAACTTTTGTTTCTTCGATCTGATGAAAAAGTTATGCAGTTTATTGGTCGTGAGAAAACTAAATCGCTTGATGAAGCTGCTGCATTTATTGAAAAAATAAATAAATCTGTTGACAACAATGAATCGGTGTTTTGGGCTGTTGCACTAAAATCGACGCCAGATACTATGATCGGCACAATTTGTTACTGGAATATTTTGAATGACCATTACCGTGCCGAAGTTGGCTATATGTTACATCCGCACTACTGGAGCCAAGGTTTAATGAAGGAAACATTGATTGCAATTATAAAATATGGATTTGAAGAATTAAAACTTCATAGCATTGAGGCACGTATTAATCCTGATAATATTGTATCTGGCTTGGTTCTTGAAAAAACAGGATTTAAAAGAGAAGCTTATTATAAAGAAGATTTTTGTTTCCGCGGTAAATTTTTTGATACCGCTGTTTACTCACTGGTAACCGGTTAAAATACCGCATCGTTATTCTTTTTTTTAAACTAAAAATTGTTATTTTATAAAAACCTATTTATCACATTAAAAAAAATATTATGAACCGGATTGAACAACGTGTAATTAAACTCGAAAAAAGCCTGAAAGCTTATCGCATATTCTTTAGCAGTCTCATTGTTATATTGTTTGCCGGCCTATTGATTTCCTCAGGTAAGAAAGACGAAGTTCCCGACCTTATAAAAGCAAAAGCTTTTCAGGTAGTGGACGACCAGGGTAATGTACTTATGATCATGAACAAGGAAAAAGGCAGCGGGCAATTATCAACTTTTTCCGGTAACGGACAAAGGTTAGTACGTTTGTTTACTTCTGAAGGAGATGCAGGCGCAATCAACACTTTTGATGCTTATGGCAATTTAAACTTTAAAATAACCCAGATAACCAGTGGCGGTGGTTACCTGGCCATTTATAACAAAGATCTGAAAGTGGCATCTGAGCTTGGTGTACTAAAAACCGGTGATGGTTATGTACAGGTGAACGACAACAAGGGAAACAGGATATCAAAAATCACGGCCACTACTGAAGGTGGCGGTCATTTTTCGTTGAGCAGGGATGGCAGAGAAACGATAACTATGTCGGCTGCAACTCCGGGAGGCCGTTTAAGCATTTACGACGACAGAGATAACAGGATTGGCTATTTTGGTGCTCAAAACGACAAAAGTTGCAACCTTACAGTTTACGATCAATACAAAAAAAGGATTGGTGGATTTCCGAGTTACTAGGATTGTGTCCCTGTTCAAACAAGAATTAAAATTTTAATTCAAAGGTGAAAAATATAATTAGTACTGTAACGGTTAGTTACATTTCAGCAGGGGTGGCCTTGCGTGCCGATATCTTGATTAATCGTTCATTTTTATCTATTTTAACTAATGCTGATAAGGACAATCACACGGGAGGACAACAAGGCTCTGGCAAATATCATTAGAGATACGCTGACCGAATTTAAAGCCAACAAACCCGGCACCGTTTATTATGACGAACGCACCGATCACCTGTTTGAAGAATTTAAAACTGAATGGTCTGTTTATTTTGTTGCCGAAGAAGAAGGAGTAATTTTTGGCGGAGGAGGAATTTATCCGACTGAAAATTTACCGGAGGGAACCTGTGAGCTTGTTAAACTTTATCTATCGGCAGCAGCCAGAGGAAAAGGAATTGGGAAAATACTGATGGAGAAATGTATTGTTGCCGCAAGGGAATTGGGCTACTCAAAAATTTATCTTGAAACCATGCCCGAACTTACGATTGCTATTCCCATGTATGAAAAATTTGGATTTACTTATTTAACCTCGGCACAGGGAAATAGCGGACACACCGGTTGCGATGTGTGGATGATAAAAGAATTATACTGAACTAAATCAAACTCACTTCATACATTGCACTGAACAAATAATATTTACCTGTCTTTACTTCCACACATTTGTACCTTTTGCGGATCTTTTCGCCTCTTTTAAAAACTCTTCCACCATTAATTACAAACTCAGCACCATGAGGCAGTTGCTCAACCAGATGAACACCTTCTTTTTTCTCATCGTAATTGTGAAGTACTCGTAAAAGCCTTTCATCGCCACAGCTACTGGCAGCAGGGTTTTGCAAAGTATGCATCAACGCTTTTTCAATATCTGCAGGAAATATTTTTTTCAATAAAAATTTCGCAAGTATTTTACCAAACTCATCTTTCCATTCCTTGCCGTGGGCCATTACCCGGTGACCATATTTTTCGTACGTAAATAAATGCGCCAGTTCGTGCAAGAGTGTAATGAGAAAAGCATACTTGTTTAAATTGCCATTTACACTAATGCGGTGATTTTTATTGGTGATGGCGTGGCGGTAATCTCCCAATACGGTTTGCCGCTTGCGGGTAATGGTAAGATGCACATGGTAATGTTGCAGGTAATAGAGTACTTCATCAAAACTACCGGCGGGTAAATAATCCTGCAACTGCAACAGTGGAGCTTCCTGTTTAGGCATTTTTAGTTTTATTCAGCTTCATGATGGTTCTTACTTCAACCACTAAATACACTATATAGATAATCATGGAAATATAAACCGCCGGTTTATTAAACGCATTAGCACTTAAAAAATAATAAGCAACAACAGCTAATACACAGAGCAACATTTTAATCAACATTCCACCCATTACCGTGCGTATGAAAACCTGTGGATTTTTGTTGTACATGGCCAGGTATTGCATACGAAAAACATAAAAGCTGATCAGGAAAAACAGGCAGTTCCCGGCCATCACTGCTTTGTAATCTATGCCCCGGCCGGTTACAAAAAAATGGCCGGCAAATATGATAGCAGTTAAAACTAAAAATGTTAGGAACAAAGGGAGAACCGACTTAAAGCTGAAATTCATGAATTTATTTTACTGATTAACTGCATTGGCGATTTCGTTTTTCAACTCCACAACACTGCCGCCCATATTGCATTTTCCGTTGAAAACGGCTGTAGGTTCAACCTGCAGTTTGCCTGCATAAATATCTCCATCTACCTTGGTACTGCCATGCAGATATAACAATTCCTGCACTTTGATAGTGCCCGTAACCTGGCCCATTATATCGGCCTGCATACCCTCAATATTTCCCTGAACTATACCATCGGCGCCAATAATTATTTTTGATTTTCCTTTAAGGTTGCCTTTAAGCAAACCATCAATACGGATATCGCCATTGCTTTCAAGATCGCCGGTAATTGTTGTGCCTGCACCAATCAGTGTACTTGCATTACTTATGGTTGCATCTTCAGATGGCTTGGATTTTGTACTAAACATAACATTTGGTTTTAGTTAAGAATATTCTACTCTACTATATTTTCTACTTTAGGTAAGGTTAGTTTATTTGTATCCAGTGCAGGCAGTTTACCCTTTAATACTTTACCCAAATCGTCGAAATACTGCTGCTTATATTGCAATGCCTGCTCCATCGAATCGGTTCTTATCTTTAGCGCTCGGTATTCTCTTATCTGTTTGGCATTTCCGAAACCGCTTCCCGGCAAATAATATTTTAAAGGTGTAAAAATCAGAAGGGCAATGATTAACCCCGTCAGTACCACAAAAATAGTGCTCAAAAAGATATACACACTTAACCGGCTAAGCTTAAACTTAACTACCTCCTCATAGGTATCTTCATTCATTACCACCAACCTGTATCTGTTACGCAATCGTTTCAAGGTACTGTTGGCATCAAGTTTAGGCATATTATTTTCTTGAACCTTAAAATTAAGAAATGAAGATGAAAAACCAATTTAAATGGGGCGTAAAAGCCTTTATCGTGGCATATTTACACTAATTCTGATTGTATATATCAGAAAAAGTGTTTGTGCTAAATGATAAATGTAATTTAAATGACAACTCTTATACCTAATAATTAGCAAAAATTACCGATATTTAACCCTCGTTTACAACCTTTTGATTCATGCTGAAGAGAACTATAAAACAGTTATTCATTTTTTTTGTTTTATCCGGATTTGCAAATTTTGCATTTGCACAACCCACCTGGACTTTTGACCCTTTTGGAAAAGAAAAGAAACCAGAAAAGTTTGAGAACAGAAAACTGGGTTCGGAAAAAACTGCTGAAAAAAAATTTACTGTACCCCGAAACATTATTCAGAATACCATCACCCATTATAATTATTATTTTAATGCAAATAACCGTGTAAATACGGTCATTGACCGTGCCAAACTTCAAGGCAGGGATGATTACACCAATCTGCTGGCATTTTATCCTTACACTTTAGATCAAACTGCCAGCCAAAAACCTGAGCTCGACTCGGTTATTTATTCTTCAACTGCCGGCATCCTTTTACATGATCTTCGCAACGACTGGATCGATAATATGTACATGCTGATTGGTAAAGCTTATTTTTTTCGAAAAGATTTTGATTCGGCATTGATGACTTTTCAATTCATCAATTACAATCTTTTTCCGCGTAAAAGAAAAAATGATGATGATGACCGCATTGTTGGTTCGGGCACTGCATCTATCGCTAACAAAGAGAAAAGAAATATTCTGCAGAAACTCACAGCCTTGCCTCCAAGTCGCAACGATGCCATTCTCTGGCTGGCACGTACGCTGATTGAACAGGGTGAATTTGCTGAGTCGGGCGGATTGATAAATACCCTGGAAGTTGATCCTAATTTACCTAAAAGATTACGCAACGATCTGGAAGAATTAAATGCTTATTGGTTTTTTAAACAGGGATACTATGACAGCACTGCTGTTCATCTTGAAAAAGCATTAAGCACAGCAGAGAATAAACAAGATCAATCCCGTTGGGAATTTTTACTGGCTCAGTTGTATGAAGCAGGAGGTCAGTTTGAAAAAGCTTCTTCCTATTATGCCAGCGCATCTAAACATACTGTAGATCCGTTGCTGGATATATATGCCCGCCTGAACGATGCAAAAATGTTAAAGGGATCCAATCCTAAAGAACTGGATAAAAGCATTGCTAAACTTTTAAAGATGGGAAGGCGTGACAAGTTTGAGGCCTACCGCGATATCGTTTACTTTTCGGCAGGCGACCTGGCCATGCAAAAACCCGATACCAATGCGGCCGTACTTTATTTCACTAAAAGCCTTAAGTATAATGATGGCAATACCAAGTACAAAAATCTTACCTACCTGGAGTTGGGTGATATAGCCTACAACCGTAAACAATACAGAATGGCCGCCGCTTTTTACGACAGTCTGCAGGTTGGTTCCGATTCATTGTTAGATAAACGAATTGAAGAATTACAGGATAGAAAAGAAGCTTTGGTAAGAATTGCCAATGCGATGGATAATATTGAAAGAGAGGATAGTTTGCAACGCATTGCGAAATTGCAACCTGCCGAAAGGGAAGACTTCGTAAAAAAATTATACCGGAAGCTTCGCAAGGAAAAAGGATATAAAGATGATGGTGGTGGTGGTGCCGGTGGCCCGGTAAATCCATTTGCCAATAACCAGCAACAGGGAATGGACCTGTTTGCATCCAACAGCAACAAAGGAGAATGGTACTTTAATAATAACAGTGCTAAATCAAAAGGCTTTGGCGAGTTTAAAAGTAAATGGGGCAACCGTCCTAATTTAGATAATTGGCGGCGCAAAGCTGCAGTGGAAACAGTTATTACCAACCCGAACAATGTGCCCGGCGATATGGGTGACGCCGGTAAACCAAAAGGCACCGGAAAAGATACTGTTGCTAAAACGCAGGAAACCGAGTTAAGTATTGAAGCGATGATGAATGCGATACCGGTAACGGAAGAGAAATTAAATGCCAGTAACGATATCATTGCAGTTAATATGATAATACTGGCCCAGGGATACCAAAATGATCTGGAAGAATATCAGTTGGCGGCAGATACTTACGAAGCTTACCTAGTTAGATTCCCCGATCGTTTGCTTGATGGCGAAGTGTACCTGAATTTATATTTCTGTTATACCAAACTGGGCGATCCGGTAAAAGCCGCTTATTACAAAGGTTTGCTCGACAGCAAGTATGCCAGCAGCAAATCAGCACAAAAACTTAATAACCCTTCTGCATACAATAAAAAGGAAAAAAATCCGGAGGCAACAAAACTGTATGATGATATTTACAATTTGTTTATAGAAGGTGATTTTGAAAAAGCAATTGCAGAGAAGAAAAAGGCCGACAGTCTGTACGGCATAAATTACTGGACCCCTCAATTACTTTATATAGAAGCTTTGCATCATGTTAAAAACAGGGATGACAGTGCTGCAATAAAGGGATTGCAGGCGTTGATAGATAATGATCCAAATTCCCCTTTAAAGGAAAAAGCCGAAACAATGATTGATGTTTTGCGGAGAAGGGCTGAGATAGAAAAATATTTAACGGAATTGGAGGTAACCAGGGCAGAAGAAGAAAAGACAATAAAGGTAGAAGAAAAAACAAAAGCAGTTACTGCTCCTCCACCTGTTGTTAAAAAAGATACAGTTGCTGCTCCTCCCCCACCTTTAAGCAGCGGACCGTTTGTGATGGCACTTGGATCGCCGCATCATGTATTGATGATATTGGATAAAGTTGACCAGGTTTATGTTACAGAAGCAAGGAATGCATTTATACGCTATAACCGTGAAAACTATTATGGGCAAACCATTAATATCAATAAGGATGCGCTGGATGCCGAACGCAGTTTACTGGTGATCACTTCTTTTGCGGATGCTGCTACTGCATTGCAGTATTACGATAAGATCAAGAGAAGTGCTGCAGCTGAAATTTCGTGGTTGCCTGCCAATAAATATTCGTTTTTGATTATTACGGATGAAAACCTGCAATTACTGAAAGGAAATAAAAACCTTAGCGGTTATAAAGACCTGTTAAATACGCAATTTCCAAACAGGTTTTAACATGTGGCGATAACTCAAAAAATTATCTTTAACTAGCTTTACACGATTTTGTAAAACGAAAAAATAAAACCAAAGTCAGGTTTTTTTAATATTCATACATGAAGTATTCAGTTAAGCTTTTATGGCGTGTTTTTTTCGGTGGCTTTTTGCTGCTGGTATTATTGTTTGTTTGTGCCAATTTTGGTTTATTTGGTAAAATGCCTTCGTTGGCCCAATTGCAAAACCCAGAGGCTGACCTTGCCAGCGAAATTTATTCAAGTGATGGTGTTTTGATGGGTAAATATTATGCTGAAAACCGAAGCGAAGTAAAATACAATGAGATTTCACCCAATGTGATAAATGCATTGCTTGCCACCGAGGACGAAAGATTTTATGACCATTCGGGAATTGATGCACAGGCAATAGCCCGTGCTGTATTTACTTTAGGATCACAGGGCGGCGGAAGTACCTTAACACAACAGGTAGCCAAATTAATGCTGAAGCAAGGTAGAGGCAGTATTGTAACCCGTATCATTCAGAAAATGAAAGAATGGATCGTTGCAGTTAAACTGGAACGAAATTTTACCAAAGAAGAAATCATCACCCTTTATTTAAACCGGGCACCATGGGGAAATGTTTGGGGAATCAGGAACGCATCCCTCACCTATTTTCAAAAAGAACCCGCTGAATTAAAGATCGAAGAAGCTGCCGTTTTGATTGGCATGTTGAAAGGTTTTATTTACAATCCTATTGGTTATCCAAAAGCATCCATCGACAGAAGAAACACGGTGATTAACCAAATGATGGTTTGCCATCAGCATTTTATAACAGAAGCCGAAGCTAACAAATTAAAAGCAAAACCGTTGGTTACCAATTACAAGAAAATAGATGAGAATGTTGGTATTGCGCCGTATTTCAGAACTGTACTCGCTGAACAACTGAGAGACTGGTGTAAAGAACATGAAAATCCTAAAACTGGTGAACCCTACAATTTATACCGCGACGGATTGAAAATTTATACCACCATCGATAGTAAAATGCAGCAATATGCCGAGGAATCAGTAGTAGAGCATATGCCTAATATTCAAAAAAAGCTGGACTGGATAATGAAGAATAATGGTGCCAGAATTTGGAAGGGGCATGAAAACATTGTTGAAGCAGCTTTCAAATATACCGAGAGGTGGAAGAACATGAAGGAAGCAAAAATAGATGAGGAGGATATAAAAAAATCTTTCCTCGTGCCGGTTAAAATGAAGGTATTTGCCTGGAATGCCAAACGTGAGAAAGATACTACCATGACACCATTTGATTCCATCAAATACCATAAGCAAATATTGCAAACAAATTTTGCGGCTATGGATCCCCGTACCGGCGAAGTAAAAGCATGGGTAGGTGGAATAGATTTCAAATGGTTCAAGTTTGACCACGTAACGCAAATGAGGCAGGTTGGTTCCACCTTCAAACCCTTTATTTACACTTTGGCCATTGATGAAGCGGGTTACACTCCCGAAACAGTTATTCCCGGTGGTTCTCTAACATTAGGAGGTAAAACTATTACAAGTGGTGGTGGTACCGTAGCGTACTGCCTCGCATGGTCAAAAAATATTGCTGCATGGAGATTGATCGGCCAGATAGGTGTAAAAAGAACGATCGAGTTTGTTCAAAACTGTGGCATCAAAACAAAACTACCTCCATATTATTCTATCGGGATGGGCGCTGCGGAAATTCCAATGCTTGAAATGCTGCAGGGCTATACCATGTTTGCGAACAGGGGGTTGAATACCGAGCCGGTTATATTAACACGCATTGAGGATAAGAGTGGAAACATGTTGCAGGAATTTAACTCATCTACCAAACAGGTAATTGCAGAATCGGATGCCTATATCATGGCTAAATTAATGCAGGGCGTTATACAATTTGGCACTGCACGAACCCTGAACCGCTTCAATATCCCAGTTGAAAAAGCCGGGAAAACCGGTACTACAAATAATAACGCCGATGGTTGGTTTATTGGATATACACCCGAACTCCTGGCAGGAACCTGGGTGGGTTGCGATGATCCGTTTATTCGCATTTATGCAAATAACGCTGGTGGAGCCGAGATGTCGGCGCCGGCATGGGGAATGTTTATGAGTAAAGTTTATGCCGATAAAAAATTGGACTACGGGAAAGTCAAGACTTTCGAAAAACCGGTTGAGCTGAACAATGACCCCATTTACGCAGATGTGAACCTCGATAAATATTTTATGGACGGCGATAGTTTAACCCAGGATGAGGGTAATGCCCCTGCAGATGACTTCTTTAACGTACCTGCACCAGTCGACAACAAGCCCGCTGAAAAAATTGGAATTGAAAGCCAGATACCTGATGGTAAACCGGATACTGGTAAAACTAAAAAAGCAGTAATGCCGGCTCAAAAACCAGATGACAAAACGAAGAAGCCGGTAAAAACGAAAACTGAAAACGATTATTAAAATATTATCTAACTGTTATTTTATAATTACTCGATAACCTTTTCAATGCGTATCATTTTACCTTCTGCATTAATCCCTTCCAAAACAATCCGCATTTTTTTTGTAAAATCATTGTTGTAAAAGGATACCGGTACTTTCCGATTGTTTCCACTAGTCATTATGTAAGGCATCCACAACAAAGTTGTACGGGCATCTGAATCGGCGGTACTGTCAACTGAATAGTCGGGCGAATAAAATTCTTTCAATGCCGTATATCCTGGTATCGCCACCGTAACCAAATTTGTCTCCTTATAGGTCCTGTCCCTGATTAGGTCACTGCCTTTCCTGGTATATATCACTACAGCCGAAGTCCAGGTGTTATTTCTATCCAGAGGGATCCAGCTTGGCGCTGCCCGTGCATCCGGGTTTTTATCAAAAAATTTAATGTAGGCTACCTCACTTAACGACATTATGTTTAATAAACCAAAATAATCAAATTGTCCGTCAATATATATACGTGATGCTGCACTTCCATAAATTATCGTTGAACCTCCTCCCAAATCGCCATTTGATTTTACAAATAACTCTGGTATTTTGGAGCTCAGGTACCTTGGAATATTCGAATACAGGGCTGCGTTTTCATCGTGTAGTACGTCAATTCCATAGGCATTGTTAAACCCCTTAAAATCGAAATTGGAATAGGTTTTATCAATTTTCTCAAGTCCGGTATTGTTCCAGTACCGTAGCGAACTGGTGCGGCGGGTTTTTACAACAAATGTTTTCAACGTTACTTCACCTTTATTCTGGCTATAGGAATAATTCTTGTAATGATATTTGAATAAAGAACTGCTGTCGCTGAGTGCGATGTTGGCTTTTGCTGTCAAAAAAAAATCTTTATAATTATTTATAACTGCCGGTTGCACATGGGTAAAGTTAGAACCTGCAAATCCAATAAAGGGATTTAGTTTTCTGTTTTTTAAAAACGAAAAATATACCTTGGCTGTATCAAAAAAGATCAGATCGCCTTGCTTCAAAAAGCCCCTGCTATCGGGCTTGATATAATAAAAATAATTTGAGCTGTCTTTCGTTCTGATCATTAACTTAACACTTTCGTCCTTGGCCATTTTCTGCAGCCCTTCATCGCTCACCTGGCCATAAAGCGACAAATAAGAATCGGTATAATTAATAATAGACGGAACTCTGTTTGTTGTAACCCAATCCCAGTTGTACCTGCGCCAGCCATTGGTAAGCATTACCAAATCTAATTTTTCCATTAGCGAAGGATCGGCATAGTTGGAAAAATAAAAGGCCGGGTTGTGGATATAACCTCTCAGATCGCCCTTCAACAGCAGATCGGAATAGATAGAATTTTCTGCGGGCTCAGGGTTCAATTCAGCATCGGTTATGCTTAGCGACAGATTTGCAGGTATAGTATCCGGAATTAAAATATTAATACTGTTTTTCCCCCGCTTTGTAAAACTTTTTTCTGTAACAAGTACATCGGCGTTAATCGAAAATTTATTGTTATTAATAAAAGCGATACGCTCGGCCACCGGTTTCCAGTTGGCATCAAAAACAGTAACCTGCAATACCCCGGATGGTAATTCTCCTGTTGCCACAACACCTGTGTATGGAATGGTTCCTGTTATGTTAAGATGGCTTTGATAAAAAACTTTTTGATACATGTACATCAACACATGCAACGAATCATTGCCCGATCGGTTTACCAGGTTATAAAACAGTTTGGATCTTTGTAAAGATAACTTAAGAGATATTCCCTTATTCTTTGCTTCCGGTAACCAGGTTTGTACTTTTTGTCCTTTGGTATCAAGCCATTCGGCATAATATTTTTCTCCTGGCGAATTTTCCAGGTCGAATTTTCCCATACCGTCGTGTAAAACCGCAAGCGGCATGATTATTTCTCCTGACTCTTGCTTTTTTATTACGCCGTCAACAGCAAAGGGCTGGCCGTTATCATACGAGGCTTTAAAAGCAATGGTATTAATAATTCCCTCAATTACATCGCCGCCTTCTGGAAAAAAAAGAAGACTTACAGACCGGTCAGCTCTTTTTACTTTCACTGTATCACCGTAACCAATTACCTGCAAAACCCGGCTATACAAAAAAGCGGTATCAAAATTCAACATCCATGTAGTATAAGCCCTGCAAATAAGCCGGGTAGCCTTCAAACTATCCGGCAAATCAAAATGTCCATCTGAGGTTGCGTCTATTATCGGACTGATTTGTTGCTGTACCATTCTGCCCTGTTCATCGTATAATGCAGCATAAAAATTTGTGCTTTTTTCAGCAGGCAAATTTTCTTCGAACAAGTATGCTTTAAACCAGATAGTTTCACCGGGCAAGTAAGCTTCTTTGTCAAAATGGATGTGAATTTTTTCGGCAGGTGCCTGCTCTCCATAGGTATTTATAACCTGGGCAATTGATTGTGCATCAGCGATCGATGATAATGTCAATCCAAACGTAAAGACAAACCAGCTAAAGTAGCATGTGCATACCTCCTTCATTGTTTTGCAATTTGGTGGACGAAAACAAACAATCTAATGTAATAAACTATTTTCGATTCTAAACAATTAAATACAACAGCGACTTGCAATTATTCAACTATTTTCTCTATCCTAATTATTTTGCCATCCTCGTTAATACCTTCTAAAACGATCCGCATTTTTTTTGTAAAATCATTGTTATAAAACGTAATCGGTACTTTTTGGCGATTTGCTTCCGTTAATATATAGGGAAGCCACAATAAAGTAGTTCGGGCATCAGTTCCGGTTGTAGTATTACTTTTTGAATAATCAGGCGAATAAAACTCTTTTAACGGAGAATAACCCGCAACTTTTACCTGGTTGAGATCTGTCACTTTTGGGCGGCGGTCAATCATGTCATCACCCTTTTTCCTGTAAATAGAAATGGCTGGTGCATAACCTGCACCGCCGGCATCTGGGCCTCTTCCAAAATACCGCGGTATTAATTTTATGTAGGCGATATCTTCGAGGCTCAATACTTCTATATCCGATGTTGTCATTTCTTGTTCATCAATATAAACATTCACGGTTGCGCCCTGATAGGTTAATGAACGTCCGCCAGTTGCATTAAAACTTCCAACCACAAGACCCGGAACCGCACTCCTTATGTAATTGAAAACATCCAACTTGGTCCATGCTTTTTCATCATGCAAAACATCAATAGAGAAATTGTTTGCCCCGCCGGTAAACATACCCGAGGCATATCTTTCATCCAGCTTAACCAGCGGATCATTACGCCAGTTGCGGTTGCCGCCCGTTTTTACAACAACCGTTCCAAGGGTTTTCTCTTCATTAAATAATTTAACTCCGTCGTTGGCAGCATAATATTTGTATAATGAAGCAGTTTTGGCTTCGATCATTTTGCTTTTACCGGGCCATAAATAATTCCGGTAATCATCAATAACTGGCGACTGCCTCAGTAAAAAATTAGCATTGCTGAAAGTCATCTGCTTATTCAGCGGTTTACTTTTGTTAAACGAAAAATAAACACTGGCCGAATCATAAAATATCACTCCCTGTTGTTTGACCAATCCATTTTTTTCAGGGATTACAGAATAAAAAATATTAGTGCTGTCTATTGTTTTTATAATGAGGTTCACCTGTTCTTCTCTTTCCAGTTTTGCAAATGCGTCTTCACTTATCTGCCCATATAGGTTAAGGTAGTTATCATTCTCAAATTGTACAACCGGCATTTTCTGCACTTTCAAATCTTCAAAGTTGTATCTCCGCCAGCCATTGGTTAACAGCACAAGGTCCAACGCTGCTCTTAACGCCGGATCGGTATTGCTGGTGAAATAGTAAGCAGGGTTGTGGATATATCCTTTCAGATCGCCTTTCAGTAAAAAATCTGAAACAATAGAATTTTCTGCCACATCATTATCAAAAGCTGCGTCGGTAATACTAAGCGACAGGTTGGCCGGAATTGTGTCTGCCATAATAATTTCCAACAAATTCTTACTTCTTTCTTTGGTATTGATCTCTTTCGGGATCACTGTTGCGTTGATCGAATAATTATTGTTATTGATAAATGCGATTCGTTCTGCCACGGGTTGCCAGCCGGCATCAAATACTGTAATCTGTACAGTTCCAGAAGGCAACTCATTAAGAGGGATAGTTCCTGTAAAAGCTGAAGACGGATCAACTGCAATATTGGTCTTATAAAAGACTTTTTGGTACATATACATCAACACATGAAGCGAATCGTTTCCGGTTTTATTTACCAGATTAAAAAACAATTTATTTTTCTGTGCCGATATTTTCAAAGCCAATCCTTTTTGTTTCGCTTCGGGCAACCAGGTTTGTTGTTTGGCACCTGAATTATCAGTCCACTCTGCATAATACTTTTCGCCAGGAACTATTTCCAGATCAAACTTACCCATACCATCGTGTACAACTTTTAGTGGCACTACAACTTCACCTGTTTCCTGTTTTTTGATCACTCCATCAACTTGAAAAGGAAGTCCATTGTTATAATTACTTTTAAAGGCGATTGTATTTACAACCCCTTCAATCAGGTTACCGCCTTCTGGAAAAAACTGAAAGCTGGTTTTTCTGTTGCTTTCAGACTGTACAATATCGCTTCCGTTTCCAATTATTTTGATAGCCCTGGTAAATCGAACACTAGAATCGAAATTCATCATCCAGCTTGTGTAAGCCCGGCAGATAAGCTGCGAGGATTTGAGCGTATCAGGAATTGTAAAATGCCCGTCGGTGGTTGAGCCCAATAGCGGGCCGGTGAATTTTTCCACCAGCATGCCAGTTTCATCGTAAATAGCTGCGTAGAAATTAGTACTTCTCTCCGATGGCAAATTCTCTTCGAACAAGTAAGCTTTAAACCAGATGGTTTCGCCGGGCAGATAAGATTCCTTATCAAAATGAATATGAATTTTTTCCTGGGGGAAATTAGTCCCCATCAGGTTTATACTGTTTTCGATGTTTTGCGACTTTGCCTGAAAAGTAAAAAAGATAGTCACACAGATTGGGATAAATACAAATACGATTTTTTGCACGGGTTATGTTTTGACAGGCTGAAATTAATCAAATATTAATATCAAACATTACATATAATGTTAAATCAAACGGATTATAAGATAAAAAATATCCCTCCATAAAATGGAGGGATATGTATTTTAAGATTTATTGCTCTTAGTAATTTCTTAAAGTCATTTCAACTCTCCTGTTTTGAGCACGACCTGTTGCAGTTTTATTATCTGCAACAGGAGTTGTTTCTCCGTATCCTGTAGAAGTTACCCTGCTTTCATCAATTCCTTTGCTTACTAAATACTCCTTTACAGAAGCAGCCCTATTCTCAGATAAAGTTTGATTCATTTCATCTTTACCTACATTATCTGTATGACCATCAATTGCAAGTTTGAAATTTGGATTTTCATTCATAATTGCAACGATGTCATTGAGATTTCTAAAAGACTTAGACAGTAATTTAGATTTGCCTGTTTCAAAAAAAATGCTTTTGGCAGCTATTTGCAGTCTTTTCTTCACTTGCTCATCAATTACCGGGCAGCCAAAATTTGAAGCTGGCCCTTTTTCGTTGATACATTTATCTTCTTCATCGTTCACACCATCACCATCTGTATCCGGAACCGGACATCCCTGATAACGGGCAACGCCAAACACAGTAGGGCACTTGTCAACTTCATCATTAATGCCGTCCTTATCCGTATCCGGAATCGGACACCCTTGATAACGTGCCAGTCCTGGTACATCCGGGCATTTATCCTCTGCATCAGTTATACCATCTCCATCTCTGTCAGGACAACCCTGCAACGAAGCAATACCTTTAACATCCGGGCATTTATCTTCATCGTCAATAATTCCGTCGCCATCTCTATCAGACGGTGGTGGTGGCGGGGGAGGAACAACAACTTTAACAGGCTCCTTCTTTTTACTAAGATTAGCAGCAATACCCAAACTGTGATATAAATGGTACGATGCATTCTCCGTAACCGGTACACGATACTGTGAGTTCAACATCAGATAAACCTCATTAACAATTCTAACCTGTGCGCCAACCCCAAACGGCAAGAACGCACTGTAATAACCCTTGTATTTTGCAGCGCCTACACCCGCAGTTAAAAACGGGTTGAAGCAGAACTTGTCTGATAATAATTTAAGATTAACCGTGGCGGCACCTTCAAGCAAAAAACCCGGTTCTTTTAGAAGCGGTTTACCCTGAATAGGGTAATCAACAAAAGAACCTGAAAGCGTTCCCACAAAATCCAGATTATTGTTCAATCCTTGTAAATAACTTAAAGCTATTCCCGAATTCATATTACGGGTTTTATGCCATTCTTTAGTTTGCAGCACACCCGATAATCCGGTTGCCCTCAAATTCGCAGCAGTCTTAAAATCATTAAGGAAAAAGTGTACACCCAAAGATGGGCGCTTTTTATTGTCAGCTTGTCCAAAAGATGAAATAAACAGGCCTAAGCCTAAAAAAACCAATAGTAATTTCTTCATAAGTGTTAATTTGTAAATCGCAACAAAAATAGCTGCTTAGTTTCATATCGTAAAATATTTTACCCACATTATTCGAACTATTATTGATACTGAAAAACTACCTTATCGATAAGTAAGGGTCGCTAGTTTCCTGGAGCATGCTTCTCATCCAACAATTCAACTTTTACACGGGTAAGGCCCCTGGAAACATAGCCAAGTTTTGAAGCAGCTGCTTTTGACAAATCTACGATCCTGTTCATCTTGGGATGAATACGATCGTTAATCTTAACAATAACTGTCCGGCCATTTCTTAAATTGGTAACTTTTATCCATATCCCTAATGGAAGCACGTTACATGCACAGGTCAGTTTTTGCTGACTGAATATTTCGCCGTTGGCCGTTCTACGGCCATGAAACTTATTAGCATAATAACTGGCCTGACCATAAAAAACACGGGTAGTTTTCTTTTGTTTTATTTTATTAGCAGGAGGACGGGTTTGTGCAATCTTTTCTTTAGGTAAACCAACAAGTGCAAAAATAAACAGGACTTTCAGAAAGACCGCCATCGATCTGTTTTTGATTTTAAAAAAACGAATGCACATAATTAAAGATAAGGCAAAATTAACAGTACCACATTCATCACTTCTTCACTATGTATCTATCTATTAATTTTTTGTCGTCGCCGTAAATATCTTCATAAAATTTTATAGTACCATTTATTCCTTCGCAGGAAAAGTAGCGGATATATAATGGGATATGATTTTTAACATCAATCCTGCGCCGTTCTTTTTTTGCAATCCAGTTTTTAATTGAATCGGCCGTGTATCGCAACGAATCTCTTCTTTTATTTTTAACGCTATCGTGGTCGGCAATATAATAAGCAAGCTTTTCCCAATCCTGCACTCTTACACATCCATGGCTTAAAGCTCTCAATGAGTTTTTAAAGAGATACCGCTGATTGGTATCGTGCAGATAAACATAATAAGGATTGTTGAAATTAAATTTGATTACGCCAAGCGAATTATTATCACCACTACCCTGCATTACTTTGTAAGGTATGCCTCTTGAATATTTACTCCAGTTAACAGTAAGCGGATCTACAACTTCACCTTTACTGTCGAATAACTTTAGGCCAATCTTAGAAATATAGCCAGGATTCTTTTTCAGCCGTGGCAGATACTGATCAACGATGATACTGTTTGGCACTGTCCATGTTGGATAAATAATCATATCCGAAATCTCTGATGTAAGCATCGGCGTACTTGTTTCGGGCTTTCCAACTATAACTTTTGATTCAAATAGCACCGTATCCGATTCCACTACCCGCAAATAATAACCTGGAATATTAACCCAGATATATTTTGCCGGCATTTTCTCAGGCAGCTGTTTGTATTTATCGAGTGTAACAGCAATACGGTTAAATTTTTCAACGTCGTTCGTATTCAACGAATTCACAACGTTCTTTCCATACTTACCATCCGGCTCTAACCCATGTTGTAATTGGTATTTTTTTATTGCTTTGAAAAGTTGATCTGAATCAGGCAGCCCGGTTAGTGAATCAATACAATTACTTTCTAAAAGCCGTTTTTGCAAAAGCTTAATAAAGTAAAGTGAATCTTTTGCATCACCTCTTTTGAACGGGAAACTGATACGTGTATATTCATTCCTGTCCATTCCATCTACAAACTTTTTAATTCCTTTCTTTAACTCCCAATAAGACTTGTGTTTGGGTTGAAGTGAATTGATCAGTTCAGAAAATTTTTTTTTCTCCATCAACTCAGTCAACGTTGTAATAAAAAATTTATCAACCAATACTGAATCTTTACTAAGCGATAAGCTGTCTGGTTGCAGCTTACCCTGTTTCAGATCTTTGATCAAACGCATAAAACCATCAGTCAACAACAGGTCGGCTTTAGTCCACCATGTTGCATTCATTCGTGTCAGCGAATCCGCATCAAGCGAATCTTTTAAAAATTTTAATTCGCCAGCGTGATAGTCTTTGGGAAACAGGCCTTCATTTTCTGCATTAACAATTAAACGATATAGGCTATCGGTCAAATTAAGCCATTTGCCCGATGAGCTCCACATAGGCTGGTAGTCTGTTTTAATATAATATGCTTTTACAACCCCCGGTAAATTCAATCGTGTGCTATCATCTATTCTCCCCAATTTAATATTAGCTGAATTAAGTGCACTATTAATGTTCGTTGCAACATAGCTGTTGATCGTTTCCGGATCGGTAATGATATCGGGATCTTTTTCCTTGCTGTTATTACATGATGCTAAAAGGATAGCTGACAAGCAGATAAATAAAATATGGTATGTGGACCTGCTATTTTGCATAATTCGGGTCAAATAGATGTAACTTGAATTGCTGAATTTCAAGCCGGATTACGGAGGCGATTATTACAACCAAGATAATAATTCGTTTTCAATTGACAGCAATTTTATTCCAGTTTTTATACCCAGTTTTCAAAAGCTGATAATTCGGCTTTGTAAACCGGGAATTTTTTAAAAAAATAACATGCTGAAAGAAACTTTAACTGAACTTTTTGAAAGAGACCTTCATAAGTTGATAACAGAAATTGAACTTTATAAAGATGAAAATGAACTTTGGTTGATACGGGAAGGCATCAGCAACAGCGCCGGAAATTTATGCCTGCATATAATTGGCAACCTGAATCATTTTGTTGGGGCAACACTTGGCAATACCAGTTATGTAAGAAACAGAGATGAAGAATTCAGTTTGAAAAATATTCCACGCAACGAATTGGTATCTGAAATTGAAAATTCGATCCGTGTTGTAACTACTACCTTAGAAACATTGCCTGATAGCGATATCCAAAAAGACTTTCCGCTGGAGATGTTTGGAAGAATTGTGACCAATACTCAAATATTGGTTCACCTGTACGGGCATTTAAGTTATCATCTCGGGCAAATCAATTATCACCGCAGGCTCGTTGGTTAAGATATTACCCTTGGAATTTTTTGTTCAACCATCATCAGGTCTGCAAGTACGATAGCTGTAACGGCTTCCAGAATTACAGGAACACGCAATGCGATGCAAAGATCGTGACGACCCTTAACAGAAAAAGATTCAACCTCATCAGTTTCAATATTCAAAGTTTGCTGTTCAATAGGAGTTGAAGAAGTTGGTTTAATGGCAATTCGAAAAACCAATTCGTTGCCGTTGGTAATGCCGCCCACCAAACCACCTGCATGGTTTGTAAGGGTTTTACCCGTTTTATCTTCTATCGCATCGTTATGCTGGCTGCCAAACATTTTTGCGGCGGCAAAGCCGGTTCCGAATTCAATTCCCCTCACCGCAGGTATGGCGAATGCGCCATGACTGAGCAGCGATTCAGCAGAATCAAAAAACGGCTCGCCCAAACCTACCGGCAATCCGCTTACCTTACATTCAATAATGCCTCCAACGCTATCTTTTGCATCGACAGCTTTTTGTAAACCTTTCTCCTGATCTGTTTCGCCACCAATCTCCAGAATATTCGCATTTATGTCTATACTGTTCATGAGCCTTTTTGCAACAACACCGGCAGCTACCAAGCACACAGTAAGCCTGCCACTGAAATGGCCGCTGCCGCGATAGTCTTCGTTGCCTCCAAATTTTTTTGAAGCTACAAAATCTGCATGGCCGGGCCTTGGCACAGCACGCAATTTTTCATAGTCGGCACTGCGGGTGTTATTATTTTCAAATAAAATGGTAATAGGTGCGCCGGTTGTTTTGCCATTAAACAGCCCGGCTTTAAAAATCGGCAGATCATCTTCTTTTCGTGGCGTTGTTCCTTTGGCGCCGGGTTTTCTCCTTTCAATATCTGCCGTAAAATCATCAACACTTAATGGCAAACCTGCCGGGCAACCATCAATGGTCAATCCAACGCAATCGCCATGGGATTCGCCAAAAATGTGAACACGAAATATGCGGCCGAATGAATTCAATGTTTTTAGTTTGTTGGTAAAGATACTGAAGCACCCATCAATTTCAAATCTTGATAAAAACCGGGATAAGATTTATTTATTGCCTCCGCATCTTCAATTGTTGTTTCGCCATTTGCTGCAAGGGCAGCAACAGAACAAGCCATTGCAATGCGATGATCGTGATGAGAATGAACCTTTGCTCCATTTATCAGTCCGCCACCTTCAATCATCATCAGGTCGTCCTGCAATTTTATAGTTATACCCATCTTTCCAAATTCTTCCTGAAGGGTGAGTGCACGGTTACTTTCTTTGTGAGAAAGCCGGCTCACTCCTTCAATAACCGTTGTGCCTTTGCAAAAAGCGGCCACAGCAACCAGTGGTGGAAAAAGATCGGGACAATCAGTGGCGTTAAAATGAAATGGTTTGCCGCCTTCTCCTAAAATGGAGTTTATTGATATTTTCTTTTCCTCAATCGAAATATTTGCTCCACAATCCATCAATGCTTTTAAAATTGCTTTGTCAGCCTGTGTGGAAAAAACGTCCAGGCCGGTAACAGTTATTCCGCCTGCTATTGCACCTGCAACCAATAAAAACGCAGCGCCACTCCAGTCGCCTTCCACAGTGTAAACAATTGTTGCAATTTTTTTGGGTTGAGGTTTAATTATAAATCTTTCGTAATTCTCATGCAAAACTTCGTACCCAAAATGCTTCATCATTTGCAATGTAAGATCGATATAAGGTTTGCTTTTCAGATTACTTACTGATATGGTTACCGGTTTGTCAGCTGCTTTTGCAAAAGCCATCAACAAACCTGTTAGGAATTGCGAACTTAACGAACCATCAACTGTAATATCAGCCGGTTGCAATGGACCTTTCATTTTTAAAGGAAGGAAACCGTTATTTGACTCAATTGAAATGCCCAGCTTTGGAAATATTTCATCAAAAAAATGCATCGGGCGCTTCAATAAACTTCCATCGCCTGTAATAATTATTTGTGAAGATGATAGCGCAGCAATGGGTGTAAACATCCTGATGCCTAAACCACTTTCGCCACAATTAATTTCAGCCGAAGAAGCTGAATCTTTTTGGCTACTGACTTTTAAACTACTCCTGTCAAATTCAACAACAGCTCCTAATTTTTGAATAATTTCCAATGCGGCAAGGTCATCGTTACTCTTGCCCGGATTAAGAATGACCGTTTCTCCATCAGCCAGCAAAGCCAGTGCACAGGCCCGTTGCATACTGCTCTTAGATGCAGGCGCAACAATATTTCCCGAAATACCTGAAGGCTGAATGGTTATGTTCACTATAATATTTCTTTAAAATGGCTTTCCAGCTCAGTGAGGCTGATGAATTTTATTTCAGCATCCCCAATATTCTTTAATAAAATAAACTGCACTCCCTCACCCTTTCTCTTTTTATCCATCTTCAACACATCAAAAACTTTTTCATGATTAGTCTCAATATCAACCGGCAGGTGATAAGCAGCCAGCAACTTAACAATTTTTGCGGCTTCCTCAAAATGAAAACCATTAATCTTTTCGGATAAATTACAAGCAGCTACTATGCCGATACTTACGGCATGGCCATGCGGCATTCCATGCAGGTTTTCTATTGCGTGACCAATAGTATGGCCAAAATTCAAAAGTTTTCTGTCGCCGGTTTCAAATTCATCCTGCGTAACGATGCCGCATTTTATCTCAACATTTTTTTCAATCAGTTCTGCCACCAGAGTTTTATCTGTTTGATAATCGTGTAAGGAATATCTTTCCAATATCGAGAACAAAAGTGCATCCTTAATGCAGGCATGTTTTATCACTTCAGCAAAACCATTCACCCATTCCTTAACCGGCAGGGTTTGTAAAAAACTATAATCATAAAAAATAAATTCAGGTTGCCTGATGGTGCCAACCATATTTTTATACACCCCAACATCTATCCCGTTTTTTCCGCCGATGGATGCATCAACCATCGCCAGTATTGATGTTGGTGCAAATCCAAATTTTATTCCACGCATGTACACCGCGGCCACATAGCCCGTGATATCGGTAACCACACCTCCTCCTATGCCAATTAAAAATGCATTGCGGTTAGCACCAAGGCTTATCAGTTCTCTAATTATATAATCAACGGTAGCCTGGGTTTTAAACTCCTCTCCTGATGATATCTTTATAACCGGGAATGTCGAAAATTTTTCTTCGTGATGAAAAAAAACATTAACATCGGTGATAATAACAATGTCAGCATCGCCAACTAATCCGCTTATGTTGGAAAAATCGGCATCAAAATAACAGCTTACCGCCTTTTTTGAAAATGTATAGTCTGATTTATGCATTCTGATTTATTTCGGAGTAAGGAACACCTTATCAGGAATTCATTATTTTATTCTGATGCTGGATACTTTCCAGATGCACCGCATCAAAATATTTTGTAATAAAATCTTTTGAAAGTCCAAGCTTCTCCCCTTTTTGAAACGCCCTTTCCAGAATTTCATTCCAGCGATTGGTTTGTAAAATAGTTATATCATTGTCTTTCTTGTATTCGCCAATCTTATCTGATAGTTTCATACGCTGCCCCAACAATGTCATCAACTCATCATCTACCTGGTTTATCTGCTCACGTAACGTGGTTAAGGCTGTTATAAATTCCTGCTCGGTTGTACTTTCATGTCGCCAGATCAGTTCATTCAACATCTCCAGCAATCTTTCAGGAGTAACTTGTTGTTTGGCATCGCTCCATGCATTGTCAGGATCAATATGGCTTTCCAACATCAGTCCGTCAAAATCAAGGTCGATGCTTTTTTGTGAAACAGAAAGTAGCATACTTCGATTACCGCAAATATGCGACGGATCGCAGATCAGCGGCATGTCTGCGAATCTTCTTTTCATCTCAATAGGCAAATGCCACATGGGTGCGTTGCGGTATTCAGTATTGCCGTAGGAAGAAAATCCACGGTGAATCATTCCCACCTGATTCACGCCAACTTTTTGCAGACGTTCAATTCCGCCGCTCCATAATTCAAGATCGGGGTGAATTGGGTTTTTTATCAGCACTGGAATATCTACTCCTTTAACTGCATCTGCAATTTCCTGAACGCTGAATGGATTTACTGTTGTACGTGCGCCAATCCATAACATGTCCACACCAAACTTCAATGCATCAGCAACATGTTTGGCAGTTGCAACTTCCACAGTGATGGGAAGTCCTGTTATTTGCTTTGCTTTAGCCAACCAGGGCAGTCCTACAATTCCATTGCCTTCAAACATGCCCGGCTTGGTACGTGGTTTCCAAATGCCCGCCCTCAGAATATCTACCTTACCTGTTATTGCCAGGCGGGTAGCCGTTTCAATCATTTGTTCTTCTGTTTCTGCGCTGCACGGCCCGCTGATGATGAGCGGACGCTTATACCATTTTTCCTGCATTAATTCTTTCATAGTCCTTAATCCTGTTTGCATGTAAAATTAGTTTATGTTGTTTGTTTTTTTATTCTGATCTTTTATTTGTCAGACGCTGAAATCAGACCATGTTTCAAAACTCATTTCAAATTTTATTTCCCCCTTTCCATGTTTGCCAACTTCTGTCCAACCCTGCAGGCGATAAAATTTCTCAGCACGGCTATGCGGCTCAGTTCCCAACCATATTTTTTCACGGGTATGAACAAAATACCAATCCATCATCATGCGATGAAGTTTTTTACCAATACCTTTTGCTTCATAAACAGGATCAATAAAAAGCGCCCAAACATTATTTGCAATCAGGTCAACAATGGCGAACCCGATAATTTTCTTCTCAAACTCACAAACCCAACCTTTACCACGGTTTGTTATGTATTCTTCTACATCTTTATCGGGAACCAAGGAAGGATCTGACAGGCGGTTTTCTTTAACCGCATGACGCACCACCTGAATTTGTGTAATGTCTTTTATTTCTGCCTCACGGTAAATCATAAATATTATTTTAAGATCCTTTTTATTTTATTCGCATTTTCAATAAGCTCCACCAGATAATCCATATTCTCTTTTTCAAGACTGGCTTTAAATTTCCGCAATTGCGAAATATGTTCATTTAATACGTCCAGAACGTTCTCCTTGTTTTGCATAAAGATAGGTGCCCACATAGCCGGGCTGCTTTTTGCTAACCGCACTGTACTTTCAAAACCGCCGCCGGCCATTTCAAAAATGGCATCTTCTTCTTTTTCCTTTTCCAAAACTGTATTGGCCAATGCAAAAGACGTGATGTGTGAAATATGGCTGATGTAGGCGGCATGAATGTCATGATTCTCAGCGCTCATATAAATAATATGCATACCCAGGTCTTTGTATAATTTTTCGACTGTGTTCAATGCGGTTTCGCTGCTTTTATTTTTCTCACAAACAACACAGGCCCTGCCCGAAAAAGCGCCCGACACAGCAGCTTCCGGCCCGCTGAACTCGGTTCCCCACATGGGATGGGAAGCCACAAATTGTTTACGCCTCGGATGATCTTTTATCGCATCGCAGAGGGTAAACTTATTGGACCCTGCATCTACAACAATTTGCTTATCTGATATCATGTCTAAAACCCTAATAGCAATATCAACGGTTGCATCAACCGGAATAGCGATATAAACAATATCGGCCTGCATCACAGCTTCGTCAAGAGCTAATGCTTCATCAATTATTTTTAGTTGCAATGCTTTTTCAAGACTGGCAGTCGTTTTTCCAACACCAATCACTTTTTTAGCAATGCCCAGTTCTTTCAGGCCAATTGCCATGGAACCACCAATTAATCCAACTCCAATAACTGTAATAGTCATAATTTTAATTATTACTGATTCTTTTTATTGCTTCTTCAATTTTTTCTTCTTTTGTACACAGGCTTATCCTCACATATTTATTACCGGCACTTCCAAAAATTCCTCCAGGTGTTATGAATACATTTGATCCAAATAAAATTTTATCGCTCAGTTCATATCCATCTTTAATACTACCGGGTACCGCAGCCCAAATAAACAAGCCTGCCTGTGCTTTTGAATATTTACATTTCAACAGGTCAAGTAATTCATAAATTTTTTCTCTACGATTTTTATAGGTTCGGTTTACTTCATCGTGCCATTCCTCGCCGAGCTCCAATGCTTTAGCCGCTGCAAGCTGCAATGGTAAAAACATGCCGCTGTCCATATTGCTCTTGAAACGCATCACTTCATCAATAAAATTTCTGGCTCCGCATAACAT
>JAHEBJ010000095.1 GCA_024642285.1 Sphingobacteriales bacterium
ACTTTGCCGCTCTTCAGGAAAATAATTGAGTAATAAAGTGATGACTGATTTTGCACCGGGTACTAATTTTGCAGGATCAACACGCATGTCGAAATGGTTTTCCATGTATTGCATAGTCCCATGCATTCCTTTGCTGAGCCAGTTTTCCAGCCGTTTAGCATCATCATTCAAAAATTCAGCCCTGGCAATACCACAAAAATTAAATCCAGCTTGCATGGCAAGAGTCTTAATGAGGGTTGTATTTGTTTGAATAGTATTCATTCGCCCCCGGTATCCTCAATATGTAGTTTGTGAAAAAAGCGATGGGCTATGGGTGCAATTAATATTCCTATGGTACTTATAAAGGCAACGCCACTAAATAGGGCATAAATAGACGCAAATACTTTGGCAGTTTTTGTCAATACTATTGAAGGGTCAATTATGGGTCCCATACCACTTAATATCATTGATGCATTCAAAAGACTATCATACCAGTCCATTTGAGGGATAGTTATTTTATATCCAAACACGCCAATGGACAAGCATATCGCTAAAATAAAAACACAGTAAAAAGCATTTCGCCACAGCCGCTTATAAAAAACATGTACTGGTGCCAGTTTTTGTTTTTTGATGGTAGACATATAATATGTTTTTATAAAAATACAAAAGCCCTGCTTTTTAATACAGGGCTTCACAAAATACTTTTATTGTTTAGAAATTAATATCGTATCCAATCGTTCCAATCAGCTCAATATACCCAAAACTATGCTTTGCTCTTATGCCCGATTTCTGCGTTACGTTGCTTAATGCACTCAGGTAATTTACATAACCGGTTTTACCCGTCGCTTCAATAAAGAATTTTTTAAACGGATAGTACCTGACACCGGCTTCGGCACTGATATTGAATCCGGCAATATGAAATTTGTTATTCAGTTTATCACCCTTCCATGTAAAATCGGTACGGGGAATATTTATTCCGGCCCCGGCTTTCCAGATAAAAGTAACAAGCGCTGCATCGGTTTTTTTCTTTTTCAACAGAGTTTGCTGCTGCACGTAATTCAAATGCAGCCAGTTTGCGCCGTCTGTATGTTCAAGGTGTAAAAAATTATCAGCATTAATTATACTATCGCCATCAATTCTCTTTCCATCAATAGTCCCGGTAACCCTAACTTTTTGTCCGTCGGTTACAATATATTTTGCATGATCAAAATTCAGTTCCAGTGCCTTGGTTTTTGCGGGATTTAAATAAAATCCAATGCGATAATTGTATTGCGGAATAGAAATTTCCAGTGGCTTGGTGTAAATACCATCCAGATCGGGTCTGTCGTGTGCCTTGGCTTTGTGCAGGGTGAAATCAGTGCCGCCCGGCATTGTAATTCGGATATTGCTTTTGGTATACCACTCAGTATTGTAACCCCACTGTATATACATGCCGGAAAAAAGACGATTCTTTTTCTGTGCATTTGCAGAAAGCGTAAAAAGCCCAAATAAGAAAAGTGCAATTAGTTTCTTCAAAAAATACAATTATAATTTTTGCTGGCAAATTTAAACTTTCTGTTTTAATTATCAGCATAAATTGATTAGGATCTGCATCAGGACTGCAACTTTAGCATACAGATACCATTGAGCCTGCTTTAGCGGCAGGTTAGCCATTGGTTTAGTGTCATAATAGCGTGCATTTCAGCTTGGATTGGCTTTTGCGATAAAGTTTTAAAATCAAAGAACATGAGTGTACAAAATTTAACCATAAAATCGCAAGAGATATTACAACAGGCACAGCAACTTGCATTTAGTGCAAGTCATAGTAATATTGAAACAGAGCATATCTTAAAGGCTTTGTTAAACGACAAAGATTCACCTGTTGAGTATTTGCTCAAGAAGAATAATGTGAACGTAAACTATGTTGCTGAAAAGCTGGATGCAGCATTAGGTAAACTTCCAAAAATGACCAGCGGCGAGCCTGCACAATCATTGGGCAGAGATGCCAACAATGTATTATTGCGGTCTACATCAAATTTAAAAACGTTTAATGATGAGTTTGTAAGTGTAGAGCATCTGTTGCTGGCACTTTTACAAGGAAACGATAATACAGCCAAACTATTAAAAGATGCAGGCCTTACCGAAAAAGGTCTGGTAGCTGCTATCAAAGATTTGAAAAAAGGGTCTACCGTTTCATCACAAACTTCCGAAACGCAGTTCAATGCGCTCAATAAATATGCAAAAAACCTGATTGAAATGGCAAGAGCCGGAAAACTTGATCCAGTGATTGGAAGAGATGAAGAGATCAGGCGAACGCTGCATATCTTATCCCGCAGGAGTAAGAACAATCCTATTTTGGTAGGCGAACCAGGTGTTGGTAAAACAGCCATCGCCGAAGGTTTGGCCATGCGGATAGTAAACGGAGACGTTCCGGAAAATCTGAAATCAAAAATTATTTATGCGCTGGATATGGGACAACTTATTGCCGGGGCAAAATATAAAGGCGAGTTTGAAGAGCGGTTGAAATCGGTAGTGAAAGAAGTAAGCACCAGTGATGGGCAGATCATTTTATTTATTGATGAGATACATACGCTTGTTGGTGCAGGCGGCGGTGAGGGATCAATGGACGCAGCAAATATTTTAAAACCGGCACTTGCCCGTGGTGAGTTGAGAGCCATTGGCGCAACCACTTTGAACGAATACCAAAAGTTCTTTGAAAAGGATAAGGCACTTGAACGCCGTTTTCAAAAAGTGATGATTGATGAACCCACGGTGGACGATGCAATTTCTATTCTGCGTGGATTAAAAGACAGGTACGAAAACTATCATCATGTTTTAATAAAAGATGAAGCGATCATTGCAGCGGTGGAACTATCCAACAGGTACATTACGGATCGTTTTCTGCCTGATAAAGCAATTGATCTGATAGACGAAAGCGCTGCTAAACTTCGTCTGGAAATGAACAGTATGCCTGAAGAACTGGACGAACTCGAAAGAAAGATACGCCAGCTTGAAATTGAACGGGAAGCGATCAAAAGAGAAAATGACGAACAAAAGTTGAAACAACTCAATACTGATATTTCAAACCTTTCTGTTGAGCGGGATACTTTTAAAGCCAAGTGGCAACAGGAAAAGGAAATTGTAGAAAAAATTCAGAATGCCAAGGCCGAGATAGAGAACCTGAAACTGGCAGCCGATAAAGCTGAAAGAGAAGGAGACTATGGCAAAGTTGCAGAGATCCGTTACGGAAAAGTGCAGGAACAGGAGAAAATTGTAGAGGATTTTACAGCTCAGTTGGTAAGCAGCAACGAAAAACGACTTTTAAAGGAAGAAGTTGATGCAGAGGATATTGCGGAAAATGTGGCAAAAGCAACCGGCATCCCTGTAATGAAGATGTTGCAGAGCGAAAGGGAGAAATTGCTTCATTTGGAGGATGAGTTGCATAAAAGGGTGGTAGGACAGGATGAAGCCATTGAAGCCGTTTCTGATGCTATTCGCCGGAGCCGGGCCGGATTGCAGGACCCTAAGAAACCCATTGGTTCCTTTATTTTCCTGGGTACAACCGGTGTGGGTAAGACCGAATTAGCAAAAGCGCTGGCAAATTACCTGTTTGATGATGATAGTATGATGACCCGTATTGATATGAGTGAATACCAGGAGAAACACGCTGTCAGCAGGCTTTTGGGGGCGCCTCCGGGCTATATTGGATACGAGGAAGGTGGCCAGTTAACCGAGGCAGTACGCCGTAAGCCATATAGTGTTATTTTGTTAGATGAAATTGAAAAGGCACATCCTGACGTTTTTAACGTACTTTTGCAGCTCTTAGATGACGGAAGACTAACTGACAATAAGGGTCGTATAGTTAATTTCAAGAATACGATAGTCATTATGACTTCAAATATGGGCAGCCATATTATTCAGGATAATTTTGAGCATGTCACCGAAGAAAATAAGGATGAAATAGTAGAAAAGACCAAAGCAGAGGTGATGGTCTTGTTAAGGCAAACTATTCGTCCCGAGTTCTTAAACAGGATAGATGAGGTGATCATGTTCCAGCCGTTGATGCGGAAAGAGATCAAGGGGATCATCAAAATGCAGCTCGAAAGTTTAGTTCAACTGGTTGCAGCAAATGGTATCAACCTTCAGTTCAGCGATTATGTGCTTGAGTATCTGGCAGAGCATGGTTACGATCCGCAGTTTGGAGCCAGGCCTCTAAAACGTTTAATTCAGAAGGAAATTGTAAACCAATTGAGCAAGCGGATGCTGGCCGCAGACATAGATAAAACCAGGCCGGTATTGGTGGATGTGTTTGATGGTATGGTGGTCTTCAGAAATGAACCGATAAAGGAGAACAACAAAAAAGAAAAAGAGAAGAGTTAAACAGAACAATATTTTACAACGGTTGTTTAAATACAACAGATAAAAGCAAACAAACTATGGCAATGAAACCGAAAGAGGTGGTTGAGATTATCCCACCGCAGGATGTTTTTGTAGGAAATCCTGACGCATCAGTTACACTGATGGAATTTGGAGAATATGAAAGTGAAGATTGTGCAAAGGCAAATGAAGTGGTTAAAAAATTATTGGAAGAGTTTGACGGTAAGATCAGATTCCAGTTCCGTCATTTTCCTTTAACCCGTATCCATCAGCGTTCAATGAAAGCCGGTGAGGCAGCAGTAGCAGCATCACAGGTTGGTAAGTTTTGGGAAATGCACAATATCTTATTTGATAACCGCCGCCAGTTGGGAACAACCAGCTTAAAGCTGTATTCAAGGGAAGCAGGTATCAGTAATAAACATTTTCTGGATGAGTTGATCAATTCAACTTACGGATGGCAGGTGCGTAACGATTTGAATGAAGGAATTGAAAGGGGTGTAAAAGATGTTCCGGCTTTTTTCGTTAATGGCGAAATGGTTAGCGGAAAGCCAACATTCGAAAACCTGAGTAAAGATATTGCGTCTGCAATAAGAAAGTCTAAAAGAAAATCGACCGCTAAGCAAAGAGCGTAATTGTAAAATTCTTAAAGCTTCAATGAAAATTGAAGCTTTTTTTTATTCTATTTCTACATAGTAGGTCACAAATTCACGCCCGTTGATAAAAACTGTAACAGGGTAAGCATTCTCTTCTTCAAACTTGTGCGTAAAATTTAACGTGTTGCCTGTGGCAGTAAATTGAATTTCTATTTGTTTGTATTTTCTGCGTTCACCAATTCCCAGTTCTACTTTGCTGATACTGTCAGTGGCGTTTAACACAAAACTAAATTTAACAGCTTTGTTGGCTTTAGCTTTTAGATTGCCAACTTCAGGGAAACATTTTTTTAGGCCCAGTTCTATCGCCGCTACTTTAACCACCGGTAATCCTAAAAATTCTTTTTTGCTTCTGGGGCCGCCACCTAATTTCCAGGCAGTATTATCAGGATAGTGTTGCTGATTGAAAACTTCTTTATCAGTAAAAAAATAGGCATCGGTATAATAAGACGTAAACACTTTCATGTCTTCATCAACATAGCCGCTGCCAAAGGCAGGATCAACATAGTACCATTCTTCTGGACTCAGGCCTAACTGCACCACTGCCCAGCTATGATTTATTTCTATGTCTTTTTCTCCTATTTGTTCGGTCTTGTATTTTACAAAGCCATCAACTGTAAGGCAGCGGATATCTGCGTTGCTGCACATATCCTGAAAGAGGCTTGCAAAACCAATCCCAACCGCTTTGCGGTTGAGTAAAACATCATCGGGTTTATTTTTTGAAGTGTTATTGGTTCGGGCAGCTTTAATATCGTACTCAATATTGTGGGCAATCCAGTAATAAATGGCACGGGCCTTATCTATCTTATCAGTAAACTTATTGATCACAACATTGTTGATAGTAGCCATACTCATGCTATCCATAGAGCCAAGGCCTTTTACATATTCATCCACCTGGGTAAAGTCGCGGCCTCTTATTTGTGCAGTAGCAGCAGTGGCTGATAAAAATGCCAATGCAAAAATTATTTTTTTAAACAGATCTTTCATGTTTTAAAATTACGCATCTAAAAGTTAATAAAAACGAGGAATCAGTTAAAATCAAACAGGGTTGCGGTGAAAATACCTCGTTCTCTTTTTTTCAAAACCACTTTCCAATCGCCAACATATCTTATCAATGAGGGCACCAGGTATTCACCAAATTTTGTCATTTCCACTTCCATCTTTACTTTAAAATCGTAAACGCCGGCACGGTAGCTTAATGAATAATTGCGGGCCACTACTTCAAATGTCTTGTCGTTGAACCAGGTGGTCATCTCATCAATTACAACGCCGTCGCGGCTTTCGGGCTTTACTTTTTGGGTAAAGATGTAACAGCTGGTATTCTTAAACATGTCCACATCAATGCTCATGTTGTACCTGTCGGCCATCTCATCATCGTAAATAGCCGTTTTATTGCTGATGAAAGGCAGGCCGTTTATCTTTTTGCCCGGATTAAAAAAAAGCATTTTCAACTGTTCTTTTTTCTTTTCCATACCCGATTTATCCTTTGTGCTGAATTCACGGCCGGCAACAATATTATCTTCTCCACAAATTGAATCAACAGTAAAAAAAAGCGACGCATACATTTGTGCCGTGTAATAATTAAACTGCCGGTTTTCGTCGTACATATCGCCGGTAACGGTTTCTTCAACCGTAAGCATTCTCCGGCAGTCATTAATTCTTATTTGTTTGGTCTTGCTGCGTAGTGTGGCTTTGGATTTACCATCGTTGCCATTCATATGAATATCGTTGATAGCGGTATAGCCTATTATTCTTAGGTTGCGAAAAGCTTTATAAAAAGAGGTATCGCTCCTGATGCTGTTAATAAATGCAGGAACATTAAGCTTATTGTTTACCACTACTTCGCTTAACGTTATCGTCTTGTTGCCAGAAAAAACAGTGCTGTCGCCTGTTTGGGCAAAA
>JAHEBJ010000096.1 GCA_024642285.1 Sphingobacteriales bacterium
GTTGAAGACGGACCGGCAAAAGCACAAGCTTCCTGCCATACTCCAATCACTGAAGGCATATATATTTATCCTGATTCAACACGTATTCAAAAACTTCGCAAAAATATTATTGAACTCGTGTTAACCGACCATCCATTGGATTGTTTAACCTGCGAAGTAAATAATAATTGTGAACTGCAGACAGTTGCTGCCCGTGTGGGCATCCGTGATGTGCGTTATCCCGAAGGGAAAAATCATCTGGATAAACAAAAAGACCTGAGTCATCCTTATATGACTTCTGATTTTTCAAAATGCATCAATTGTTTTAGATGTGTACGTGCTTGTGACGAAGTGCAGGGCCAGTTTGTACTGAGTATGGCAGGCCGCGGTTTCGACAGTCATATTGTAAAAGGCGCTGATGTTAATTTTATGGAAAGTGATTGTGTAAGTTGTGGCGCCTGTGCGCAGGCCTGCCCTACTTCGGCCATCAGCGATGTGTTTGAATCTAAATCAACTGTCTTCGACAAAAAAGTAAGAACCGTTTGTACGTATTGTGGTGTAGGCTGCAACCTTGATGTGGCCGTTAATGCAGGGGCCATCAAGTCCATTCAGGCTCCTTTTGATGCCGAAGCAAACCAGGGGCATACCTGTTTAAAAGGACGTTATGCATTCTCTTTTTATAATCATCCCGACCGTTTACGTACACCATTGATAAAAAAGAATGGCGAATTTGTTGAAGCTACCTGGGATGAGGCATACGATTTTATCGCAACCAAACTCACGGAAATAAAAACCAACTACGGGCCCGATTATATTGCCGGCATTTCTTCTGCACGCTGCACCAATGAAGAAAATTATATCATGCAGAAATTTATTCGTGCCGTAATTGGTACTAATAATATAGATAGTTGTGCCAGAGTATGTCACTCTCCTACTGCTATTGGCATGCAGCGTACGTTCGGTACAGGTGCTGCCACCAATTCGGTGATTGATATGGAGTTTACTGATTGCATGATGGTGATAGGTGCCAACCCTACCGATGCACACCCGGTAACCGGCGCCAAAATAAAGCAGAATGCTTTAAAAGGAAAACCGTTGATTGTTATTGATCCGAGAAAAACTGAACTGGTTAAATATGCAACCCATCATTTACAGTTAAGACCGGGAACTAATATTGCCTTGCTGAACATGATGCTGTATTATATCATCACTGAAAATTTAGAAGACAAAGAATTTGTATCAAACCGCACTGAAGGGTATGAGGAATTCAAGCAGAGTATCCTCAAACTTAATATTGATGAGCTTGAAAAAATTACGGGTGTTGACCGAAATGAAGTACGTGCTGCTGCGATAACTTATGCAACTGCACAAAGAGCCATGTCGTTTCATGGTTTAGGTGTTACTGAACATTCACAGGGTACGTACACGGTTATGTTGATAGCAGACCTTGCCATGATCACCGGAAATATTGGCAAACGGGGTGTTGGCGTTAATCCCCTGCGGGGACAAAATAATGTACAAGGCGCAGCAGATATGGGTTGCCAGCCATACCAGGGCGCAGGTTATCTTGATGTTACCAATCCTGAGAATCATAAACTGTATGAGGAATTTTATCAGGCAAAATTGCCACTGCATGTTGGTTATAAAATTCCACAGATGTATGAAGCCGCGTTAAATGATAAATTAAAAGCTATTTGGGTAATTGGTGAGGATATGGCACAGACAGATCCCAATACACATCATGTGCTGGCCGCTTTAAAAAATCTGGAATTATTTGTGGTGCAGGAATTGTTTATGACTGAAACTGCAAAACTGGCAACGGTAATTCTTCCCGGCGCATCTTTCCTTGAAAAAAGCGGCACATTCACCAATGGCGAACGCAGAGTGCAACGGGTGAACCAGGTAGTAGAACCCATTGAAGGAACAAAGTCGGACGGCCAGATCATTGTTGACATTATGAACCGGATGGGATACGAACAGGCCGACTATGATGCCGAGACCATGCTGGAAGAAATTTCAAAAATTGTTCCCTTCTTTGCAGGCATTAAATGGAATGAATTGGGTGATAACGGCAAACAATGGCCGGTTAGTAAAGATGGCATGGACACTGAAATTCTGCATGTAGAAAGTTTTACAAGAGGCAAGGGTAAGTTCCAATACAATGATTTTAAAGAATCGCAGGAGATTATAAACTTCGGTAAAGAATTTCCTTACATTATTACAACCAACCGGGAGCTGGAGCATTACAACTGCGGCGCTATGACGAGGCGTACGGGCAATGTTGAAATATTAACAGAAGATGTGTTACTGATCAATGCTGCAGATGCCGCTAAACATTTAATCAATGACGGCGATATGGTTTGTGTGGAATCAAATCGTGGTAAGGTAGATATTAAAGCAAAAATCACCGATGAGGTAAAACCCGGTATCCTCAGCAGCACTTTTCATTTCCCCGAAATCATGTTAAATAATATCACATCGAGTATCAGTGATTCTGAAACCATGTGCCCCGAGTATAAAGTAGTGGCCTGTAATATCAGAAAGAGTAAAGGAAAGTATAAATGATAATCGGACTATATCAGGAATTGATAATTTTAGATTGTTTTAGATAGTTTTTATCCTTTCCATAAATAAAAAGGCAGGAACCGTCTTTAATTGTGTTGATGATGGGCTTGTACAATTTTTCCGGTAATGCTGGACATCCCCAGCTTCTTCCCAAATACCCCTGGGCTTTAACTAGTGATTCATTTACATAATTTGCTGCATGAATAACAATGGCTCTTCTATAGGCATTATCATTGATTCCTTTTTCCAGTCCATCGAGTTTTAAAGAATAACCATGCTCGCCGTTATAAGTATTTCTGGTTGTATAAAACCCAAGGCTGCTCTTTAAACTTTGTGGTGTATTTGAAAAAGAATTGGCAACCAGTTTACCTGAATTCACACCATGGGCAACGTAGGTATTAAAAACCAGTTTAACCTCATCGAGGTCAATTACAAATAATCTTTTTTGCGACGACGGTAAACTGAAATCGACGATGGAAATAATATTCTCATTGTCCAGTTTTCCTTTTTCCCGTAACTGCATAAAACCCTTCATCGCATAATCAAATATCTTTTTAGACAACCCCTGTTGTTCAAGTTGAAGTGCATGATAAATTCCGTCAACTTCATAAACTGTATTTTTTGCCTCAGATTTAACTAGTGAATCATTTAGAGTATTTAAGTTGGTTCCAACGTATTTGTATTTAACTGCAGAAAAATTCCACCCCCCGGCAAAAGCAAGCGGAATATGAAGCGTAACAAATAAGATCACAGAAAGAGAAATAAGAATAATTTTTTTGCCTACCAATTGAAAAAACATCTGAAAAATATTTTTGGGGTTACCTGAACAGGCGGCGAATATCGCCCCGGATTATCAAAAAAAATGTTAAAAAAAGTGTTGACAATGTAAAAACGGGAAGCGCCGGAGAATATTGCCCAATCCCGGATTTCTACAATACAGGTTTTCAGTGTGTTATACCAGGAGAGACAGATAAATTTAACGAATTATTCTACTTACTATTCGCAAAATAGATTTGAAAAGGAAGTAAGAACTCTACAAAAGAAGCAGTGCTTATTGTGCCGCCATAATAGCTGAAGCCGCCTCAAGATCTTTAGCGAATATCTTAAGTTCAACTCCACCCAAAGGATTTAATCCTGCTACATTCTCATCTTCAAGGAACGCTTCAATGCCAGCTTCTCTCAATTTAACCTGGGTAAAGCCTGCATCGGCAAAATCGTTGAAAACTTTAAAGATGATGATATTTCCGGTTTTATCTGTTTCCATATTCAAGCATTTAATTAAAGTTACAAAAAAAGGGAATGTATTTCATCCACGGCGCGGCTTATTAACAAAAGCAGAATAGTCGGTAAATCGGAGAAATAGGTCCATTCGTCGGGGAAAAATGTATGTATGACGAAATCTTATTAAAAGAAGGATTTACCACTGCATCTTTGTTACGCAAAAGCAAATAAAAAAAATTTTACATAATTATTACCCTAATAAAACTTAAAACCAGCAACTTATTATCCCTTTTGAAAATTAAATCCCAGTAAACCCCAAGCAAATGTGGTGACAAGTAACCACTAAAATCAAATTTTAAGCCCCGTAACCCCGGGGCTTTCTTATTAGCTATCTGACGCAATCCCTTAGTAGTTTAATAAATATCAATGCAAAGCGCATAAGATATTTGCTACCAGCTGCTACCGCCGCCGCCGCCGAAACCACCGCCCGAAAAACCTCCACCACCGCCGCCACTACTCCAGCTGCCACCGCTACTGCCACCTCCACTGGTACCAGGCGAACTGTAAAAACTGCTGCTCATGGCATTCATTGATTTATCGAGGTTGTTAAGAAACATATGTGTTGTAAAACCATGATAGCTTCCGGCATACCAATCGGGAGGCGGTACATCAAGCCCTTTTAGTTTATCTTTCCAGGTATCAGCTACACCAAATACAATGGCGAATGGCAGGACGATGTCGAAATAATGTGGATTTTCCTTAAGGAAAAGTGCGAGCCGGTCTTTCTCTACTTTTTTGATAAACTCTTTGAATCCTTTAAGTTTTTCAACTAGGTCAGTACCCTTTTCTGTTTTTTTAGACATGAGTGCAGCAAAAACAAAAATTATAATAGCGCTGGCAATAAAAGAAACGGGTAACCATACCGGGTTTCCCCAATAAGCAATCAAACAATAAAGTCCGTAAACCAGCAATCCAAAACCAAACAAAGAAAATACACAGCCAATGCCTCTTGAATATTTTACATAGTAAGCGCCAGCATCAACTTCAGATACAAGTTCGCCCCTAGCTTTAGCCATTGTTTTATAAAATACGTCTTTAAGGCTGCTTAAAGCAACTTTATCACCGTTATTAAAAATTCCATTGAAAAAGGTTTTCTCAAAAGTTAACGCAGAAGCTGGCAGGTCCTTTACTTTTATGAATTCGTATTCGGTGTTTTTAACTAGTCCCAACAAAGTGCTTTTCTCTGTTTCTTTTACCTGCAGATAACCACCCCCGCCCCAATATGGAATAAGAGCTGTTAAGTCGCGGCGGTCAAGCCTGTCATCAACCAGATATCCGGCTACACTGGGGCTAACATTCTTTGGGGGGTAAAATTCTGTAGTAATCGTTAACGGATCATCCTTACCCCATCTGCGCCAAACTAAAAACATAAGAAAGAAAACAAAGATCGGTTGCAGTAACCACTCAAGGCCACGCAGCATATAGTTTTGCTTTTCTAAAAAGCCAGAAGGGAAAACAATACCAAGCGTTAAGCCCTGCCCAACCATCAAATGTTCTGTTGTATTACCGGTAAAGACTTTATTCTCCACCCATTTTGAAACCGTCTTATTTTCTTTAGATCCGGTATACCCGGTGGCCACAAAGAAAGCAGGCTCAATTGGCAAGGCATCATAAAGTGACACTGAAAAAATTACAGAATTAATCGGAACATCCCATCGGTCGCCGATTATATTTAAATACAGTTCGGATTTATCCTTAAAAAAATTAATTGCGTTGAGTACCTTATAGCGGATAACATACTGCTGGTCACCTGTTATGTAGGTATCTTTATCGCCAATCCTTATTTTCTTGTAAGTCCCTTCATTACTTACAACGAATTTCCAACCGGGCACATCTACCTCCTCAATTATGGTTTGGGTCATTCCATTTGATTCCAATTGCCGGTCGGCTTTTTCGGCACCATCTGTTAAAGCCGTAATCAGGTATTTGTAAGGTATGAGCCTGAAAATTCCGCGGCGCATTTCAGTGAAATGCACATCGATCGTTTCGGTTATTTCCAGCGAAGCATCCTGATTAACTTTTACATCAACCATGTACTGTTTAATGCCGTAACCACCTTGTGCAACCGCAACAACAGAAGTACAAAAAAACAGAAAGAGGTATAGAGTTATTTTTTTCAAAAACACCGGCTGCTAAAATTTAACTTCAACATTTTTGGCCTCATCTTTATTCTCCAGCTCAAAAAATTCACGGGCTTTAAAACCAGTCAAACCTGCTACCAATACACCGGGGAACTGCTGGATCATGGTATTATAGTCACGTACTGTGGCGTTGTAATAACGACGTGAATTACCCAGGTCGCCTTCAATTGCCTGCAAAGCTGTTTGCAGTTCAAGGAACTGAGCATTGGCTTTCAAATCGGGATAGCTTTCAGCAATAGCAAGCAACCCTCTTAATGCACCACCCAGTGTTTGATTGGCGGCGGCCATGCCGGCAACATCACCTGCGGGTACTGCAACCGCTGCATTGCGGGCCTGTATAACTTTTTCCAAAGTTTGACTTTCATGAGCAGCATATCCCTTAACTGTATTCACAAGGTTTGGAATAAGATCAAATCGTTTCTTTAAAAAAACACTGATATCACTCCAGGCATTATCAATTTTTATTTTTGCCTTTACCATGTTGTTGTACATGCCAATAAACCAAAGAACAAGTAAAGCAGCTACACCGAGAACAATCCAAAGTGCCATAGTTTTAAATTTAAAAAGTAAAAAGATAGATTAATAATAAAGTTGGATACGTAATATATAAAAAATGTGGAGAAAAATTATAAAAACGGATTCCTATTCAGGAACCTGATTTTATCAACATGGATTGATGAAAAAAAAGAGTCTGTGTTCCACAGACTCTTTTTAATAAAAATTTATTCCGAAAATTTTACTGAGCCGGCTTTTCCTCTGTTTTAACAGGTGTTGTGGAAACACTCATATCCC
>JAHEBJ010000097.1 GCA_024642285.1 Sphingobacteriales bacterium
CATTCAGAATGATATTCCGATCATCGGTCATTACAACGTGAACCAGGAAGGCAGCGGAGACATGTATCCAAAAGGCGGTAATATGATCCACATGATCAGGCAGATCATCAACAGTGATGATATCTTCAGGCAGATATTAAACGGATTGAATAAAACATTTTATCACCAAACCGTTACCACAAAGCAGGTTGAAGACTATATCAGCCGGGAAAGCAAGATCGATTTCAGCCTGCTGTTTGATCAATACCTGCGAACAACACAGATTCCGGTACTGGAATATAAACTTGAGGGCAGGAAATTCATGTTCAGGTTTACCAACTGTATAAAAGGATTTACAATGCCGCTGAAATTATATCTTGGTACCGAGTATTGGACAAACCCAACCGAAGAATGGGAAACGATAAAAATTATACCGGGTCAGGAGAAAGAATTTAAAGTAGATGAGAATTTCTACATAAAAACTAAGAAGGTAGAGTAATTTAGCAGCTATGTCGCAAATTCGAAAGCAAAGTATCATCTCATCCCTTGTGGTGTATATCGGTTTTGCTATCGGTTTTTTTAATACCTATTTATTTACAAGAGAAGGTGGTTTTACGCAGGCTGAGTACGGCCTCACCGGCATTTTCATGGCGGTGGCCAATATTATGTACTCGGTTGCCAACCTTGGGATGGGTGCGTATATATACAAATTCTACCCCTACTACAAAGACAATCTTCCTAAAAAGCAAAACGACATGCTTAGCTGGGCTTTGCTGGTTTCCCTGACAGGATTTTGCCTGGTGATCATTGCCGGAATTATGTTTAAGGATCTTGTCATTCGTAAATACGGCACCAATTCACCCGACCTGGTGAAATATTATTATTATATTTTTCCTTTTGGATTAGGATTAACGCTGTTCAGCGTTCTGGAAGCCTATACCTGGCAATTGAAAAAAGCAGTATTCTCAAATTATTTACGTGAGATACAGTTCAGAGTACTCACAACAATTCTCATCATCTTAAGTTTCACCGGCATCATCGCTTCGTTTGATCTGTTTATTAAGATATATTCCTTTACTTTTCTTGCTGTGGCTTTGATATTGCTGGCTTATCTTTTTTATCAGCAGCTTATTTCCTTTACGTTTTCCGTAAGCCGGGTTTCAAAAAAGTTTTTTAAGAAGATCGTTGCGTTGATCTCCTTTGTGTATGGTGGCAGTATGGTATTTACTATTTCCATGGTAATTGATACCATCATCATTGCGGCTGTATTACCCAACGGGTTGGCCCTGGCGGGTATTTATACGCTGGCGCAGAATATCGCCAGCCTGATACAGGCACCGCAACGGGGCATTATTTCTTCGTCGCTGGGTGCTTTATCGCAGGCATGGAAGGATAAGGACATGAAAAAGATCGACCGCATCTATCACAGTTCGTCCATCAACCAGCTGATATTTTCCGTAGGTATGTTTTCGCTGATCTGGTTAAACTTCAGCGATGCGGTTTTCAGTTTTAAACTACAAAGCGGATACATTGATGCAAGATGGGTATTCTTTTTTATTGGCATCATGCGTATTGTGGATATGGGCACAGGTGTGAGCAGCCAGATCATCAATACTTCCACCCGCTGGCGCTTTGATTTTTTTACCGGCATTATCTTGCTTTCATTAACACTGCCGCTCAATTATATTTTTACCAAGTATTATTTTGGTGTGATGGGGCCAGCCATTGCCAACCTGATCACATTCACCATCTATAATGCCATCCGGTATTTGTTTCTGATAAAAAAGTTCAACCTTCAACCTTTTACGCTTAATACATTATATACTTTAATACTCGGCACCGTTTCCTTCTACGCCTGTTATTTCCTGTTCAATAACCTGCATGGTTTCACAGGCATCATCAGCCGCAGTATTCTCTTTATACTCTTATTCATCAGCGGCGCTTTCCTGCTTAAGCTTTCTCCCGATTTATTACCCGTTTGGCATGTTGTTCAAAAAAGACTGGGCATAAAAAAAGGAGATCAATAGATCTCCCTTTATAATATTTTTACTTTTTTATTCTGTAGCTGCTGTAGCTGTTGAAGCTGATTGATTAATTCTGCCACCTCCCAGATATTTGCTGCTCCAGTAAGTATCATCAAGATTGCTGATGGTAACGCCGGTGCTTGATCCTGCATGTGTGAAATACCCATTGCCTAAATACAATCCAACATGGCTAACTCCTCTTCCCCTGCGGCGGGTGTTAAAGAAAACCAGATCGCCCTGTTGCAGTTTATCTTTTTGAATTTTCTCACTTTCGGCGTATTGGTTACGTGAAGTACGGGAAACATTCAAGCCATAAACATCGGTCAATAAAGTTCCTGTATAAGCACTGCAATCAATTCCTTTTTCAGTAGTTCCACCAAAACGATACCTTGTGTCAAGCCATTTATCTATTTCCTCAAATAAAACAGTATTGGTCACATTTTCTACATCCATATCCAGCATGAGTGCATATTTAAACTGAAGCGCAGTACAATTCTCAATTGGCGCCGGTTCAATAACCAGTGTAGGCTCATGCACATATCCTTCTGTGAATTCACGGCCGGTAATATTTCTGCCTGTACGCACAGGATGCCCGTTTATAACAATACCGGGTATAAATTTGGGTGATTTTTTTACGGCTGCCGATGCACTCATCTTCTCAATATTTACCGAGGGTTGCGCCTTTACCATCAATGATGATCCTGTAAAAATAACTGCGGTAACCGCGGTAATAAATAAGTTTGGCATACGTAAACTTTGGGCTTAAAACGTAAGAACAACTTAATCTGAATCTTTGTGATCTCCTTCTGCTTCTTTTACTCTTTTATCTTTCTATTCCTTACTTCGATTCCTGTTCTACTACTTGTTTATATATTTCGATTTTTCTAATGCAGAGCAAAGGTAAGTTCCATATCCGGTAAATGCAAGGTATTAACAAGATATTAATAGTAACATATAATCAGAAAAACAGTACTGTGGAAAAACGGATTGGAGCGGCAGTTTATTGTTTACGATATTTGTACGCAACAGGATATTGATATGAAATTTTCGCATTTACATGTACACACGCAGTTTTCTTTGCTGGATGGAGCTGCTTCTATAAAGAATCTTTATAAGAAAGCAATTGCAGATGGAATGCCTGCTTTAGCAATAAGTGATCATGGAAATATGTTTGGTGCATTTGAATTTGTTAAAGAAGCTTACAAACATAAAAATGATGATGGTACGCTTAAAGTGAAACCCATTGTAGGTTGTGAGTTTTACATAACAACCGACAGGCATCGTAAAACTTTTAACAAAGAAGAAAAAGATCCGCGTCATCATCAGATATTGCTTGCAAAAAATGCCGAAGGGTATAAAAATCTTGTTAAGCTTACTTCTCTGGGCTATATCGAAGGCCTGTATTCAAAATATCCACGCATCGACAAAGAACTCATTCATAAATACCACGAAGGTTTGATTGCAACTACCTGTTGCCTGGGTGCATTGGTACCACAAACTATTTTAAAGCATGGCGAAGAAGAAGGTGAGAATGAATTTAAGTGGTGGCTGAATATTTTTCAGGATGATTATTATGTGGAGCTTCAGCGGCACGGAATGCCCGAGCAGGAAAAAGTAAATGAAGTATTGCTGAAATTTGCAAAAAAGTACAATGTAAAAGTTATTGCAAGCAATGATTCGCATTATGTAGATCAGAAAGATTTTAACGCACACGATATTTTACTGTGCATCAACACAGGAGAAAAACAAAGTACTCCTGCCCTGCGTGAATTTACCGATGATGATGTGTTTGCAAAAAACAAACGCTTTGCTTTTCCCAATGACCAGTTCTTTTTAAAGACAAGTGCCGAAATGAGTGATGTGTTTAAAGATCTGCCGGAGGCGATTGATAACACCAACGAAATAGTTGACAAGGTTGAATTGCTTGATCTGAAAAGAGATATTCTTCTTCCGCACTTTACAGTCCCGTCAAATTATAAATCGCAGGATGAATACCTGGCGCACCTGACATGGTCGGGTGCTAAAGAACGATACAAAATAATTACACCCGAAGCCGAAGAGCGATTGAGTTTTGAATTGGGTGTTATCGAAAAAATGGGCTTTGCCGGTTACTTTTTAATTGTAAGTGATTTTATTAAAGCAGGTCGTGATATGGGCGTATTCATTGGCCCCGGTCGTGGTTCGGCAGCAGGAAGTGCAGTGGCGTATTGCATTGGTATCACCAATATTGATCCTATTAAATACAATTTACTTTTTGAGCGATTCCTGAATCCCGAGCGTAAATCAATGCCGGATATAGACACAGATTTTGATGATGAAGGCCGCCAGAAAGTATTGGATTACGTTGTTACTAAATACGGTAAGAACCAGGTAGCGCAAATTATTACTTATGGTACAATGGCTGCCAAGTCGAGCATTGCAGATGTATCGAGGGTGATGGATCTTCCGTTGGCAGAAAGCAGGGCGATTTCTAAATTGGTTCCTGAAAGGCCTGGTATTAATTTGAAAAGATTATTGCATGCTCCATTTACCATTAAAGAAGCAAATGCTTCCACAGGTTCAACAGGAGAAGAATCACTCGAAGAAAAAGAACAATTGCAGGCAGAGGATATTGAAAATGTAAAAAAGCTAAGAGAAATATATGCAGGTGATGATCTGCCAAGTAAAATTTTGCATGAGGCGGAAGTATTAGAAGGATCAGTTCGAAATACCGGTATTCATGCGTCTGCTATTATCATCGCACCAAAAGATCTGACAGAACTTTTGCCTGTAGCCACTTCCAGGGAGTCGGAATTATGGTTAACACAAATTGAGGGTGGCTCTATTGAAGAAGCCGGTGTAATTAAAATGGATTTTCTGGGTTTAAAAACCCTCAGCATTTTAAAAACAGCGTTGCAACTCATCAAACAAAATCACGGAATTGATATCGCAATTGATGAGATTCCTTTGAATGACGAAAAAACCTATCAACTTTACCAGCACGGTGATACAAACGGTACTTTCCAGTTTGAGAGTCCGGGTATGCAAAAATATTTACGGGAATTAAAGCCGGATAAATTTGATGACCTGATTGCCATGAACGCTTTGTATCGCCCCGGCCCCATGGCATATATACCTGAATACATTGACCGTAAGCATGGTAAAAAGCAAGTGGAATACGATCTGGCCGACATGGAGGAATTTCTGAAAGAAACCTATGGTATTACGGTTTACCAGGAGCAGGTAATGTTGCTGTCGCAAAAGCTTGGTGGCTTTAGTAAAGGCGATGCCGATATTCTGCGTAAAGCAATGGGAAAAAAGCAAAAATCTGTATTGGATAAAATGAAAGTGCAGTTTGTGGAAGGAGCAGCTACAAAAGGTCATGATAAAGAAATTTTAGAAAAGGTTTGGACCGACTGGGAAAAATTTGCACAATACGCTTTCAATAAATCGCATTCTACCTGTTATGCATTTGTGGCTTATCAAACGGCGTATTTAAAAGCGCATTATCCAAGTGAATACATGGCTGCCGTGTTGAACCACGCCGGCAGTATTGATAAGATCACTTTCTTTATGGAGGAATGCCGGCGTATGGGCATTAAAGTATTAGGACCCGATATCAATGAATCGAACAACGGTTTTGCAGTAAATAAAAAAGGAGAGATACGATTTGGTTTCAGTGGATTAAAAGGTGTTGGTGAAAATGCCATTCAGAATATTATTGAAGAAAGAAACAAGCATGGGCACTACACATCAATTTACGATTTGGCAAAACGTGTCAATCATCGCTCCGCAAATAAAAAATCATTGGAGAGTTTGGTGTATTCGGGCGCCTTCGATTGTTTTGAAGATATTACTAGGGCCCAGTATTTTTTTCAGGCGCCTGGCGATATGCAGGGATTGGAGAAGATCTTAAAATTCGGTTCAGTTTTCCAGGCGCAGAATGCAAGCTCTGCCAATACCCTATTTGGCGATCTGCAGATGCCGGAGATTGTTCCACCTAAATTAGCTGTATGTGATCCATGGCCGCTGGCCGAGCAACTGGATTACGAAAAAGATGTTACCGGAATGTACATGAGCGGTCATCCACTAGACAATTACAAATTTGAAATGCGGCATTATAATATAACCCCACTGGCAGATTACATGGAGTTTAAGTCAACGGTTAATGAAAACCCCAACCCTGCTATGCAATTCAGGCTGGCCGGGCTGGTGGTGGATGTTCAGCACCGGTTGACAAAAAAAGGAAAGAATTTTGCCATATTAGGAATAGAAGATTACAGCGGTAAAGCAGAATTTTTTCTTTGGAGCGAAGACTATGTGAAATACAATAATTACCTGGAAAAAGGACTTATTCTTTTGGTTGAAGGTGGCTTCCGGCAGCGATATGATGGTCAGTCATACGATTTCAGCATCAATAAATTGCATCTGCTTGATACGGTAAAATCAACGTTAACCAAGCAGGTTATTATTGAAGTGGAGCCGCAGTTTATTGATGAAGAGATGGTTGAGTTTATCGATTCCAATGTTAAGGCGAATCCGGGTAAGACTTCCTTGAAATTCAATGTTATTGATACACGTCATCAATATAAAGTTGGTATGTACAGTCTGGAGAAAAGTGTAACCATGAATGATGACCTTGCTTCGTACCTGAATGAGAATAAAGATATTGATGTGAGTGTGGTGACGGCATAGTACCACAAAGCTTCCCTGAGTAGCACCGGTATTCACAAAA
>JAHEBJ010000040.1 GCA_024642285.1 Sphingobacteriales bacterium
CCAGCATCTTCTTAAAATAATCCAGTGAAACGGGATAGTTCTTGCTGATATTGGCATTGTAAATACCCAGGTAATTATAAGCCCTCAGTAATACCGCTTTATTTTTTTCTGCATCAATGGAATCGGCTATACGTGCCAGGTTTTTATAATGGGGAACAGCCAACCCCAACTCCATAGTGGAATCAATTAACGCATTACACCTTGCTCTCCAGAGGTAGCCATGTATCTGCTCGGGATATTTTGATTCATAGATGGCAAACACACTATCTGCTTTTGCATAGTCCTCATCCGAATACAACGCCATACCCCATTTGTAAACATCGAGGTTACTGGCTTTCTTTTTATTTGTAAAGATCCCTTCTCTCCAAACCGCTTCTCTCTCACGATTACCAAGTTCTTTTTGAAGATCGGCCAATGCATACATATACCCTATTTTTTCTTCTTTATCTTTCTCCGCTTTAACCGCTTTCTTGTACCATTCAATGGCCAATGATTTATCCGACTTAACTGATTCCAGCAGTTTTGCCTTCAACTCATAATCCTTGGCTACAATTGATGTATCTATTTGCCTTTCAAAATAAGTATTCATATTTTCCAATGCCATGGCTGAATCTCCAACAAATGCCTGACTATAGGCCAGTAATTTATACATTCTTGGTTTTACATCTTTTCCTGCAACCTGAATTACATTCTTTGCACTCTTTATTGCCTCGTTATATTTTTGAGAAACGTACAAGAGGTCGGTACGCATATAATCATTTTCAACAGAAGGTTCAGCATGACGCAGATAAGCGTCCTGGTACTGCTTTGCATACGCCACATCCACATAAAAATAATAGTAGTACAATTCATATAGCGCAGGTGCGTATGTAGAATCCATACTTACAGCCGACCTGAATTTCTCCAGAAAAACCTGCGGGTTGTTATGACTCTTATATAGTCTTCCTTTTTTGTACATGGCTTCAGCAAATTTTGAGTCAACATTGATCGCCCTGTCGTAATATACTACAGCATTGGAACCATCAATTACTTTTTTATACGCATCGGCTAACGCAGTGTAAATAGCCGGATTTTTCTTATCTCTTTTTAAAGCATTGGCTAATGTTGCCACGGCCCACGTAATATCACCATTCTTACTATCTATGTGGGCACGGCCCGCAGCCAATAGCGCATCAGCATCCTTATTCTTCCCGGCATTTAAAACTTCTTCCATCAATGCGTTCGCCTCGGCCTTTTTACCGTCATTCAACATTAAATGAGCTTTACCTATGAAAACGAAGGGAGACTGCTTTTGCGAAAGACCCTGAACCGAAACCTGTTTCAAACCTTTTTGAATAACATCACGTGCAGCTTCTGTCTTCTTCTGCTTCAGCAACACTTCAGCAAGCAGGTAATAAGCTTCCGGAGTTTTATCATTTGCAATTACCGAGTTCAAAATTGTTTTTGCGGTTTGATAATGCTGATAATAAATTTCCTTCTTTGCTTCTTTAATACTTTGAGCCTGTACAGCAAAAGCTGTCAAGACAAAAATCAAAATTAAAGTGAGTAACTTCTTCATGTAAATAATTTGTTTTAAAAAATGAGTGAAATAATTAAACCGGGTTTACAGTAAGTATGGGTGGCGCCGAGTATTTCTGTATAATATTGCCAAATAAGGATGAGAAAAATCCGGGCATTTTGGTTTGTGTTTGCGGATTGATGATTATCAGGTCGGTTGACTGATGCCTGGTAAAATGATTTACTGCTTCGGCCACGTTATGGCTTTTTATGGTCTGTGTAATAACTTTTATTGGAGAATTGTCTTTTATAAGCCGCGCCGCTTTTTGCAGGTAGTGTTGCACTTTATCATGCGACTTTTCATTTTCGATACCCAGTAATTTTATGGTGGTATCAAATCCGTTGGCGATATATACACCATACATTAATTTTCGTACGGGTAAAAAATCGGTTATAGGGATTACTATAGAATATAATTTGATTAATCGCTTATTTGACGGTACAGTGATCACGGGAATATTTGCTTTGGCAGCAATTTTATCGGGATTGATAATCATCTTTCTTTTTTGCAAAAGGCTTTCTTTTTGCCCCACAAGGACTAAATCATAATCATGATGTTTTGCAAAATCAATAATTGCCTCGTCCCAGGTTCCTTGTAAAATACGGTGATCAACTTTTACAGCATCTCCATTTAACAGCTTTATGGTATACAGCAGCTTTTTAAATTCTTTTTCAATCTCATCTTTATTCTCAATATTAGCGAACGGTATTGCCATCGGGCCTTCTGTCATGGCAATGGCTGCAAACGGCGAAATAGGAACAACGTGTAAAAGATGGATGCTGCAATCGTAATGCTTCGCTAAATCACAAGCTTTTTCCACTGCCATTTTTGATTTGGCCGAGAAATCAACCGGAACCAATATTCTATTGAATAATTTTTGCATTCGTACTCTTTTAATACAATACAATATTACCCGGCGGTATTAAAAAGGGGATTAAGGGGAGATTAAAATGTGATTAAAAAAAACATTTTCTGTTCAATTGCGAAAATAATGAGGTCGTTTCGTTATCTATTTACTGAAACTTTTATTTCCGATCCTTCCACCAACTGAAAAGTAGCAGATGCAAACTTTATCTCACCATTAGTAGCTTCTATATCAGTAAGAATTTTTGTGAACAATTCGGTTTTAGTGAGCCTTCTTCTTTTATAACTCACTACATAACGCAACGTATATTCAACCCAATTATCATTTGCTGTCAATGATACCATTGATTCGGTCTGGGAATCTTCCAGCCGGTACTTTTGCTGAAGAATAACCCATTTTTCTCTTGATTGTGTAGTAAGATCTCCGGCAATAGCTTTTCCTGCGCTAAGTATGATCTCCTTTGCCTTTATATAATTGCTGCCGTACTGAATAGGTATTTTTATTTCATCCCATAAAAAAGGGAATTCGCCTGAGTAATTAAATACAGGTTCCTTAAATACAAAACTATTGGCGACGAGTACTATCCTGCCATTGTACAAATCGCCATCAACCCATTGTCCGGTTTCCATAATGGTTGTACGTAGCACGCCAATATCCATCACATCTCCCTTAATTCCACCAAGTTGAACCCTGTCGCCCGTTTTATAAAGCCTGCCTAAAATTATAGAAAGCCAGCCGGCTACACTGGCAATTACTTCCTGCAAAGCAAAAGCGATGCCTGCACCGGCTACACCCAAGGCGATTGAAATGCCACCAAGTTTATCGCTGAAAATAATAATTATAAAAACTACCGTAACCAGGAATCCAACAAAGCCCAGTAATTTTTTTGTTTTATACCGGATGCTGTTATCCTTTATCCGGGTGGCCAGGTTCCTCCGTAGCAATTGAACAATGATCCATATTATTGCTACTCCTATAAATACTGCTACCCATTTTCCAACAAGCGGGTCACGTAAATATTTTTGTATGCTTTCTTCCATTGCTATTGATTTGTTTTATCATCTTTTGTCTGATTCACGTTAAAAGATGGTGCTTTATAATCTTTGGGCAGATAATCAACAGGAATTGTTACCATGTTACCATCTCTCATGGCACGGTAATGCGGCGAAAGTATTTCAATACCTGCTTCGTTGCAACAGTCCTGAATATTCTGGTGCAACTGCGAATAAATAACAGCCTGTTTGTTTGGTTCTTTTGTGTAAGCATTTATCTGGTACGAAACATAAAAATCATCGAGACTGGTTTGCAATACAAAAGGCATGGGTTCTTTTAAAAGCATATCAGTTCTGTCAGCCGCATCCAGCAATGCCTGGTGCATCGGCTTCCACGGTACATCGTAGCCGATGGTAACTGTGGTATGCATAATCAATCCCTTATCAACCGCATCGCTGCTGTAGTTAATGGTGTGGCTGTTCATTACTGTTGAGTTAGGTATGGAAATGATTTCGTTTTTAATCGTTCTTACCCGGGTAACCAATAAAGATTTTTCAATTACGTCGCCTACCACATCACCTATCTTTACTCTGTCACCGATTACAAACAAACGCATATAAGTAAGTACCAGCCCTGCTATTATGTTTGATAAGGAACCTGCAGAACCAAACGTAAATAAAAATCCAAGAAATACTGATACCCCTCTGAATACCGGTGATTCACTTCCCGGCAGGTAAGGAAAAATTACGATCACCATAAATGCAAAAACCAAAACCCGAACAATCTGGAATGTTGGATTTGCCCAGTCGGGATAAAAGCCCGGAATTTTTAAATTACCTTTTTCTATTTCAGACTTTAGAAACCTGATCCCTTTCAGCGCATAGCGAAAAACAAAAATGATGACGATTATAGTGATCAACTTGGGAAGGTAATCCCAAAATCCCTTCGCAATTATTTTAACCGGGTTTAAAATATATCCGAATAATGTACCAGCAAAATTTTTTGTCCAGGGAAAAATACCGAACAGAATCGGCAGCGCAATATAAATAACCAGTAAAATGAAGAACCATTTTAATGCCGTATTTACATTCAATAAAACATTTACCTGGCGTTTAGCATCAAACAGTATGTAGTTTTTAACCTTGACCCCTTTAATACGTTTCCCTTCCTGCGCCTGAATTTTTTTGGCCATCCATCTGGAAGCCCGCCCAATGTACTTGATAGTAAAGACGATGATGATGATAACCAACAATGCCAGCCCTATCTCTTTTGCCAAAGTGCTGAAACTTGTTGCATTTATATATTCCTGTACTGCCGTTCCAATTATTTTTTTATAGGATTCGGCCAGTTCTTTTTTGGATGTATTATTCCATAAAGCATCATTCTCCGAAATGCTCATAATAATACCTTCATTAAATAAGATATCTACTGTTGTTTCGGCTTCCACAACCTTTAGCGAGTCAGTACTGAACCTGAAATTATCAGACAAATTTTTTACTCGTTTGCTGATGGCTTCTGATCTTTCGCCAGCCGAAAAGCTGCCAAGTTTACTGTAAATTAAAAATAATGTATCCTCAAAAAATCCAGCTACCGGAAATCCTTTTGCTGTAAGTTTCAAAGAATCTATCTGTGCTTTTTTCTGAGCCAGCCGCTGGGTTTCTTTATCATTTAATTCCTGCAGTTGTTTTTGCAGCTCTTCCTTTTTAAGATTATCAGTTGTTTTCAGCGATTTTATCTGCTCTTCCAGTTCAGCTTTTTTTATCGAATCGGCAATCCGTTGACTCTCTATCTCTTTGATCCGCTGATTGTACTGTTCAAGCTTGACTGTATTTAAAGAATCATTTTTGGGGCCCGCACTATCAGTCTGGGCAAATATTACAGGAGCTGCTAACATCAACACCAGGCAGGTAAAAAATATTTTAAGAAGTCTTATTTTTTGCATGGGTGGCTTATTAATATTATTAAAGTTATGTTGATTATACCAATAATTAATACGACAAATTAACTGCGACCTCATTTTAAAAGTTCCGATATTAATTATTTTAATGCGGATTTAAAATATTTGGCAACTGTATTGTAAAAACAGTTCCTTTTTCCAGGTCCGACTCTACATTTATACTTCCTTTGTGCAGGGAAAGAATTCTTTTGGTTAAGGTAAGGCCCAGCCCAAAGCCGGGCTTTTTAATGGCCGAATCCGTTCTGAAAAATGGTTGAAAAATATTCTGAATATCCGATTCGGCAATTACATCACCTTTATTTGCAACCTTAACAATAATTTTCAGGTCGTCAAAAATTACGGTAACATTCGATTGTTTGTTGTCGGCGTATTTACAGCCGTTTTCAATAATATTTTTACAGGCGATATACAACAGGTTGGCGTTGCCAAAACAAGTTAACAAATTCTCATCTTCAGGAAATGTTTCAAAATTAAGATCGGCACTGTAGGTTTTATTTTGCTTATGAACATCCAATATCACTTTAAAAAGCACTTCGTCAAGTCTCACTTCAGTCAGATCAAGGCTGCCCTGCGATCCGGCTTTAGCAATATCCAATAAACTTTTAGTAAGATGCTGTAGTTCACGAATATCTTCATGCACACTTTGCATTACTTCACGGTACTCTTCATCAGAACGTTGCCGTTGCAATGCAACTTCCAACTGACTGGAGATTGAAGTAAGCGGTGTAGATAGTTCATGCGATGCATTGGAAATAAAACGACGATGTATGGCAAAGGACTCCTGCAAACGATCCATCAGATCATTAAAAGTTTGCGCCAGTTTATTCAGTTCGTCATTTGCTGCGCTGGTTTCAATGCGCTGCGAAAGATTATTGGTACTGATAAGATTTACCTCGCCAGTTAGTTTTTGGATAGGTTTTATCAGCCGCCGGGCAAAAAGCAAACCGGTTAAATAAGAAAGCAAAGCTGCCGACAGCATTTCCAGCAGCAAAATCCGTTTTAAGTTTTCGAGGTATTCACTGCTTATAATATCGGAAGCAGCAACTGCTATAATAAAATGCCGGCTGCTGTCGGTATAATAAAGAGCTAAACATTTTTTACCGCTGTAATTAAAATAGTAATCCGCGTCACGCTTTGTCTTTTCAATTATTTTCTGCGAAAACAAAATTGGAACGCCGGAAGAATCAGTATAGCTGTATTGATACACGCCATCATCATCGATGATTGCGACACTTTTGCTTACCAATGCCGCTACCGAACTGGCATCGAGTTTTCGAAGAACCGAATAATCGTTGTTTCTAATACCCGAAAATACCCTTGCCGTACTAGCCGCACGGTTTTTTAAACTGTTGCGAAAAGAATCGTTTCTTTCTTTAGCGCTGAACAAATAAACAGACATACTTGTGATGGCAAGTATAAATGTTACCAGGATGGCAAAGAGCAATGCTATTTTATATCTGATGCTCATCGGCTTTTATTTCTCTTTCATCATGTATCCCATGCCTACCTGTGTATGAATGAGTTTGGGCTCAAATTCTTTGTCGATCTTTTTGCGCAGAAAATTTACATACACATCAATTACATTGGTCTTGGTATCAAAATCAAGCTCCCAAACTTTTTCGGCAATATCGGCACGTGATACTACCCGGTTGCGGTTGCGCATAAAATATTCCAGTAACTGAAACTCTTTTGCAGTCAGGCTGATGGATTTACCTGCACGGGTAACTTCTTTACTGTCCACATCAAGTTCCAGGTCGGCAACAGTCAAAATATTTCCTGCTGGCAACTGCTGGTTCATTGTACGTTTCAACAAAGCTCTGATGCGGGCAAGCAATTCTTTAAATTCAAAAGGCTTTACCAGATAATCGTCGGCGCCGGCATCAAATCCTTCTATCTTGTCGTCGGTGGCACTTAAGGCTGTAAGCATAATTATAGGAATATGCTGATTACGGCTACGGATGGCCTTACAAACATCGTAGCCGTTCATACCGGGTAAATTAATATCAGTGATTACCATATCAAAACCCGTCGATTCAAATATCCGCATTCCGATGCTGCCGTCAAAAGCTGTCTCTACATGGTAATCCAGTTCCGTCAGCCCCTTGCTGAGTGTATTGGCAATTTTCTTCTCGTCTTCTATCAGTAAGATCCTGATCTCTTCCATAATTTACTCATTAGTATCATTAACTACAAACGGAATTTCATCGTTGATGGGCTCTAATTCCGGCCTGCCGTAACTAATTGACCCAATCATCATAATTATACTGGTTGTTAAGATTACAAAAAATAAAATTCCGGAATTAAATTTCGATAATTTATAGGCAGCCGGAATACTATAGAATAAAAGTATTGTGATTAATCCACGTGGCATAAAAAACAACTCGGGAAATATATGGGCTTGTAAAAAGAATTTGAGGTAAATGTAGCGGATGGCAAAAAGAACGAGCACAATAAGGCCACCAGCAAATATCACTTCGGTATCCAGTAAAAGCCGTATGTCAATTGTAAGGCCAAATATGAAGAAGAAGAAAGTACGAATGAGAAAACTACTTTCGGCCGTAAGTGCATGTAATAAACCACCAACATCGTTCACTTCGTGGTACGACATCCAATGATACATTTTTTTAAAAATGGGCAACTGCCAGTTACTAACAGTCAAACCAAAAAATAAGATGATAAGTAAAGCCGGAAGGTGTAACATTTTACCGCCTGCATATAAAAATATCAATAAAGCAAACACAAGGAAGAAGCGGATCTTTGTTTTTATACGGGTGAGCATAAATAAAATGGCCACCGATAAAACTACGCTCAGTATCAAAGCCAGTGCAACCGATCCAAAGAACATAGCAATATTTCCGGCCTCAAGAATATTTCCGGCAATAACATAATTAAAGATCATGATGCCGATGATATCAGAAAAAGAAGTTTCGTAAACAAGAAATTCTTTTTTATGTTCTTCAAAATGTGAAATGCTTGGAATAACAATAGCACTGCTTACCACCGACAACGGAATGGCGTACACCAGGCAGTGCACAAATTCTTCATCAAGATAATAATACAACATAGCCGAACATGCTGCTGCTGACAAAACAAATATTACCAGCGACGACACAAAAGCATTTCTGATGATCTTTATTTTTTTCCGGCTGATCCTCAAATCGAGTCCTGCTTCCAGCACGATTATGATCAATCCTATTATTCCAAATACCTCAACGGTACTGGTAGGCACCACCATTGATGTGTCGTTGTACAACAAAATTTCACGTACACCTATTCCTGCAAGTATCAGCAACAAAACTGAAGGGACGCCTGTTTTTTTTGAAAACAAATTAAACAGGTACGAAAAAACCACCAGCAGGCATGCCGCTATAATATATACATATGAACTTATTCCATCCATAAAACAAAAATAGCTGAAAGAGCCAACTATTCATCAATCGAAGAATCTTTTTGCCGGATTGATTTCAAAATTGAGTGAATCCGTTTTATTTTCTAGATTGTTTGTCTTTAGCCGAGAGAATAAATAACAGTGCAGTAATTCCCATTTGAATCGGCCAACGGTCAAATTCCTTACGCATTTTTTAATAGATTGATGAATTTTGAATTACTTACAGCACAAAAAAAGTATCTGCCGCTTAGCAGATACTTTTTTTGTGAAACGATTATTTGTTTTATTTTCCAGCTTCCGGATTAAAAATATGAACATCACGCTGAGGAAATGGTATGGCAATTTTATTTTCACGGAAAGCTTTGAAAATTTTATAGCGAAGTTCGCTTTTAATATTCTCAACCGGAAAAATATCACTGGTCCAGAACATCAATAAAAATTCAAGCGAACTATCACCAAAATTCAAAAACCGAACAAGAGGCATATGATCATCCTCCTTTATAAGTTCTTTCTGACTAAGGGCACAGTCCATTAAAACTTTGGTAACAAGGTCAACATCGCTTCCGTAACTAACTCCAACCTCAATCTCAAACCTGCGGTCGAAGCTGTTATGGCTCCAGTTAATTACATTTTCGGTAATAAATTTATGATTGGGTACTATTATATTATATCCATCCCGGGTTAACAATTCAGACGTACGAAGGTTAATGGCTACCACTCTTCCGACAATATTATCTACTTCCATTACATCGCCTACTTTTACTTTTCGTTCAAAAAGCATAAACAAACCCGAAATGAGATCACTGAAAATATTCTGTAATCCAAAACCAATGCCGACCAACAAAGCTGCTGAGCCGGCAACCAGTAAAGTAATATCAAAACCCATGATAGTTATAGAAACAGAAATAACAAGCACCCAGGTAAAATAACGGACCAGCTGGTACACTGACACCCTGCGACCTTTTTCGCCTGGAGTAAGATATTTTTTACTGGTAAGATATCTTTTAAACATGGTTAACAGGAACCAGGTAATTAATATGGCCAGCATTACGCCGGCTATCTTTCCGGGAGTTAATGCAAACTTTCCCAGCTCAAAAATCTTGTATCCCCAAAAATCTTTCATGTTCTATTTATTTTTTTTAAACGGCTCTGATTGATGCAGCCAAACCGTATCAGCTTTTAATCGCTTTTGCAGAAACTGTTCAATATTAGCAGCAGCTTCCTGTTTATCTATTTTGTCAGAAAGGGTATCCCATTGAAGATAAGCCACCCAAACCGAATCCGTCTTTTGATTATTCTTCATTTGCAAATTACTTACTCCAAGAGCGTATATATTGGGGTAGAAGGCCTTTACTTCACCAAAAATCAGCCCTTCATCTATAGTACGATACATTTCCTGCAACGAATCTCTGAACCTGCTGTTTTGCAACTCTATATTTTTCATAATATTCTCCGTCATATCGCTGCTGAGTTTATCCATTTCACTTTTAGTGATATTCATCTGAAAAAAACTGATTCGGTATTTTTCCAGGCCAAGCTCCTTAAACTTTTTAGCGTAAACTTTTTTATCATCTTCGCTTACCGGTGATCCTGAATAAAATGTTTTAATCATGATGACAGAATCCCTGTTTTCGGTTTCCCATTTCAATATTTCGTTGCCACGCATACGAAAATCGTTTATGATGGCTGTTTGTATTACCTGTTGCGTTTTATTTTTCTGGTACACGGTATAAAGGAACCACAAACTGGGAATACTAAATAATATTAAAACAAGCAAAGCATACCTGGCAACCCTTTTTTGTTTTCCCTTTTCTACATAGTCGGTAAGCGGAAACCTCAGCAACTTAATAATAAGATAAGTTGACAAAGCTATAAATGCCGAGTTAATAAAAAACAGGTAAAAAGCGCCACCAAAAATGTCCCACCTGGCTGTGGCCAATCCAAATCCGGCAACACAAACTGGCGGCATTAGAGCAGTAGCAATAGCCACACCCGGGAGTGCGATAGTAGGTTCTTTACGTGAATAGGAAACAATACCAGCTACCCCACCAAAAAAACCAATGCCTATGTCAAGTAAAGTAGGTTGCGTTCGGGATAAAATTTCGGATGTTGGTTGCCCCAACGGCGTAATCATAAAATAAATTACCGATGTAAGCAAACTGAAAAATGTTGCATAAGCAAGGTTGCGGATTGAGCGAATGAAAATTTCCCGATCCTGCACACCTACCGAATATCCAACGCCCAAAATGGGCGACATTAACGGAGAGATCAACATCGCTCCTATAATCACCGCCGTGGAATTGGTATCTAATCCTATTGAGGCCAGTAATGCAGAACAGATCAACAACCATACGTTGGTGCCACGAATACCTATTCCTTTTGTAATATTCCTGGCTGTGTGAACATAATCCGTTCCTCCTTTGATGTTGAAAGCATACTGAAACCAATTCATAAGAAAATAGTTTTGATAAATTTAGCTTTTTGAAATCAAAACTTCATTTTCTTTTTTTTGATTTTCGTCTCCGGCAGGTTCGTCTTCCTGCTCCGGAACATTCAACTGGTAAAGATCGTGTCGCCTGTCCTTCATAGTTTGAACACTGCCATAGTTATGCAGCTCGGTAAGCAGTGAAAGATCCACATCACTCACTACAATCATCTCGGTATTGGGCGTTGCTTCAGCTTTTATACCCGTTACAGGAAATGCAAAATCGTTTGGCGTAAATACAGCCGATTGTGCAAATTGAAGATCCATATTGGTTACTTTTGGAAGATTACCCACGTTACCCGCTATGGCAACAAAGCACTCATTCTCAATAGCCCTTGCCTGCGAACAGAAACGAACCCGGTTATATGCATTTTGCGTATCAGTTAAAAACGGAACAAATAATATCTGCAGCCCTTCATTGGCCAGTATTCTTGTCATCTCGGGAAATTCTACATCATAGCATATCTGCACGCCGATTTTTCCTGCATCGGTATCAATTACCTTTATCACGTTGCCGCCCTGTATATGCCAATCGTGTTCTTCGGATGGCGTAATATGGATTTTTGAAACGCTGTCAATTTTTCCGTTTCGTTGCAGAACATACGACACGTTATAAACTTTACCATTTCTCACTTCAGGCATACTTCCGGCGATGATGTTTACATTATACGACACCGCCATTTTACTCATAGCTTCCACAATGGGTTTGGTATATTTCGCCAGTTCTTTTATGGCGTGCCGTGTATCCATATGATTGTATTTCCCCATCAACGGTGTATTAAACAGTTCGGGAAATAAAATAAAATCAGATTGGTAATCACTTACTGCATCTACAAAATAATCTACTGCAGTTAAAAGATCTTCGAGTGTATTGTAAGGCCGCATCTGCCATTGCACCAATCCTATCCGCACAATATCTTTTTTTCGCAGAATAATACTTTTTTCAGAATCGTGATACACATTGTGCCATATTAATAAGGTTGCAAAGCCCATACTTTCGTTATCCTCAGGCATATAATTGCGTAATATTTTTTTAACCTGAAAATCGTTGGCCAGCTGAAAAGTTAATGTTGGATCGAATATCTCACGGCTTTTCACTTTACCAATGTATTCTTTTGGCGTAAGTTTATCAGCGTACATGCTGTATTTGGGAATACGTCCGCCGGCGATGATCATTCTGAGATTCAGGCTTTCGCACAGCGTTTTACGTGTTTCATACAAGCGACGTGCAAGCCGCATTCCACGATATTCGGGATGAACAAAGATCTCAATGCCGTATAATGTATCGCCTTTTGGCTCATGTGTTTCAAAACTATAATTTCCGGTAACATCGCGGTAGTTATGGTTGTCGCCAAATTTCTCGTAACTGATGATCAATGTTAAAGCACAACCCACCACTTTGCCGTTATGGGTAATTACAATCTGTCCTTGTGGAAATTTAGTAATAAGCCGCTGTAGAGCTTCTTCTTTCCAGAATTGCCCGCCCAAACTTGCGTAGGCTTCCACCATCGCCGATTTAAGTGTTTTATAATCATCGATGGTTAAATTCCTTACTTCTATTAATGCTTCGTCCATAAAATGTATCTATTTTTGTTTTAAATCATTATAAATAAAAATGCATCTTTTTAAAAAGATCCAAAATAACAGTTTCAAACAGAAACCCCTGGTTAGTTATCAGTTATAGGATTTTTATTCGCATTTGATGAACTAAGCTCTGCAATGGAATCAGGCGTTCGTATACTTAATACGGGGACTTTGGCATGATTGACAATTTGCTGTGCGTAGGGTCCGATAAAAAACTGACTCCAGGTGTAATCAAGTGTTGCGTTTATAACTATCAGATCAACTTTCTCTTTCTTCGCTACTACCAATACCTTCTTTGCATAGTTTTTACAAACCTGGAACTCCGACCGGAAATTTGTAGAATTAGCCCCCAGTGAATGACCCAATTGCAACAATTCTTTTTTCCGGTCTTCCATACTAAAAATTTCGCTGCTTAACGAAAGACCCAGAATGATCAATTCAGAATTATTTCTGGTAACAATTGGTTGAACAAAATCATATTTTTCCATGATGCCGTTTGCTGCCCTGATAGGAAATAAAATTTTTCCAAACGTCCTTATCTTTTTCTTGCCAGGTACCGATAATACCGGAATAGTTGTATTCTTTATCAATGAATAAGCGGTGTTACCCATAAACAACTCCCTGAAACCGGATGCTCCATGTGTACCAATCACTATTAATTGGCAACCTATTTCTGTAGCTTTATCCCGAATGGCCTCCGCCGGGTTGCCAAAAGAAACGTGATTTTCTATACTGAACTTATACTTTTTCCTCACCTTATCTGCCAGCTTTTTCAGCCTTAACTTTGCGTTGGTTTCCATTTCGGGAACTACATAAACTACAGGTTTATTCACTTCAGGCGGCGCAATCAGTATCTTGTTTTCAACCACATGCATCAAATGCAGTGTTGCGTTATGCCTTACACACATTTCAGCAGCCGTTAACAGCGCATTGCCGGCCAACGCCGAAAAATCGGTTGGCAATAAAATATGAGTCAGCGTTGTAGTCATTTAATTTCTTTTTTGGTATTGGCCAGCGCAGCGGCGCTCTGATTACGGTTTTCCATGATCATGGACGCATGCAACACGCCTCCTAAACGCTTTGAAAGCATTTTACGGCGGCCACCGGCCCGTCTTAAATTTGTTTTGGCCCTTTGCCTTATCTTTTTATTAAAATATTTTTTGCTCATTGTTCCAATATAAACAAAACTACTTGCCCGGCTTTAGGCCGGGGTTAAAAAGATATTAAAATCTCATTAAAATATAGCTTTAATTTACGGGAATACCGGATTAGTATTCCGAAGTTATAAATATCCACAGCTTAAGATATTTTCTTCTTCTCAAGAGTACTCAGAAAAAGTATGGTGCCAATGTCATCGTACCCTTCAAAAATTTCGGAACCCTTACTGTCGAGCAAACTATTATGAAAACCTATAATTGTAAGATCGGCATCGCCGGAATATTGGTTGATCATTTGCTTTTTGGAAACACCTTCTTCTAAAACAACAATTTTTATATTATTTGCAGATATTGGCAATCGGCCGGTATTAGTAAGTTGTAATAAATGTTCCCTTTCGGTTTGTGCTTCGGCTTGAGAATAAAGTGCAAATATTTTTATTTCACCGTTTTTCCAGTCGGGATGACCAAGAATGATATAGGAAAGCAGGATCATTAAACTGCCATTATCGTAATCATCCTGTGTGATCCATATGTGAATCTCATTTCTTATTCCAAACTCCTTATCGGAGCTGGCGAGGATACAAAGGTCGAAACCGGCAGTTGTGATAAGTGACTGATTATCGATGATATCTTCCAGCCAGGTCTTCTCGCCTTTTTTGTATTCGAAGAGCAGCATATTATTATCCTTGCCGGATATGCTTGTGAATTGCAAAGCCTGCACTATGGCACTGGTGTTTGACGGACTTATGATTGTATCAAGAAAAATATTACTCCTTGTTTCGTGTGTAACATGGATCAGTTTTGAAAGCGAAAGGTCGGCTTCCTTTTTCGATTCGTTGGAATAATAACCTTTTAAAAAATGAATGTAAGTTCCAAATCCATACCTGTGCGATATCCACTTCATCATATAAAAGGCCGACATGCGTTTAAATGAATCGGGCGACAGACAAACCACCGAGGGGCGCCAGCTTTCTTCTCCTGAGTCTTTCTGCGACTTTTGTAAAAATACCTGGAGCTGCCGCGTTGCCTGGAAAATAACTCCCTGGAAAATATTAGCCAATCCGGTTGCCTTTTCATTTGCAAAACTGAGATACAGGTAAAGCAAAACCATTACTATCACCGCAGCAAATGCATAGCCCGGGTTCATTTTAAACATCAGGAAAATACAAAGTACAGCGCCCAACAACGACAGATACCATTTGGATTTAAACGATGGACGGTATGCAGGATCGGCTGAAAAATGTTGCAAAAAAGAGATGAGACAGAGCGAACCATAGGTAACCATAAAGAACATAGAGATCACTTCGGCAACGGCGTTCACATCGCCCATTAATACAAATACAAGTGCAATAATTGCGGTTAATAAAGTGGCGTTCCGTGGTTCATTTGACCCTTTTTTTCCACGGGATAGCCAGTAGTTGGAAATTTTACCGGGAAACACGCGGTCGCCTGCCAACGCCTGTAATGTACGTGGTGCTACCATAAAAGAACCCAGTGCTGAAGAAATAGTTGCAGCGGCTAAGCCTATTGGTATGATGGGTCCCCAGATGGCGATTTTACTCATGATCAACTGATCAGCTATCAAATCGCCAGATGATGCTGAATGAGCAAGTTTCCAGGCAATAAAAATGTAAACCACCATTCCAAAAATAGTTGCAGCCAAAGTACCTAGTGGTATCGATTTTTTTGGATCTTTAAGATCGCCGGATAATCCAACGCCGGCTGTCATTCCTGTAAAAGCCGGAAAAATAATAGCAAAAACATAAAACAGTTCAGGAGACGCTTCAGCTTTCCTTTCGAGATTTAACTCTGCTACAGACGGATGGTAAGACGATTCGCCTAAAAAGAAAAAGATAAGCGACAGGAATAAAATACCAACAACAAAATACAAAGCCTTTACGCCAAGATCGGCGCCCTTGGTAAGCATCAGCCAGATCAACAGTAATAAAGCAGGGATACTGAAAATCCTGTTATCGCTTATAACCCAGCCAAGTTTAGCTTCGAGAAACGGTTTTACGAGATCAAAGGATTCAGCAAAAGCAATGATATAAAAAGCGATGCTGATCGCTTGTGATAAATAAAGTGTAAACCCAATAGCAGCACCTATATTAATACCGAAAGAACGGGAAATGATAAAATACTCACCGCCGCCTTCTACTTTTTGGTTGGTGGCAATTTCGGCAAGCGCCATGGCTGTTGAAATGGTAACCAGGTGACCAATAATTATAATTACGAGCGTTCCCCAAAAACCAACGCTGCCCACTGCAAATCCAAAACGCAGAAACATAACAGCACCTAAAATGGTGCTGATGGCTGTTAAAAAAACAGGTGCTGTTCCAAAATTTGCTTTTCCTTTTACTAATCCGGCCATTGTTCAGGTTTGGTGAAATTTACTGAAATAATATCCAGCGGCGAAATATTTGTACCCTGATACTTTAGCCAGACAAATACAAACGCCCTATATTAGTTTCTCGAAATTCCCTGCTGCTTTATTTTGATCTTCTCAATTTCCAAATTCAAATCAGTGATCTTTCTTTTTTTCTCTTCATTCTCCATATCCATTGCCGTATTTTTTGCCGACAAGCCATTTGCAACTTCGGCCGAGGCCTTCTTTGCTTTTTTTCTGTTCTTTTTCATCGACTTGCTATTTTTTTTGATATCCTTTTCGAGGCGCTTTAATTGACTGGTTATGTCACTTACTTCATCCGCATAATATTCATTCAGGAAATCAACACTAAAATCATTCAGTATTTTTTTCATGCCCTCAAATTCTTTTGGATACTCTGCAGGGCCAATAAAAAAATCGTACCCAAAGCTCATAAAGTATTTTAACTCCGATCCGCCGGCCACATCGGTGATACGGGCATACATATCCATCCGCTTATCAGAAATATCTGTAACGGTGACATCGGCACCCCTGATAATATCCTTATTGGTCAGGAAACCAATGCCTGTTATTTTAACATCGTAGTTTTTCTTGAAATACTTGTCCCATGCTTTTTTTACAGTTTTAGCCGAGGCGTCATAATTAACCTGATAGCATGGCCTCAGTTTATTTTCGAAACTGATCTCACTGGTATCAATTTTATAGGTTTGTGCCGTTGACTGAATGCCTGTAATTAAGGCGATAACGATAATCCATTTAATTTTTTTCATGCGTTTCAACTATTGATAAATAAAGATGGGAAATTAAAATGAAATTAAAAAAGGCAACCCTTTAATAAAGAGTTGCCTTTTTGTGCCCAGGACTGGATTCGAACCAGCACATCCTTGCGAACGCTGCCACCTGAAGGCAGTGCGTCTACCAATTTCGCCACCTGGGCATTTGTATGTTGTAAACGGATTGCAAATATAAGCTGCTACACCGAAACATTAAAATCCCTCAACGCATCATTCAAACTTGTTTTAAGATCGGTTGACGGTTTACGCTGGCCAATGATCAATGCACATCCTACGCCAAATTCTCCCGCAGGGAATTTTTTGGTATAGCTGCCCGGAATCACAACAGATCTTGCAGGAACAACACCTTTCATTTCCTTTGGCTCTGTACCACTTACATCAATAATTTTTGTGGATTGTGTAAGAACAACATTGGCGCCCAATACTGCTTCTTTCTCCACCCTCACTCCTTCCACAACAATACAGCGGCTACCGATAAAACATCCGTCTTCAATAATTACAGGGCTTGCCTGTAAAGGTTCCAGTACACCGCCAATACCCACGCCACCGCTCAGGTGAACGCCCTTACCTATCTGCGCACAACTGCCTACTGTTGCCCAGGTATCTACCATGGTGCCCTCATCAACATAGGCTCCAATATTTACATAGCTCGGCATCAGCACTACGTTCTTTCCTAAATAAGCGCCATACCTCGCCACCGCATGCGGCACGGCCCGCACTCCCATTGATGCATAATCAGATTTCAATTTCATCTTATCATAAAATTCGAAAGGAGGCAATATAAATGTTTCCATTTGCTGAATGGCAAAGTACATGAGTACGGCCTGCTTTACCCACTCATTAACCTGCCAGTTATCGCCAGATGGTTCGGCCGTACGTAAACGTCCTTTATCTATTTCTTCTATAACTTTTCTTACAGCATCAGCATAAATTTCTTCCTTAAGTAATTCTCGGTTGGTCCATGCTGCCGCTATCTGCTCTTTTAATTCCATGTTTTTTTTGCAAACTTACATTGTTATGTCAGGAAAGAAAAAATCAATTTAATCAATAACTTGCAGGTTAATGCAAAAGATACTGGTCATACAAACCGCTTTTATTGGAGATGTAGTGCTGGCAACAGCCCTGGTGGAGAAACTTGCTATTGACCTGCCCGATGCTGAAATTGATTTTTTATTGCGGAAGGGTAACGAAAGCCTCCTCAACAATAATCCGCACATCAACGACGTACTGATCTGGAATAAAAAAGAAAACAAACAAAAGAATCTTTTTTTAATGCTGAAGCAGATCAGAAAACGCAGGTATGACAAAGTGATTAATCTGCAGCGATTTTTTGCAACCGGTTTACTCACCGCATTTTCGGGTGGAAAAGAAATGATTGGTTTCGATAAAAATCCCCTGAGCTTATTGTTCAGCAAAAAAATTAAACATGTCATCAGCAAACAAGACGGGATAAAGCATGAAGTGGAAAGGAATAACGACCTCATCAGTTCTTTCACCGGGCCTGAAGTTTTCAAACCAAAATTATATCCATCCAAAAACGATTTTCAAAAAATAAAGCCATACACTGATGCCCCTTATGTAACCATGACACCCGGCAGTGTTTGGTTTACCAAACAATACCCTTTTGAAAAATGGGTTGAACTGGCAGATCGTTTTCCGGCTGATTATAAAGTTTACCTGCTTGGGGGAAAAGAAAATATCAAAGAATGTGAAGCGTTGAAAAATAAATCAGTGAATAAAAACCTGGAAGTACTTACGGGAACACTATCGTTTTTACAATCGGCTGCTTTAATGAAAACAGCTACCATGAATTATGTAAACGATTCGGCGCCGCTGCATTTTGCATCAGCAGTAAATGCGCCGGTTACAGCCATCTTCTGCTCTACGGTTCCGGCATTTGGATTTACGCCGCTGTCTGATCATTCTTTTATCATGGAAACAAAAGAAAAATTAAATTGCCGTCCTTGCGGATTGCACGGCTACAAAGCCTGTCCCGAAAAACATTTTAATTGTGCCTGGTCAATTGAAACGGACCGGTTGATACAAACACTAAAAAAAAATCATGAACCAGTTTGATTTTGATAGCGACCTGCAGCCATGCATCGCTGAATTAAAAAAAGGCGGGCTTATCCTGTATCCAACCGATACTGTTTGGGGCATTGGTTGCGATGCCACCAATGCTGATGCCGTAGCCAGCATCTATGCTTTAAAAAAAAGAAAAGATGAAAAAGCCATGATCGTTTTGCTGGCGGATGAAAAAGACATTCCGCTTTACGTGAGCCAGCCTGATCCACGCATATTTGACTATGTTAAAGGCGTAGGAAGGCCAACAACGGTTATTTATGAAGGAGCAAGAGGGCTGTCATCAAACATTATTAACAGTGATGGAAGTATTGGCATACGTATAAACAACGATCCCTTTTGCAACAGGTTGATTCGTCTGTTCGGAAAACCAATCGTTTCTACTTCTGCAAATATTTCAGGGTATCCTCCTCCTTCAAATTTTGAAGATATTGATATCGCCATAAAAAACGGTGTTGACTATATTGTTCAACACCGTCGCAATGATATGTCTTCTGCCGTGCCATCAACTGTTGTTAAATGGAATGCTGATGGCTCCGTAAGTATTATTCGTCCCTGATTTTTTACAAAGTGAGTCCAACACCTAACTGGAATCCCTGGCTTTTCCACTTTTCTTTATTATCAATGTCATTCAGGTTGTTCAGGCCAACAGCATAACGTCCGTAAATATTTAGATGACCGATATTGACCTGTGCACCGCCAAGCATACTAAAATCGCCGGCTTTAAAAGCCTGGCTGCCGTTTTGCAAAAGCGTTTTGCTTTTATTCATCAATACCCCAAACTGAGGACCAGCCTGTAGTGTCAGAAATTTTACAGGTTTATAATTAAGCAAAATGGGAATGCTTAAATATTTAAGCTGCACTTTGCCAACCTGGTTAAATTTATATACCGAGCTAAAAGTGCCGGATGTATCTAAATTTACCTGATTAAACAATAACTCGGGTTGTATGGCAAATTTTTTGCCCATACCAAGCGAAAAGAAACCGCCCAGGTGGTAACCAAATGTAAATTCATCGCTGAAGGATTTGCCATCAATCTTGTTGATGTTGGCGCCGCCTTTGAAACCGATATGAAATTTTTGTGCTGATGCAGCAGTACCTATGATACTGAAGACTGCCATGATTAAGATTTTTGTTTTCATGCGTTTTATTGTTTAGTTGGCAAGAACGTCCCAACTTTAATGCCAGCCGGTCATTGATTTTTACAAACTTTTGTTAAGAGAAAATTAATGAACAATGTTTTGTTAAACGATTTTATTCGTTCAATAAAACGCAAATCCCGCCGTTACCGAAAACAATGAGGTTAGTCTTTTTTCGAATGTTTCCAGAAGATAGTAATCAAGATACAGCTGCGGCTGCAGGTAAAATTTTCCGTAATAATAAGTTAGCCCTGTAAGAACTCCGGCTGACTGGAGATTGAATTTTAGCGTCGTTTGGCCATCGCCAAAGCGGCGTTTAAAATAATTTTGAATAAAAGGCCTTCGGTCGAATAAACTGTTTGAGTGAGTTACATTCCATTTTTGCGATCCAGCATTAAGCATTATGGTTGGCTGCAATTGCAAAGCATCTTTTTTATGCAAAAATTTCCAAAACGAAAAAGTATGAGATGCTGAAACGGTAACCGAAAAAGAACTGAGCCTTGTTGAAATAGTATCCTGTATCCGGACAGTCCTCGGATCTGTTGAACCAGAAGGAATGAATGTGATAGTAGTATCATAATAATCAAGGACTTTTCCAAAAGAATAACCTAAAGCAATACCTGGCTGAATCCATGTCCTTTTATACAAACCACTTGCATAAAAATCATGACTGAAAGGATTTACAACAAAACCGGTTGCTTCCCCTTCAATATACCTGCTGTAAGAAATGCCTGCTACAAATTTTTTATTATTGTATGTATAGGAAGGACTGATAACATATTGGTACACTTTTAATTTGTCATCATCGCTGGCCACTGAGCCGTTAACCATTATTCCAATTCCACTCTTATGATTGTATGCCACTGCCGGTGTGTAATATGTTTTGTTTGTTTGGGTTTGCCCTGCATTAAATGCATTGTTTTTTAAACTGAAAAGCTGGTTACCAACGCCAAAGTTTACATCAAAATAACTCTTCCTTTTCTGTTGGCTCATCATCAATTTTACAAACTCATCGTTCTTAAACATCGAATCAAGCATACGCAGGTCTTCCTTCGACAGCGAATCCAGTTGTGCAAACGCAATCTGTCCCGCTGATAAAAACAAGCTGATAATAAAAATTCTAAGCATTCCGTTTGATTCAGTCAGAGTTTTGATTGGATTATTGTAAATTAGTTTAACAGCAATGAAATTAAAAAGATGATAAAAATCAAATTGCCCTGCAGATAAATAATAATTCCCTCATTATGCCAAAAATGAGTTTAAATAACCTACCTTTGCGCCCATTATTTAAAAAACTGAGAATTACATGACATGCTCAGTTGCTGTTGCAAATAGTATTTCTTTCAGGATGATTTGATTTCCCTGTTCACTTCCAACGGCCAAAAGCATGACAGCAGTTTTACCCGAATTTATAAAGCAGACTTAGTATCGGGACCGCTGATTTACATGTGGCTATCGCAAAACAAAATTTGATGAATGCATTTGAAGCCTTAGGCTTGAACGAACAGTTGGTACAATCTGTTACCGACCTGGGATTTGAAAATCCAACCGAAATACAGGAAAAAGCAATTCCTGTTTTATTATCAGGCACCACCGATTTTATCGGTCTTGCACAAACAGGAACCGGCAAAACTGCCGCATTTGGTTTACCGCTTTTACAATTGATTGATGCAGACCAGCGCCATCCGCAGGCCTTAATTGTTTGCCCAACACGTGAACTGTGTTTGCAAATAACCAACGACCTGGAAACTTTTAAAAAACATAGCAGAAAAATTGCAACCGAAGCGGTATACGGCGGCGCATCTATCATGATGCAGATTCGCAACCTGAAAAAAGGTGTACACATTGTTGTTGCAACTCCGGGCCGCCTCATCGACCTTATTGAAAGAAAAGCCATCGACCTGCAAAAGGTAAAGTATGTGGTTTTGGATGAAGCAGATGAAATGCTGAACATGGGTTTTCGTGATGATATTGATTTTGTTCTTAAGAACACTATCAACAGGGAAAGTACCTGGTTATTTAGTGCTACTATGCCATCGGAAGTAAGGGCCATCAGCAGGAACTACATGGATACACCAAAAGAAGTTACAGTTGGTCGTAAAAACAGTGGCAACGAAAATATAGATCACCAGTTCATTATTGTGCCGGCCCATAACCGTTATGAAGCGTTAAAACGTTTGATAGATTTCAATCCGGGTATGTATGGCATCATCTTCACCCGTACAAAAGCTGATGCACATAATGTATCTGAAAGGCTTTCGAAAGCAGGTTATGAAATTGAAGCATTGCACGGCGACCTTAGCCAGCAACAGCGTGACGCGGTAATGGGACGCTTCCGTAGTAAAAATTTACAATTGCTTATTGCAACCGACGTTGCGGCAAGAGGAATTGATGTGGATGGTATCACTCATGTTATCAATTTTGAATTACCTGATGATATGGAAGTGTACACTCACCGCAGTGGTCGTACCGGCCGTGCAGGGAAAACAGGTATTTGTTTATCTATCTGCCACAGCAGGGAATCGTACAAGATACGTTCGCTGGAAAAAATGATCAATAAGCAGTTTCATAAAGTAGATGTACCATCGGGTAAAGAAGTTTGCCGCAAGCAGTTTTTTCATTTCATGGAAAAATTAATGGAAGCCGACGTTAGCCATGGTGACTACGAAACTTATATGCCCGACCTGATTGAGAAATTTGCTGATGTAAGCAAGGAAGAAGTACTGCAGAGAGTAGCCGCTTTGGAATTCAGCCATTTTTTAAAGTATTATGAGAATGCTGAAGATCTGAACAGGAACGACAATCGTGGTGACAAAAGGCCGAGCGACCGTGGCGATTCGAGCAGCGGCAGCCGCAAAGAACGCACTAGTTTTAACCGCAGGGATAATGGCTACACAAGATTATTTATAAACCTTGGAACCAAAGATGGTTTTTACAAAGCCAGTTTCTTACAATTCATTTTAGATGAAAGCAATTTAAAAAAAGAAGTGCTGGGTAAGATTGATATGAGAGATATGAATAGTTGGGTGGAGATTGACAATGCAAGTGCCGGTACAATGATAAAATCTATTGATGGCAAACGCTACAATAACCGTACTGTTCGTATGAATGAAGCTGATGGTGGTTTTAAAAGACCAAATGATGAGCGTGGAAGAAGTGACAGACAAGAAGGAAGGAAGCGGATTTATTCTCCGAGAGAGAGAAGGTAAAAATTAATCTAGATTAAAAGCCCCGGATTTAATTCGGGGCTTTTTTACACCAACTCAATCACCGTTATCTCCGGCAATATCCCCACTCTTCCGGGATAACCAATAAAACCAAAGCCGGGATTAACATTTAGTTTTTGTTTACCATCCTCATATAAACCGGCCCATTGCTTATACATATATTGTACAGGGCTCCATTTAAAGCCGGGTATCTCAACACCAAACTGCATTCCGTGTGTATGGCCGCTTAGCATAAGATCAATATCATTGTATTTGGTTTTTACCTCTGCGTCCCAATGGCTGGGATCGTGGCTCAGCAATATTTTAAAGGGATAATTTTCGGTGCCAGCATGGGCAAGGTCCATTCGTCCGTGTTTTGGAAAGCGGGCTTTGTTACTCCAGTTCTCAATTCCTAATAATGCAACTTTATCTTCACCCTTTTCCAACACCACGTGTTCATTCATTAAAAGGCGCCAACCAATATCAGCATGTACTTTTTTCAGGTTCTCTAAATTCTGAACCTTGCTGATGCCATTATAAGGCCATCTTACATAATCACCGTAATCATGATTGCCCAATGTGCTATACACGCCCATCGGTGCTTTTATTTGATTGAAAACATCTTTGTACTCATCCATTTCGTTGGCCCGGTCGTTCACAATATCACCGGTAAATAAAATGAGGTCTGCTTTTTCTTTCATTATTTTGTCTACGCCTGCCAACACTGCTTTTTTATCCGTAAAACTGCCGCTGTGTATATCGCTGATATGAATAATTTTTAAGCCCTTGAATGCTGCCGGCAAATTATCATATGACAGCTGCATTTTCTTTATTTTATAATTGTATTTATTGCTAAACCCATAAACAAAGCTTCCAAATAAAGTTGTGCCGGCAGCCAGTCCAAGCCAGCTTAAGAATGCCGATCGTGAAATGCCATCGGCACTCATCTGATCAACATCGGTATTATTGAATAATAATTTTCCTGAAAGCCATTGTATTCCTCTCCGTATATCATCAGCCATGAAGAAAATAACAGCAACAAGTTTTGCCATTGACAATCCAATAACGGTGGCAAATAAATAGGTCCTGAATTTTTTTCCCAGGAAATGCTGGTCAGTGTACACAAACAATAAAAAACTAATGATAGCAAGCGCCGTCATCGTCCAGTAAAAGATGTACACAATGGTTCTTATTTTTGGAGATGCTGTTTGGCTGACAGTTTTTACCGCCTGGAAAATATAAAGGTCCAGCAGCAGCATAATTGCCAGCGAAATTCCTAAACCAAGAGGCGTACGCATGAATTCAAAATTTTAATTAACTGATTCCGGTTTTTCTACAGAATTGTTCTGTGGTTCTAAAGCGCCCCAAAAAATAAACTCATCCAGTTGCTGGTTAATAGCCCGAAGTGTATTAGCATCAATAATTTTTCCATCGCTGCCTACCACACTATCTACAACCGAAATAGGAAGTTTATTAGGATGCACTGTTATCTTAATATAATTCAACACATCGGCCAGATGATCCATGCCTCTCAGGTTTCCTGCCCTGCCTGTAGCAACACCGGTAAGCAGGGCTTTTTTGTGAAACCATATTTCATGCGAACGGCTGTTATCGATCAACATTTTTAAGACACCGGGAAAACTGCCGTTATATTCCGGCGATATGATAATTAAATGAGTGGACGGTATCAGTACTTCGTTTTCAATCTTTTCAAAAGCCGCATTATAATGCAACACATCCATATCCTCCAGAGATAAAATTCCAGTTTCAATACCCTTAACTTCCAGTATTTGCTGATATTCCCTTGCTATTTTCAAGGTATTACTTTCTTTCCTGTTGGTTCCCGATATAATAGTTATCATATATTCGTCTTTTAGATTACCGCTTAATTTTTCAATATTACAATTAAGATGTCTTATTGTTGTCCATTTTTATGCCGAATGGTTAAATTTGCCAACCTGACAGTATTTTACCAGGCGATTGGAAAATAAAAATATTTTAAAATGCAATTTACATATTACGGTCATTCCTGTTTTGCAGTTGAAGTTAAGGGGAAAAAACTTTTGTTCGACCCCTTTATTACCGGCAACGAACTGGCAAAAGAAATTGACATTGATACCATTGATGCAGATTATATATTATTAAGTCATGGCCACTCCGACCATGTGGCGGACGTGGAGTCTATCGCCAAGCGAACCGGAGCAACAATCGTAGCTGCTTACGAAGTAGCCATGTGGTTTGCTGAAAAAGGGGTCCAAAACTATCAACCCATGAATACGGGTGGTAAATGGAAGTTTGATTTTGGCACAGTTAAATGTGTGAGTGCCATTCATTCTTCAGCCATGCCGGATGGTAGTTACGGCGGAAATCCAATGGGATTTATTGTACAGAATGATGAACTTAATTTTTATTATGCCGGCGATACGGCATTGACATTGGATATGCAGTTAATACCGATGTTTGCCGACATCGATCTGGCCATACTTCCTATCGGCGATAATTTTACCATGGGTATGGAAGATGCTGTACAGGCGGCAAAAATGGTACAAACTAAAATGGTAATTGGGGTACATTACGATACCTTTGGCTTTATTAAAATAGATCATCAAAAAGCA
>JAHEBJ010000098.1:0-2221 GCA_024642285.1 Sphingobacteriales bacterium
AATAACTAACCTATGTTATTATGAGATTGCACCTAAAAATAATACTGGCAATACTATTAACCATTCCAATATCCGGTATCTCTCAATTAAGAAAATATTCCAATGAATTTTTGAATATCGGTGCAGGCGCACGTGGTCTGGGAATGGGAAGTGCCCAAATTGCCTCCGCTAAAGATGCTACTGCAAGTTACTGGAACCCGGCTGGTTTAACCGGAATTAAAGAGTATCCTAACGTTGGCCTGATGCATGCCGAATATTTTGGCGGCATTGCCAAGTACGACTACCTGTCAGGAGCCATGCCGATTCAGGATAATAAAAGAGCGCTTGGTATTTCTATTCTTCGCTTTGCAGTTGATGATATACCAAATACGCTTTTTTTAGTGGAGCCTGATGGCAGGGTAAACTATGACAATATTCAAACCTTCTCAACTGCTGATTATGCTTTTTTACTTTCGTTTGCACAAAAATTAAAAGAGACCGAAACACAAAGTATGAGCTTTGGTTTGAATGCAAAAGTTATTTACCGTAAGGTTGGCAAGTTTGCCTCGGCCTGGGGTTTTGGACTTGATGCAGGTTTACAAATGCATGGCGAAAAATGGCATGCAGGTATTGTTGCACGTGATGTAACCACTACATTCAATGCATGGTCGTTTTCGTTTACCGAAAAAGAAAAGGAAATTTTATACCTGACTAAGAATGAAATACCGGTTAAATCTACCGAGTTAACTGCACCAAGAATTGTTATTGGAGGCGGATACGATTTTAGATTGGGAAAGAGCGTAACACTGATGGCAGAGGTCAATGCGGATGTGACTTTTGATGGTCAGCGAAATACAGTATTAAGTGGAAGTACAATAAGTGTTGATCCCCGTATTGGCTTGGAAGCAAGTATTAACGATGTGTTTTTCATAAGAGCCGGTATCAATAATTTTCAAAAATCTTTTCAGGATGGAGATACGCTCAATCAGAAAAAAGTCTGGATTTATCAACCCAGTGCCGGAGCAGGATTTAAAATTAAAAATGTAATGATCGATTATGCATTTACAAATCTTGCCAATCAAAACAATCCATTATACACCCATATATTTTCGCTTAGATTTAATATAGCCGGAAGAAAAGAATCTGAATAAAAACAGCATATCTGTATGAAAAAATTTTTATTAACTCCGATCATAACTTTGTTGGTAATTACCAGCTATGCTCAGTTAAACAACAGCTGGATCGACTACAGTAAAACCTATTACAGGTTTAAACTGGCAAATGATTCGCTTACAAGGATCAACCAGCCTGTGTTAGCTGCAGCAGGATTAGGGAATGTGCCCGCCGAGCAATTTCAACTTTGGCGCAATGGTGAGCAGGTGCGTATTTTTACATCGGTGCCAACCGGTATTTTGGGTGCTTCAGATTTTATTGAGTTTTGGGGGCTGATGAATGATGGTAAGACCGACAAAAATTTATACCGTAATCCTGCAAGCCAGCTTTGCGACAAAAAAAGTCTGTTAACAGATTCTGCTACTTATTTCATAACAGTAAACCCGGCGGGGGGTAACCTGCGATACGTAACCGCGGCTAATAATACCGGCGGAAATACGCTGCCCGCCGATCCGTTTTTTATGCGGAGAATAGAAAGACATTTTCATGATCGTATTAATAATGGTAACGCAGCCGTAATTGGAGAGTATGTTTATTCATCTTCCTATGATATCGGCGAAGGTTGGACAAGCAATGATGTTTTTCCCTGTTGTGCGCTGTCGACCGGTATTTTTAATTTGAACAAATATGCAGCAGGACCGGCAAACAGTGTTATGTTTACCATAGCCGCTACCGGCAATGCGCTCAATCCAAGAGAACTAAGTGCCAAGTTTTACAGCACTCAGATTTTACTAAAGCCAATGCCTTATTTTCAGTCGCTGAAAGATACTGTTAGAAATCTGCCTTTATCGGTACTTCCTAATTTAGCCAGCTTGAATGTAACCGTTAACGGTAACTCAACCATTCCAACCGACAGAATTGCTGTAAGTTGTTTTACTATTACCTATCCTGCAACTTTTGATTTTACCGGGGCTAAGAATTTTTATTTTGAATTAAAGAATAATTCTGCAGGTAATTATCTTGTGATAACCAATTTCAATAATAACGGTGTTGCACCCATACTTTATGATTATAACGACGGCAAACGAATTATAGGAGACATTAGTACAGCTGGGCAGGTGAAATTTGC
>JAHEBJ010000098.1:2321-6599 GCA_024642285.1 Sphingobacteriales bacterium
CAGTTCCTTGCTTATATGAACGGGTACAAGAATATTGTACAGGATACCATGATTGGAGCAAAAGTAGAAACCTATTCAAAAACATCGGTTGCTACTATTGAACAACAGCAAAGCCAGCGGATAAGTGCCCTATTTCAGGAAGGATTATCATACGTTAAATACTTTGGTCACTCATCTGCTAATGAACTGGCCATTAATCTTAATTATCCCGAAAACTATCAGAATGCAGGCAAATATCCTTTCATGCATGTTAGCGGATGTACTGTAGGAAACTTCTTTACTTTTAATGTTGCCCGTTTAACCGGCTATCCTGGTATGTCGCTTTCCGAAAAGTACATTTTCCTGCCGCAAAAGGGAAGTGTTGGATTTTTAGGAAGTACGCATTTTGGAGTAGCTCCATTCCTGAATTATTATAACGAAAGATTTTTTGACATAATGAGTAAGAGTCAGTATGGCGGCACTGTAGGAAACCAGCTGAAAAGTACACTTCAAACTCTGGGAGGTTCGCCTAATACGCTGGACTTTTTGACCCGCATTCACCTGGAAGAGGTTAATCTGCAGGGCGATCCGGCTATGAAAATAAACACGTTTGCAAAACCCGATTATGTAATTGAAGATCAACTTATCAAATTTACACCAAACATTATTTCGGTTGCCGACAATGATTTTGATATCGACATCAAGATGATGAATATTGGTAAGGCTGTGGGAGATTCAATAAGGGTGTATGTAAAACAAAAATTACCCAACGATTCGATTAAGATACTTTACGACAAAGTTATCAGGGCGATAAGATACATGGATTCCATTCATCTTACTGTACCAATAAATCCAATTACCGATAAGGGTCTTAACAAGTTGACTGTAACACTTGATCTTGGAAACCGAATTGACGAGCTATCGGAAATGAATAATGAAATAACCCGTGACTTCTACATTTTTGAAGATGAGTTAAGGCCGATATCGCCATATAATTATTCAATCATCAACCAGCAGAATATTAAGTTTTATGCAAGTACTGCCAATCCGCTAAGCGATCTCAGGCAGTATAATATGGAAATAGATACTACCGAACTTTTTAACTCATCATTAAAAAGAGCATACAATGTAAGTGGCACCGGAGGTGTTATTGAATTTAGTCCTTCTAATTTTACATTTACGGATAGTACAGTTTACTACTGGAGAACATCAACTGTTCCGTCAAGTGGTACTAATGTGATCTGGAATGTATCTTCATTTATCTACCTGGCAAACAGTACAGCAGGGTTTAACCAGTCGCATTATTTCCAGTTTAAAAATAATACCTACAATAAAATAAATCTTGCAGCCGACCGATCATTGAAGTACAACAGCCGTAATATCGCATTCGATGTGCGTACTACCATTTATCCGGCTTCTAACCAGGGGCCCGATTACTCAATACGAAATGATGGTATTCTGGTAATGGAAGGATTCTATGGCCCAGGCTTAGGCCCCAATACCGAAGGTTTGAGATTTTATATTGTTGATACGGTTACTCAAAAGGTGTTGGTTAACCAGGATAACGGAACTTCAGGACAGTATGGAAGTGTACGTCCAATCCCTATTAATCCAACGGCAAAGCCTGGTTGGTTCCAGTTTAAAACATTTACGGTTGCCGAAAGAAAAACAGTAATGGATTTCCTCGATTCCATGAAGACAGGAAATTATATCGTACTGACCAATTGTCCGGCATCACCGTTTACATACCTGCCACCATCATGGCAGAACGATACGATGACCCTTGGTTCGGGTAATTCGTTATACCATAAATTAAAAGCAGCCGGATTTAGTGGGATAGATGGAATTACAACACATAAACCCTACGTGTTTGTTTATAAGAAAGGAACACCAGGTGCGGTTTTACAGGCTATCGCTATAAATCCAACCGATAAATTGAATGTAACATTTCATACCATCGGAAACGAATCGAGTGGTGACATTACATCCGATAAATTTGGACCGGCGTTAAACTGGAGTTCATTGCATTGGCGAGGTACAGCCCAGGAAGCAATGCCAGGCGATTCAGTATTAATTCAGGTTTTAGGAGTAGACAATAATGGAACTTCAACAGTTTTAGCAACAGTAAGGCCAGCGACTGATACTACGCTTAGCTGGATCAATGCTCAAACCTATCCTTACCTGAGGTTGAAGATGTTGAATACAGATTCTCTGAACGGAACACCAAATCAACTGAGATATTGGCGTGTGAATGGATCATTTATACCGGAAGGAGCAGTGGCTCCAAATGTTTTATTCTCCATGAAAGACACAGCAGATCAGGGCGAAATTGTTGACTTTAAACTGGCCTTTAAAAATATCAGTCAAACATCTTTTGCCGATAGTTTGAAAGTGAATTTCATAATTACTGATCGCAATAATATTCCTCATCCGATAACATTACCAAAAGGTAAAGTACTTTTATCGGGCGATACCATGGTGATCAATTATAAAATTAACACAACTGGTTATCCGGGTTCCAATACCGTTTTTGTAGAAGTGAATCCAAATAACGACCAGCCGGAGCAACACCACTTCAATAATATTTTGTTTAACGGACTATTTGTAAGGGCCGATAATTTTAATCCTTTACTGGATGTTACTTTTGATGGCGTGCACATTCTTAATCAGGATATCGTGTCGGCCAAGCCGCATATTTTGATCAGTCTTAAAGATGAGAACCGCTTCATGGCATTGGCTGATACTGCGTTGCTGAAAGTGCAGGTTCGTTTCCCCGAACCCGACGGTACCTTGCACAATTATTATTTTGGAGGAGATACCATGCGCTTTACACCTGCAACAGTATCTGGCGGAAACAATACAGCAACGATAGACTTCCTGCCTGATCTTCCGTTGGATGGCGAGTATGAATTGTTGGTATCGGGTAAAGATGTGGTTGGTAATACTGCTGGCAACCTTGACTATCAGGTTACTTTCAACGTCAATTCAAAACCGATGATCTCCAATCTGCTTAATTATCCAAATCCGTTTACTACATCAACTGCTTTTGTGTTTACATTAACGGGTAGCGAAATTCCGCAGAACATGAGAATACAGATACTGACCATTACCGGTAAAGTAGTTCGTGAAATAACGATGGATGAATTAGGTCCGATACATGTGGGAAGAAATATTACAGAATACAAATGGGATGGTACCGATGCTTATGGAGACAAACTTGCCAACGGAGTTTATCTGTACAGAGTACTTACAAATCTAAATGGTAAATCGCTGGACAAGTTTAGAAATGATGATGGCTTAACCGATAAGTTTTTCAACAAAGGTTATGGCAAGATGGTACTGATACGGTAACAATAAAATGAACAATATTGAAAGGCTGTCCGCTAAGGGCGGCCTTTTTTTATTACTTACCTTTGCCAAAAAAAAAGCGATATATGGCAAAGATTGCTATCAACATAGCTACGGGTAGTTTACAAAAAGACGAGATAATTGTAGGAATTGATTTGGGTACAACAAACAGCCTGGTTGCCATCATACATCCCGAAAGTAAAAAACCGGTTGCGTTAAAAGAGCACGACGGCAAATCGTTGGTGCCTTCCGTAATTCATTTTGGCGACAACCAGAATGTAATAGTAGGTGAAGAGGCAAAACAATATCTGGTATCTGATCCTGCCCGTACCATTTTTTCGGCCAAAAGATTGATGGGTAAAACTTACCTTGATATAAAAAATAAAACAGGGGCTCTGGCTTATAAAATTATTGATGATGAAAACAAACTGGTAAAAGTACAGGTGGATAATATTTTTTATTCACCGGTTGATCTGTCGTCACTTATTTTGAAAGAACTAAAAAAACAGGCTGAGCATATTTTAAAAACCCCGGTAAGCAAAGTTGTAATAACCGTACCGGCATATTTTAACGATGCACAGCGGCAGGCGACAAGAGATGCCGGTAAGCTGGCGGGCCTGGATGTATTGCGGATCATCAACGAACCAACAGCTGCAAGTCTGGCTTATGGTTTTGGGTTAAATAAATCTGAAGTAAAAACAATTGCGGTATATGATTTAGGTGGAGGAACATTTGATATTTCGATATTGAATATTGCGGGTGGCGTTTTTGAAGTATTATCAACCAACGGAGATACTTATTTGGGCGGCGATGATTTCGATGCGGCGATAGCTGATTATTGGATTGCGGAAAATAATTTTGACAGTGAAAAAGATAAACACCAGCAACAATTGAGACTGACGGCTGAAAATGCAAAAAAACATTTATCAAATAATGCGCATTTTGAAGCGG
>JAHEBJ010000041.1 GCA_024642285.1 Sphingobacteriales bacterium
TTGTAAGTTTTGGCAATATCATTTATTGCGAAGCCAGCGGCCCCTATACGCATGTTTACTTAACCGACGGGCAAAAACTGGTTTCATCCAAAGCCCTCGGCGAATTTGAAGCCCAGCTTGAAGGAAATAAATTTTTTCGTATTCATCACCATCATCTTATTAACCTTAACCAGGTTAAAGAATTCCAGCGACATGACGGTGGCTATGTCATCATGGAAAACAATAAGAACCTTGAAGTTTCGCAGCGAAGGCGTAAAGATTTTTTAGATGTCATTCAAGACAGGACAGTTTGATAAACTATTAATTAATTCGTTGGTAGCACGTGTTCTGCAATAATTAAATCTACCGGCCTGGTTATCTTAAAATTATTCTCCTCTCCCTCCACCAGTTTTACTTTTAATCCAAATGCTTCAACCACGGTTGCTTCATCGGTAAACTTATCTTTATAATCTATCTGATAAGCAGGCAAGATGATCTTGCTGTGAAATGTTTGCGGAGTCTGCACCTGCTTTACCGTACTGCGTTCCAACGCTTTGTTGGTATCATCTGTAATCAGGCGCACACTGTCTTTACTATCTATCACAGGAATAGCTGATCCGTTCTCCATCGCCGCATCATAGCAACGCTTTATCAGATCAACAGATACCATACAACGCACCGCATCGTGTACAAAAACAATACTCTCGTCATTTATCAATTGCAAACCATTTTGTACAGAGTGAAAACGGGTACGGCCGCCAACAGTAATTTGCAAACGGGTGTAATCAAAAAATGCATCAACAATTTCCTGACCAGCGGCTACATATTCTTCGGGTAAAACTAAAATGATGTGCAGGTCGTCATAAGCCTGCAAAAAAGTATTTATAGTATAATACAAAACGGGTTTCCCGTTCAACAATAAAAACTGTTTTGGTATATCAGTTTTCATGCGGCTTCCCGATCCTCCAGCAACTATAACGGCAAATTTTTTCATTGTGAGTTCCTTATTCCTGTTTTACTGCTCAGTAAATCACTTTTTTGGTAAGATGATTTATGTATATGTTCAGGCCGCTTAGAGCGACTCTATACTTAATCATTATAAATTCCGATACTTTTTTCTCCTTTGCTGTTCTGCACTGCACGATACATGCCTGCACTGTTAAAGATCATCGCTGCGTTTCCTTTTGCATCCACACCAATCATGCCACCTTCCCCATCCATCTTTTTTAGCTTAACATGCACTACTTCCTTCATGGCTTCCTGCAGGCTCATGCCTTTGTATTCCATCAGGCAGCTTACATCGTATGCAGCAACAGCGCAAATAAACGGCTCACCATGCCCTGTACAACTAATTGCACAGGTTTTATTGTTGGCGTATGTTCCAGCCCCAATCAAAGGGCTATCACCAATGCGACCGTACTTTTTGTTTGTCATACCGCCGGTACTTGTTGCACCGGCAATATTTCCACTGGCATCACATGCCACAGCACCCACTGTTCCAAATTTTTTATCCTTCATCAATTCTTCCACACCTTTATGTGTATGATCTAAAGAATAATTATCACTGTCTCTTATCTCCTTCCACTGATCGTACCTGAACTGAGAGAAAAAATATTCATCCGGTTCAAGTTTTATTCCCTGCTTGATGGCAAAATCATTAGCACCTTTTCCACTTAAAAAAACATGGTTACTATGCAACATTACTTCGGCCGCCAGTTCAATGGGATTACGCACATTACGGATACCTGCTACAGATCCAGCTGACAGATCCTTTCCGTTCATAATGGCTGCATCCATTTCCTGCACTCCTTTTTTTGTGAATACTGAACCGCGGCCTGCATTGAAAAGCAGATTATCTTCCAATACCACGATGGATGCTTTTACTGCATTAACAGCCGAACCTCCTTCTTCCAATACAGCGTAACCTGCTGCCAGTGCCTCTTCCAAGCCCTTGATATAAGCCTTCTCCAGATCGGCTGTCATATCTTCTTTTAATATTGTTCCGGCTCCGCCGTGAATAGCAATTGAAAATTGTTGCATATGTGATAGTGGGTATTTAATATTGTTCAAAAATATCTAATTTACCTGCATAAACCTTAGTCTTTTTTATGAAACTGCGAAAACTTACAACCGGCGACTATTTACTCATCATCGCAAACTTAATACCCGTATACGGAGTTTGGTTTGAAGGCTGGAATGCAGCGCAGATGTTTTTAGTGTTTTGCCTGGAAACAGTGATCATTGGAATTTTTAATGTGGTGAAGATGGCATGTGTAACCCTGTTTGTAAGACCCAGAGATATCTGGCAGAACAACGGTGGCCACACTTTAAAGAGTGGTTTGTTCTTTATCATCTTTTTTATCTTTCACTTTGGTTTTTTTGTGTTTGTACAAACACAGATCTTTTTTGGTGTAAGCGGATTAATAAAAGACAGTTCGATGTTTGGTATGTACAGGGAGATACCACAGGCATTGGGAAATGAGGGGCAGCTGTTATTGCTTATTTTTATTTCCTACTACACGTTGCATACTTTGTACACATTTTTTTTATCGGGCGAATATAAAACGATATCGCTGAACAAGCTGATGTTTCAACCCTACGGAAGGATATTCATTCAGCAGTTTGTTGTGATTGTGGGAAGCATGTTCCTTTCGATGGGATTTAACAAACCATTCATTCTGGTGCTTGTATTAGTAAAAATAGGATTTGAACTATATATTAATTTTGATGCTTTTATTGAAAAGGCCGAAGTAAATGCGAAAAGGAAAATGGAGGAATCGAAAAATAAAGATCAGCTCAACAACTGATCACACTCTTTTAATAATTTATTTTTATCAATAGCCACTGTGCCTACTTCTTCACAAACCAAGCCGCCGGCAATATTAGCAATTTCAGCCATCAGCTTTGCATCTTTTGAAGCAGCGTAAACCAACGACGCAATGGCAATTACAGTATCTCCGGCGCCGCTTACATCAGCAACGCTGCGGATATGTGTAGGAATAATTGCAGCATTGTCTTCTTCCTGGAAGAAAACCCCTTTCTCAGATAATGTAATTAGCGAAACCTTGTGCTTTAATTTATCCTGCAATAAAATGTGCATATCCATCAATACATGCAGGTTAACAAGTTCTGTCAGCATATTCAATCCGTCTTTCACTTCTTTAAAGTTTGGCTTATAAATATCTACCCCCTCATACGCAAAGAAATTTTTACGCTTGGGATCAACAGCCGTAAGGATATTTTGTTTTTTACAAAGAGCAATCATCTTCCGAATCACATTTTCGGTAAGCACGCCCTTATTATAGTCTTCAAATATCACCACATTGGGGTCTTCGGCAGCAATGTAGTTTTCAAAAGCGTACAAAAGCCGCTCTTCATCTATCGCATCCATATCATCAACTATTTCAGTATCCAGCCGCATCATGTGCTGGTTACGACTTATGATTCGGATCTTATTGGTTGTAATGCGCTGCTCACTCTGCACCAGATATTTGGTATTGATATTATTCTTCTGCAGCAATTCCGTCAACTGATCACCATCATCATCTTTCCCTAAAACACTTATCAAACTAACCTCTGCCCCCAATGCTGCAGCATTCAGCGCTACGTTACCTGCACCGCCGATACGTTGTTCTCTTTTATCTACTGCCACAACAGGCACAGGTGCTTCAGGAGATATCCGTTCAACATGCCCTATCCAATAGGTATCAAGCATTACATCGCCTACTACAGCAACTTTAAGTTGGGTAAAATGGTGAAACAATGCTTCATAATTACGATCAACCATGTTTAATTTCCTTTTTTTGATTTGAGATTGCTAAATAATAAATTGGTATTCCTGACAAAACGATACCCAATCCAATACCGGTATAAAATGGTTTAAACAACAACAGAAATACACAAAATGTTAATGCCATGATGATGTAAACTGCCGGCATTAACGGATAGCCAAATGCTTTGTAGGGTCTTTCGGCGTCGGGCATTGTTCTCCTCAGTTTAAAAATACCTATGATGGTAACAGCATAAAACAAAACCACGACAAATGCGATCATATCCAGTAAATCGCCGTACTTGCCGCTTAAACAAAGTATAGATGCCATTATACATTGTGCCCACAAAGCATATTCGGGAACCGCATGTTTATTCAGCAATGCGGCTTTCTTAAAAAATAATTTATCGATTGCCATAGCGTTATAAACCCTTGCACCTGCGAGGATCAATCCGTTGTTACAACCAAAAGTTGAGATCATGATCATGACCGCAATTACAATTGTTCCTGAATCTCCAAAAATCTGTTGCGAAGCCACAACTCCTATCCTGTCGTTTTCGGCAAATGCAATTCCATCAATTGGCAAAACCGAAACGTACATTAAATTAGTTGCTACATAGATCAATGTAACAATCAGTGTTCCCAAAAATAAAGCGAGTCCGATATTCCGTTTTGGATTTTTCACTTCGCCTGCAATAAAAGTTACATTATTCCATGCATCGCTGCTGAAAATTGAACCTACCATGGCAGCCGCAATAGCCCCTACCATGCCTGTTCCTATAACTTCTGTCCAGGAAGTTGAATCTGCTTTCCATGCTTTCATTGAGAATGCATCGGCCCAGTTGGCGTTCCATATTTCTGAGTTGAAAGCGAGGACAAAGCCAAACACGATCAGCCCGAATAAACTTAATATTTTGGTTGTGGTAAAAACAGTTTGGATAATAGTACCGTTCTTTATTCCTTTTGAATTGATAAAGGTTAGCAACGTGATCATCAGAATAGCAACGATCTGTGCCGCCGATACATTAAAACTTCCGATACTGAAAAGAATATTGTTTTCGCTGAGCGCCGGAATGATATAGGCCGCAAACTTTGAGAATGCAACACCTACAGCCGCAATGGTAGCAGTTTGAATGACCGCAAAAAAACTCCAGCCATATAAAAACCCTGCCAATGGATTAAAAGCTTCTTTCAGATAAACATACTGGCCACCTGCTTTTGGAAACATAGCACTTAGCTCGCTATAACTCAAAGCAGCCATCAGCGTCATTAACCCGGTAATTACCCATACTGCAATCAGCCAGCCGGCGCTGCCAACATTACGGGCAATGTCGGCACTTACAATAAAAATACCGGAACCAATCATGGATCCGGCAACAATCATTGTGGAATCAAATAATCCCAAAGTAGGTTTAAAAGAAGCAGTTTGTTCAGTCATATATACTCCGGTTTATCGGAACAAGATATAGAAATTGTGTGAATTTTAAGGATTACACCTCTTATAGCTTTTTGTTTCGCAGGCTTATTTTTTCATCTCTGCTTTCAACTTTGCATTCATTCCTTTAATTACATCGTTAGTGATGTTTAAAGATGAATCTTTATATACCATATAATCAAGACCTGTACCGGTTGTAAAAATGTACATGAATTTTTTATCCTTGTTATAATCTGCCAAAAACTCCTTCAGTTTATTCTGAATGCCTTCCATGATGTTGAAACTTTTTTCATTCAGTTTCTGGCTCTGGTTTTGTTTTCGCTGATCGATCGTCTGCTGCTGATCTATTAATTTCCCCTGGAAAATCTGGGCTTCCTCTTCAGTTATTGCCGCTCCCCTTTTCAAAAAATTATCTTTCTGTGCTTGTAAATTACGATATCCATTTTCCTGCTCTGTATCAATAGCTTTCATTTCGGCTTCTAACTCTTTACGCCGTTCTTTTATATAAGTGATTTTCTCATTTAAAGAATCCAGTTCAACATATGCCAACGGAGGACGATTGCCATTACTATCAGTTGACATATGGCTGCTGTTAATTTTTGCGGCTACATCACTTGCTTTCTTTCCCGAAAAATCGTAGTAATACAGAAAGCCAACGGCCAATATCAGGATAACGTTCAAAACCAGGGATAAATTTTTCATCATGCTTCAATATTTGGCGGCAATATACTTACAAACTGAGAGAGGACAATGGCTTTAAAAAACTTTTAGGAAAGGGTTAACGGCCACATAATATTGATTTATATTTAAAATAACTGTATGCATCTAACGTAAGTTGAAAAAACGAAAATTTGTCTGCTAATTAATATATCGTCGTCCGTTTTAAACGATTATTATTTAGTACCCTGAACATGATTTTATAAAATACATACCGTAGCCGGGCTGGCAACTTTTGAAATATTTTGATACGGACATTCGGAGCGGCATTGGTGTCATTAAACAAAAAAAGGAGTAAGAAATTAATCTTACTCCTTTAAATTTTATTTTAATGTATCAATTATTCTTCTTCATCAAAGCTCATCGCTTCCTTCGTTGTCATCAACAGTTCGTATTCTTCCTTGCTTCCTACGATCATGTTTTCAAACTCACGTAAACCGGTTCCGGCAGGAATATGATGTCCTGTGATCACGTTCTCTTTCAGGCCAAGCATTTCATCCGTCTTACCTTGAATGGCAGCAGAACTCAATACCTTGGTAGTTTCCTGGAAGGATGCAGCAGATATCCAGCTATGCGTACCCAATGATGCTTTTGTAATACCCAGCAACAACGGTGATGAAGTTGCAGGTTGAGCATCACGGAATTCAACCAGCTTTTTATCGGCACGACGCAGAACAGAATTCTCTTCACGTAATTCACGTAAGGTTACAATCTGACCGGTTTTTAGTTTGGTACTTTCACCAAAGTCGGTAACCACTTTCTTATCATAGATAAAATCGTTCTCCATATTAAAGTCTAAACGATCTTCTGTATCTCCTTCAAGGAATTTGGTATCACCTGCATCTTCAATCCTTATCTTCCTCATCATCTGGCGAACAATAACTTCTACGTGCTTATCATTGATCTTCACACCCTGTAACCGATATACTTCCTGAATTTCATTCACCACATATTCCTGAACAGCGAATGGACCTTTAATTGCAAGAATATCGATAGGAGCAGTTTGTCCATCACTCAATGCTGCGCCTGCTTTCACGAAGTCACCGTCCTGAACAAGGATCTGACGACTTAACGGAACAAGGTATTTCTTTATCACACCATCTTTCGCTTCAACGATGATCTCACGATTACCACGTTTGATAGAACCAAAAGCAACTACACCATCAATCTCACAAACCACTGCAGGGTTACTTGGGTTACGTGCTTCAAACAATTCAGTAACACGTGGAAGACCTCCGGTGATATCCTTCAGTTTACTTAAAACCCTTGGAATTTTTACCATTACCTGGCCAGCCCTTACATTGTCACCTTCTTCAATAACAATATGAGAACCTACAGGAAGGTTATATATTTTCCTCTCCTTGCCTTCAACAATAATAGTCGGCAATTTGGTTTTATCTTTTGTTTCAATAACCACTTTCTCACGGTGACCTGTTTGCTCATCAGCTTCATCACGATAGGTTACACCTTCGATCAAACTTTCAAATTCAACCTTACCATTTACCTCGGCAACAATAACGTTGTTGAAAGGATCCCATGTACAAATAATATCACCTTTGGCAACTTTCTGTCCGTCTTTTACATTTAGAATTGCACCGTAAGGAATGTGAGAAGTATTCAGCAAACGCTCACTCTTCACATCAATATTTCTGATCTCTCCAGTACGACCGATAACCACATTAATTTTCTTCCCGTTATTGTCTTCTGTATGTACTGTACGTAATCCGTCAAATTGTAAAGTACCGTCAAACTTGGCCGGCAATGTAGATTCAACCGAAGCAGAACCCGCAACACCACCCACGTGGAAAGTACGTAAGGTTAACTGTGTACCCGGCTCACCAATTGACTGAGCCGCAATGATACCTACTGCATCACCACGCTGAGCGATCATGCCCGATGCCAGGTTTTTACCATAACATCTAACACATACACCCCGCTTACTTTCGCAGGTTAATACCGAACGTATCTCAACAGTTTCAATTCCACTCTCATCAATTTGCTTAGCCATTTCAGCACTGATCTCTTCACCAGCCGCAACCATCAATTCTTCGGATACGGGATGGAAAACGTCATGCAAAGACATACGTCCTTCAATCCTGTCGCTCAATGCTTCAATAATATCTTCATTATCTTTTAATGCTGATGTTGCAATACCACGTAGTGTTCCGCAATCTTCTTCATTGATCACCACATCCTGACTAACGTCAACCAAACGACGCGTTAAGTAACCGGCATCAGCCGTTTTTAACGCCGTATCGGCAAGACCTTTACGGGCACCGTGAGTAGAGATAAAGTACTCTAATACACTCAAGCCATCTTTAAAGTTGGCAAGAATCGGATTCTCAATAATTTCACTGCCAGATGAACCTGATTTACGTGGCTTAGCCATCAAACCTCTTAAACCGGCAAGCTGCTTGATCTGCTGCTTACTACCACGGGCTCCACTATCCAGCATCATATAAACTGAGTTAAACCCTTGCTTATTTGCAGCCAGTTCCTGTATTAATGTTTCTGTAACTTTCGTATCCACACGGCTCCAGATATCAATGATCTGGTTGTAACGCTCGTTGTTTGTAATTAAACCCATGTTGTAGTTATCCCAAACTTCGTCAACCTCACCCTGGGCATTTTCAACTAACATTGATTTAATTTCCGGAATGATCAGGTCATTGATGTTAAATGATAATCCACCACGGAATGCCATGCGATATCCCAGTGTTTTAATATCATCTAAGAATTTAGCTGTAATAGGAACGCTTGTCCACTTGATGATATCACCAATAATTTCTCTCAATGCTTTTTTGGTCAATAAAGTATTGATGAAACCAACCGTTTTTGGAACGTGTTGATTAAAAATCACACGGCCAACAGTTGTTTCTAATAATTTATTGGTCAACGTTCCATCAGCATTACGAACATCAACTTTTACTTTGATGTTAGCATGCAGGTCAATCATCTTCTCATTATAAGCGATGATAACCTCTTCAGGAGAATAAAATGCTTTTCCCTCACCTTTTACTTTTTCTTCGTCGGTTGATTTTTTACCCTTGGTGATATAATACAAACCAAGTACCATGTCCTGAGAAGGCAGGGTGATTGGAGTACCATTCTGCGGGTTCAAAATGTTGTGAGAAGAAAGCATCAGTAACTGGGCTTCCAGAATTGCAGCACTGCTCAACGGCACGTGAACCGCCATCTGGTCACCATCAAAATCGGCGTTGAAGGCTGTTGTTACCAACGGGTGTAATTGAATGGCTTTACCCTCAATCAACTTCGGCTGGAAAGCCTGAATTGACAGACGGTGAAGTGTTGGGGCCCTGTTCAACATAACCGGGTGACCTTTCAAAATATTTTCAAGAATATCCCAAATGATGGCCTCTTTTTTATCAACCAGCTTACGGGCACTCTTTACAGTTTTTACAATACCTCTTTCAATAAGTTTACGGATAATAAACGGCTTGAATAATTCTGCCGCCATATCTTTTGGTAATCCGCACTCATGCATTTTCAGCTCAGGACCTACAACAATTACCGAACGACCAGAATAGTCAACACGCTTACCTAATAAGTTCTGACGGAAACGTCCCTGCTTTCCTTTCAATACATCACTCAATGATTTCAGTGCCCGTCCACCTTCTGCTTTTACAGCATTTGATTTACGGCTGTTATCAAACAATGAATCTATTGCTTCCTGCAGCATCCTTTTTTCATTACGAAGGATAACTTCTGGTGCTTTAATTTCTAATAATCTTTTTAAACGGTTGTTACGGATAATAACCCTGCGATACAGATCATTCAGATCAGAAGATGCAAAACGGCCACCATCCAAAGGAACAAGCGGACGTAATTCAGGCGGAATAACAGGAATGTATTGCATTACCATCCACTCCGGACGGTTGTTAATTCTTGTATTGGCATCACGGAAACTTTCCACAACACTTAATCTTTTTAAAGCATCGGCTTTACGTTGCTGTGATGTTTCGTTAGCCGCTGCATTACGCAGATCGAAACTTAACTGATCCAGATCAATGCGCTGTAACATATCATGCACAGCTTCGGCACCCATCTTTGCGATGAATTTGTTTGGATCTTCATCAGGCAGATGCTGATTATCTTTTGGGAGTGTATCTAGAATATCCAGGTATTCTTCTTCTGTCAACAGGTCACCAAAATTCTGGTCCTTATCGGCACGGATACCCGGTTGTATAACCACATAGCGTTCGTAATAAACGATGGTCTCCAATTTCTTGGAGCTGGTTCCCAACAGGTAACCAATTTTGTTAGGCAAAGATTTAAAGTACCATATATGCACAACAGGAACAACCAACTTAATGTGTCCCATTCTTTCACGCCGTACTTTCTTCTCTGTTACTTCCACACCGCAACGGTCGCATACAATACCCTTATAACGGATACGCTTGTATTTTCCGCAAGCGCATTCGTAATCCTTTACCGGCCCAAAAATTCTTTCGCAAAACAAACCGTCACGCTCGGGTTTGTAAGTACGATAGTTAATGGTTTCTGGCTTTAACACTTCACCATAGCTTCTTTCAAGGATGCTGTCGGGAGATGCCAAACCAATAGTTATTTGAGAGAATGTTGGCCTTGGACGGTTTTCTTTTTTGAATGCCATATTATTAATTGATAATTTTTGTAATTGATAATTGTGAAAAAGAAAAAATTCCAAATTTTAAATTCAAAAAGTGTTTGCCTGAGCTTCGCTTTTTAGAATTTAGAATTTAAATATTAGAATTTCATTCTTAGTCAAATTTTAGATCTAACCCCAATCCCCTCAACTCATGAACTAATACATTGAATGATTCAGGAATACCGGCTCTTGGAATGTTATCGCCTTTAACAATCGCTTCGTATGTTTTTGCTCTTCCAATGATATCATCCGATTTAAGCGTCAACAACTCCTGCAATATGTTAGAAGCTCCATAAGCCTCCAGTGCCCAAACCTCCATCTCACCAAATCTTTGTCCACCAAACTGAGCCTTACCACCTAACGGCTGCTGAGTGATTAAACTGTATGGTCCGATTGAACGGGCATGCATTTTATCATCAACCATGTGGTGTAACTTAATAATGTAGATGATACCCACGGTTGCCTTCTGATCGAAGCGGTCTCCGGTTTCACCATCATATAAATAAGTATGACCAAACTTAGGTAAACCAGCTTTAGTAACTTCCTCATCAATTTCGGCAACACTTGCTCCATCAAAAATTGGTGTAGCAAAACGAACATTTAGTTTTTCGCCAGCCCAGCCAAGAACTGTTTCATAAATCTGTCCCAGGTTCATCCGACTTGGCACACCCAGTGGGTTCAATACGATATCAACCGGAGTTCCATCTTCCAGGAATGGCATATCTTCTGCACGAACAATCTTGGCAACAATACCTTTGTTACCGTGCCGGCCCGCCATCTTATCACCCACTTTCAACTTACGTTTGATAGCCATGTAAACTTTTGCAAGTTTTAATACACCGGCTGGTAATTCATCACCAATTGAGATGTTGAATTTTTCACGCTTGTATCTTCCTAACTCTTCGTTGAATTTAATATTGTAGTTGTGCAGTAACACGTTGATCAGTTCATCTACTTTATCATCGCCGCACCATCCCAAAGGATTTACGTTCTGATAATCGATGTTTGCTAAATTCTTCGAATTGAATTTTGCCCCTTTACCAATCAGCACTTCTCCGAAGTTATTGCTAACACCAGCACTGGTCTTATCTTTCAATAAGGTCTGCAGTTTGTTAACCAATAATTCCAACAGATCAGCTTCATTCTTCTCATGCGTTTTTTCGATCTTATCCATCTGCGCCTTCTCTCTCACTTTTGCATTCTTATCTTTCTTGGCACGCTGAAATAATTTCTTATCAATGATAACACCTTCAGTTCCGCTTGATGCTTTTAAGGAAGCATCTTTTGCATCACCAGCTTTATCACCGAAGATGGCACGTAATAATTTTTCTTCCGGTGTTGGATCGCTCTCTCCTTTTGGCGTGATCTTGCCTATAATTATATCACCTTCTTTTACGTGTGCACCAATACGGATTATACCGTTTTGATCCAGGTCTTTGGTTGCTTCCTCACTAACGTTCGGAATATCCGGCGTCAATTCTTCTTCGCCTAATTTAGTATCACGTACTTCAATTTCATATTCAGAAATATGCAGAGAAGTAAACAGATCTTCTTTAACTACTTTCTCACTGATAACAATCGCATCCTCGAAGTTGTAACCCTTCCATGGCATGAACGCCACTTTCATATTTCTACCTAATGCAATCTCACCACCTTTGGTTGCATAACCTTCGGTTAAGAAATCGCCTTCGCTTACTTTCTGTCCTTTAACAACAGCAGGGCGGAGGTTAATACATGTTTCCTGGTTGGTACGAACGAATTTGGTTAATTTATAAACGATCAAATCTTCATCAAAGCTTACCAATTGCTGCGTTTCGTTACGCTTGTAACGCACATGAATTTCATTTGCATCAACGTACTCAACAACACCATCACCATCTGCATGAATCTGAATCCTTGCATCACGTGCAGCTTTTCCTTCCAAACCTGTACCAACGATGGGCACTTCGGGCTTGATCAATGGAACAGCCTGACGCTGCATGTTTGATCCCATCAGGGCACGGTTAGCATCATCATGCTCTAAGAAAGGAATCAATGAAGCACTTAAACCAACAATCTGGTTTGGCGCAACATCCATGTATTCCACCTCTGTTTTATCAAGGATAGGGAAATCACCTGTTTGACGACTTTTAATTCTATCGTTAACAAAGTTTCCTTTCGCATCCATTGCAATATTTGCCTGGGCAATCTTCGCTGTATCTTCTTCTTCGGCACTCAGGAAAGTGATCTTCTTCATATCTGCCTTTCCTTCATTCACTTTGTGATAAGGAGTTTCGATAAAGCCCATATCATTGATCTTGGCATGTACACAAAGTGTAGATATCAAACCAATGTTTGGTCCTTCCGGAGTTTCAATTGTACATAAACGGCCATAGTGAGAATAGTGTACGTCACGAACCTCAAAACCTGCACGCTCACGGCTTAAACCACCGGGTCCAAGTGCGGAGATACGACGCTTATGCGTTATCTCACTTAATGGATTGGTTTGATCTAAGAACTGCGACAACTGTGATGTTCCAAAGAACGAGTTGATAACTGATGACAATGTTCTTGCATTGATCAGATCAACCGGAGTGAAAACCTCGTTATCACGTACGTTCATTCTTTCACGGATGGTACGGGCCATACGAGCCAGACCAACACCAAACTGAGCGTATAATTGCTCACCTACGGTACGTACTCGACGGTTACTTAAGTGATCAATATCATCAACCTCACTCTTACCGTTGGTTAAAAGAACCAAAGTTTTAATGATGGCGATGATATCATCTTTTGTTAATACTTTTTTAGTAATCGGGAAATCAAGGCCAAGGCGGCGGTTAATTTTATAACGGCCCACTTCACCTAAATCGTAACGCTTATCACTGAAAAATAATTTATCAATAATACCACGGGCAGTTTCATCATCCGGAGCATCAGCACCACGTAGTTGCTTGTAGATGTGCTGAACCGCTTCAAGTTCGCTGTTAGAGGTATCTTTATTTAAAGTATTGTAGATAATCGCATAATCACCGCTCACTTCTTCTTTCTGAATGAAGATGCTTTTTACTTCCATCTCAATGATCAACTCGATGTTCTCTTCGTCCAACACGCTGTCTCTTTCCAGAACAATCTCATTTCTTTCAATAGAAACAACTTCACCTGTATCCTCGTCAACAAAATCTTCAACCCAGGTACGTAATACACGGGCAGCTAAACGCTTTCCGATGCACTTTGCCAGACTCTTCTTATCGGCCTTTACTTCATCAGCCATTCCGAACAATTCCAGAATGTCTTTATCAGTTTCAAAACCTATAGAGCGTAACAATGTTGTTACCGGGAATTTTTTCTTACGATCGATGTAAGCAAACATCACATTATTGATGTCGGTTGCAAACTCCATCCATGCACCTTTGAAAGGAATTACCCTTGCAGAGTAAATTTTTGTTCCATTAGGGTGAACTGACTGACCGAAGAATACACCAGGTGAACGGTGCAACTGGCTTACCACAACACGCTCGGCTCCGTTGATAACGAATGTACCACGTGGAGTCATGTAAGGAATGTTTCCTAAGAATACGTCCTGAACGATGGTCTGGAAATCAACGTGCTCTTCGTCATTACAACTTAAGCGCAGTTTTGCTTTTAAGGGAACGGCATAGGTTAAACCTCTTTCGATACACTCTTCGATTGTGTAGCGTGGAGGATCAACGAAATAATCAAGAAATTCCAGTACGAAAATGTTACGGGTATCTGTGATAGGAAAATTTTCCTTAAATACACGGAACAAGCCCTCCACATTACGCTTGTCGGGAGTGGTTTGTAACTGAAAAAAATCTTTAAATGATTGAATCTGGATTCCCAGCAAATCGGGTGTTTCCGCTAAAAATTCAACTTTACCGAAATTGAAACGTTTAGCAGCGGGTGTTTTTGTTGCAGACATATTGTAATTAAGACTTTTTTTAGGTGTGCAGAAGATCCTTTATTTTATAGTATGGATATAGCTTGCGCCACCAACCCATAAATTAAAGGACGGCAAAGGTAGGGATTATTTTCCGTTTTAATGATTACGATATACGATTTTTTGGAAATTGGAAGGATTTTTGTGGATAAGTTCCTTTTTCCGCCGATTTCCGGTAAATCACCTTTAAAATCAGCGTTTTTGTAAAATTTAAAGGCCAGAGATTTCTCCCCGGCCTTTAAAGCTATTTTGTTGGATTTAATTAAGCAATTTCAACATCAGCACCTGCTTCAGTTAATTTAGCTTTAATTTCTTCCGAAGTTGCTTTGTCAACACCTTCTTTAACTGGTTTTGGAGCTCCGTCAACTAAATCTTTAGCTTCTTTCAGTCCTAATCCTGTTAATTCTTTAACGATTTTAACGATCGCTAACTTGTTAGCGCCAGCAGCTTTCAGGATAACATCAAAAGATGTTTTCTCTTCAGCAGCAGCAGCACCGTCGCCACCACCAGCACTCATGACAACTGCAGCAGCAGCTGGTTCAATGCCATACTCCGATTTTAAGAATTCTGCTAATTCCTGTACTTCTTTTACTGTTAAGCCTACTAAGTTTTCAGCTAATGATTTTACGTCTGCCATAATGTTTGTTTTTTTTCCGGCTTCACACCCTTTTAATGGGTCCGTCGGAGATGTTTTAAAAAATTGTTGTCTTTTATAAATATGCAAATTTGCAATCACGCAAATATGCAAAATTCGAATTGTTACATGCTTAGTTTAAACTAAGCCTGTGGTGTTACATCTTCACCTGTAGCTTCTTCAGCGGCCGGAGCTTCCGGTGCTGCTTCTGCGGCTGGTATTTCTGGTGCTGCTGCAGCAACTGGCTCTTCTGCTGCCGGAGCCTCAGCTACTAACGTTTCAGCAACAGGAGCCTCCGCAACTGGTGCTTCAACTTCAGCGGCTGCTTTTTCGGCATCTTTATTTTGTAAAGCGCCTAAAACACGTTGAATTGGAGATTGCAATAAACCAATCACTTCACCAATCAATTCATTCTTGGTTTTGATCTGGGTTAATGCTTTAAGTTGATCGTTACCAACAAATACATCGCCATTAATAAAAGCTGCTTTAAGCAAAGGCCTTTCGTTGTTGTTTTCCTTCCGGAAACTGCTGATAATCATAGCCGGTTCTTTTGGATTTTCGCTGAACATCAGGGCTGTTACCTGGTGCAGTGAATCAAAAACGCCGCTGTATTTTTCAGCATCTAAACTTTCTAAAGCTTTTTTAATTAAAGTGTTTTTTGCCACTTTCATCTCAACTTGCTTATCAAAGCAATGGTTGCGTAATTTACCAACCTGTGCTACTGTTAAGCTTTCTGTATCGGTTATATAGAAGTTGTTGTACTGGGCAAATTTGCCCTTAAGTACTTCAATCACTTCATTTTTTTCCTGCTTTGTCATATCAATTATTTTTTATCATCCTGAGCGAAGTCGAAGGATTAGTTTTGAACAGATTTAGTGTCAATTGCAATACCTGGGCTCATTGAGCTGGCCATACTAACGCCTCTTAAATAAGTTCCCTTACTTGAAGACGGTTTTAATTTAACTACCGCGTTGATAAGTTCCTGGCTGTTTTCTGCGATTTTCTCAGGAGCAAAACTTACTCTTCCGATAGAAGCGTGGATGATTCCTACTTTATCTACTTTAAAAGCAATTTTACCACCTTTCAAATCACTGATTGCACCTGCAACATCATTGGTAACTGTACCTGTTTTGGGATTCGGCATCAGGTTACGTGGACCTAATACTTTACCCAGTTTACCAATCTTCGGCATTACCGATGGAGTGGCTACAATTACATCAATATCCGTCCAGCCGCCTTCTATCTTGGTAATGAATTCATCTAAACCAACATGATCGGCACCGGCTTCCTTTGCCTCAGTTTCTTTATCGGGTGTACATAAAACCAAAACGCGTTTTGTTTTACCTGTACCATGAGGCAGAGATACTGTGCCACGAATGGCCTGATCCGCTTTCTTAGGATCTACACCCAATTTGATATGCAGATCAACAGAACTGTCGAACTTGGTTGTGTTTACTTCTTTTACTAAAGTTGAAGCTTCCTTTAGGGAATAAGCTTTGTTAATATCAACCTTAGCATTTGCTACTTTTCTTTTTTTCGTAATCATTTTTTACAAATTTTAGGTCCCGAAGTGTCGGGACAGGTTGATTATTAATTTTCCCAAGGGGCTTTACCTTCTACTGTTAATCCCATACTGCGTGCAGTACCGGCTACCATACTCATGGCGCTGTTCATCGTAAAAGCATTAAGATCTTCCATCTTATCTTTAGCGATCGCTTCTACCTGAGCCCAGGTAACTTTTCCAACTTTTACACGATTAGGTTCTTTACTTCCGCTGGTAATTTTAGCGGCGTCCATTAACTGAACTGCTGCAGGAGGAGTTTTAATGATAAAGTCGAACGACTTATCAGCATAAACAGTGATTAACACAGGTAGCACTTTTCCCTGTTTGTCCTGGGTTCTACCATTGAAAGCCTTACAGAACTCCATGATGTTGATACCTTTAGAACCTAATGCAGGCCCTATTGGTGGTGCCGGATTGGCTTGCCCTCCTTTACACTGGAGTTTGACATAGCCGGTGATCTCTTTTGCCATTTTTTCTTTTTTTGGTGATAGCGTTCCAACAATATGTTGAAACTCCCAATTCCATAATTTGTACTAAAGAACTATTTGGGGCGGCAAAGGTAGGGGATTTTTCTACAATTCTAATCCATTTTTCAAAAAAAATCCCCCGAAAAACGGGGGATACTAAGATTAATGAGAGATTTAAAGTACCAGTATACCCTTGGCCTGCATGGTAATTTCTCTTTTACCCTCTTTTATAGCCTCAATTTCTTCTTTTGATTTACCTGCATCCTCCGCATAATGCCGTAACATTTCCATGGAAGTTTCCTTTAAAGTTGCTGTTCCTTCAGCTACAATAGTTTTTCCGTTCATCGCCAGCGGAACTAAAAATGCATGGTCTTTCATCTTGATCAGCATAGTTCCATTATCAGTTTTCATACGTAACCAGCACCCTTCGGCTTTACAAACTTCAGTTACTACGCCAGTAACTTTAACCTCTGCGGGTTCGGTTCCATCTAATTTAGCGGCTAATTCAGCAGCAGCAACAGCGTTTTCACCAGTAATTTTCTCGCCAAAAGTCATTCCAGCTTTTGCATCTCCTTTAGGTGGTTGCGCCAATACGATAAAGGCAAAAAAAAATGCTGGAATAAGTAAAATTATCTTTTTCATCTAGTTGTGTTTTTATTAGTAAAAAAAGCCACTTTCGTGGCTTTGCAATTTAAACAATTTTTTCAACCTGCATATAACTAAGTTCAACAGGTGTGGCCCGGCCAAAAATCTTCACCTGTACTTTCAATTTCTTCTTCTCATCATTAACTTCCTCAATAACACCATTAAAGTCGTTAAATGGCCCGTCAATAATTTTAATCGTTTCGCCTATGATGAATGGCTCACTCATAGTCATTCCGCCTGCATCACTCATTTCATCAACCTTACCTAACATTTTGTTTACTTCGGCTTTGCGTAATGAAATGATATTTCCTTTTGATCCTTTTCCATCGGTTAAGAAATGCATTACGTTACTGATATTACTCATGCTCTGAATCATATCATCATTCAGTTTACCATCAGCAACTTCAATCATGATATAACCAGGGTAGAAGTTACGTTCTCTCATCACTTTCTTCCCGTTCACAACCTTGTACACTTTTTCAACCGGTAAAAAAACCTGTTTTACAACATTGCTCCAGCCATTGCGTACAATATCCTTATCGAGGTATTCCTTGATCTTGCGCTCTTTACCACTAACTACACGCAGCACATACCATTTAGTTTCCTTTTCTGGTTTTTCCGCCTTCTCTACATTTTCTACTATCGGTGTTGTTGCTTCCATAATCTATTATTTAAATAACGAGTAAATAAACTTCATTGCGTTATTGGATACAAAATCCATAACCCAAACCACTCCGGTAATTAAAAGGGTAGCACCCAAAACAATCATGGTAGATTGCTGCAACTGATCCCAATTTGGCCAGGTTACTTTATGTACTAATTCTTTATAAGAATCTTTTGCGTACGCTACAAATTTATTCATGTTACTTTTTGTTTAAAAATCATTTAATCGAAGAAAGACCGGTAAATCTTTCCTCTAAAATCAGCACGGGCACTAGGATTCGAACCCAGATCAAAGGTTTTGGAGACCCGTATGCTACCGTTGCACCATGCCCGTATAACACCCCTTCCGCCCCTAAAGGGGAAACTTGAAAGAGTATGATAATTTAAAGAACTTTCTGTATTACCCGCAATCTATCAGAAAACACAGACTCCTAAAAAAAGCAAAGTACCTAAGCTTTTGGCCTAAGTACTCTGCAAAGATATTAAAAAGCATCGAAAAACGCGTTATTAAAAACGATCTGTATCGGCTACTCTTATTTTACAATTTCAGTTACCTGGCCGGCACCAACTGTACGGCCACCTTCACGAATCGCAAATTTCAAACCCTTTTCCATAGCGATTGGCTGAATCAACACAACATTTAGTGAAGTGTTATCACCAGGCATCACCATTTCTGTTCCTGCATTCAAAGTAACTTCTCCAGTTACGTCAGTTGTGCGGAAATAGAACTGAGGACGGTATTTGTTAAAGAACGGAGTATGACGTCCACCTTCATCTTTGCTTAATACGTAAACTTCACCTTTAAACTCGGTGTGCGGAGTAATTGAACCCGGCTTACAAAGTACCATACCACGACGGATTTGAGTTTTCTCAATACCACGTAATAAAAGACCTGCATTATCACCAGCTTCTCCTTCGTCAAGTAATTTCTTGAACATCTCAACACCTGTACAGGTGGTAGATAATGGCTTGTCCATTAGACCAACGATTTCCATTGGCTCTCCAACTTTAATACGGCCTCTTTCGATACGACCGGTAGCAACAGTACCACGACCAGTGATTGAGAATACGTCCTCAACACTCATCAGGAACGGTTGATCAACCAACCGCGGAGGTAACGGAATGTAGCTGTCAACAGCATCCATTAATTCAGTTACCTTTTCAACCCACTTATCTTCCCCAGCTAAAGCGCCGGTTGCAGAACCCTGAATGATTGGTGTATTATCACCATCAAAACCATAAGAAGTTAATAATTCACGAATCTCCATTTCAACTAATTCCAGTAATTCCGGATCATCGACAAGATCGACCTTGTTCATGAAAACAACTATCTGAGGTACACCAACCTGACGTGCCAACAGAATGTGTTCTTTTGTTTGAGGCATAGGACCGTCAGTAGCAGCCACTACCAGAATTGCTCCGTCCATCTGAGCAGCACCTGTGATCATGTTCTTCACATAATCGGCGTGACCAGGACAGTCAACGTGAGCATAGTGACGTGCGTCAGTAGCATACTCAACGTGAGCCGTATTAATGGTGATACCTCTTTCCTTCTCTTCTGGAGCTCCATCGATATCATCGTAATTTTTTTTCTCCGCCAAACCTCTTTTTGACAAAACATCGGTTATAGCGGCTGTAAGTGTTGTTTTACCATGATCCACGTGACCGATAGTTCCAACGTTTAAATGGGGTTTATCCCTTTTGAATGATTCTTTTGCCATTGTTTATATTTTAATATTTGTTTTGAAAAAATTGGTTTTCGTTTTAAAGTCTGTAAACCATAGACTTGATGTTTATTTTTTTATTTGAGCCACCAATGAGAATCGAACTCATGACCCCTTCCCTACCAAGGAAGTGCTCTACCCCTGAGCTACGGCGGCATACTACACTGCCGCAGCAGGCAGAAAAATGAGCGGAAGACCAGGCTCGAACTGGCCACCTATAGCTTGGAAGGCTATCGCTCTACCAAATGAGCTACTTCCGCTTGATACAATTTTTACATTTAAAGAACTTCCACCTTCGTTAAAACTACGGTGGATAAAGTGGGCAGAGTAGGGTTCGAACCTACGTACACTTACGTGAACAGATTTACAGTCTGTCGCCTTTAACCACTCGGCCATCTGCCCAAAAATTACCACATTTGAATCATAAATCAAAATGAATAAGATCTACAATCTGAGCCGAAAACTGGAGTCGAACCAGCGACCTACTGATTACAAATCAGTTGCTCTACCAACTGAGCTATTTCGGCATTTTAACTTCAGTTAATGCTTTTCGGGGTAAAATTTTCCGGAAATAATTAAACCTTACCGCCATATGTATTTAAAGAACTGATTTTCAAAAAATAAGACACATGCAATTGCACCCCTATTTTTTGGGAAGGCAAAGGTAAGTGAAAATGATTAATACCAAAACTTTGAAATGATTTTTTTTAACAGACTTAATAAATTGTCAGTAATCGAATAAAAAAAGCCTTCCAAAGAATTGGAAGGCTTTCGAAAATTTTGATTTCTTATTAAGCAGCCTGCTTTTCTTTCTGTCTTTTAATTTGTGTAATAACCGACTCTAATGCAGCGTCAAAGCTCTCTTCGAACGACTTAGATGATTGCTTTACAAAAAATTCATAACGGGGAACCAGCACTTTTATTTCTGCCACTTTATCTTTTATGTTGTGTACTACATTATCCAGTTTTAAATACACATCTACTTTCGTTATTCGTTCGTGAAACTGGTTTAATTTGGAAATTTTTTTCTCGATATAGGATACCAATTTTGTGTCTGCATCAAAGTGCACTGTCTGAATGTTTACGTTCATACTTCTTATTTTAATCTGTGAAAAATTGATTGAATCATTTGGGTAGAATATCGGCCATAGGCAATAAATGGAGGGAGTTTTATATGTTTTTCTGTTTCAACTTCAAGTTAACGATTAAAACCAATTTTTCAAAAAAAAGAAATTGTAATTATCGTATAAAATCATAACGCTCCCTGCTAACAAAATATTACTGTGAGTTTAACGTATTTTACTTTATTCAGGCTTTGGGATGGGCTTTTTTATGAATGTCCTTTAATTTTTCAATTGTATTATGCGTATAGATCTGCGTTGCCGCAAGGCTGCTGTGCCCCAATAATTCTTTAACGGCATTCAGATCGGCGCCACTATTCATCAAATGTGTTGCAAAAGTGTGACGCAACACATGCGGACTTTTTTTATCGATGGTGGTTATCTGGTTTAGATATTTATTCACTGAGTTATAAACATACCGGGGATACAATTTTTTACCACTTTCAGTGACCAATAAATACACCCCGTCGCAGGTTTCAAATTCCTTCTTTTTATCTGCAATGTATTCCAGCATATTTTTCATCAGCATATTGCTCACCGGTATAATCCTTTCCTTATTTCCCTTGCCTAATACTTTTATTGAACTGTTGCTTTTGGATACAGCTGATTCTCTTAATCCTACCAACTCTGCCTGCCGCATTCCGGTATTATAAAATAATTCAATTATCAGGCGGTCGGTTCTTCCCTGCCAGTTATCGACAAACTCAACATGCTGCAAAAGAGTGTCAATATCTTTTTTATCTACAAACTGAGGCAACCGTTTTTTAATTTTTGGCGATATGATGGTACTCATCGGGCTTGACTCCATCACCTGTTGTTTTAACTGGTATTTAAAAAAAGTTTTAAGCGTGGATATTTTTCGATTGATACTTTTAGATTCCATTCCCTGTTGCTTTAGTTCCGCCAGCCAACTTCTTACAAATGCAGGCTTTATATGCGTAAGCGGCATTTCTCCAAATTGTAAATTAAGGAATGTAAAAAACGAGTTGAGATCATTTTGATAGGACACTACAGTATGCCGGGAATACCTTTTTTGAAATTTGAGGTAATTGACAAATTCTTGTATGGTTGGATTTAAACTTTGGGACATAAAAAAAACTGATATCCAAAGTTACATTAACCGGATATCAGTTTAAAATATTGCTGATTTAAATATGCTTAGTCGAATTTACCTGCTGAAACCTGCTCCTTATATACAGCTTTCAATACTTCCTTGCGACGACGGATTGACGGTTTGATAAAAGCCTGGCGCTCTCTCAATTGTAACAATATCTTACTCTTCTCAAATTTCTTCTTATACTTTTTGAGAGCCTTATCGATGTTTTCGCAATCTTTTGAATCAATTATTAACATAAATTATATACCTCCTTTAGGTGATTTAATACCTGCCCAAAATTCAGGCAGGCCGCAAAGATAGAAGAAAAAATTAAATAACGAAATTCTTAGCAACAAAATCCGAAATTTGAACAATGTTTACAGGAATAATTGAAAATACAGGAAAAATAGAAGAGGTGTTATCTGTAGGAACTAATAAAACATTTTGGATATCATCACCCCTATCAAATGAACTTAAAGTTGACCAAAGTTTGAGCCATAATGGTGTTTGCCTAACTGTTGAAGAGGTCAAAGAAGGAATGCACCGGGTTACGGCCATTGCTGAGACTCTGGAAAAAACGGATGTGGGGGATTGGGAGAAAGACAAACTGATCAACCTGGAAAGGTGCATGCTGATAAATGGCCGGCTTGATGGACATATTGTTCAAGGCCATGTTGACACAACTGCAGTTTGTTTAGCATCAACTGAAAAAGATGGCAGCTGGGAGTTTCAATTTGAATTTGACGAAAAATTCAAAACACTGATCATTGAAAAAGGATCGGTATGCATAAATGGTATTAGTCTTACGGCTTATAATGTAACTGATAATTCATTTTGTGTAGCCATTGTACCATACACTTATTATCATACTAACATTAAAAACATTAGCGTAAACAGTACAATAAATATAGAATTTGATATTTTGGGTAAGTATATTGCCCGGATAATGAAAAGTTAGATTCTTCTAAGTTTGTCTTTCAGTTTTAAAAACGGTCCTTCAATAAACCGATAACTTAAACTTGCTGCAATATAAGTGCCAGCCAACATGATCAGTGCATTTACCATAGGGTAATTGGTGAAGCTGAATTTATTAAAAAAATAAAATCCGATAGTGAGTACCAATCCATGATAACAATACATGCCGTAACATATCTTGCCTGTGTACACAAGTATCCTGTTCTTTCCTAGTTTTAAAATAGTTTTTTCATTTACGAGTTGCTCAATGATTAGTAACGATATATATACTACAAAGAAATACCTGTAAAGATCCTGAAACAACAGTTTGTAAATTCCAGCCGACCTATTATTAATTATAAAAAAGGTAAAACTAATTACAATTGGAAGAACAATGATGAAGAATACTGATTGAAGTTTACTCATGCGCTGAAAAACGGCAACTACTTTATTCTTCTTATGGTATGCTATTGCTGCGATTGCACCAGCAGAAAAATCGAAGAGATAAGATAGCGTGTTGTTGAAATTTGGCATGTGGTTCAATGTTGAATAAATAGTAAACCCTACACTTACCACAATAAACAATCCTATCACCAGATTAAACTTGTGCTGAAACTTCATCATCACAAATCCCCAAACAATATAAAATTGCTCTTCCACCGACAGTGTCCACAAAAATTTCATCATGAAAATATGCTCACCAAAATAATAGTTGGAGATGAACAGTAAATAATATTCTGACGGAGGCAACGATACTTCAATATTCATCCGGCCAGCAACGAAAGGAACAACAATAAAAAATATCAGCATCAAAAAATAATACAGCGGCCATATCCTGAATGTTCTTCGCAAAAAGAAATTCCAGTAAGAAAAATTTCCATTCTTCTCATATTCCCTGATGCCCAGCAGCGTTAATAAAAAAGATGAGTAAACAAAAAAAGTGTCGATAGCTAATGCCAGGTTGGAATACAGGAACTTAAGATATCCACCAAAAAGGTTATCATAAAAATGAGGGTGATATGCATGAAAGAAAAAAATACATAAAAACGCAATGCCTCTAAGCCCGTCGAGTTGTGGGTAATAAATGCTGACCGTTTTTTTATTCATGTAACATTAGATCTTTTTACCGCTCATTGCCGTACTAACCGCCTCATCCATTATCCTTTCGGCATATGGTCTTGAAATATCATTGAGTTCTTCTGTCTTTGACTGTATCAGGTTCTTATCATTCATATCAATTGACAATTGCAGTGCCTGCATGGCCATTGAAGTTGCCGACAGTTCTGTTGCCGATAACAAACTTAAATTTTTCTGAACAAACTTCTCCGTTGTTTGTAACAATTGTTCTGCCTCAGTCTTCGCTTCAGTCAATGCTCGTAAATCCATATCTTCTTTTGCATGTTCCATAGAATCGAGGAGCATCTTCTCCACCTCTTCATCTGTTAAACCGTATTGTGGCTTTACCTCTACAGTTTGTTCAATTCCGCTGCGGAGTTCCTTTGCATTCACTAATAATATGCCATCAGCGTTTAATAAAAAACTTATTTCAACTTTTGGCATACCTGCCGGCATTCCTGGTATTCCCGTTAAATTAAATTCGGCAAGGCGTCGGTTATCCTTTACCATATCTCGTTCGCCCTGATAGACGGCAATCTTCATTCCGCTTTGCCCATCTTTGTAAGTTGTGTATTGGCGGCTGGCTTTAGTTGGTATTTTAGAATTGCGTGGCAATAATACATCCATCAATCCGCCCATTGTTTCTAAACCAAGTGACAGCGGTGTTACATCCAGCAATAAAAGATCGGTAGTATTGCCTGCTAAAATATCCGCCTGTATGGCTGCGCCTAATGCAACCACTTCATCAGGATTAACCGTATCATTCAATGGCTTGCCAAAAAAATCACCAACCATTTTTTTAACCAACGACACTCTTGTACTTCCACCTACCATTACCACTTCATCAATATCTTGTTTTTTTAATCCGGCGTCTTTAACGGCATTTTTACAGGCATCAATTGTTCTAGCAACAATTGAACTGACAATTTCTTCAAACTTTTCAAGACTCAACGATATTTTTATGCCTTCATAGTCCGCTTCAAAATGCGCATTATTTGATAAATGTTTTTTTGCATTTTCAGCCGTCAGTCTCAATTGTTGCTGGTGTTTATCTTTTTCACTGTCAAAATTATTTTCCGCAATCCAATAATCAGC
>JAHEBJ010000099.1 GCA_024642285.1 Sphingobacteriales bacterium
TACATGAAATTTATTTGCTCCAATGTGGGCAGATTTTTATCGAAAAACCGCAGCGCATACCAATATCTCGACGAATCAATTAGTAAGTTTCCGGAAGGAAAAAATTTTACTGCTATCCTGGATAAACTGGGATACAGAAACACTTATTCTAAACCACTGAGCTTAGGCATATGCAGCATTTATTGCGGAGAAAAATAATTATAACAGTATTAGTGATGCTAATCTGTCCCCTGGTAAGTTTTTCTCAGTTACGGGAAAAGTATAACCAGGAAGACCATGATGAAAAGCCGATCCGCTTTGGTATAAACCTTGGCGTTAACCTTGCACATTTCAGTTTTACGCACCATCCCGTATTTTTAGCCCAGTCGCCGTTGGATAGTATTACTGTTGTAGAAAGTGTGAACAGTACAGGTATCAATCTTGCATGGATGGTTAATTTCAGATTGAGTAATCATTTTGATTTCAGAACCTACCCGGTGAATCTTACGTTTACCGAAAGGAATTTTTTATACAATCTTAATTACCCTGATGGGCCTGCAGGCGAGGCGCCAATAACGCAGAAAAAAACACAGTCAATTTCCCTCAGTGTTCCTGTTCAGCTAAAATTCAGCAGCGATCGTATTGATAATTTTAAAGTGTACATGCTTGCCGGTGCAAAAGTTGAATACGATCTGGCTTCTAATGCGGGTGCCCGTAAGGCTGAGAACCAGATTAAATTAAACAGGCTTGACTACGGCGTTGAAACCGGGTTAGGATTTCACTTTTATTTTCCCATGTTTGTTATGACGCCGGAAATTAAAATGGGCTGGGGCATAGGTAATCTTCATGCCAGGGATCCAAATCTTAAATTTTCGAGTGTGATCGATAAGATCAATTCACGTACTATTTCCTTTTCAATAACAGTAGAATAATATATACTTTTTAAAAATCGTATCGCCGGTTAAACATGTTTAATCGTACGCCTGCAGTAACTAAAGTAGAATTACTGGATGACGGGTTATTGAGTGTTTTACTATTGCGGTATTGTCCCGATAATTCAAAAAAGATATTCTCTCTTATTTCATACGATACCTGCAGGTAGGCATTTAAAACTGTTGCCTTGTTACCACTTCCAATTTTAAATCCGTCGTTCATGGTACGGGTAGTATAGTTTTGAAAAATATTTCCGCCAAAATTTTTACCTGCACTATCCAATCCTTTGTAATAATAAATTGCCTGCAGGTACACATACCATTTTGGCGCCGGCTGGTAGCGTATGATTCCCAAAAACTCCTGAAAGTTTGCACCCAGTGGATGGGCCAGTGGCTGGTTGTAATGTGTATAGTTTGAAATGGTATCGCTATGCGTATAGGTAAATGGTCTTACACGGTTTGTTTCCAGTTGAATATCCAGGTTAGGAACTCCAAATGCATCAACATATTTAACGCCCAGTTGTATGCCCCACTTATTTACCCAACTGGTAGGATTATTTTTTATCTGAGATAAAACAAATTCATCCAGCAGCAACTGTCCGTAAATTTGAGCACGGTGACCTATATTGGCTTTAAAATCAAATCCTGCAACGGCGTTATCGGGGCTGCCAACTGTGCCTTCAATATGCCGGTAAAAAATGATCGGATTCAGGTATTGAAAATCAAAATGGTTTTTGCGTCCAAAAATAACACCTTCAAAAAAACCAATATTAAGCCATTTGGTAACATTCATACTCAGGTGATGCATGGCGGCATATTTACGGTCAAGTAAACTGTCGCCTGATTTTTTAAACTGGGGAAATAACTCCATAAATATATTCTGGTAATTTATTTTCCAAATCCTGGTATTTAGCTTTAAAAATAAATTGCTGTTGCCCCAATCACTCAGGAATAAACTGCGATAACCATTACCGATAAAATTCTTGTCGTAACCAAATTGTATGTCGATGACTTTAGCAGCGTTAAAAGTTATGTAACCACGGGCATCAAAATAATCGGTTCCGTTACTTTTAAAAGGTTTGTAAAATCCAACACCAGGCACCGCTCTGTAAAAATTTACGTTTTGCTGAAAATATTTCGGCCCCCTTTCCTGGTTATCGGTTAAATAAGTTGCGAATCCGATTTTCTTTCCGATAAGACCACGTGCAGTTACACCTTTGCTGTTTAAATAAACAGACTGATTATTATTACTCTCACGGCCATATACGTATTGAAAAACCGGGTTCACCGCCAGAAAAAAATTCTTGGTATCAACTTCCAGAAAGTTAGGTTTGGTCTTATAAAAAGTTTTCAAAATTGGTTTCTTACTTAAGAAATCTTCTTTAGGACCTGTTACCCATTCGCTGTTGTTCATTAAGAAGCTGTTCAGGTTATATTCATCAATAGGCGTTAAAGCCTGGCTGTTCCACTCCTGGTATTTATCAACACCTGCAGCATTGGTATATCCAAGTCTTGCACTATCTATAAATTCGGTTTGCTCTACAATGTACTTCCGGTTAAAAGGCCGTACGGCCGAAAAATTGAGATTGGTATTTTTTTGTTGCTTGATTTCCATCCGGTCTACAAAGTGAATGTCTTTTGAGCCCTGGGTAAGAAATGTGGATTGAGCTGTTGCAAATGAGGGGCAAATAAAAAACAGAACTTTGGTAAAGCTTTTAATAAATTGCATCGGATAAGTTTAGTTTAACAGGTTACAACATTCAAGTTATGCAAAAATATCTTTTTAAGAACATTCAGGTAGTAAATGAAGGAAAAATCAGCACGTTAGATGTTTTAATCAGTGGAGAACGGATAGAGAAAATTGAGACTTCGATTGAGACAAAATTTAAGGTTGAAGAGATCAATGGTGAGGGTAAGCATCTTTTTCCTGGGGTGATTGATGATCAGGTGCATTTTAGGGAACCCGGCCTTACACACAAAGCAAATATTTATACTGAAAGTAAGGCGGCTGTTGCAGGCGGCGTTACCAGCTTTATGGAAATGCCTAATACAGTACCAAATGCATTGACGCCGGAGTTGCTTGAAGACAAATACAATATTGCGAAAAATACGTCGCTGGGTAACTATTCATTTTTTATGGGCACCAGTAATGACAATGCAGATGAAGTGTTAAAAATGAATAAGCACAAGCATGATGTTTGTGGTGTGAAAATATTTATGGGTGCCAGCACCGGAAATATGCTGGTTGACAGTCACAGCGCATTAGACAAAGTTTTTCGTGAAAGTGAAATGCTGATTGCAACACATTGTGAAGATGAACGGATCATCAAGACAAATTATGAAAGGATAAAAGCAGGTAAACGGGAGTTGTCTGCATCCGATCATCCATTGATTAGAGATGAAGAAGCTTGTTTTGAATCATCGCTGATCGCTATAAAATTTGCACAGAAATACAATAGTCGTTTACATATTCTGCATATCAGTACCGAAAAAGAATTGCAGCTTTTTGGCAACATGATGCCGCTTAAAGAAAAAAGAATAACTGCTGAAGTTTGTGTGCATCATTTACATTTTACGGCAGATGATTATGAGCAACTGGGCTATAAAATAAAATGTAATCCCGCTATAAAAGCGCCGCACAATAAAGAAGCTTTATGGAAAGCGTTGCTGGATGATCGTTTAGATGTTATCGCAACCGATCATGCGCCTCACACCTGGGAAGAAAAACAGGGTAGTTATGAGCAAGCGCATGCCGGATTGCCACTGGTGCAGCATCCGTTGTTATTAATGTTACATTATCAAAAAGAAGGCAGAATTAGTTTGGAAAGAATTGCAGAGAAGATGAGTCATGCTGTTGCTGATTGTTTTCAAATAGAAAACAGGGGCTACATAAGGGAAGGTTATTTTGCCGACCTTGTAGTTATTGATAATAATTTACCCTCAACAGTAACTAAAGAAAATATTTTATACAAATGCGGATGGAGCCCTTTGGTAAATTTTACTTTTCCTGCATCTATACTAAGCACTTTTGTAAGTGGCAACAGGGTTTATAACGATGGCACCTTTGATGAGTCAACAAAAGGCCAGAGATTATTGTTCACAAGATAAATTATAATTCCACCGTCCGCTGACGGATTTTGAGGTATGGAAATAGACAAAACCACAATTGCCGATCTGTTAATGTTTGATAGCACAGACGATTCTTCTGTGTATAATAAACTAGACCTTTGCAGCACTACACATGGCAGTGAACAGCTGAGAATAAATTTTGCAACCGCATTAAAAACGCAGGAGGAAATAGTTGCAGTGCAGCAGACTTTACAACTCATCATAAAAAAAGAAACCGATTGGCCAAGGCAGATCACCAATGGCACGGTGATGGTAGTTGAAAAATTTTACGATACTCCTATAAGTTTGATACCTGCTCATCCTTCGGCCATGGAAACCTACAGTTATAAACTGCTGCATGGGCCCGATTACGCACTGGTTATCTATTCTGCAAAACATTGCTTCGATTTTATCAAAGGTTTTCAGCAATTGCTGAAATTATTTGCTGCAGATACAGTACCTGCGCCGCTTAAAAAAGTGCTTGCTGAAATCGAACATATCATCAACAAAGAACAGTTTGCTGTGGTAAATAAATACCGCACCAGTGAGGAATTATCCAATTCACAAAAACTGGAGCTGGCACATTTTATCCGACATACTTATAAACAAAATACTTTAAGCCTTGTTGTATTGTATGCTCAGATTGATGCCTGGTATGGGATGGCGGCGGCGGTGAAAAAATTCGGGTTGGTTTTTCCTGAATTTGTAAAAAGCGACGAGCCGGTGATTGAGGCTGAAGGATTGTATCATTTACTGGTACAGGAACCGGTGGCTTATGATGTTACATTGAACCAGAAAACAAATTTCTTGTTTTTAACCGGCGCTAATATGGCGGGCAAGAGTACCTTCATTAAATCTGTTGGAGCGTCTGTTTTTCTGGCGCATATCGGAATGGGAGTGCCTGCCAAAGAAATGAAGTTGACCATGTTTGATGGCATGCTCAGCAATATAAATGTGGTTGACAATATCGCCAAAGGCGAAAGTTATTTTTATAATGAAGTGCAGCGTATCAAAGCCACCATTACCAAAATTAGCGACGGAAAAAAATGGCTGATTCTGATTGACGAACTTTTTAAAGGCACCAATGTACAGGATGCCATGAAGTGCAGCAGCACAGTTATTGAAGGCTTGTTAAAAATGAAGAATTCGCTTTTTATTCTTTCAACCCATTTATATGAGATTGGCGATGACCTGAAAAAATATCCCAATATCGATTTCAAGTATTTTGAAACTTCGGTTATCAACGACCAGCTGCATTTCAGTTATCATTTAAAAGATGGCATCAGTAACGACCGCTTGGGTTACCTCATATTAAAAAGAGAAGGCGTTGTAGATATGCTGGAGAAGATGTGATAAAAGTCGGGCAATGCTGTCATCCCGACGCAGGAGGGATCTGCCGGGTAAATTGTCCAACATAGCTGTCATCCTGAGCGAAGCGAAGGATCTGCCGGGCAAAAAAGCAAACAATGAATATCGCCAACAATCATATTTATTATGTCTACATCGTTACCAACAAAAACAAAACAGTATTATACACTGGAGTAACGAATGATCTGTCAAAGAGATTAGATGAACACAATGAAAACTCCAAACCATTCAGGCATTTTTCATTCGCCGGAAAATACAATGCTACTTTTTTACTGTACTACGAAGAGTTTGTTGAAATAAAAGATGCAATTGCCAGGGAAAAAGTAATTAAGGGCTGGCGAAGGGAAAAGAAAGAAAACCTGATCAATTCAGTGAATCCCAATTGGAATTTCTTAAATGATGAATTGTAGCTGTCATCCTGATAGATAGCGAAGGATCTGTTTGTTATGGTAGCTACTGCCCGGCAGATCCCTCCTGCGTCGGGATGACAGCTATTCCTGAGCTATGGAACCCGTCTCAACATTTTATTCTTTGTTCCTATTAAAGTTTTTCTAACTTTAATCAAATTTCATACCCATGCTGGTTAAAACCTTCGGCAGTGCTGTTTACGGAGTGGAAGCGATCAGCATTACTGTGGAAGTAAGTGTAAACAACCAGGGTAAAAATTATTATATCGTTGGCCTGCCTGATAATGCTGTAAAAGAAAGTTTACAAAGAGTAGAGAGCGCTATCAAAAGCAACAAACTGTACATGCCACGTACAAAACTTGTTGTAAATCTTGCTCCGGCCAATATCAAAAAATCAGGCACTGCATTCGATCTTCCCATTGCTATTGGTACCCTTGGCGCTACTGAGCAAATTAAGAATCCCGAAAAATTAGCAGACTATGTTATCATGGGAGAGCTTAGCCTTGATGGTGAGATACGCCCCATCAC
>JAHEBJ010000100.1 GCA_024642285.1 Sphingobacteriales bacterium
CACCAGCAAGAGTTTATAAAATTTCAAATGCTGTATCTAATGATGGAATTCAATGGAAAAAAGATGAGGCAAGACAAATTATCCCCGACCTGCTAAATGAAAATGAGTGCCAGGCATTACCAACAGTAATTAAGATTGGTAAAAGATATCACATGTATTTTTGCTTTAGGGAAGCAACTGATTTTAGAAAAAATCCAGCACGTGGTTACCGGTTGGGGTATGCATGGAGTGATGATCTAAAAAACTGGAATAGGGAAGATGCAAATTCAGGGATTGGATTTTCTGATTATGGATGGGATGCGGAAATGATGTGTTATCCCCATATATTTCAATGTGACGAAAATATTTATTTGCTATATAACGGAAATGAATTTGGCAGAGGCGGATTTGGTATAGCTAAACTGGAAAAAGAATAGGAAGATTTAAAAGTAGATGTCAACAATAAATTATAAAACCCGATCGGCAACTAAAAAAGAAATCGCAGCTCATTTGCAGAAATGCAAAGATAATTTTATTCCTTCCTTAGATAAAAGTGTAGATATCGATGATTATTCCAAAAAGCTTGCAGACAAAGCATTTACCTTTGAAGCTTGGAACGGAGAAGAACTTGCAGGATTAATTGCAGGCTATTTTAACGACCCCTTAGGTCAAACAGGCTTTATAACTAATGTAAGTGTAGTAAAAGAATATAGCGGGGAAGGGATTGCATCTCAACTCTTACTTAATTGTGTTGAATATGCGAAAATTAAAGGATATATGATGTTAAAACTGGAAGTTAATGAAACCAATGAAAGAGCAATTAAATTGTATGAGAAATACAATTTTAAGGGTTCATCGAATAATGCCGGGATGAATACGATGATTCTGGATTTATCTTGATCAATAATAAAAGTAAAAAACATGAATGTTTCAAGAGACTACAATAGGGAATTGAAAGACACGGCCGATCATAAATATGCCTACAACTTCGACTTTGATGTAATGCACCGCTTTATGATTCAGGCATTCGAACCATTTTACAGAAGAGGGAATTGCCTTGAACTTGGTAGTTTTAAAGGTGATTTTACGAAAAGACTTTTGCTACAATTTGATGATATAACATGTGTGGAAGCTTCAGATGAGGCAATTTCAATTGCAAAAAAAATATTGGGTGAGAAAATAAAGTTTATTAATAGTCTGTTTGAAGAAGCATCGCTTCCACAAAAGTACGATAACATAATTCTTACCCATGTGCTTGAGCATTTGGATGATCCTGTAAGCGTTCTGAAAAGAGTAAATGAGGAATGGCTATCGGATAACGGGAGATTCTTTTTGGTTTGTCCCAATGCAAATGCACCATCAAGACAAATGGCAGTAAAGATGGGACTAATAACACATAACAGTGCCATTACTCCGGCTGAAGCAGAGCATGGCCATCGCATTACATATACATTAGACACCCTTGAACGTGATGCAAGGGCGGCCGGGTTAAATGTTGTTCACCGTTCTGGTATATTTTTTAAAGCCTTGGCTAATTTTCAGTGGGACCGGCTTTTGAACACTGATATCATTTCAGATGAATATTTAAAAGGCTGTTATCAATTGGGGCAGGTCTACCCCGATCTGTGTTCAAGTATTTTTTTAATGTGTGAAAAAGGTACCCGATAAATTATACCTCAATATGCGACGAATCAATTTATGAAAGTTGGGTTTTTAGGAAATACAAATAACTATCCCTTTATTATTGCCAGCCAGTTGAAGAATTTAGGTTGCGAGGTAGTTATGTATGTAGATGCGCCGGCCTCAGAAATGCTCAACCGTCCTGAACATTACACTCATAATATCAGTTATCCCTATCCGAGATGGATAATAGAAAAATTATCGTTACGCAAATCACATCATATTCATTTCCCACAGATCTTTGAAAGGACTGTACTGAAGGAACTTAATTCATGCGATGCAGTAATCCTCAATAATTACGGCCACCGGTTTAAGAATTTTATCAATCCGTCTATTCCATCTATTAGTATGATTTCGGGATCCGATCTGGAGATAATGGCTGTTATTGAAAATGTAGTAAACCTGAAATTGAATAATGAAAAACTTAAATTAGTCCCGGTTTTTTTAAAAAAACTTTATGCAAATTTTTCTGTGAACCAACTCCGAAAAGGTATTGCAAAGGCCTCACTCATTAGTTATTTTCCCGAAGGACTTGTTCCCTTTGGAGATTTGATATTGAAGGAAATATTCGGAAACAAACCATTTAAGAGATTTAATCATTTGCATGTTGTTACCGATGGATTCCAATATCATCCTCCTGCAGACAATAAAATTTTCCGAATATTTAGTTTCACACGCTTTATGTGGAAGGAGCCCTTTCCTCCGGGATTAAATACCTGGGAGAATAAAGGGAATGATATCATGATAAGGAGTATAGCGCTATTTTTAAGTAAACATGCTATGACTTTGGATATACACCTGATTGAAAAAGGTATTCATGTTAACCAAACCAAACAGCTTATTAATGAACTGGGTTTTTCAGCAATGGTAACCTGGCACAAAGAAATGCCGTTTAAAGAATTGCAAGGTCACATAATAAATGCGGATGTCGTTTTTGAACAGCTTGGCACTCACTTTATTTCCGGCGGCTTTTATGCAATGCTTATGGGACGGCCGGTGATCGGTAATGCGAATCCTATGATATTGGACAGAGTTACGGGAGAACAAACCCCTGTGTGTCATGCACGTACCCCTGAGGAAGTTTGTAACTGGCTGCAAAAATTAATATCAGATAAGAGCCTTGCTGAAAGTATCGGAAAAAAATCCAGGAAATATGTTTTGGATAATTTTGATATTAAGAGTGAATCGGAATATTTTAAGAACTACCTTGAGAATATCGTGAAAACGAAATATGATTAAGCATTTATTTTTCAATATTGGTTCCAAGGCACTTGTTATAGTCAGTCAATTCATAGCATTGATTATTACCAATCATATTATAGGGCCCGAAGGCCGGGGTATATTCATTGCTGCAATCACCTGGGGTACTTCTTTTTTTATAGTTACTCATTTTAGTTTTGCTACTGGCATTTTGAACCTTTCCAACAAGAAGGCCGAAAACGTGTATGATCTTGCTTTTTTAAGTACGGTGGCTGCTTTACTTTTGGGGATATTATCCGTTTTATTTGCGTTGATTGTACACTTTATACATCCTGCTCTCTTTAATAATCTTAGTTTAAAATTCTTAATTCTGTCTGTTTCGGCAATTCCTTTTATGATGCTTCAGCAATACAGCATGGCTGTGGTACAGGTAAAAGGAAATTTTAAAGCATTCAATATTTTATATGCCGCATATGCAGTTTTAAACCTGATTGGTGTAGTTATTATTTGGTTCATGAATCTGACATCTGTTGATCTGTTGATCAATGTCAATCTTATGGCCTGGTCATTTACTGGTTTACTCGGGTTGTATTTTATGGGCCCATACATAAGAAAACGATCAGGGAATAAAACTGTATTGAAAAGTTTGATCAGCACATCACTGGCCGCTCATATGGGTGCCATTGTTACTTTTATAGTTAGCAGATCAGATATTCTTATCGTTAATTATTATTCAAGTGAACGTCAGACTGGAATATATGGATTAGCGGTAGGTATAGTTCAAATGTTGTTGATTATACCTCTCAGTATGCAAAATTTGTTATATCACGCTTTAATGGGAAAACCCCAAAGCGAACAGAAAAATATTCTCTTGCAATATTCACGAATTACTTTTGCTGTAATGTTGATTTGTGCAATGGGAATTATGCTTTTAAGTAAACCTTTGGTTTATATTGTAGGGGGTAAAAATTTTGCCGAAGCTATTCCTCTTTTCAAATATTTTTTGCCCGCCATTGTCTTTTATTCTCTGCCTATGGTGCTGGCAACTCAATGGAATATAATGGGCATTTTCAAGCAAGTGAATATAACGTCAGTTTTTGTGCTGGTAATTTCTCTTACTGGCAATCTTTTGCTGGTGCCTGCTATTGGTATAACAGGCGGCGCTTTGACCTTTCTCGTAATTTCAATCCTTGCCTTCTCTATTCACATATGGTTTGTAAAGAAAAATCTGGGTCACACTTCTATATCAGAAATTTTATTTGTAAAATCATCCGACATAAGATCCTTTCTAAAAATGAATTCCTGAATAATCTTTTTTTCGCTTTCGACCACTTATTTTTGCCAACCGGTTCAATAATAATAATTTCATTTAAACTTGGTTTATGTTTCCGTCATTTTATAACAGAAAAAAGAACAGTTTTTATCAAATGAAAAATGGTCGTTTATATTCTGATGGAATGTTTATTGAATTTAATGCTGGTATTCCCAGATTCGTACAGGAAGGTTCTTATGCGTCTTTGTTTGGAGAACAATGGAAACAATATAGAAAAACACAACTTGATTCCTTTTCCGGCTCCCCGATTACCGAAAACCGGCTGAATCGTTGTCTTGGTCCATTAAAAGACGACTTAAATGGGAAACTTGTGCTGGAAGCAGGATGCGGAGCAGGGCGCTTTACTGAAATTTTACTTAAAAAAGGGGCACAGCTAGTTTCTTCCGATCTCAGTTCAGCTGTAGAAGTAAATATTGAAAATTTCCCGGCGTCTGAAAACCATTTGGTAATTCAGGCAGATATCAATGATATGCCTTTTGAAGATGAAACTTTTGATGTAGTAGTTTGCCTGGGTGTTATTCAACATACACCCAATCCTGAACAAACCATTGAAAGTTTATATAAACTGGTAAAAAAAGGAGGCTACTTAGTTATTGATCATTATAATTTTGTTCGAAGTAGTTTTTTCAGGCTGGCATCCGTATACAGAGTTTTCCTTCGGAAAAGACCATCGTCATTTACAATTCCTTATACCCGTAAATTGGTAAAAAGATATTTACCGCTGCATAAGAAATTTGCGAAGAGCAGAATTTTGACAATGCTCCTGAACCGGGTGTCGCCGGTAGCAAGCTATTACAGGGCTTTTCCGGAACTTAATGAACAGCAACAGGAAGAATGGGCATTGCTGGATACGCATGATGGATTAACCGACTGGTATAAACATTTGCGAAGCAGGAAGCAGATCATAACTATATTAACCAAATTAGGGGCACAGCAGGTAACCTGTAATTATGGCGGTAATGGAGTTGAAGCTTTTTGTAAAAAACCTGAATAAACCTGAATTTTACATTTTAATTAATTTATTACCGCAACAATGAAAATATTACATGTGCTATATTCCGGATTGGGCGGCCACGGCAATATTTTTTTTGCCATGATAAATGCAGATGTAAAAAAAGAATTTGTGTATGAAGCACTGTTTTATGGGATAGAAGAGGTGAGACAGGATTTTATTACTGAATGTGAAAAAAATAAGGTCAAATGGTATTTCTCCAAAAAGAATACAAAACTCGACATTAAATATTATCTCCGGATTATGCGATTGATCAGGAAGAGTAATCCGGATGTTATTTTATTGCATGGAAGCGCTTATATATTGCCCGCCAAATTTGCGGCGATATTCTCCAGTAAAAAATGTAGGATCATAGTAAGAGAAACTCAGGCGAATCATTTAAAGACAAAAGCGCAATGGGTATCGCTTGTGGGGTCTATGATTTTTGCAGACAAAATTGTTTGTTTAACCGAAGAGTTTAAATACCAGATAGAAAAAAAGCTGGGTTGGTTATTTTATAAAAATAAAGTAACGGTAATTTCAAACGGTATTAATATAGAAGTATATAAGCCGGGAAACAAATTAGCGTTAAAGGAGATAGTAGTGGGTATGCAAAGCAGACTGGTGCGGATAAAAGATCATCTGACTTTGATAAAGGCTTTTTCAATTTTAAAAAACGAAATGAAGGGAACTGGCATTATTTTAAAATTAAAGATCGCAGGTGATGGTGATTTCAAAAACGAACTGGTAAAATATACAAACGAGTCAAATCTTTCAAACGATGTAGAGTTTTTGGGAATGATCCCGGAGAAAGAGTTGGTTGATTTTCTACAAAGCCTCGATATATATGTTCATGCCACATTAGGCGAAACTATGAGCACCGCCGTAATGCAGGCAATGGCCTGCAGTCTGCCAATAGTTGCATCCAATGTTAACGGGATTAGCAATATGGTTGAAGACGGAGTAACCGGGACTCTTGTTACAGTTCAAAATGAAAAGCGCCTTGC
>JAHEBJ010000005.1 GCA_024642285.1 Sphingobacteriales bacterium
GAGTGCACGCCATCATCATTCCCGATAAAGGTGTTGGCGCATTAAATGAAGATGCAGTGCTTACATCTGCCGGTGCTTTGGAACAGATTGCCGTTTGCCGGGTAAACAGTTTGATGAAAACCGTTGATGATCTTCACCTGAACGGCATTAAAGTTTTTGCCAGCGAAATGAAGGCCGCTAAGAAAACCTATGAACTAAACCTTGCCGAACCCTGCGCTATTGTTATGGGAGGGGAGGAGAAAGGTATTTATCCGGCTTTATTGAAAACCTGCGATGAGCAGTTTCAAATACCAATGACCGGCGATTTTGATTCGTTGAACGTATCGGTGGCCACTGGTATTATTTTGTATGAGGTTTTGAAGCAGCGGCATTCCTAAATAGATATGCCCGGATGTTTTTTGAATAACGGCTATAGATTGAATTTAAAGTAACATTTATAACCCAATATGTACTGATGATGCCGCAATAGCTATTATTATTGCGCCAACTCCAACAACACCTCCTGCAATCCCAAGTGCAGCACCAAGCGCATGGCTCCTTTTTGTTTTTTCTTTGTCCTTTTCAATAACCTCCATTTTTTGCACCTGTTCCAGTTGAAATGAGTAAGGTCCCACTTTACTTTGACCATTACTATAGCTGTAAACATGTACTTCATTTAATACGCCGGATTCGTCTTCATCACTAAGTCTCTTATCCTGGTATTTTTTATTGCCATTTTCTCCTTTTACCATATGCAAATTGTGTTCATATCGGGGCATACTATCCAGGGTACAGTGCAGTGTTTTCTGGTCAGTGCTGAATGAGATATTATTCATTGTAAAAGCATTTGCTCCATCCCGCAAAACGAAGTATTTACCAGCTATTTACAGTTCTTCAATTTTTTGAGCAGTTGGCGGGTTTGTACCCAAGGCCACACGGTAATAATTACTGCAGGATGTCAATAAACTTGCTGCAATGAAAAGCATAATTAAATTTTTCATGTTTTTTGTTTTGTGGTATTGGTCGGATATGAGCACCTGCAATACTGGTGATTAGATAAAAACTACAGTTTTTTGAATCGTTTATGTTTTGTAATTGAATTTAAAAATGAGCCTACTCTCTCCCAGGTTTTCGGCAACACCTGTTAATATTATCTGATTTATTTACTAATCGGAATTTGTAAGGTTAAACCTACAATATCATTACTCACATTCGAAGGCACTCCAAACCCCGTTTTTTGGCTGCTCAGCATTGCTTTTGCTTTATTTTTACGCCCTAATGCCACTGCCATAAAAGGTATACTTGCAATGCCCGCAGCAGCACCGGTAATCAGCAAGACTGCCCCTGCATCTCCCTTTGTTTCGTTATAGAAATAACCCTGGCCATTGCCGAACGATAATATGGCTCCAATTCCTGAAAGTAAAACGCCGCTACCCAATAATATTAAACCTGTATTACGGCTTCTCTTGCTTTTACGCATATAAAAATCATAGTCCTTAGCCGGATCATTTGCAGTAGCAGCTGCAAGGTTTTTTGAAAACGAATAGTCCGTTTCCACAGCTACAGATTTTGATATTACAGAGCCGGGAGCATCTGTAATGTTGTTTTCCTGTTGTGCCTTTGTTTCAAAGGTTATACAAGTAATAAGCAGCATTAATAATGTTAACTTTTTCATGTTGTAGGTTTATTTATATGTTGAAATAATTATTTACTGTATGTTTTCAGGTATCAGTTGTGTTTATTTTCCTAATGGAATACTAAGCGAAACACCGGTTATACTCTTTGCTTTACCATTGGGCAGGCCATAGCCAGTTGATTGCTTGCTTACCGAAAGATTTGCTTTTCTTTTGTTACGGGATGAAGCTAAAAACAACGGAATGCTGCCCAACGCTGTAACACCACCTGCCACTATTAATATTGCGCCAGTATTGGTATTTCTACCCTGGCCCTGAAGTGTGGCAACATCAACAATATCATGGGTTGTGTTTGCAACGGAAACAATTAAACCGGTGATAAGTACAGCGCCACCACCGCCAACCAGCAACCAGGCTGTTGTCTTTTGATTACGGCTCTTTTGCAGAAAATCAGTCTTATCGTTTCCGGGTTCCGGGCTGTTGATTTTCAGGAATTCATTTTTAAAATTTAAAACAGGTCGAATGCCTATTTCTAAATTGGCAGCACTAGCCTGATTTATGCCGGTTTTACTACTTACAACATCATCATTATTGGTCTGTGCGTTAGCGGAAAGGCTAAAAACAATAAAGGCAGCAATAGTCATTAGATTCTTTTTCATGATTGTTATATTGTTTGATGAAATATTGTTTAACAATTCAAAACTACTCAGGCCGCAGGCCTATTCATAATTGATGATTGCGGCCCCCAATGCTTAATCCGTAAATACTGCGAAATGTTACCTGTTTACCTGAGCCTGAGTCTTTTTTTTGCAAAAAATGCAAAATGAATATTGTAGATTAGTAGGGAATAAGGTTTTTACTTATTGGTATTTGCATTTTTTGCCAAAATTTTATTTGTATGGAATCAAATAATTCTCAACTGCTTTTTTTTCAGCACATCAAATCCATATTGGCTGAGCATATTTCGTTTGTTGATGAAATAGCCGACCTGCTGAGCATCAGTAACGATAGTGCTTACCGTCGTATCCGTGGTGAAAAACCTATCAGCCTCGATGAAATGCAAAAGCTGGCCGTGCATTTTAAAATATCTATCGATCAGTTCCTCAACCTGCATTCCGACTCTTATATTTTTTCCGGTGAGCTTGCCGGCCCCGGCGAATATGTTTTCGAAAAATGGATGGAGAATGTTTTGAAACAACTGACATTTATCAACAGTTTTACCCATAAACACCTTTACTACCTTGCCAAGGACATACCAATAATGGGTCAGTTTATGATTCCCGAACTGCTGGCTTTTAAATCATTTTTATGGCGCAGATCCATTTTACAATATGACAATTTGAAAGGGACGAAGTTTTCACTGAAGGATGCTGATCCTGCCCATTTGGAGATGGGAATTAAGATTGTTCAGGTTTATAATCAGATACCCACCACCGAAATTTGGAATCTTGAAAGCATCAACAGTACCATCAGACAGATTGAATTTTACCGGGATGCAAATATGTTTGCCCAGGATGAAGATATAAAATTGATTTACCGTGGTTTATTGACGTTAATCAATCACCTTGAGCAGCAGGCTGAGAACGGAGTAAAATTCAATATTGGCGGATCCCCGGCTACTGCACCTGCAGCCTATAATCTTTTCTGGAACGATCTGGTTACAGCCGATAACACTATACTGCTGGAACTTGACCTTAAAAAGATGACTTTTTTAAATCATAGTGTCATCAACTTTGTTTCCACCAGCGATATCAAGTTCAACACATTTATGTACGAGACTATGCACAACATCATTAAACGCTCTACACAGCTAAGTAATGTTGGTGAGAAAGAACGATATAAGTTTTTTAACCGCCTCCGTGATAAAATGAAACTGGCTGCCCGTCTTTAGTTATTTTTGCAGCATGATTAAACAACCAGTGAAATTAATCGAATGCCCCCGTGACGCTATGCAGGGATGGCCACATTTTATTCTCACTGAAAAAAAGATAGAATACATTAATGCTTTGCTGAAAGTTGGATTTGATACCATTGACTTCGGCAGCTTTGTTTCGCCAAAAGCCATTCCGCAGATGGCAGATACCCGTGATGTAATTGAGAATTTGGATTTGGGCGAAACTACTTCTAAACTTTTAGCAATAATTGCAAATGAAAGAGGAGCAACAGATGCCATTGTTTTTGATGAGATAAGTTATTTGGGTTTTCCTTTTTCAGTTTCCGAAACATTTCAAAACCGAAATACCAATTCAACAACTATTGAATCATTGGGCAGGGTAGAGGAGATACAAAATCTTTGTGTTAAGAATAAAAAGGAACTGGTGGTGTATATCTCTATGGGTTTTGGAAATCCCTATGGTGATGTATATAATGAAGAGATAGTTTTTGATTGGGTGAATAAACTGGTGGCTATGGATATTAAAATAATTTCGCTGGCAGATACGGTGGGTGTGGCATCTAAGGAACAGGTATATAATGTAACAAAGTATTTGGTTGATTCGCTGCCTGACGTTGAAATTGGCGTTCATCTTCATTCAACCCCAACCAACTGGAAAGAAAAAATTGATGCCGCGGTAAAAGCCGGTTGCAAGCGTTTTGACGGCGCATTAAAAGGAATTGGCGGATGCCCGATGGCTGATGATGAGTTGGTTGGTAATATGGATACAGAGTTAATGATCACCTATTTTGAAGAGTTAGAATTGCTGGATAATTTAAATAAAGAAGCCCTTCAATTGAGTAGTAAGCTGGCATCAGAAATATTCGTTTAATCGGAATAATCAGTGTTATGGATTTTCGTTTGGAATTTTCTCCTAAACCTTTTGAGGTTAAAATAAATTACCAACATAATTTGTTGTTGATCGGCAGTTGCTTTACCGAACAGATTGGCACCAAACTGGCCAATTGTAAATTCTCAGTATTGGATAATCCAAATGGAATATTATTTAATCCGGTGAGTATTTGCAAGGCGATTGAATCTTATATTGATAATAGGCAGTACAGTAATGCTGACCTGTTCTATCAAAATGAAAGCTGGAACAGCTGGCAGCATCACAGCCGGTTTTCAAATCCTGATAAAGAAAAATGTTTAACTGTAATAAATGAATCGCAAACGGACGCTTATGAGTTCTTAAAGAATGCCGATTGGTTATTGATCACATTGGGTTCGGCATTTGTATATGAGTTAGATAATAAAGTTGTAGCTAATTGCCATAAGGTACCAACAGACAAATTTGAAAAGCGACTGCTATCAAATGAAGAAGTAATTGAAGGGTTACAAAGCACAATTGAAAAAGCTGTTGCTTTCAATCCCGGACTCAATATTATTTTTACCATCAGCCCGGTTCGCCATCTGCGTGACGGCTTTATCGAGAACAACCGCAGCAAAGCAACTTTAATACATGCTGTTCATCAATTGGTTGAAAAAAATTCGGCCTGTTTTTATTTTCCTGCCTACGAATTGGTCATTGACGATTTGAGGGACTACCGTTTTTACGCAGAAGATATGGTGCATCCTAATTATGCAGCAACTAACTATGTGTGGGAAAAATTTATCACCGCCTGTATTGATGAACCTTCGCAACAACTAATGAAAGAAATTGCAGTGATCGTTGCTGCAAAAAATCATAAGCCATTTAATCCAACATCTGAACAACACAAAAAATTCCTGCAAACAAATATGGAGAAAGTAAATAGGCTGCAAAAAGATTTTCCTTATATCAATTTTAAAGGAGAAGCAGATTACTTTGGTTTTAAAAATAAATGATCTAAATACTAAATACTAAATACTAAATACTCAATACTCAATGTATCCTGTCTCCCCGTAACTCCATCTCTTTCATCAATTCCTTTTCATATTTCAGCCACTCAGCCCAGCGTTTACGAACAACTTTCTTCTCCAAATAATGTTCAGCCAGGGTAATGAATAACGTGTAGTGCCCTGCTTCACTTTCCATAAACTTGCGGTAAAAGTTACGCATGTACTTATCATCCAATCCTTCGCTCAGCCTTTTAAAACGTTCGCAACTGCGGGCTTCAATCAATGCCATAATCAGCATCTGATCTAAAAAACGTTCCATCGGGCTGCCGTCTTTTTTTTGAAATTGCAATAGATTATTTACGTAAACATCCTTGCGCTGCTTACCCAGTTTAAGATTTCGCTTTTTTAATTCAGCAATTACCATTCGGAAATGCCCCCATTCTTCGGTAACAATGGGGCTCAGTTCGTCAACCAGTAATTCCTTCTCAGGATTTTTTGTGATCAGCGAAATACAGGTTGTTGCAGCTTTTTGTTCACAATAAGCATGATCGGTTAATATTTCTTCAAGTTCAAGTTCGGCCAGGTTAACCCAGCGTGGGTCAGTAGGCAATTGTAACCCTAAAATATTTTTTATATCGGCGGATAAATTTTCCATAGGCACAAAAATAAAACAGCCTGGCGGTAAAAGCCAAACTGTTTTTTATTGTAAAAAATTTTTTTGTTATTGCTTGGTGACAGTAAAGACAGCACTGCCGGTATTATTGGGAACTATACCTATTGTGCCCGAAATTATATTTGAAGACGTTGAGAATTTACCAGAAAAAGAATAGTTTATTCCAATACCCACAGTATAGATGAAAGCGCCCTGAACACTATCGCCAACAAGTTGATAACTGCCATTGGCCAGATCGGGAGTTACTGCACTGTTCGCCTCAATTTTTAACGCTCCGCCTCCCTGGAAATCCATCGAAAAATAATTAGCCGTTCCGCCACCTGCATTAGTATATGTTCCGGTCCACTTGCCTTGCAATGTGTACATTTCGGGATCGCTCTTTTTACAGGAAGAAATAAAAAAGACTGTTGTGAAAATCGTCAGTATAAGAATTAAGTTTTTCATTTTATGGAGTTTATTTTATTTTTATGATTTGTCATAAGTAAAACAAATATGATGCCATCCAGCCTAATAAAAAATTTAATATTGTAAAACAAATCAGAAAACTATTCCGGTTTAGTTGTTCAAAGCATCATTATACAGGGCATTTTATTCAATCTTACCAGTTTTTTGTACTTTACATCAAATATCACGCTTTATATGAGAATTGTACCTTTTATTGCTTCAGCAGTAATTTCTACAGGATTAATCGTTGCCTTAAATACAAATCTGCTTTTACCTGCCCCGTTGGGAAAACTGTTGAGTCCGCAGCACGGCGTTTGGCAAAATGCAGAGCCTGCCGCAACAGATTATTCCGCTAATTTAAAATTTGATAATCTTTCCGGAAAGGTTGATGTTTATTTAGATGACCGCCTTGTGCCTCACATTTTTGCAGAGCAGGAGAACGACGCTTATTTTGTACAAGGATTTCTGCATGCTAAGTTCAGGCTATGGCAAATGGAATTGCAGGTTTTTGCTGCCGGGGGCAGAGCCAGTGAAATAGTTGGAGAAAAGGCTTTAGATCACGACCGTGAATTTAGAAGACTCGGTATGGTGTTCGCTGCTGAGATAGCTTTGCAGGAAATGGAAAAAGATCCGGTCATCAAATCGCAATGCGATGCTTACACATCGGGTGTTAATGCTTTTATTGAAACGCTAACGGAAAGTTCGTTGCCATTAGAATACAAATTGATTGGATACAAGCCGGAGAAATGGAGCAACCTTAAAACATCGCTGTTTCTTAAATACATGAGTTACGATTTAGCAGGTGGTGAAGATGATTTTGAAATGACCAATGCTAAAAGTTTTTTCAACACCGAAGATTTTAATAAATTATTTCCTGCTCTGCAGGATTCGTTAGACCCCATTATTCCCAAGGGAACCATTTTTGAACCCCAGAAAGTATTTCCGGTTGTACCACAAATTGCCGATTCAGTTTATTTAAATAACCGTGATGTTGCATTTGTTCAATCATCAAAACCCGACAGGGATAACGGGAGTAATAACTGGGCTGTCAGCGGAAGCAAAACAAAAAGCGGTGCTCCTATTTTGTGTAACGATCCGCATCTGGGTTTAAATCTTCCGTCGCTATGGTACGAAATTCAAATATCAGTACCTGCCTTTAATGCATACGGCGTAAGCTTTCCCGGAGCACCGGGGGTGATAATTGGGTATAATGACAGTTGTGCTTTTGGTTTTACAAACGGCGGACGTGATGTAAGAGATTACTACGAAATAAATTTTAAAGACGATAACCGGCAGGAATATTCTTTTAACGGCGAATGGCTGAAGACGAAATTTAGAATAGATACTATAAAGATAAAAGGCAAACCCGATTTTGTAGATTCGGTTGCATATGTAAAACTGGGCAGCGATTGGTGCCCTGTGATGTACGATAAAAGTTTTTCGGGTGGCCGCAGTACCAACAATAAATATTATGCAGTAAGATGGAAAGCGCATGATGCCAGCAACGAACTCAGGATTTTTAATATGCTGAACCATGCGAAGAACTATTCAGATTATTCTGCTGCGATAACTAATCTGCATACACCGGGGCAAAACTGTGTGTTTGCAACCAAAAGTGGCGATATTGCCCTGCGTACGCAAGGCGAATGGCCGGCTAAGTGGAAAGGACAGGGAGATTTTGTAATGCCTGGAACTGACAGTAGTTTTCTCTGGCAGGGAATGATTCCACAAGACGAAGTGCCTTACCAATATAATCCCGAAAGAGGTTTTGTGAGCAGCGCCAATCAAAAGCCGGTTGATGATGCGACCTATCCATATTATCTGGGAAGAGATTATCCCGAGTATAGAGGATTTACAATCAACAAAAGATTAATTGAAATGACTGCTATTACGCCGCAGGATATGATGGCTCTGCAGGTAGATAATTTTGATGCAGGTGCAGCCATGGCTAAACCATTTATTGTTGCAAATATGAATGAAGCTGATTTGAATGCTGCAGAAAAAAAATATTTCGAAATTTTAAAAAGCTGGAACTGCAGAAATGATGTTGGCACAACTGGTGCAACGGTTTTTGCTTCATTCTGGAAAAGTTTTGAAGAAACGGTATATGATGATGAATACGTAAATGCACCAAAACATACAATGCGCCCGTTTTTCAGTTCATTACTGGAAGAAATATTGAAAGACTCTGCTTATAAGTTTATAGATAATGTATCAACCGAACAAACTGAAACATTGGCCGATGCGGTAACAACAGCTTTGAAAAAAGCAACAGTTGAACTTCAAAAAATTGATGCAGCTGGTAACCTCAACTGGGATAAAAACAAAGCAACACATATTAATCATTTGGCGAAACTGGCGCCATTCAGCAGAATGAATTTACCCATTGGTGGTGGTGTTAGAAATATTAACGCATCAAAAGTTGATCACGGACCCAGCTGGCGAATGGTAATCAGCTTAACCGCCGAAACCGAAGCTTATGGTGTGTATCCCGGCGGACAAAGCGGTAACCCCGGCAGCAAATACTATGATAGTTTTGTAGATGATTGGGCGGCCGGCAAGTATTATTCGCTGTGGATGATGACCAAAGAGCAAACCGGAGATAAGCGGATATTGGCCAAAATGAGTTTTAGTAAATAATTTTCAAATTGAAACAATGAAATTCACAATCTCTTTTATTCTTACGGCTTTGCTAAGTTTTGGCTTTTGCCTTTTTATGCCCTGGTGGACTATTGCCATTGCTGCATTTATTGTGGCGGTTTTAATTCCGCAAAAACCCGGCAAAGCCTTTCTGACTGCGTTTATCGCTTTGTTTATTTTATGGGGAGGACTAAGTTTCTGGATCAGCAATAATAATGATCATATTTTGGCACATAAGGTTTCGCAGGTTATTTTGCAAATGGACAATCCTTATGTTTTGATATTGGCCACAGCGTTGGTAGGCGCATTGGTGGGTGGTTTTGCAGCATTGTCGGGTAGTTACCTTCGCAGTTCGAAACAGAAATAAGCAATAGTAACTTTAGGCTTTACCTAACAAAATCGCCTTTAATTTTGTTGACAATCAAAATTGACTATGCCCAGAGTTTTATTTTTTCTTTTTTTATTTATATCAACACAGTCATCTGCCCAAAAAATTTATGGTACCGTGTTTTCCGATAATGGTGATCTGTTGCCTTACGCATCAGTCACCATTAAAGGATCTTCCATTGGAGCCAGTGCAAATAACAAAGCTAAATTTTCTATAGCCGTTGCGCCGGGTACTTATACTTTGGTTTGTCAGCATATTGGCTATGCCATGCAGGAGAAAGCAGTTACTATAAAAAACGAAGATGAAGAGTTGACTTTTATTCTGGGCAATCAGGAATTAGACCTCACTGAAGTAATAGTAAAAAGCGGCGAAGATCCAGCCTATGACATTATTCGCCAGGCGATTAAGAAACGTGATTTTTACAAAGAACAGGTTATTGCATTTGAATGCGAACTGTACACAAAGGATCTGATGAAACTTCGTAATCTCCCTAAAAGAGTACTTGGCCGGAAGATAGAAGACTCCGATGTAAAAGAAATGGGGCTCGATTCTTCACGAAAAGGAATTATTTATTTATCCGAATCGGTGGCCAAGGTTTATATACAACAGCCAGATAAATTTAAGATGGAAGTAATCAGCAGCAGGGTGAGTGGCAGCGATGGCATTGGATTTACCTTTCCAACTTTTATCAGTTTTTATCAGAATAATGTTTCTGTTTTTCTCGACAGACTGAATCCACGTGGCTTTGTGTCGCCTATTGCCGATGCAGCCATCAGTATTTATAAATTTAAATACCTGGGCAGTTTTTATGAAAATGGAAAAGAGATCAACAGTATCCAGGTAACTCCGCGGCGAACTTACGAACCGGCGTTTTCGGGTACTATTAATATTACCGACGGCGACTGGCGCATTCACAGCCTCGATCTGGTACTTACAAAATCATCGCAGTTGGAAATTGTGGACACACTGCACATAACACAAATTCATGTGCCGGTTAACGATGAGATATGGAGGGTAAAGAACCAGTTGATACATTTTAATTTCAAACAGTTTGGAATTGATGCCATCGGCAATTTTGTTTCGGTGTATTCCAATTATAAGTTGAACCCGATTTTTGCTAAAAACAGGTTTAACAATGTGATCGTTAATTATGATACGGCTTCCAATAAAAAGCCTGTGAGCTATTGGGATGAAACACGGCCTGTACCTTTGGAAGCAGAAGAACGATTAGATTATATTGTAAAAGACAGCCTGTTTCAGGTGAATAAAGATTCGACACAAAGCCAGTCGTCGGTTGATTCTCTTAACAGGAAACAGGGAAGATTGAAACCGTATAATGTTTTCTGGAAAGGGCTTCATCGTATAAAATATACGGTAAACGGCAACCATGAGTGGGGAATAGAGTCTATTGTTCAGGGCCTCGAGTACAATTTTGTGGAGGGTGTGGTAGTAAATTTTCAACCTTATTATAACCGTTACATAAAAAAATGGAAAACAAATTTTTCTTTTGAACCCACCCTGCGTTATGGTTTCAGCAATGGCCATTTAAACGCCTCGGCCGATATTTATTTCCGAACCAGAGATTGGGAAACTGATAGGAAGTTGAAACGGCAGACCTGGACGATATCAGGCGGCTCAAGAGTGAGCCAGTTTAATAAAGCTAATCCGATTACAACCCTGGCGAACACAATTAATACATTTTTGTTTGGCGATAATTATATGAAGACCTATCAAAATTATTATGGCTCAGTAAATTTCAGTAAACGATACGAAAATGGATTCAGGTTTTTTGTAAATGCGTTGTATGAAGACAGGATTCCATTAAATAACACCACGCAATTTTATGTATTTAAAAAAGATTCAACACCAATAACTCCTAATTATCCCAACGAAAGAATTTCGGCGCAATTTACCCGCCATCAGGCGGTAATTTTTACGATCGACATGAGTTTTAAACCGGGCCAAAGGTATATTCAGTATCCAAATCGTAAAATGTCATTGGGCTCCAAATACCCAACCTTCAGTTTGAGATACACAAAAGGTTTTGACAGGATACTAGGCAGCGATGTAAATTTTGATAAATGGATGCTAAGCATCAATGATGATAAGAATTTTAAACTGGCCGGTTTGATGAAATATAAAATAGGAGTGGGTGGATTTTTGAACAGCAGTAAAGTTTTTATCCAGGATTTTCAGCATTTTAACGGTAACCGCACCTTGCGTGCCGCCGATTACGTAAACAGTTTTCAATTGGCCAACTATTATGGCTACAGCACTACCAATTCGTTTTATACTTTTGGCCATCTTGAACACCATTTCAACGGCTTGTTCACCAATAAAATTCCTTTGTTTAAAAGACTCAACTGGAATCTTGTTGGAGGAGGTAATGCATTTTATGTAAATACAAAGAACAATTATGTAGAAGTATTTGTGGGCCTCGAAAATATTTTAAAGTTGCTGCGTGTTGATTTTGTTTGGGCCTATACAAATGGTCTGCAGGGAATAAAATCTGTGAGAATAGGTACCGGAGGCATACTTGGCGGCAGTGTTCGTACCAGTAGCAGTAGCAGAAGAAGATCCATCAGTTTGTAATTATCATTTAATCAATACCTTTGTTGTTCAATTTGGTTTGCCTGCAAGCATCCAATCCGTCCGTCAACCGGCCGACGAATTTTCCGTTCATAACGGAATCAAATTAAAAAACTATGGCAGTATTACACAACCGCGTTTCACAAGCGGAACTTAAAAAACTATTGTACGCCGAAACGGAACACCGTACAACTATATCCTTCTACCGGTATTTTCAGGTAGACGATCCAAAACTTTTCAGAGACGAAATGTATAAATCAATGAATGCACTGAAAGTATTCGGCCGCATTTATGTTGCCTATGAAGGTATCAATGCACAGATAAGTGTGCCAGACAGTAATGTGAATGCTTTTAAGAATTACCTGGATACCATTGAGCCGCTGAAAAATATTCGATTGAATATTGCGGTGGATAATGATGGCAAAAGTTTTTGGGTATTAAAAATTAAAGTAAGAGAAAAAATTGTTGCTGATGGAATCAATGATCCCGGCTTCAGCATGCAGAATAAGGGCAGCTATGTTAATACTGCGCAGATGAACGAATTGATACAGGATGAAAATACCGTAGTTATAGACATGCGCAACCATTACGAATACGAAGTAGGCCATTTTGTAAAAGCCATTGAAATTCCCAGCGATACTTTCCGTGAACAGTTACCTATGGCAGTTGAAATGATGAAGGATAAAAAAGACAAGAATATCATCATGTACTGTACCGGTGGCATCCGCTGCGAAAAAGCCAGTGCTTACATGAAGCATCATGGCTTTGAAAATGTGTATCATCTCGAAGGCGGCATTATCAACTATGCCCGTAAAGCTAAAGCCGAAGGTCTTGAATCAAAATTCGTAGGCAAAAATTTTGTTTTCGACGACAGGCTGGGGGAGCGGATTACAGTAGACATTATTTCCAAATGCCACCAATGCGGTAAACCTGCCGATACACATACCAACTGCAAAAATGATGGTTGTCATTTATTATTTATTCAATGCGGTGCATGTGGAAAACAGTATGACGGTTGTTGTACAGTTGAATGTCAAAAGATTTATAACCTGCCATTAGAAGAGCAAAAAGAAATACGTAAAGGAATTGATAAAGGAATGATGGTATTTAATAAAAGTAAAAAGAGATTGAGGCCGAGACTGGATGAAAATAATAAGAAAAAGGAATATTAGGCTAGTTTCTCCAGTTCGACATTTATTAATTTTTCCGTTTCGTCATCACTCAACTTTATCGGCACAAATTTGTCGCCGATAATTTTTTCGTAGAGTTCGATATAACGTTTCGAAATAGTATCAATCCATTCGTTACTCATAGCTGGAACCGTCTGTCCTTCCTTACCCATAAAATTATTTTCAATCAGCCATTCTCTAACAAACTCCTTGCTTAGCTGTTTCTGGCGTTCGCCTTTTTGTTGCCTTTCCTCAAATCCATCTGCATAAAAATATCGTGAGGAATCAGGTGTGTGTATTTCATCCATTAACACAATTTCATCGCCGAGTTTTCCAAATTCATATTTGGTATCTACTAAAATCAAACCTTGTTTGGCAGCGATCTGTTTTCCTCTTTCAAACAGTTGCAGGGCATATTCAGACAAAGTTTCCCATTCGCCCGCTGAGGCTAATCCATTTGAAATTATTTCTTGGGGAGATATATCTTCATCATGTCCCTCAGAAGCTTTTGTACTTGGCGTAATAACAGGTGAAGGAAAGAAATCGTTTTCTTTCATGCCATCGGGCATTGTGGCACCACATAAAATTCTTTTGCCAGACGAATATGTTCGCCAGGCATGGCCTGTTAAATTACCTCTTACAACTAATTCAATCTGAAAAGGGGTGCATTTTTTTCCAATGCTTACATTTGGAACTGGTACTGTTATTAGCCAATTCGGGCATATATCCGTTGTAGCGTTTAGCATGTAAGCTGCTATCTGGTTTAACACTTGTCCCTTAAAAGGTATGGGTCGGGGCAAAATAACATCGAATGCCGAAATTCTGTCACTGGCAAACATTACCAGATATTTGTTGGAAATTGAATAAACATCTCTTACTTTACCTTTGTAAAAACCAGTTTGGCCGTTAAATCTAAATGAGTTCATTTTGCTAAATTACCATCAAGCTAATTAAAACCATCCGATTGAACTGAATAAATTATTAACAAGGTATTAAAATAAATTTTTCGGGTAGAAATAACGTGCTTAATTTGCTAAATAATTAAAAAACCCAAAACACTTGATATGAGAAAAACTACCAGCTATTTGGTTACGTTTTTGTTGGCTAACATCTTAACGGTTGCTGCCACTGCACAGAATGTAACTATAAACGGCACCGTAAAAAACAGCAATACCCGGGAGGGTTCGGGAGCCGTTTCGGTAATTGTAAAAGGTGATGATATTGGAACCTTTACCGACGACAAAGGGAATTTTAAACTAACAGTGAAAAAACTTCCCGTAACCCTTTTAATTTCATCGGTGGGGTATGAGTTGCAGGAAGTAACTGTAAATGACGCCTCTAAAAGTGTTGACGTTAGTTTTATACCGTCAAATATTTTGGGTCAGGAAGTAGTAGTGGCCGCCAACAGGGTACCACAGAAAATACTGGAATCTCCTGTATCAATTGAAAGAGTGAGTGCAGCCAATATTCGTAATTCAGCAGTTAGTAATTATTATGATGTAGTATCATCTTTAAAAGGTGTTGACGTAACTACCGCTTCACTAACTTTTAAAACGCCAACTACCCGTGGTTTTAACTCAAGTGGTAATACCCGTTTTAACCAGTTGGTTGACGGAATGGACAACCAGGCTCCGGGCCTTAACTTTTCAGTTGCTTCAATTATCGGCTTAAGTGAACTTGATGTTGATAATATGGAATTATTATCGGGTGCATCGTCGGCATTATATGGCGCCGGCGGTATGAACGGTACCTTACTTATTAATAGTAAGAATCCATTTAAATACCAGGGTTTATCATTCTTGATTAAAGAAGGTGTTATGCATACGGGCAGTCAAAGTCAGCGCCCTGCTTCGCCATATCATAACTGGACCATGAGATGGGGTAAAAAAGTTTCGGAAAAAATTGCATTTAAGATTAATGCTGAATTAATTCAGGCCAAAGACTGGCAGGGCAGCGATTACAGAAATTATGCACGTGCTGCAACAGGAGGAAGAGTAAAAGAGGGTGACAGGGCAAGTGATCCTAACTATGATGGTATAAATGTTTATGGTGATGAAACAACAGCGGAGATCAGAACAGCAGTACTGAATGTAATTGGCGCACAGGCACCTTGGCTTAAGAACTTCATTGATACTTTAAACAGCGGTGCTGCAATAAATGTTTCCCGTACAGGCTACACTGAGAAAGAAGTAACGAATCCTAATACAGTGAATTTTAAATTAGGAGGTTCATTACATTATAAAGTAAACCGCTATACCGAGGCAGTTTTTGCTGCTTACTGGGGCACAGGTAATACCGTGTACACTGGAAGTGAAAGGTACTCGTTAAAGGATTTTAAAATGGGCCAGTACAAGTTGGAATTGAATAACAGGTACTGGAATTTCAGAGCATATACCACGCAGGAAAATGCCGGCGAATCTTATAACACCACCGTTGCAACCCGTTTATTTAATGAGAGCTGGAAACCAAGTGCCGTTGCAGGTGGATGGTATCAACAATATGCTCAAACTTATCTTGGTGGTCGTTTAAACGGAATGACAGATGCCGCTGCTCATACACTGGCCCGCTCAACAGCAGATGTTGGCCGTCCTGCAGCAGGAAGTGCCCAATTTGTAAAATCTTATGACTCTATTCGTAAGCAACCCATTAAGTTAGGCGGTGCTTTACTTTTGGACAAATCTGACCTGTACGCTATGGAAGGAAACTACAACCTTAGCCATTTAACCGGTAAGTGGGTTGACCTTTTAGTGGGTGCCAGTTACAAGCAATATGTATTGAATTCAGAAGGAACTTTATTTGCTGATTCTACGGGGCGTCTTAAAATTTCGGAGTATGGGGCTTTTTTACAAGCCAGCCGTAAAATTATGGACCGGTTATATTTAACAGTGTCTGGCCGATACGATAAGAACCAGAATTTTAAAGGGCGAATAACACCAAGAGCAACCGCCCTGATAAAAGTAAAAGAGAATAATAATTTCCGTGTGTCTTACCAAACAGCTTATCGTTTCCCATCAAATCAGCAGCAGTATATTAATCTGGCTGTTGGTAGTAATGTTCGTTTGATTGGTGGAGATCCGGGATTCAGAACCCTCTTTAATTTTGCAGGGAATCAGATCTACGATTTTGAAGCATTAAGACAGGGTAATGTAGTACCCTACACACCTAACGACCTGAAGCCAGAATCTTTATCATCTTTTGAAGCAGGATTTAAAGGTTTAATGTTACAGGGTAAATTATTGGTTGACGTGTATGGATACTTTGGTACTTACAAGGATTTTCTCGGAAGAAAAGTAACCGTGCAGAAAATTGGTGGCGGCACAATAGCACTGTCTGATACTTTGAACGGATATCGCTATTCTATTCCTGTTAACTCTACTGCCAAGGTAAAAACTTACGGATTTGGATTGAGCGTTGACTACAGACTGCCCCTGAACTTCACCGTTGGAGGAAACCTTTCTTCTGATAATTTAAAAGATGTACCAAGTGATTTTGTTGCCTATTTTAATGCTCCAAAATACAAAGCCAATCTTTCGGTTGGTAATTCTGGCTTCGGGCCTGCTAAGCGTTTAGGTTTTAATGTCGCTTATCGATATCAGGGCAGTTTTTATTATCAGGGTGATTTTGCATCAGACAACTTACCGGAGGTGCACACCGTTGATGCTCAAATTAGTTTGAAATTACCTAAGGCAAACAAATCGGTACTTAAGATAGGAGCAACCAACCTGTTGAACGAGCGTTATTATAATGCGATAGGTAACTCACAGGTTGGTGGTTTGTATTATGTAAGCTTTGGATACAATATTTATTAATCCATGATTCGATCTTTAAAAAAAATAAAAATTTAGATATGAAATATATAACCAACAGAATAAAAATTCATTTTTTGCTGATCGCATCAGCAATGGTGATTTTGTCATCCTGTAATAAAGACCTGCAACAATACCCGGCAGCGCCGGTTACGCAGGGCACAACACCTACTTTAGCAAACCTGCTGGATGGTCCAGACCTTACCATTTTTAAAGCTGCAGTGTTAAGAACAGGAATAATGCCTTCAACATTGGCTGTTCCTTCTTTGCGCTTTACTGTTTTTGCGCCAACTGATGCAGCCATGACAGCCTCAGGCCTTTCGCTGGGAGTGGTAAATGCCCTTCCTTTAACGACGTTGACGCCGTTGATACAATATCATATAATGCCGCAAACAATTGCTACGTCAAATATTCCAAATACTTTTCCGAACTTTAGTTATCCGAGTATATTTAACCCTGCGCCTCCTTTAAGTTCGCTGCTTAGGTTAAATACCTTTCCCTCAACCAGAAATGGCAACTGGGTAAACAATATTCCAATGACTGCAACTAATATTACAGCAGTTAATGGAGTAATGCATAAGATGGCGTTGGTAACGGCTCCTCCAAGTCGTTATGCCTGGGACAGGATAAATACCGATGCTGATCTTTCATTATTTAAAGCAATTATTCAGCGGGGTGATCAAGCTTCAACACCGGCAACTAATTTGCAGGGTATCCTGCTTAATATTGGTGCAAACCTTACGGTATTTGCGCCAAGTAACCTGGCAATACAGCAATTGATCGCCGGACTGACAGGAGGAGCCATTCCTCCCGGTTCACCTGAGGCTGTGTACATTGCATTTATCAATTCAGCAAATATCCCGCCTCAATTGGCGCAGGGAATTGCATTTTATCACGTTATGGCTGTGCGGGCATTTACTAATAATTTACCTACAACAGCTACGTCTTATCCAACTTTGTTGAACGGAGCTGTACCAACTCATCCGGGTGTGAGTCTTGTTTGTACTTTTACGGGTCCTGTCGTTAGTGCTGCATCAGTAAAAGGCGCTGCCAATGCAACGGCTTCAATTATTGCAATCAATCCCACCCCTGATCCGGGAGGAACAAGTGATCAACATTTTTTAAACGCATCATTACATAAAATCAACCAGGTTTTATTGCCTCAATAGTATTTCAAACGATAAAAGAAAACGGGCTTTGCATTTGCAAAGCCCGTTTTCTTTTATATAACAAATTCAGTTACACGTTAAACCTGAAATGCATGACGTCACCATCCTGCACCAGGTATTCTTTCCCTTCAATTCTTAATCTTCCGTTTTCACGACACGCCGCTTCTGATTTATAATTAATGAAATCGTCATAAGCAATAACCTCGGCTTTAATAAATCCTTTTTCAAAGTCGGTATGAATAACACTGGCAGCCTGTGGCGCTTTCCATCCTTTCTCAATCGTCCAGGCACGTACTTCCTGTACACCCGCCGTGAAATAAGTTGACAGGTTTAATAGTTTGTATGTTGAATGGATCAGCCTGTCTAAAGCGGGTTCGGTCATTTTATATTCCTCCATAAACATGGCTTTGTCATCCGCATCTTCAAACTCTGCAATCTGCGCTTCAATGGCATTGGTCATTACGATAACTTCATTGCCCTCGTTCTTAACCGCTTCAATCAGGGCCTCCGAATATTTATTACCGGTGTGCATGCTGGCTTCATCAACATTGGCAACATACAAAATATGCTTATCGGTGAGTAAAAAAAGATCGGCAATAGCTGTTTTCTCGTCTTTGGCTAATCCAAGGGTAATAATATTTTTTCCTGAATCGAGATGAGCTTTACATTTTTGCAGAATCTCCAGTTCAGCTTTCATTTTAGGATCTGTCTTCGCCAGTTTTTCGGTACGCTGAATTTTCTTTTCTACACTTTCCAGATCTTTTAACTGCAATTCTGTTTCTATCACTTCCTTATCACTTACTGGATTAATCGGTCCTTCATCACGTAGAATATTAATATCTTCAAAACAACGTATCACGTGAATGATGGCATCAACTTCTCGAATATTTGCAAGAAATTTGTTTCCCAATCCTTCGCCTTTGCTTGCGCCACGCACAAGTCCGGCAATATCTACGATCTCAATCTGAGTAGGAACGATCCTTTCGGGTTTAACCAGTTCAGCCAGTTTATCTAAACGGGGATCGGGTACATTCACCAAACCAGTATTGGGTTCAATGGTACAAAACCGGTAATTACTTGCCTGTGCCTTAGCACTGTTACTAACTGCGTTAAATAAAGTTGATTTGCCAACATTGGGTAATCCTACTATTCCTGCTTGTAAAGCCATGTGTTTAATTAAAAATTAAGAATTAAAAATTGGCTGCAAAGGTAAGGGTAATTGATAAGTGAGGCTTTATTTGCAGTATCGGTTCTTCAATCCGGTTCATTTAATTATTAATTCTTAATTTTCAATTCTTAATTACATTATATGGCTTTAAGCAGAATCTGGAGTGCATTCATCATTATTGCAATATTAGTAGCAGGTATCAAGTTCTTTTTTCAGCCGGGGCAGGAGATGCTGATCAGCAATTTATTTACGGGCAAGAATACGGATACGGTATCAAGCAGGATCGTAGATTCAAATGCTGTTCCTCTTGCAGTTGTAAGCCAGTTGGCCGATAGGAAAACTGTTGTTTGGGGAAAAGATAAAGTAACCAAAAACAGCGATGGTTCTTTTACAGCTTTCAAGTTGCTGCCGGCCAATGGAGTTTTTGAAACAACCAAAGATGCCGTTAATCTGAGTATTGGATTAATTGGCATTCTGGCACTATTCATGGGCTTTTTAAGTATTGCTGAAAAAGCCGGAGGGATAAGATTTCTTTCGAGGATCATTGCGCCGTTTTTTGGTAAGATATTTCCCGAAGTGCCAAAGGATCATCCGGCGATGGGTCATATGGTTATGAATTTTTCGGCCAACCTGATGGGACTGGATAATGCGGCTACACCATTTGGAATTAAAGCCATGGAAAGCCTGCAGGAGATCAACCCCGATAAAGACAAAGCTTCCAATGCCCAGGTGATGTTTATGTGCCTGCATGCATCAGGACTTACGTTAATTCCAACGGTAATCATTGCCGACAGGGTAGCACTAAAATCGCAAAGCCCCACCGATATTTTTATCCCCTGTATGATTGCCACTTTTGTAGCAACGATGGTTGCGATGCTGATAGTTGCGTACAAGCAACGCATCAATGTTTTTCAATCGGCTATAATGTTGTGGGTGTTGGGTATTTCGGGATTGTTTGCCGGACTGATTGTTTTTATTAATACATTGTCGGCAACGGATGTTCCCATTTTTTCGGGCAACCTGAGCAATGGTATTTTAGTTTTAATTTTTCTGTTGATCGTGTTGGGTGGATTATACAAAAAGATAAATGTATTTGATGCTTTTATTGAAGGTGCCAAAGGTGGATTTGAAACAGCTGTAAAGATCATTCCCTATCTGGTTGGACTTTTGGTTGCTATTTGCCTCCTACGCAATAGCGGTACTTTTGAATTTGTACTGGATGCCATTAAAAGTGTATTTGTTTTGTTTGGCGGCGATACCCGAATTGTTGATGGATTGCCCACAGCTTTACTTAAACCCTTAAGCGGTAGCGGAGCCAGGGCAATGATGATTGATACGATGAATACCCACGGGCCGGATTCTTTTGCAGCCAATCTGGCTTCCATATTCAGAGGATCGGCTGATACAACTTTTTATATTATTGCAGTTTATTTTGGTGCAGTTTCAATTAAGAATACGAGATATGCAGTGGGAACAATGTTGCTGGCTGATCTGGCTGGAATAATAACTTCAATAATTTTGGCTTACTTATTCTTTTCTTGATAAATTCTTGAAATAAAAAAAGCTTTCCATTTTGGAAAGCTTTTTTTATTTGTGTTCTTTTTTTATTGTGTGATATATTGGCTCAAAGTTCTTGCCCTGCCTGATACAGCCGGATTTCCCCGTGCCCAGAAAGTATAGGACCGTTGGTTCGCTGGTGTAAAAGACGATGCGGTTGCCATTACTGTTGTTGTTCCTGCCAATCGAATCTGAAATACATTTCCGGAAGCAGGTACAGGTAACTCAACCCAATTTGAAACATCTTTAAATTTAACCGATGGAACAACAATTGTCGCCGTTGTTGAATTGTAGAGTTCAAATACTTCGGTAGTTGCAATCAGGTTAAGCAACCTCAATTTAAATTTGCCATAAGCCGGCATAGCAACATCTTCCTGTATTACTAGCATGTTTGGATTGTCGGGAGTGGGGTTGGGCATCTCGTCAATTAAAATAACACTGTGCGATTTACTTGCTCCCAGTCCAAAATTATAACTGGCAATTGTATCACTTGGCAAACCTGTACCTGTGGTGCGGTTTAAAACTGCTTTGATATTTACCTGCCCGCTGGGAGCTGCAGCAAATGCACCACCACCAGTTACATTAGGGAAGAAACTCCCATATGCCATAGTGGGACCGTTCATTTTTACATTGTTTACATAAAAGTTTACCGATGGCCCGTTTGCCGGAACACCCAATGACGGAGTGAGGGCTGTGTAAGAATTATGGTACTTTACCCATGCATTGGTTACATCGCTAATGGCCCATCTTTTACTTTCATTCAGGTCATTCTTTTTGCATGCCGTAAGTAAAACGGTTGCCATTAAACCTGTTAATATTATCCTTTTCATATTTTTTAATTTAATGATTAGTTTAAGGTAATGAGAACCACATTTCTTTGGTATGATAGTCAATTAGGTCACCGCCAAATTTTGCAAGTTCAGCAATATTCCACACGTATTCCGAATTAAACCTTGGTCGTACACGGTAACTCCATTTACCTCCGTTGTCGGGCCAAAGATCAATGCCAGCAGGCGGAGCAAATGAATGATAAACCTGTTGGCCTGTTTGTGGATCAAGATCGGTATAATGATACCTCCTCAAATCGGTCCAGGTTTCAAGACATGAATACCCCCAGAGTGCAATAAATTTCTGCTGCATGATCATGCTTAAGTTTAATGAATTGGCAACTCCTGGAACAACGGCGGTATTGGCAAGGAATGCATCTCTTGTTGCAGATGTCATAACTCTGCCTGGCCTTATGTTGACATTGTATTTGCTCAACAACATATCAAAGTTTTGAGAAATACCCTGCCTGTATGCTGCAAGCGCCAGCCCCTTATTATTCATTCTGAAAGCAGCTTCAGCTTTCATGAATTGAATTTCACTGGAAGTCATAAAAGGAAATTCGGAATCTTGCCTGAAAATATACCTGGCTGTATCAACTGTTGGCACAGCAGTATGTCCCCAAAAATTTACAGGGCGTTGGTTTGCCGCTAACACTAGTTCGCCTTTGGTTGCTTCAAGACCCAGCATAGTTACACCATCAGTTGCAGTTGACAACATGTACCATCGACGGGGATCATCTACTCCCGAAAAAGTTCCATAGTTTCCTTTCATCAACTCAGCGATATATCTGGATTGACGAAGATTTACATTATTAGCTCTGAATCTACCCCAATAATTATTCTGATTATTTACCGGACCGCCAACATATTTATAAGTCGCATCATCTGCAGGTGTCTGCATTGCCAGATCGCAATAATAAATTACTGAGTCAGGTTTATAACTGGATTTGTTGGTAAGATGATGATAGCTGCGTGCCATTACACCATAGACAAATTTTTTCCACTTATTAATGTCACCGCCATAAAACCACTGATCAGCTGCAGTAAAATCAGCACTACCTGATGTTTTTGCAAAATTTTCGAGTGCCTGTTTGCAGAGATTTCTAACATGATTGTATACTTTATCCTGTGTATCGTATTTGAACGAAAGCTGACTGGTATTATACGCTTCATCAAGAATCACCTCACCATGGTAATCGGTTAATGTAAGCCAGCTCCAGGCCAGGATGGCCTGACCGGCACCTACATAATCCCATTGCTCATCTTCTGCTGCCCACTCAACCATACGATTTAAATTCTGGCCAATATTCCAGTAATGCATGCGCCAGATATTTCCACTGTTATCTACATTGGGAAAATAGCCCATTCTTTCATGGCGGCTGATGGTGGCATCACGGGTTCCGGAAGTTGCACCAAAAGCCCTTGTTAAAGCAAATTGCTGCGCTGTTGTACCCATATACATAAAGTCTTCCTGCAAATTTATTGCCATATTATACTGAATAGGCGGTAAAAGTTCGCTCGGCTTTACTTTTACCGGAGCATTTGGGTTGTAATATGCTTCATCAAGTTTTTTGGTACATGATGAAATCATAATCGCTGTAAAGCTGATTGCTGTAATAATTTTTATTGATTTCATAAAAATGTTTTTATAAATTATTTAATTAAAATCCGGCACGCAAGCCTAGGTTTATACTAATGGCTTCGGCCACGGTACCATAATCAAATCCAAAAGCTCCAACTCCACGTGTACCTGGCGTACTACCGTTTACGGCAGGATCGGCACCCGTATAATTTGTTATCAGGATGAGATTATTTGCTGTTACAAATGCACTCAGTCCTTTGATCCATTTTTTTGTTTTTATGATATCCTTAAAATTAAAGTTTATGGTAAGGTCTCTCATCCGCAAGTAGTTCACGTCTTTTTCAATAAAATATTCTTCAGGAAAACCTGCTGTATAAAAACCCTGGTTTAAATAAGGCGTTACAACAATATTATTCTTTGTTGGTGTAGCCGTATTTTCCAAACCATCTCTTAAAACACCATTGAAAACCTGAGGATACTCTCTGTTTGCAGTTAATTTACTGCGGCCAATTGAAGTGAGGAATAATTCATTTCCATTATACACGTCGCCACCTATTTTTAAATCCCAAAGCATATTAAAGCTCCAGTTTTTATACCTGATGGTATTATTGATACCTAAAGTAAAGTCGGGATTACGATCGCCACGTACCAGAAACGTTGGATCTAAAACAGGGAAGCCGGTATTTGGATCAACCAGTATATCACCATTTAAATTGCGGGCATATCCGGCAGCTGTAATACTTGTTGTTGGGCCACCTCTTCTTAAACCTGCTCTGGCATTACCATACAGCCATGTATCAGAAATATAAAATTCCGGAAGGTTGTCTGGCAGCGTCAATAATTTGTTCCAGCTTTTGGTAAAGTTGAAACCAATATTCCAGATAAGATTGGTTTTATCAAGAATCTTATAATTCGTAGCTATCTCAATGCCCTGGTTACGGGTACTGCTTAAATTGAGAGTGTTTAAGATGAAACCTGTTCCATAACTTGTACGTACCAATTCAAGAATCTGATCTTTGTTAAGAGTATTATAGTAAGTACCATCTATTGACAACCTGTTATTGAAGAACCTCAACTCAGTACCAAATTCATAGGTAGATTGCCTTTCGGGAAGAAGGAAGAAATTGTTGTTGGTAAAATCGTATGAAAATCCACCACCACTTGATGTTTGTAATGTGAATACTGACTGATTTGAATAAGGACTGTTTGCCTTAGCCGTATTTGCCAAAGAAGCCCTCAATTTTCCGTAGCTAAGCACATTGCTTTTCTTCAATGGCTTAATCAGATCGGTGAAAATAACGCTGACACTTCCTGCCGGATAATTTACTTTTCTGTTAATTTTTGGAAGGGTAGAACCTTCTTCAAATCGATGGGTGTAGTTAATAAAAACTATATTGTTCCAATTAATAGCTACTTCACCAAAATAAGCAAGTTGTCTTGTTTGCCTGTAATTGAAATCCTGAAATACATTGTTGCGATAGAGTCTCAGCCGGGTCAATGGGTCTGTTGCACTGGAGTCGCCAATCCTTTTTGGATCAAATTGAAAAGTAGTTGGGTCTGCAATTCCGGTACCATAGTTACTCCAGGCGCTGGTTTTGTAATCCTGCCACATTGTTCCAACCATCAACCTGCCATTAAATTTACCTAATGATTTTTTAGCTGTTGCATTAATCGTGTGATTATATCCTTCATACTTCCTGTAGTAGTTGTCCTGAGATCCACGTGTTGCTTTAGTTAGCAAGAAAGTTTCGGGATGATAAAATGTCCATCCATCGTTCTTAAAGGTTTCATATCCAAAACGCCCTGCAACTGTTAGCCATTTAACCGGAAAAATATTTACTGCTAATGTGTATTGTTGTTTATTCAGTTTATCATAACTCCTGTTATTGTGAACATTCCAAAGTGGGTTATCTACTTCTTCATTTGGATCGCCTGCTGTATAGATCTCCCTTTTGGTTCCATCTGAATTATAGATATTATTAAGATCATCATTAACAGGCCAGCGCAGTAAAGTAGTTAAATAGCCATTGCTGCTGCGGATTGGTTTTTTGTTAATGCTATGAGTATAGGTAAACGAAGGAATTATTTCCAGAAAGTTCTTAATACGCGTTGTATTGCTGACCTTCACTGTGTAGCGGGTGTATCGGTTGTCGGGAATAACTCCTGAGTTATCAAACGCAGAACCGGAGATTAAAAAACTGGTGAGTTTATTACCTACGTTAACAGCTAAATTGTGCGTTTGTGAAAAGCCCGTTTTAAAAAATTCTTTTGCCTGATTAGTTCTTGCTGAACCAGCAGGAAGTTTAGGACCAAAGTAAGAGAAGTTACTGTCTAATCTTCCGTTAACTCCCATATCATAATCGGTGTACAGGTCTGGCAATCTCTCCACAAACTGAAACCGGAAACTGTTATCATAGTTAATTCCGCCCAATTTGAATTTTTTGGTTTCAAATTTTTTGGCCTTCTTTGAAGTAATGATTATTGCACCTGAACTGGCCTGGCTTCCATAAAGGGCTGTAGCTTCCGGTCCTTTTAAAACTGTTACACTCTCTATGTCATTTGGATTAAGATCGCCAACGCGGTTGGTATAATCATTGCCACGGTTGCTTGTTTGATTAACATTTCGGGTTCCGGTTTCCACCAAACCTAATCCTGAGCCGCTGTTACTGTTTTCATCAACAACCGAATTGTCTACAATAACTCCATCAACAACAAACAAAGGTTGATTGCTTAAGGACAATGAATTATAGCCTCTCAACACGATATTTGTGGAAGCCCCGGCATTACCACTTGTTGGCGTAATGCTCACACCGGCTATTCTGCCACCCAATGCATTCAGGAAGTTTTCTCTTTGCGTTTCCTGTACATCGGAGCCTTTTAGGCTTTGAACAGAATATCCCAATTCTCTGGGATTTCTTTTAATATCCATCGCAGTAACAACGACTTCTTCAAGGGTTCCATCGCTGGCTACCATCCGAACAGTAATATTGTTGCTGCCAACTCTTATTTGTTGCTCTTTAAAGTTCACAGAGCTGATAATAATTACATCGCCTTGTTTGGCTGATATGGTGAAATTTCCATTGGCATCAGTATTGGTTCCGCTCTTTGAGCCACGTACCACTACCGAAACGCCTTCAATTGGCTTTCCGTCTTTTTCATTTACCACCTTTCCAGTTATGCTTGTTTGAGCAAACGCAAAAAGCGGAAACATGAAAAACAGATAAGCAACTAATCTGTTAGTAATTTTTCTCATAAATTCAAGTTTTGGTTGTTAATAATTAAATTCATAATAGATATTCATAAAACTGTTAAACCCGCTGCTACATATGGTTTCAATACGGGGTGATCTTTTGGTAATTCAGTAATCAAAACATCAATCTTACTTAAATCGCATACCTGAATGGGCTGCAACGAATTGATCTTTTCTGAAATGGTGAGGCAAACTACTTTTTGGGAAGAGTCGATCATTGCCTGTTTCAATTGCACCACATCCCAGTCACTATCTGTAATTCCGTCACTTATATTAATGGCATTGATGCCGAGAAAACACAAATCAGGTTTAAGGGTGTTTATTCTCGACAATGCATCGGCTCCCAAAGTTATCTTAGAGTTTTTCGATAATTTATCGCCAACAACCACTACTTCAACTTTTGGATGATTCATATACTCTACCACAGCAGGAATACTGCCGGTAATAAATGTTGCTGATAAAGAAAGCGGTAAGGAACGTGCCAGTTCAACAACAGTTGTTCCGCCTCCGGTTAAAACAAACATGCCATCTTTTACTAGTTTAACTGCTTTTTCGGCAATTATTTTCTTACTGTATTGTGCGTACACTTTTTTAGAAGGGTAGGTGATATCATGAAATGAGTGAGAAAGAGCGCCGCCATGTACTTTGATTAATTTTCCTTTGTCTGATAGTTCCTGTAAGTCTCTTCTTATAGTATCTTCTGATACATTGAGGTCGTTACTTAAAGCAGTTGACAGTACTTTATTGTGCAGTTGTACCTGATGTACAATGTACGCCTGTCTTTCTCTTTTAAGCATTAGTTAGAATTAATTACCAAATAAAAGCAAAAAAGTGCAAAAAAGCGCATCTTTTCTACAATTTTATTGCACAGTTTCGGCAATATCCTGCATAACCTGCATGTTGATACTAAATTGGGCAACCAACCGGTATAAATTCCTTTTAATTAATCTTTACTTTTTTTTGCGGGAATTGTTTTTTTAACAGACTTAGAAATACTGTCAATTTGCACCAGCGAATCAGCAGAAACAACTGAGTTTTTTATTATCTCAAGTTCGCCTTCGTCAATGGGAGAATAATAATTGCCAAATAGAGAAGTGAGAACTTTGGCGTGATAGATGGAACGGGTGAATTTGTTTCCAATTACAATGATGGTTGCTTTCTGTTTTAATAATCTTATGAAAGTTGCGTTACTGCCGTGCCACCATCCATTGTGGTAAATTATTTTATTTCCATCGGGAAACAGATTCATTCTCCATCCAAGGCCATAATTACGAACGCCCGGCTTTTCATTGCTGTATGGCGAATAGGCTTGTTCAAGTGTTGCCTCAGTAAGAAAAATATTAGAGCTTAAGGCACGATCCCAGATCAGCAGATCCTTTGGAGTAGTGTAGATGTTTTTGTCACCATAAACCTGGTCTAAAAAATTAAAAGATTCCAGATTACCCCGCCAATTGTAGCTAGGCGTAGCTTTTGCGGTGTCGGAGATGTTGAACACATAGGTGTTTTTCATTTTCAAAGGAGTGAAGAATGTCTTTTGCAGATAACCTTCATATTTTAAACCACTTATTTTTTCGATCAATAATGCCAGCAAGGCATAATTTGTATTGCAATAGCTGAAGTGCGTATTGGGCTGTAAAACTCCGATGAGATCAGGTTTACGTGTGATTAAATAGTTTAGAATATCTGCATTACTTACATATTTGGATTTATCCCAACCCAGGTCTTCCATAAAATAATTGTAGTTGGGCAATCCGCTACGGTGGTTCAATAAAGTTCTGACTGTAACTCCGGGGTAATTAAATTCAGGGAAAATCTTACTGAATTCGTCATCCAGGTTGAGTTTACCATCCTGCATCAATTTTAAGACTGCCATGGCAGTAAATGTTTTGGTAATCGAGGCAATATGCATGGAAGTATTAAAGTTAATGGTATCAGTGCCAGCAATATGTGCTGTTCCATTATAAGCTTCAAAAATGATCCTTCCGTTTTTGGCTACTATCATCCCGCCACTAAATTTCCTCGGCTTTAATACTGTATCAAACCAAAGCCTGCTGGCATTGTAAATTCTAAGAGAGTCTCCGGTTGAAACCGGCTCAGGTTCGGGAAGAATCGCTACAGTAAGGCTATCGGCTAATTCCGGGTCAGCATCTGCTCCGGAGTTGCAGGATGAATTAACTGAAAGAATAATCGGCACAAGAACAGGTAATAAATAAAAAAGAAATAACCTTTTATAGGCGTAATTGGGCATGCTGAGTAATTAAGCTTTAGATAAGATATATTTGCGCAAAATACACCCTAATTGTCATGACTGAAAATAAAAAAACAAGTTATCCCAAAGAGAAGATCAATATTCTGTTTTTAGAAAATATCAGTGATGCAGCAGTAAAGCATTTTCATGCATCTGGTTACAGTAATGTAAAAAAAATAAGCAAGGCGTTAAGTGAATCCGAATTGATTGATGCAGTGAAGGATGTTCACCTGTTGGGGATAAGAAGTAAAACACAGATCACAAAAAAGATACTGGATGCTGCTCCTAAGTTACGTGCCATAGGTTGCTTTTGTATTGGCGTAAACCAGGTTGATCTTAAAGCGGCAACCAAAAACGGTGTTGCAGTTTTTAATGCTCCGTACAGCAACACCCGAAGCGTAGCTGAACTGGTGATTGGCGCATCCATCATGTTGATCAGAAAAGTTATTGATAAGAATAAAGCTGCTCATGAAGGAAAATGGATGAAAGAAGCCAGCGGCAGTTATGAGTTACGTGGAAAAACACTTGGCATAATTGGATACGGTAATATTGGTAAACAGGTTAGTGTGTTAGCTGAGAGTCTGGGCATGAAAGTTGTTTTTTTTGATGTAGAAACCCGCCTTCCCCTTGGCAACGCCGAAGACAGGAAAACATTGAAAGAAGTGGTAAGCAAATCTGATATTGTAACACTGCATGTACCTGAACTTCCCAGTACAAAAAATCTTATAAATAAAAATTTGTTGAAACACTTTAAAGTAGGAAGTATTCTGATCAACTACGCAAGAGGAGAAGTAGTTGACCTGTTGGCTTTAAAAAATGCATTGCTGGAAGGGCAGTTAAGTGGCGCTGCGGTAGATGTTTTTCCTACTGAGCCCGAAAAGAATGGCGATGTTTTTTCATCACCGTTACAGGGTTTGAGCAATGTGTTGTTGACTCCGCATATTGGCGGAAGTACACAGGAAGCTCAGCATAATATCGGTGATGATGTAAGCAATAAATTATCTAACTATCTCGAAAAAGGAATCAGTACAGGATCACACAGTATTCCGGCACTGGCTCTGCCTCCAATGGAAGGTACACACCGCATCCTGCACATACACAATAATGTTCCGGGTGTTTTGTCCAAGATCAATACCCAATTGGGAAAACACAAAATAAATATCCTTGGACAGTATCTTAAAACCAATGAAACAATTGGTTATGTTGTGCTGGATGTAAATAAGCACCTAAGTAAAAATGCAATGGATTTATTGAAGCATGTAAGAGGTACTATTAAAGTAAGGATGCTGTACTAAAATACAAACAGGGCGAATTATTTATCGGCAATAACTTTTAAATCACCTTTTTTTATTTTTTAACGACTTGATTTTTTATTCCTTTTACGTCATTATCATCAAATACTATCACTTTGTGCTCATAGCCAAGTTCAATAAAAACTATGTCGTCAATGATCCAGGCTCTTCCCTGGGTGGTCTGGCTTTTTCCGGTAATCCTTTCTCATTTACCGGCCGCAAGGATAACAACCGATAAATCGTTATTTTTGAATAACAGGTTTATCAAGTAAAAAGAACGAAATCTATGGCGAATATTCTGATAATAGACGATGAAAAATCTATCCGTAAAACACTCACCGAAATATTAAGTTACGAAGGATATAAGATTGAGGAAGCTGGCGATGGAGAAGAGGGCTTAAAAAAATTTTCCGATAAAACATACGACGTTGTTTTGTGCGACATTAAAATGCCTAAACTGGATGGCATTGAATTCCTCGATAAAGCAAAAGGAATTAATCCGGATGTGCCGGTTATTATGATCAGTGGGCACGGTAATGTTGATACAGCGGTTGAAGCAGTGAAGAAAGGCGCTTTTGATTACATCAGTAAACCGCCCGACCTCAACAGGTTGCTGATTACATTACGGAATGCGCTTGATAAGCAGAGCCTGGTTACCGAAACAAAAGTGTTGAAACGTAAAGTGGGTAAGGCTTTGGAGATGGTAGGAAATAGTGGACCTATTAATAAGATAAAAGATACAATAGAAAAAGTTGCACCAACAGATGCCCGTGTTTTAATTACCGGAGAAAATGGTGTAGGTAAAGAACTTGTAGCAAGATGGATACATGAAAAGAGTAACCGCAGCAGCGGACCCATGGTAGAAGTGAATTGCGCTGCCATACCCGGGGAGTTGATAGAGAGTGAATTATTTGGTCATGAAAAAGGATCCTTTACTTCGGCAGTAAAACAACGGATAGGTAAATTTGAAACAGCCAATGGTGGTACATTATTCTTAGATGAGATTGGTGACATGAGCCTGAATGCACAGGCAAAAGTGTTGCGTGCTTTGCAGGAAGGTAAAATAACAAGGGTGGGAGCTGAAAAAGATATTTCGGTTGATGTTCGGGTGATTGCTGCAACAAACAAAGACCTGCTTAAGGAGGTTGATGAGAAAAATTTCAGACTCGATCTGTATCACCGCCTGGGTGTTATAATTATTCATGTGCCGTCGTTGAACGAAAGAAGAGACGATGTGCCGTCGCTTGTAGATCATTTCCTTGAAATAGTAGCTGCCGATTATGGTCAGCCTAAAAAAGAAGTTGACCCAAAAGCAATGGAGGCGTTAAAGGGTTACGATTGGACTGGGAATATACGTGAGCTAAGAAATGTTGTAGAGCGATTGATCATCCTGTCGGACAAAAAAATAAGTTTAGAGGATGTACAAAATTATGTTCTGCCCCGTAAATAAGTAAATTGAAACATGAAAACAATTTATTGTATAAGCGGTTTGGGTGCTGATGAAAGAGCTTTTTCAAAATTGGAAATAAAAGGATTTCAACTGAAGGTTATTAGTTGGCTGATGCCTTTACGTGATGAATCCCTGCCACATTATGCAACAAGAATGAGAGCCGGAATCGATGAGGAAGATCCAATCCTGATGGGCCTTTCTTTTGGCGGCATGGTTTGTACAGAAATTGCTAAACAAATTCCGGTAAGTAAAATAATTATCATCTCCAGTATAAAATCTTCAAATGAATTGCCACTTTGGATGAAAACAGTTGCAAAACTCAGATTAAATAAGATTGTTCCCTTACGTTCAACTAAACTTACGCAGCCGGTTCAAAATCGCATGTTGGGAGTACAATCGGAAGAGGAGAAAGTGCTGGTTACCTCGTTGAGAAAGGAAGCGGACCTGCCTTACATAACCTGGGCAGTAAACCAGGCCATAAACTGGAAGAACGAGTGGCAACATCCTGCTATCTATCAAATTCATGGCGATAACGATCATATGTTTCCCATTAAAAATATCAATCCTACTTTTATTATCAAAAGAGGCGGGCATTTTATGATCATGAACAGGGCAGAAGAAGTCAGCGATTGCATCAATAATATATTGCAGCATTAATAGTTCTGTTAAACATTTCAGAACATTATTTACATAAATATTTTTCAAACCGTTAATTATGGTATTTTTGGCACTTCTAAAATTTAACGCATGAGTTTAGGTTGGATCATTTTTATACTGGGTACAATTGGTTGGCATATCGGTATGTACGGAATGTTTAAGAAAGCACGAATAGAAACCTGGAAAGCTTTTGTTCCTTTTTACAATACATGGTGCATGGTGCAAAAGATGGAGTTGAAAAAGGTATGGTTCTTTTTACAGTTCATTCCAATTGCAGGGCTGTTTATCACCATTTGGATCTGTATAAAATTTGTAGAACACTTTGGGCGTTTTGGATTCTGGCATCATGCTGCGGCTGTTTTTTTTCCGTTTGCTTATTTTCCCTATTTGGGCTTCTCCAAAAATGAACGTTATGCCGGGATTGATGTTGTAAAGAATTATAAGAAATCGGGTATCAGGGAGTGGATCGATGCTGCAGCATTTGCCATCGTTGCGGCTACCATCATCCGAACTTTTGTTTTTGAGGCCTATACTATTCCCACGCCATCAGAAGAAAAGACATTATTAGTTAATGATTTTTTGTTTGTGAGTAAAACGGCCTATGGGCCAAGGATTCCCAATACGCCAATTGCTATGCCTTTTGTTCATCACACCATTCCTATGGTAAATGTAAAATCTTATGTAGAGTGGATTAAGATTCCCTATACCCGCTGGTTTCCGCAGCCCGTACAAAGAAACGATGCAGTTGTTTTTAACTTTCCTGTTAATGATACATTGATAAATGATGAAGTTAATTTTGGAAGCCGTACAACATATTATGAAGCCGTAAGACAACTGGGCCGGGAAAGGGTGTGGCAGGATTACGGAAATCTAATCATTACACGACCCGTTGATAAACGTGAAAATTTTATCAAGCGCTGTGTTGGAATCGCAGGCGATTCTATCCAAATAATAAATGGTAAACTGCACATTAATGGCAAACCCGAAGATTATTTTCCAAAGGCGGAAAGATTATATCTGTTACAGATTCCTGATGGAGTTTACCTTGATGAGGAAATTTTAAAAGATATGGGGATTAATATACGAATGACTCAAGGAGTTACCGATTTGAATGCGGTGCAGGGAAGAAGAAATCTTTTTGAAGTTAATATTACCAACGAAGAAAGGGCTAATTTAAAATTGCCTCCTGGCTATACTTTAACAGATTTTATTGTTGATACAAACAGTGCCTATCCTTACAAACAATTGTTCCCTTATTACAACGATAATAAAGACTGGACAGTAGATAATTTTGGCCCACTTTGGGTGCCTAAGAAAAATGCAACAATTAAGTTAACGCCAGATAATGTGATCAGATATCAGCGCTGCATTGAGGTGTACGAACAAAACAAATTTGAGAACAGAGGTGGAAAAATTTTCCTTAACGGTAAAGATACAGACAGTTATACTTTTAAGATGGACTATTTTTGGTTGATGGGAGATAATCGTCATAACTCGCTGGATAGCCGGTATTGGGGATTTGTGCCCGAAGATCATGTTGTTGGCAAGGCATCGCTGATATGGTTTAGTTACGAAAACGGCCCACGCTGGAAGCGATTGTTCCGCTGGATCAAATAAATTGCCTTTTTAGTTCTTTTACTTTTAACTTTAAACATGGATGAGTCCTCTTTGCAATTATGCACAGAGGACTTTTTTCTGATTCTAAAATATTTTATGAAAAAGGAAACCTATCAATTTTCTTATGATGTATTTGATTCAATTGAAGAATTGGATGAACAGGATGCCTGGCTACTGAATGAAGCAAGAGAAGTTACTTCATCAGCCTATGCACCTTACTCTAATTTTAATGTGGGGGCTGTGGCAAAATTGAGCAACGGTGAGATAGTTGCAGGAACCAACCAGGAGAATGCCTCGTATCCCGTAGGTTTGTGTGCTGAGCGTGTTTTACTTTCTTCAGCTGCAACTTTATATCCTAAGATTCCAATCGAAACAATCGCTATAAGTTATAACAATACTATGGGTGCCAGCAGTCACCCTATATCGCCTTGCGGCATGTGCCGGCAAAGTCTGGTAGAATACCAGGAGCGGGTAAATCATCCTATCCGTTTAATTTTAAGCGGCCTAAACGGTAAAGTTATCGTTGTAGCGAAAGCGGGCATGCTGTTACCGCTGTCATTTGGAAGTATCGATCTAAAATAGTGTTTGCACTCCATTTGCAATTTTTCCTTCATGCTCAAGCAGCCATTGTTTACGCCATAGGTCGCCACCATAACCAACCAGTTCGCCGTTGCTTCCAATCACTCTATGACAGGGCACAATAATACACACGCTGTTATTTCCATTTGCAGTTCCAACTGCCCGTATTGCTTTTACATTTCCAATCCGTTTGCTTAATTCCATGTAACTGATGGTACGCCCAAAAGGAATATTGCAAAGCTCCGTCCAAACGCTTTGTTGAAAATCGGTTCCGGTTTGTAAAACAGGGATGGAAAATTCGGTTCTGGAACCGGCAAAATACTCATCCAGTTGCTTAAAACATTTTTTAATGATGGGTGTTTTGGGTTTTACAAAAAGCAGATCTGCTTCATTGATCTTGGCACCCTTCCATGAATTGATGAACAGTACATCAGAAATAGCATTGCCCGAGCTTCTGATCTCCAGTACACCGAGTGGTGATTTGTAATATACTATTTCGATATTCATATTTGGTTATACAAAATACTGAAATTCTTTTTGTCCTTCTGGTTAAAATATAATTTCTTTGAACAAGTTATCACGTGCAAAAGCGGAGCGTTCAGCATGAAGAAAGAAACAATATTTTATGAGAAAGCCATGGCTGCAGTTGCAGATCCTTACCGTTTGTCGATTTTGAAGGAAATTTCTGTGAAAGGGGAGATGAGATGCTGCGACATAGTTGGCTTAACAGGGTTATCGCAACCCACCTGTTCACACCATATTAAACTCCTCAGTGAAAGCGAATTGGTTGACTGCAGAAAGCAAGGCAGGAATAATTATTTTTCTCTCAACAAAAATAATTTTAGAAAACTAGGTGCCTACTTTGAAAAGTTTGCTGAATAATCTATCCAATCCGGCATCCGTTTTTCACCTTTAATGTTGGCTGCAATAAAACAACTTCATTGTGTTCGTTATAAACACCAAGTACAAGACATTCGCTGAAAAAATTACCAATTTGTTTTACCGGAAAATTTACAACAGCAATTACCTGTTTGCCTTTTAATTCTTCTTTTGAGTATAGTGATGTTATCTGTGCCGATGATCTTTTTATTCCCAGTTCGCCAAAGTTAATGCTTAGTTGATAGGCAGGTTTCCTGGCGCCCGGAAAATCATTTACCTCCAGTATTGTACCTACCCTCATTTGTATTTTTTGAAAATCATCCCAACTGATCATATCTTTTCAATTTTTTCTACAGCGTCTAAATTTAACTGACCATAAATATGTGGAAATTCTTCATTCACTGATGGAGCCAATTCGTATTTCAAAGGAGCCGTTAATTTTTTTTCATCAATGTGTAATAATAAAAGATCAGGTACATCTTTATAATACCTGTTTAAAACACCGTCAACCTGATTGGCTTTACTTGTATGTATGAATCCCTCATTTACCAGCGAATCTGCTTCGTAGAAGCCCTGCTGCAAAGCTTTCTGCCAGTTTGTTTGGCTAACCACATGATAGATCATTCGTCGAGTAAATTAGCGAGTAAAAGTAATTCATTCATTTTGTACTGATTGCGGTCGTTATCGAAACACTTACTTAGTTCTTCCAGTAAATACTGAATTACTCTTTTATTATTCAGGCGGCGGAAATACGAAGGCACCGGGGGCACAGAAATCCTTTTAAAATAAGCCTCCACATCTTTATGGCTGTACATCTGACCGTTCAGCGGATCAATGTAAAAATTTATTTTTTCCGATGCATGTCCAACAGGGTTAAGCAAATCGTGTTGTGGATCAAAGTACGCTAATATAAACTGCCGGGGAATGTTGATGGCTTTTACGGGAATATCCAGCAGTTCGCAAAGGGCAATATAAATGATGCCGTTGCTGAGTGCATTTCCCTTTTTGCCTTCCAGCGTTTTGTTCAGTAAATAATCATCGGGGTTATTATATGCAAATTCAACACCTTTTTGTTTGTAGTAATTGTAAAAAATACTGGTGATGATATTGATCTGTTCTATTGGTGTAAGATAATTGTTGAGTTCCAGCCAGGTATTGCGTCGAAGTTTTTCTATTTCACGGTGAACTGCCGTTTCATCCATATCGGGATAATGATAACGGGCAACTAAAAGCGCTCCTTGTAAAAGATTGGCGTCGCCAGCAGCCCATTCGGTAAAATCATCAGTAAGGTCTCTGAAATGAAGGCGGTGTATCAGCAATTCAATCCGTTCCTGTATCTCCTCATTGCTGGTGTTCTCCCAAAGGCTTTCAAGATTCGGAATTATATCTTTTCCAAATGAAACGATCTTTTCACTAACCGTGCTGTAAACATCTTCATCTGGATCATCTATCAAATGTAACAACGCTGTTATTTCGTTATTTTCTTCCACGTGTCGGATTTTAATTTCATTGAATGTCGGTAAAGCTGATGGAATAAAGAAGTTAAAATTTTCCACAGTTGTGATAAAATAAATCTGTACAGTTTGTAGAATTTATCCAATGAAAATAGTACCTGGGCGAATACTGTTATCTTTTCTTCATTATAATTTTTTTATTTCGTTTCATCTGTCATCGGCCCTAACTTTCTTCCACCAAGCAAGTGCATGTGCAAATGAAATACCGATTGTCCTGCATCTTCGTTTGTATTAATTGAAAGTCTGTAACCTGTTTCGGCAATCCCATTTTCTGCAGCTAATATTTTGGCAACGGTTAACATTCTTCCAAGTACCGGAATATCATCGTTGCTTACATCATTAATAGTATAGATCTCTTTTTTTGGAACGATCAGAAAATGCACGGGGGCTTGTTTGCGCAGAGGGACAAAGGCAATGATCATGCTGTCTTCATAAACTATTGTTGCCGGTAATTCTCTTTGTATAATTTTTGTGAACACCGATCCCTTCTCTATCTTTTCTTTTTTAGTTTTTTGGTACTCTGCACTTTGGGCTAAAGAGTTGAATGGAGTGGAAAGCAGTAATAGCGCTGCCAGGCCTAGCTTTTTCATAATTATTATTTTATCAGCCCGTAGAATTTCGCCTATTCTATTTTGGTTCTTCCTTTTTAAATACTGATATGAAGAAATTACTTTTACCTTCAGTTTCAAATGTTTCGGGATAGCTGTCGCCCTGCAGGTTGTAGCAAATTGTCAGCAGTCCTTTCTCATATTTATATATTGTTGCAAAATGCCTTCCTTTATTAATGCCTTCCCTGCCATAAATATCAAGCTTGTGTCCGTTAAATTTTAAGGCACCTTTCTCTGTGTTTTCTGATAGATAAGTGAAACTGGTGTCGTTAATTACCAATTTGTGTTTTGCAAACCCTTCCGGAGGAAATTCTGTTCCACCCAATTCCTGGCGTATTGGAATCCATACGCCGTCAATTTCTGATGCACTGGTTTTTAATTGTGCTGCTGCGCAGAGGGAGATGCTCATAATGCTTAATACCAATGCCAGTTTCTTATTCATTCTGTTAAATTTATTTTGTTGAAAGCTTCTGCAAATTAACTGAATTTTATTGTCTGCAATAAAATTCTACACTGTCATGCCGGAGATTCAGATTGCTGGTGGATAATTTTTTTTATCAAAACGATCTGCCCAAGGTGATAATGCGTGTGTTCAATAATTCCCAACAGGTTTCTGTAATATGTTCCGTATTTTTCGTCAGAAAAAATTCCCCAAATTCTATGCTCAGGTAATTCCTCAACAAGTCCGGCAAATATTTCCGCATCAGTAAAGGTTTTTACGAGCATCTTCTCCCAGTCCTGCTGATTGTTAATTGGCGGATGATTGAAGCTGAGTTTATCGTGTGCATTTAGTTCTTCACCTTGTAACACGTTTAAAACGGCGCATGTAAAATAATTGGTATGGTAAACAAGTGTGGCTATCGTATTAAATGAATAAACAACTGTTGTTGCTTCCTGCCAGCTGATGTCCGCTAACGTATCTTTTATATTGGAATCAGTCCAGGTTCCGCCAAAATACAGTTCTCTAATTTGTTTCGCTATTTGTTCCCGCAAAGTCATACATGTATTTTTATTCAACACTTGATAAAATGCTGATAAAATAAACTAACCCTTTTTAGCTATTTCATCAATTTTCGCCCAGGTATCCCAAATCAGTTTACTTTGTTTTTTGAATTCGGTTGAGTCGGCGCTCTTTTCAATAGTATCAAAAAGGTCATGCATTTCTCCTCGTAGTGCGGGATATATATCTGATACCTGTTTGAAATTTATCCAGGCTTTCTTATGTATGTTAAATGCTTCGGTAAACTCTGCCGGACATTGCCGAAAGTCAATTTTACCTAAGCTCTCTGTATAATTTGTAACTGCCTGACTTAGTGAAACTGTTTCGCAGGCGTGGTTACGGATTGTACCCAGTGAATCATCAATGCGCAACACCGTTTCAATACAACTCTTCTCTGCCTTTTTTACTTCTTCCGGACTTAGTGCTTTCTCTTTGGTTGGCGATCCGCCACAGCCCGAAAGGAAAAATACAGCCAGAATAGAAATTTGACGAAAATCGAAGTGTATCATCTCATAAGTTTTAATCGTAATCAAATAAAAGGAACTTGAATTTACTAAAAAAATACTTTCACAAAAGCAATTGCATCCTTTCCGCTACATGCTGAAAGCCTGAAGTCACTTTCAATCTTGAGTTGGATTTCCAAAACGTCAGTGTTTACAGGCTGTTAAAAAGAAAGTCAAACTGCAAATTGGTAAAAAATATTTTCCTAAAGTTTTAATAGTAAATGATTTTTCCAAAATTGATGGAGATTGCAAGAGTCATCACCTGATAGGCCTTAAGCTACAAAACTATTTTTGGCAATGCATAGGGCGGGCCTTGAAAAATTGCTGCCAGGTAAATTTGTGAACCTTTAGTTAAACCAAACCGCATATCCTTTTCTACGCAGATCCATAGCAAGTTTTTCTTCCATCTTTAACGCATCCTGCCGCGTCATTGGGTTTAAATTTAAATGGCTGTACAAACTGGGTCGGAGTATCGTTCCGTATTTCTGCACAATATTGGCTGCTAGGTTATGTCCTTTCCGGTTTACATAACCCGTCTTATGCTGCTTCAATCTTTCAACCGGAGTTTTGCTGGTCATGCCAACATACACACATTCGAGCACACCGTTAAATTGCGGATTGGCATTGCGGAAACGAGTGTTTTCAGAAAATACGCGTTTAGAGAGTTCAATTACATAAACCTGGTATCTCAATGCAGGCACAGCATGATCTTTTTTGATTACGAACGTATTGTTGTCGGATTACTATTTCGTCACCTTCACTTCTTATCATTTTAATTTTGAATTAAAGAATTCAACAGTTCTTCTCCATGCCAACTCCGCCGCAGCCTTATCATATCTGGGAGTGGTATCATTGTGAAAACCGTGATTTACATTGGGATAAATAAAAGCGGTATATTCTTTTTTATTTTCTTTTAAGGCAGCTTCGTAAGCAGGCCATCCTTCATTTACCCTCTTATCAAGTTCTGCATAATGTATCAGCAACGGTGTATTAATTTTTGGTACATCATCATTTGCGGGCTGACCGCCATAAAACGGAACCGCCGCCGAAAGGCCGGAAATACGCACAGCCATCATATTAGCTATCCATCCACCAAAACAAAAACCAACCACGCCAATTTTACCATTGCAGTTTGGATGGAGCTTGAGGTAATCGTAAGCGGCTATAAAATCTTCCAGCATTTCCTCCCGGTTTCTTTTGCTTTGTAAGGCACGCCCCTCATCATCGGTACCCGGGTAACCACCAAGTGGCGTTAACGCATCCGGTGCAACCGAGATAAAACCTGCAAGGGCAGCTCTTCGGCCAACATCTTCAATGTGCGGATTTAGTCCACGGTTTTCATGAACAACTATTACGCCGCCCAGCTTTCCTTTTGTATTATCGGGCATGCATTGCAGCGCTTTTATTTTTCCGCCACCTTTTGGCGACTGGTAATAAACATAATCAGATTGTTGACGCGGATCGTCTGCTTGTATCTGGATAGCTTCCATATTGTAAGTGGGCATTAAAAAACTCATCAGAGAAGCAACTGTTAAACCGCCCACAGCGTAAGCACCAAGTTTGTGCATAAACTCACGGCGGTCAACACGGTTGTGAGCATAGTCGTCATAAAGATCAAATACTTCCTGATTGATATCTTCTTTGTTGATTGATTTCATTTGAAGTGTATTTACGTGTTGGTGCTGAAAACATTTCATCTAAGGCTATTGAAGGTACCAATTAATGCTGAAAAACAGGGCATAAACAATGGCAGTTACAGCAGGGTATTTTAAAATTTGTAGAGTTAATTCTATCTACTTTGTGTTGAAATTATAGAACTTTGTTGGCTTAACGCAAATCATGTCTTTTGGCAAACATATCTATATAACAAGCTTCTTTTTATGGGTCATATTTATTCTGATTCCTACCGATATTTTTTCGCAGAACAGATCGAATAAGGGAAGGGAGTTTTGGCTGGGTTATGGCCACAATGTACTTTTTACACAGGGCAGCCCCGTAAATAGTCAGGAATTGGTTTTGTACTTAAGTGCCCAGCAGGCTGCCACTGTTACGGTAACCATTAATTCAACCGTCTTCTCACAAACGGTAAATATTCCTGCCAACACGGTTAATTTTTCTGTTATCATTCCTAAATCGGGAGTTAATGATGCCCGTATTATGTCGGAAGGATTATCCAGCAAAGGCATTCATATTGTAAGTGATGTTCCTATTGTAGTATATGCCCATCAGTATGGTTTGTTTTCGTCGGGAGCCACCATGTTGATGCCGGTGGAAACTTATGGTTTTACTTATTATTCAATAAACTATACGCAGGAATCAAACTATACTGATTCGTATTCCTGGTTTTATGTGGTTGCTTCGGAAGATAATACCCGGCTTCAGATTACGCCGTCTGATAGTACACAGGGTGGTTGGGAACCGAACCTTACATACATTGTTAATTTAAACAAAGGTGAAATCTATAACGTGTTTGGAAAAAAAACCAGCAATTCCACTGGTAAGGATATGACCGGTAGTAAAGTAGTTTCGATACCTGGTGGCGATGGGAACTGTCATCCTGTGGCATTATTTTCGGGCAGCAGCAGAATTATTTTTTGTTCAACAGGTGGAGGAGAAATTATGCAACAACAGGTTTTTCCTGCTCAGGCATGGGGTACTCAGTATCTTACGCATCACACACTCAACAACACAAATACAAATATCAACGCTACGTTCAATAACTTCTACCGCATTTGTGTACTGGACCCAACAACAATTGTAAAAAGAAACGGCGTTGTAATGACCGGCCTCATCAACAATTTTTTTTATGAATTGATGGATTCTACCGGTGGCGATTATTATACAGCCGACAAGCCGATCATGGTTGCCCAATACACTCCCAATAAAAACCAATGCTGGGGCGCTAACCCAAATCCCTATGGCGATCCGGAAATGTTTTACCTGAGCCCGGTAGAACAGGGGCAAAAAAATGTGTTGTTCTATACCAGTTCCAATTTCGGTATAGATTATATTTATTGCAACATCACTGTTCCCACATCAGGCATAACTTCATTACGTGTTGACGGTCTTCCACTGTCGGTTGCACAAATAAAGCCTCATCCCAATAACCCGGCTTACTCCGTTGCATTTGCAAATTTGACGAACATTAGTATGCAACACAGCATCAATTGCGATTCGGCATTTACAGGTATTGTTTACGGTCTCGGTTTTCTTGAAAGTTATGGTTACAATGTGGGTACAAACATCAATAATTTAAATGCTGTTGGTAATATTAAAAACACAAACAGCACAACAAGTACAACCGATTCATTTACCTGTAAAATCACACCTTTCAGGGTTTCATTAAAAACGGCTTACCCACTTACCAATATTCACTGGAAGCTGAGCCAGGTTGCAGGTATGGCACCTAATACAGATTCTATAATCGTCAGCCCGGTTCCTGTAGCAACGGAGATTATTAATTTCCGTACGTATTATACTTATACCTTGCAACAGGACTTTACAATAACAACTCCCGGTACCTATTATTTACCAGTAACCTACACTTCGCCAAACATTGATAACTGCAGTAACGAAGAAACATCCAATATAGAAATAATTGTTCTGCAAGGTCCTGTTGCTGATTTTACAAATGCTGCCGCAACCTGTTTACGGGATTCTGTTTTTTTTACAGGCGCTGCCGTTCCTGCCCCATACAACGTCATTAATTATTTATGGAATTTTGATGACGCAACAACACAGTCAACCCAAAATGCAAGCAAACTTTTTGCAACAGCGGGCATTCAAAATGTACGCTACCGTGTTTATGCTGATAATGGATGTATTGGTGATACGACGAAGATGGCTACCATCAATCCCAATCCCACAGCTGTTTTGGGCGCAAGCCCAACAACCTGTGCAGGCGATTCGGTTTTAATTTCAGATACTTCAACAATTGCAACAGGCACAATTGCAAACTGGCGATATGATTTTGGTGATGGTATTACATTGGTGAGATCAACCAACAGTAATTTTTACCACACCTATATTTTACCGGGTACTTACACCATCAGTCTGGTAACTGTTTCAATAAATGGTTGCTTGAGTGATACGGCTTTTAAGACGGTAATTGTTTTTGCAAAACCTGTTTCGCTTTTTGGTGCAACTGCTGAAATTTGTATTGGCGATTCTGTTCTTATTACTGATACATCATCCATCAGCATCGGCAGCATCCTTAGCTGGCGTTACAATTTTGGGGATGGAAATACTTTAGTGAGAACTAATAACTCTTCGTTCTATCATACTTACGGCAATGCAGGCACATTCAGCATTTCTTTGGTTACTGTTTCTGATATGGGGTGTGTAAGCGATACGTTCAGACGAACAGTGGTTGTCAGTCCAAAGCCAACCGCTGATTTTACAATCAATACTGTAAACTGTTTAAGAGATACTGTTTTCTTTAACCATATTCCGCCACCGGGAGCATTTAATATTATTAACTATTTATGGGATTTTGATGATGCAACAACACAAACAACCATTGATGCTAAAAAGAAATTTTTAACTCCCGGCGTACAAAATATCCGTTACCGAATTACCAGCGATAGGGGATGCATTGGAGATACAATCAAGTCAATAATTATTTCTCCCGATCCTGTTGCTTTTATTGGTGTTGCTGCATTTGGATGCACAAACGATCCCATTCAAATTTCTGATACATCTTCTGTGAGCAGCGGAGCCATTGCAAGCTGGCAATATGATTTTGGAGATGGAAATACATTGATAAGAAACGTTAATACGCCGTTCACTCATAGTTACAATGCAGCCGGAACTTACGAGATTTCGTTAATTACTTTTTCAGTATTGGGTTGTAAAAGCGATACAACAAAAAAAATAATTGCTATCAGCGATAAGCCTGTTGCTGGTTTCAGCTTCACGGGTGTTCCATGTGTTGGTACTACATTTAAATTCACATCCAGCTACACCAACACAACAGGCACAAGCTGGTATTGGGATTTTGGTGACGGACAAACTTTAACCACAGCGGTCAATACAGTTACACATGTGTACACAAATGCTCAGACAAATATCGTAGTAAAGCATGTAGTAGGTATTGCGGGATCATCCTGCCTGGCCGATACAAGTTTTAATTCAATACCCTCCATCAATCCAAACCCTGTTGCTGCATTCAGTATTTTAAAAGATACGGCCTGCGAAAATATTCCCCTGCAGTTTGTATCTGTTGTTCCAAATATCAATAATTGGAATTGGAATTTTGGTAATGGTACTGGAACTGCTCCACCACCTTTTTCCAGAATATACAGTAGTGCCGGCATCTATAATGTTTCCTTATCTGTAACCGACAACAACAACTGTAATTCCCTGCCAATTACCGACGTTTTGATTGTTAACCCGCAACCGTTTGTTAATGCAGGTGCTGATAAACTTATCAATTTTGGCGCATCGGTTTTATTAACAGCTTCTGTAACTCCCACAGCTGGTTACAATTATTTGTGGACACCGTCGGCCGGCTTAAGCGCAAATAATATTTTGCAACCGACTGCTTCTCCCCAAACAAATACCACTTACACTTTAAAAGTTGAAGATGTGAATTCTCATTGTACCGATACAGATGAGGTTTTGGTAAAAATTATTCCGGAAGTTTATATCCCTAATACATTTACGCCCAATGGCGATAACAAAAATGATAAATGGAATATTCCTGCGCTTGGACAGTATCCCAATGCCATCGTCACCATTTTTAACCGCCTCGGTCAGAAAATATTTGAATCTGCTAACTATAGCAATAAGCCGTGGGATGGCAGTTTTAAGGGCACAACGCAACCCAACGGCACTTATGTTTATTATATTGTTTTAAATGATAGCAGGATGCAGGTTTTTAAAGGCACGGTTACTATAATTAGATAATGTGCTTTTGCGCAAAATGATTTATTTCTGCCAGTTAATTCTACTTATATTTAAAGAAGGACGTTTATTTGTAAGGCAATAGTACTGTGTCAATCTGTTCTACTACTGAATCAATATCGTTGTTGATTAATTCCCAGTCAACCTCCGAAAAGTTATCCTGGCTCATATACAAAATATATCCGCTTAAATGGCCTCTGTTAATAATAAGCTCAACTTTTCGGGTAAGATAAAACAAGCGTAGGATGATTTCGCCGTTAGGGCCGTTAAATTTCTGACTGATTTCATTAAGATCCTGTTCCCTAAGGTCATCACTCTTCAGTTCACCCGAAATGATCACCTGGTAATTATGCAGGTTTGTAGAACCGAAATTTGAACCTCTGCTTACTTTCATAATTTGCTTTATTCGAATTTAATCTTTTTTGTTGACTAATTGCCTTTTGGAAGGCTTACATTAAAAAACCATTTTCATCAGCCACCGGTGCTGGAATATTTTCATCATTGATCATTTCTCTCAAATCAATTTCAATAGCCCGGGCTATTGAAGTAATGGGAACATCATTATAAGTTCCTTCAAATGGATTTTCGGAATAGTCACCTATTTTCTCCATCAGAAAAAACACCCAAATAATTAATCCTGTCATAAGTGGGCAAAGCCAGAACAACCAGCCTTGGGTGTTTTTAAAGATATCTATCATTCCAAATGGAACAAGTATTGCGAAAACCAACGTCATCCACAAAGCCGTTGAAGCATACTGCCTTGGAAAAGGGAAATTCTTTATCCTTTCCGATTTTCCCTGGTCTTCATAAAAGCCGGTGATCAGTTGGTGAAACTCCATATGCCTGAAATCTTCAAAACAATTCTTGTCACGCAATTCCTGTAACCTAACTGATTGAATTTTTAACAGTTGGGTAGCTCTGTTGGCTTTTCCTTCCAACAGTTTTATTTCGGTTGCTGAAATATATTTTTCCAGTTCTTTATCTAAACTGCTGTTGTAAGCTTCACAAACAGTGGGTGCGTACAAACCATTCAAACGGTTTTCAATATGCTCCCATGGACGGCTTAGTCTTAGTTGGTAGCGTAATGCTGTAAGCCAGGCAATATGCCGGTAGATCAATTCCTTTTTTATTTCATTATCATTTTCACCCTGTACAAAAGAAACTAACGCAGCGCCAAAGGTTCGGCTGTTATTTACAATGCTGCCCCAGATCTTTCGGGCTTCCCAGGTTCTGTCGTACGACACATTGTTTTTAAAGCCAAGATAAAAAGCAACCGCAATACCAATTACACTTAACGGACTCCAGGGAATGATGATTTCGATTTTAAGAAAATAGGAAACAGCGCAAACAACAAATCCGTAAACTGTTCCTAAAATAAAAGGAGTTTTCGACCAGTTAAAAGTCATCCAGAAGCCGTAGTTCCTTTTGATGTACATAATGAATTAGTTTTTTTGCCAGAAGCGTTAAACGGTTAAATGCCGTTATGAAGATTGTTGTTTACTAAGTTATATTATTTAAGTCAGGCAGCAAGGCTCTGTAATGCGCCTGTTGACCTCCTCCATCTTTTTATGTAGATAAAAGTATCTTTTCTTTACCTTGCTGCTCATTGTCAGGCAGCAAAAGAGTTGTGCCCTAAAGCCTGGATATTTATCTGTATTTTATGTTTCAGTGTTGCCGGATGTAGATATTATTAAGATGCCGGCCTGTTTCTGCGGCTTCTATTTTCGCTGATGGGGCGCTAAGATTGAATATTTGAGTTTAAATATTTCGTTTCAAAAACACCGTCCCAACAAAAAATATTTTATATTTAAAGAATCAAATTAAAGAACCTTTTATTTACATCTCTCCATGCCAAAATTATTATATCCGCGCTTTTTAATAGTAAAGGACAACTTTTATGCCCACCCAGAAGAGGTTTATGACAGTGCCCTCCAGGCCAGTTTCTACGAGCCCGAACATGTTACTGGACTCAGGAGTACAACTGTGTACCATCCAAAGGGTATTAAAGCCAAACTGGAAAAATTACTTGGTATTAAAATAACCCGTTGGGATAAAGACCCTATTGAAGAAAATGGTGTTTTTTACCAGAGTCTTTCACAGGGTAAAAAAAAGGAGTTGCCCGGTGTTCATTCAGATGAACCTTACAATGATATTACAGCTGTTATATATCTCACACCCGGTATACCATTAAATTGTGGTACTTCGTTGTGGATGCATAAACAAACAGGCCTTATCGACCCTGTTACTCCGGCGGCGGCACGTAGGTTAAAAATGAATTTTGCCGATCTTAGAAATCAACTCGAATACGAAAGCAAAGACCGTAGTAAATGGATTGAAATAGACAGAGTAGGGTACCGCTTTAACCGCATGGTAGCATACCCCTCGGGGATTTTTCATTCTGCTACAAACCATTATGGTGGTAATTTAAAAAACGGCCGTATTTATCAAACTTACCGGATTGGAGTGGACTGGGACACCTTTCGCATGAAAAATGAGTGAGGATCATTCTTTAAAATAAGCCAGCAGCAGTTGCTGATAAGTATAGTCATCTTTCGTTTTAGCGAATACCATTTTCTTCATTAATTGAAGTTGTTGCTTTTTCTTAGTCCCCATTGCCATTGCCCACAAGGCAATTTCTTCAAGTACTTTTATTTCAGCAACTGTTAATTTACCAACATCAAGTTTTACGCTTTTACAAAATTTGCCAATGGCGTCGGCCCGGGCAGTTTTATAGTTATGGGGCCAGTTTTTTTGAATAGCTTTTAAAATTTCAGTTGTCAGGTCCGTCACATTCACCGGCAGCTTACCACCCAGGTTTATGCCGATATTACTTTCGGTAAACCGCAATAACGTTTTTTCAGAGCTACGGTAATTTTTTCTTGTTTTTATTTTATTATGCTCAGTTCTGGCAAGCTTTTTCAGTTCAGCATCAACAGGTGTAAAACCATATTTGTGATAGAACCAGAATGCACCACTTTTAATTCCATCCGGATTGTCGAGCCCGAACTGATAGGGCTCTATTTCAACATAACTTACACCGAATGCCTGTTTCAATACCCTGAGCAACTGGCAGAGAATGTAACCAGACTCGCCACCTCTGAATGGTTCAAAAATATTCAAGCCAATTTTTGCCATCCTTCCGAATGCCCAGATGCCGCCATAGGATATGGGTATTCCGTTTTTAAAAAAAGTAAACCCAAAATAAGTTTCTAACGGCAACTGCCTTTGCGAATACATAGAGTACACAGAAAGAGTCAATCCTCTTTCCAGTTCAAAAAGCCTGATAGTGTCTACCTCCAGAAATGTTGCCGGATCAATTTCTCTTACTGTTAAAGCCATGGCATTTTTTACAGCTTTAAGTACTTGCTGTTTTTCCAAATTACCGGGAATCCTTATCGGGCTTAATGGTTCGGCAAATAATTGTGACGGGTCGAATTGCTTTTTTAGATCCTGGTGATAATAAACGGGTGTAACGGGTATACGGTTATAGGCCCTTGAAAATTGCATGTTCTTTGGAACCAGCTTAACATACATATCGACCCGTTCCATAAACAACTCCTTCAAAAGCGGGTTATCATTTAGCTCATTCAGCTGCCCCAGCAGGAAGGGGGCATAATCATCGGGCTTAATATGCAGGAGGGCCAGCAGTTCTTCATTTTCTAAACCAGCGGTAGTTTCTGCCTTTAGTACCGCAGGTAAAGTAATATTCAGCACATCGTTGAGCGATAGTGTTGGGTTATTAAATGAATCGAATGCCACCCGTACATCTTTATGTTGCAGCAACCATTGTAAAAAATCTGGAGAAAAGCGGGTAATAATATTTGCAAAAGGTAGCCCTTCATTTTCGGGAATTGTTTTTACAGAAGCCTTATGTTTTTTGCAATAGGATGCAATACGTTTAAGCTCTTTTTCAGCAAGCTGCTGTAACCTTGCATTGCCTGGATACGCACAAAAAAACAAAAGCAGATCGTGATATTGCAGCAGCAGTTTTCCGCCAGGTAGTATCATGGCGCTTAAAGCTGTTATTAGTTTGTTTTTTGTGGTGTTTGATTTGTCATCAAAACTATTTGCCGATTTTTGAAGGGCGGCAAGGTGAGACGAAAAATTATTCTTCATGATAAACATTAATTACGTACATCAGGGTAATTGAAGCAACTGCCCGGTTTGCTAATTTACTTATTCGTAGCTAAAGCACCTAGATTAGGGTAACACTTGATTTGTATCTTATCAGTTTTCATCATTGTATCCGGACTTTTGAAAGCCGAATTTTAATATTTTACACTGACGCACCGTTAAGTTGAGAAGAGTGTTTCAATGGGGTTTTGATTTAGACGACCAGTGGGGTTAAAATATTTTGTGCTTAAAACGCTGCTTAGATTCAAGTTTTCTCCTAAAAAATAATCGGGATTGAAACGACAGAATAGATTTTATTTTTTCTTTTTAGCCACTTTCTTTTTCGAAAGTCCTTTTTTATCAAATGCTTTGGGGTCTATTGCTAATACAATAGCTTTTGCTTCGTCGAGGCTGATGGTTGCAAGTGCTTCGGCAGTATATTTTCCTTTGGGCAGGCGCATGCGCTTTTTGCCGTACACGGCTTCGGGGCCCCAGCGGCCGTTTTGCAGAGAGAGTTTTTCTTCGGGCCATTGCTGTATGAAGCGGTTGGCTTCTTTTTTCAGCTTGGCTTCTATCAGTTCGTTAATACTTTCTTGTGACAGGTTTTCAAAATCGTACCGTGCAGGAACGTTAATGAACATATCGTTCCATTTAATAAAGGGGCCAAAGCGGCCTTTACCTTTGGTAACAGGTTTGGTATCGTATGTGGCTACAGGAGCGTCTTCTATACGTTTTGCTCTGATCAGTTCAATGGCACGTTCCAGATCAACATTGCCGGGTTCTTCGCCACGGGGAATAGAAACAAACTGGTCGCCAAATTTTACATAGGGGCCAAAGCGCCCAATGTTTACCGATATTTCCTGTCCTTCGAATTCGCCGAGGGGTTCGCCCAGCTTAAAAAGTTCTAAAGATTCTTCCAGGCTGATAGTCTCAATACTTTGTGATGGTTTTAGTTTGGCGTACTTGGGTTTTTCTTCATCATCGCTGCTGCCTATCTGTACCATAGGGCCATAACGGCCCATACGGGCAATAATAGGTTTGCCGGTTTCGGGATCGTTGCCCAGGGCACGTTCACCAACGGCACGTTCTGCATTTTCCAGTGTATGCTCTACACCTTCATGAAAGGGGGTATAAAAATCACCAACCATACTGTTCCATTTCATTTTTCCTTCGGCAATTTCGTCAAACTCTTTTTCTATGGTGGCAGTAAAAGAGTAGTCCATCACTTTAGTGAAATGCTCACTTAAAAAATCGGTAACCACTAAACCCAGATCGGTAGGGAAGAGTTTTGATTTTTCGGCGCCGGTATTTTCCTTTTCGGTTATTTTACTAACGGTGTCGTCTTTCAATCTTAAAATGCGGAATTCTCTTTTCGTTGGCTCCTTATCTTTTTTCTCTACATAATTGCGTTTTACAATAGTAGAGATAGTAGGAGCGTAGGTACTCGGACGGCCAATGCCTAACTCCTCCAGTTTCTTTACCAGTGAGGCTTCCGTGTAACGGGCGGCATGTTTGGTAAAGCGTTCGGTGGCAGTCATACGCTCAAAAGCAAGCTGCTGTCCAACGGTTAGGTTAGGCAATCGGCTTTCGTCACCATCTTCTGTATCTTCATCATCGGTGCTTTCTAAATATACTTTTAAGAAACCGTCAAAAGTTATTACCTGTCCGCTGGCAGTCAGTTGTTGTCCGTTGGTACTGATATCAATTTTAGCCGTAGTATTCTCCAGTTCAGCATCTGCCATTTGAGAGGCAATGGTACGTTTCCAAATCAATTCATATAAACGTTGCAAATCAGTATCGCCAACATTCTTCACTTCCATGTAGGTAGGACGAATGGCTTCATGCGCTTCTTGTGCACTCTCACTTTTGTTTTTGTATTTGCGAACCTGTAAATATTTATCGCCAAAACTTTTTCCAATCTCTGCTTTTATAGCATCCATAGCCGTTTCGCCCAGGTTAACACTGTCGGTACGCATATAGGTGATCTTACCACTTTCATATAACTTCTGCGCCAGTAACATGGTTTTACTAACACCATAACCCAGTTTACGGCTTGCTTCCTGTTGCAGGGTAGATGTAGTGAAAGGCGCTGCCGGTGTACGTTTCCCCGGTCTTACCTGAATATCTTTAACGGTGTAGCTGGCACCAACGCAGCTTTGCAAAAACTTCTCTGCATCTGCTTCATTATTATGTTTGGCACCTTCGGCTTTAAAAGAAACAGTTTTTTTATTAAGATCGGTTGCCGCAAGTGTAGCTTCCAGTTTAAAACTACTTACGGGTGTAAAGGCGTTTATCTCTCTTTCTTTTTCTACAATTAATTTAACAGCCACGCTTTGCACACGGCCGGCGCTTAGTCCGCCGCTCATGCCAATCTTGCGCCAAAGAACCGGACTCAGTTCAAAACCAACCAAGCGATCAACCACCCGGCGTGCCTGTTGAGCATCTACCAAGTGCATATCAATAGTACGTGGATTTTCCACAGCTTTTAAAATTGCAGGTTTGGTAATTTCATGAAAGACGATACGCTTGGTTGTTTTAGGATCTAAACCTAACACTTCGGCCAAATGCCAGCTTATACTTTCTCCTTCACGATCCTCATCCGATGCCAGCCAAACCGTGTCGGCTTTTTTTGCAAGCGATTTTAATTCACTTACAACTTTTGTTTTTTCGGGTGATATTATATAGGTAGGTGTAAAATTATTGGCCACATCTATACCCATATCATTTTTCTCCAGGTCACGTATATGACCAAAGCATGATTTCACTTCAAAGTCTTTTCCAAGAATTGCTTCTATGGTTTTTGCCTTTGCCGGGGACTCCACTATTAACAGATTTTTCGCCATAATTGTTTACAATATTCTTTTATAACCAGCTGTGGAACTGTGTTTTGGCACAGCAGGTACGGTAACCGTTCTTGCAGAATTTAACTTTAAGGTTTAAAAATTCCGCACTGCAATATTACCGATTAAATGAAAAATCCAAATTAATTTTCAAATTCTTCTCTTTAATATAACCATTTTATGCCGATTTAATTTACGAAAGTGTAAGTGCATTTTATTCAGTATTTACCAAGCCCTGCTATACAAAACCTCTGCGAAATTTCAGTCAGGAATTGTTCAGGAAATGAAATTCCTTTCGGTATCAGAGGAACTGAACTACCCGATCTTTAACAGCTTTATCATGATATATTTTTCGATGACCGAGGCCTTTTGTAAGTATGAATTTTATATTGGCACGGTTGTCTCTCTGTACTTTTTCTGCATCGGTCCACGGCGTTATATCGTCATCTTCATCATGTATCCATAACACCGATGCGTTAATATTGTTCATCGCACGCCGTATGGAAAACCACTCGGTATTTTTTCCGCTCAATGCAACAACAATTTTTTCAAACTCGTTTCTCACTTCTGCGTTCTTTATTTTCAGCATGCTGAATGCACCATCAACTGCCGAAGTTGTTTCGGTGGCAGGAGCTATAAAAACAACCTTGGTGTTTTTATCATGTGGTAATTTTTCCAGAGCAAGGCTTAAGGCAATACCGCCGAATGAGTGAGCAATAAAACTATCAATGGGACCAAGTTCTTCAATTACTTTTTCAATCATGGCACAATATTCAATGGCATTGGTGGTAATGCCTTCGCTATCGCCATGGGCAGGTGCATCAAAAGCCAGTATTTCATAACCTTCCTCAACAAGCAAAGTTGCATAGTCTTCAAATTTATGGGCCGCCGATCCAAAGCCATGCAGGATCAATGCTTTTTTCGGCTGTGGATGATTCCAGCGGTAACCTGCTACTTTTTTATTGTTAAGGACGATCAATATTTCCTCGGTATTCTTTAGAGGCCCCTTTCGTACCGATTTCAAAAACGGTGTTCCAAAAACTTCAAAGGCTTTTTCGGCAGCTTTTTTTTTGGAAACCGCCGTTAAAACCTTAAACTTTGTCTGCACGTAGGTTATTGCTATTTTTTGTGATAGTTTCATATTAAATAAAGACAAAGTTAAGTGTATGAAAGTTGTAATTATAGGCTCGGGAAATGTGGCTACAGTTTTGGCCCGACTTTTTAAAAAGAAAAATCATGAGATTGTACAGGTTGTAAGCCGTGAGTTGGCACATGCCAAACTACTGGCTGATGAAATGGGGTGCTCTTTTACCGATAATGAGGGCGTAATAGATACTTCTGCCGAACTATATCTTGTTGCTGTAAGCGATAGTGCCCTGTATAGTCTGAACAATAGTGTTCACCTGGGAAAAAAACTGGTGTTGCATACAGCAGGCTCAGTGTCTAAAGATGTGTTAAAAGACATATCGGTAAACTACGGTGTGTTGTATCCATTGCAAAGTTTGCGTAAAGAATTGGAACCCTTTGGCGATATCCCTTTTTTGATTGATGGAAATACTGAAGAAACGCAAACTATTATTAAAGATTTTGCCAAAACATTTTCTGGTAATGTTTGCAAGTCATCTGACGAAGAAAGATTAAAATTACATGTTGCCGCTGTTGTGGTCAGCAATTTTACGAATCACCTTTATGCGATGGCCGAAGAATTTTGCAATAAAGAAAATATAGATTTTAAACTCCTGGTTCCATTGATTAAAGAAACAGCACAGCGTACGTCTAATCAATCGCCGGCCAATATGCAGACCGGGCCGGCCGTTCGCAATGATGTATTTACTTTAGATAAGCACCTGCAACTTCTTGCGAATTACCCTAAGCTTAAATATATATACCTGAAACTTACTGACAGTATTGTCAATTCTTAGTTTACCTGATTGGGAAGATAATATCGGTTTGTATTTTATAAGGGTCAACCGGTTTGCCATTTTTATCAATCGGGTCAGTCATATAAATTTCATAAGGTGCGCCTGCAGCAACTTTCTTATTGTCCTTCATGTATTCTTTAATGGCGTCGTACCCCTGTGGTAATAATTCAAACGGGCCATAAAAATGAGCAATGATCGCTTTGCCTGCTGCCATCTCCCTCACCTGCACACCTGCCACGGTTTTATTTCCTTTTTTATTTATCGGTATACCGGCTTCAAAAAAGTATGGAGCTTTTAGTTTACGGTACCAGGCCATAGGCGCTCCTGCTGTTTTCAGTTTGTTCTTATTGATGTATTCGACAAGCTTTCCACCATAGATATTACCCAGTTTAGGTCCGATACGTTCGAATGATGCTGCACTGTCCTTACAAAAAATAACAGTTCGTTTGGGAGCCAGGGAATCTACAATATTTACAATTGGCGGCCGCTGGTATTTGATTTCGGGTTCTTTCTTTTTTTCTTCCTGCTTTGCTTTGGTCTTTGTGCTGTCCTTAGCTGATTTGTCAGCATCACTACTATCCTTGTCATTACATGATACCGTTAAGAATACCCAAGCAAAGAAAACAGCATTAAACAGAATCGATTTTATTGTCATGATTGTCTGATCAGAGGTGACGATTGAAGATGAAAAATAATAAATGATTTCTATATGGCAAACAGAAAAAACGGACAGGTAACTTATATTTTCCTTATTTGATAAATATAATTAGGTTTGCAACCCGAAATTTGCGGTATATGTATAATGTAACATTTAAGTTTGAACAGAAAGGCCTTGAACCCATCACTTTGTCTGGAATAGAATCCGACCAGTCGATTTTAGAAGTAGCTTTAAAGAATGATATTGAATTACACCATAATTGCGGCGGGGTTTGTGCCTGCAGCACCTGTCATGTTTACGTAGAACAGGGTGAAGATTTTATTGAAGAACTTACCGACAAGGAAGAAGATTTTATTGACCGGGCAGTGAACCCAAGATTAATTTCAAGATTAGGCTGCCAATGTGTTTTACAGGATGGAGATGGTGATATTACCGTTACTTTGCCCGACCAGACACAGTTTTTAGGAGAATAAGTGGTAATTAGCTAATCAGCAATTATGCTGATGTGCTAATGTGTTCAAGTTGCCGGACAGCTTTAATAAACAGAAAAGTTTAAAATTTAGGAATTAGCAAATTAGCTGATCATCACATTATCAAATTGACTGAATATGACTTTTGAGCCGCCCATAAACTGGAGAGATTACGAAGATATAGCGATGAAGCTCCACGAACGCTTTGGCGATGAGTTTGGCGAAAGCAAGATCTACCGCATTCGTTTTACCGACCTGCACAAGTGGGTAATGGAAATTCCGGGTTTTGAAGGAAAGGCCGAAGATAGTAACGAAGGGCATCTTGAGATGATACAAAGCAGTTGGGTGTATGAATGGAGAGATAATCAAAAATAGTTACCTGTTAACCGTTAACCGCCATGAACGTCCTCGAAAAATTTAAGTCCATAAAAACATTTGTTTTTGACGTTGACGGTGTGCTCACCGATGGAACTTTATTGATCTTAGAAGACGGGCAGATGGCGAGGCGGATGAATATTAAAGATGGCTATGCTGTTCAACTGGCGATTAAAAAAGGGTATAGGGTGGTAATTATTTCGGGCGGAACATCTGAAGCCGTTAAGGAAAGATTGAGTCGTCTTGGCGTTAAAGATTGTTTTGTAAAAATTGATGATAAAAAAGCGAAGTTGATGGAGTACGTCAGCGAACATCAACTCGTTTGGGATGAAATTCTTTTTATGGGTGATGATATACCCGACTATGTTCCGATGCAGCTTACCGGATTACCATGTTGCCCTGCAGATGCAGTTGCGGAAATAAAACAGATATCACATTATATTTCTCCGGTTATTGGTGGTAGTGGTTGCGCCAGAGATGTTATTGAAAAAGTACTCAAGCTTAACGGTCATTGGGATCTGGATACTACGGTTGCGGCCAAGTAATTGAAATAGTTACATTTTCAATGCTTATTTTCGCTGCATAATTTTTTCATGAAATTAATTATTGCTTTTTTACGATTAGTACGCTGGCCCAACCTGCTTATTATTGCTTTAACGCAGGTGCTGTTCTATTTCAGCCTGGTACAGCCATTGTACCGAAAAGGAATTTACAGCCATTTTGAAGTCTTACATTTTATTTTACTCATCGTGGCATCGGTTTTAATTGCTGCTGCCGGTTATATCATCAACGATTATTTCGATCTGAATATTGACCAGGTAAACAAACCTGAACGAACCATTATTGATAAACGCATCAAAAGGAGATGGGCTATTATAATGCACCTGCTCTTTTCTTTTACAGGAATTGTTATTTGCTTTTATATTGATTTTAATTCGGCAATATTCTGGCTGGGTATTTCAAATTTAATTTGTGTATTCCTGTTGTTTGGTTATTCCATCAGCCTCAAAAAAAAATTGCTTTGGGGAAATATTCTTATCTCGGCGTTAACGGCATGGGTAGTCATCGTAAGTTTTCTTTGTTATTTTAATAGTTTCTATTGCAGCAGTTGCGATAGAGATTTTCTTGAGTTATACAACAACCGCTTTATACGCATCTCATTTTTATATGCAGGCTTTGCCTTTGTTATTTCGTTGATAAGGGAAGTAGTAAAAGATATGGAAGATATGGATGGCGATGCCCGATATGGTTGCAAAACCATGCCTATTGCCTGGGGAATACCCGCCAGCAAAGTATTTGTAGCAGTATGGCTGGTAGTTTTAATTGGCATGATAAGTATTGTGCAGGTTTATGTATTGCAGTTTAGATGGGTGTGGAGTGCAGTTTACAGTATTACGCTGATCATTTTGCCTTTGATATGGTTGCTGCGAAATCTCTTTCTGGCACAGTCGGCAAAAGATTACCACCGTTTAAGTACGGTCATTAAGTTGGTAATGCTTACCGGGCTATTGTCGATGATCTTTTTTAAAATCTATTCATAGAATCTTTCTTCTGCCATGCAAAAAATAATTTTAGCTTCTCAGTCGCCGCGGCGAAAGCAATTGCTTGAATGGGCCGAAATTCCCTTTGAAGTTATCGTTAATGAAACAGATGAATCCTTCCCCGCCGATCTGTCCACTGCAGAAACCGCGATTCATATCGCCAGGAACAAAGCACTTGCAATAAAAGAATCCAATCAAATTAATATTCCGGTACTGGCAGCTGATACAATTGTAGTTCTGCATAGTAAAATCATTGGGAAACCTGCAGACAGGCAGGATGCCATCAATATTTTATTATCCTTGTCGGGTCAGCAGCATCATGTTATAACAGGTGTTGTGATTTTGCACGGTAGCGAAGAGATAGCTTTTACCGAGATCACCGAAGTGCAATTTCACGAGCTCACAATTGCACAGATTGAATTTTATGTAGACAATTACAAACCTTACGACAAAGCCGGAGCATATGCCATCCAGGAATGGATAGGTGTTGTAGGCATCAAATGGGTGAACGGTGATTTTTACAATGTTATGGGATTACCAGTTAGCCGGGTGGTGCAGGCGTTGAATGGGTTGAAGGTTAAAAGTTAAGGGGTAAGAGTTTAGGGTTGCAAATTTGGTTTTTGCTCAATAACTTTAATCCTTTAAACGGTTCCTTATGACCGAGCGACTGCTGCAATACATCTGGCAATTTCAATATTACAATCCTGCCGATCTGAAAACTGAAGAAGGCGAGATATTACAGATTATTCACCCCGGCACAATCAATACCGATCAGGGACCCGATTTCTTTGATGCAAAAATTAAGATCGGTAAAACCATCTGGGCAGGCAATATAGAACTGCACATCAATTCATCTGATTGGGATAATCATAAACACAGTAGCGATAAAAACTATAAGAATGTGATCCTGCATGTTGTTTGGCAACAGGATAAAAAATTGAATCTTCCATTCTCCACGTTTGTGTTGCATGACAAAGTACCCAAACTTTTATTGAGCAGATATGACGAATTAATGAAGGCGGAAAGCTTTATCCCCTGCGAAAAAAATCTCCATACGGTGAATCTGCTGACCTGGCAAAACTGGAAGGAAAGAGTGTTAGTAGAAAGACTTCAGGCGAAAACTTCCATTGTATTAGATCATCTTTCCAACACCAACAATCATTGGGAAGAAACATTCTGGTGGTTGCTGGCAAAAAACTTTGGCGTTAAAGTAAACAGTGATGCATTTGAAAAAATTGCACAATCCATTTCTATAAATGTACTGGCCAAACATAAAGAACAGATCCATCAAACCGAAGCTTTGTTATTAGGGCAGGCAGGTTTATTAGAGGGAGACTTTAGCGAAGACTATCCAAAACTGCTGCAACGTGAATACCGTTTCCTGCAAAAGAAATACGGTCTTAAAAAAATTGAAGCTTCTCTTGTTTTTTTGAGAATGAGGCCGTCAAACTTTCCAACAATCCGGCTGGCACAATTAGCTATGCTGGTACATAAGAGTTTGCATTTGTTTTCAAAAATTAAGGAAAGCAAAAGTGTAAAAAGTATTAAAGAATTACTTGCCGTTACGGCAAACGACTACTGGCATTATCATTATATGCTTGATGAAGCCTCAAAATTAAAGAAGAAAAAACTTGGTGAACAGATGATCAATAATATTCTCATTAACACTGTTGTGCCTGTTTTATTTGCATACGGACATTATCATGATGAACAATCATATAAAGAGAAAGCTTTGTTGTGGCTGGAACAGATTGCTGCTGAAAACAACAGCATCACCAAAGGTTTCACTTACTTACATGTCGTAAATAAAAACGCATTTGATTCGCAGGCTTTGATTCAGCTTAAAAATGAATACTGTAATAAAAAGCGCTGTCTTGATTGCGGTGTAGGAAATAAGTTGATAAAAACCGGCTAGTTGGTCTGCCAGTGATATTCAATATTTACATTTAAATCAGGATGCAAACTTTTTGCTACCGGGCAATTGTCCCCAATCCGTTGTAAAATAGTTCGTTCTTTTTCTTGCAGGTTTAATGAGCCGGGGAAATTCAGAACAACGTCAATTCTTGCTATACGTCTTGGATCGCTGATCATGTGTTTGGTTACGGCGATGGATGTGCCCGCCAATTCAATTCCCATATCACCCGCTTTTAGTGCCATGGTGGTAACAACACAGGTTGCCAACGCCACGCATACGGTATCAGTAGGACTAAACCTTTCGCCTTTACCTCTGTTATCTGTTGGTGCATCGGTCTCAATTACAGTACCACTTTGGTTGTGGGTACATTCGCAGCGTAAATGGCCTTTATAAACTATTGAAACAGTCATTTGTTAAAATTTTAAATATTTAAGGTTTTATCTTTCAAAATGCAGCGGTTCTATATGCAAATGTATCATCTTTAAAGAGTAGAACTTTTTTTTTCATAATTTTGGCCGGTAAACGATTTACATGAAGACATTAATGATTTTAATAGCTGCGGTATCTATTGGTTTTTCTACGCAGGCACAGGAGCCGAAAAAATCCAGCAAACAACTCAAGAAAGAGCAGAAGCGGGCTAAGATTAATGCTATGATAAGGGCAGAAGAGGAAGGTGTTATTGCTTACCACAAACATTATGCATTTGGTTTTAAATTAAACAATGACGGGTATGGTATTTCCTTTGAGAAAGGATATGCCAAGTCGGTTAAGAGTGCCACTGTTTTTCAGATTGAAATTACCGAGCGTAAACACCAGAAAGAGGAAAAACAAAGCAATCCTTTTGTTCAATCTACGCCGGTTATTTATGGTAAGATCAATTTTTTCTACCCGGTTAAATTGGGGGTGCAGAAGCAATTTTTACTTGCCAATAAGAGCAATAAAAATGGAGTGAGCATAACAGCCAACCTTGGAGGAGGAATAAGTTTGGGTTTTTTGAGAGCTTATGAAATGGAGGTAGATGATCCTGTTGAAGGACGCAGATTTATCAGGTATGATTCGCCAGACAGTTTAATTTTTGCTGATCCTACCGGGCTGAATCCTTCGGGACCAGGTTTGGGAAGAGGATGGAACAATTTAAAATTAACTCCCGGCCTGTACCTGAAACCTGCAGTAAGATTTGATTACGGCAGATACAATGATCTGTTGACCGCCATTGAAGTAGGGGTAACCGCCGAATTTTATACAAAGAAGATTCCACAGATGGTCTATAATAAAGAAAAACAATTATTCTTTGGTGCTTATTTTGCATTGCTGTTTGGAAAAAGAAAATAAGCAAAGCATTTGGTACAAATTTGAATTTCATTACATGATAGAATTACCCGTTATTGACGGAATAATAGAACAAAAGCCTAAGAAGCCTGATTGGCTGCGGGTTAAGCTTCCCATAGGAGAGGAATACCGCCATGTGCGTAAACTTGTTGACACACATAAACTGCATACCATCTGCGAAAGCGGTAATTGTCCTAACATGGGTGAGTGCTGGGGCGAAGGCACGGCAACTTTTATGATACTTGGTAATATTTGTACCCGCAGTTGTGGTTTTTGCAATGTTGCAACCGGCCGTCCTTTGGAAGTTGACTGGGATGAACCGCAACGTGTGGCCGAAGCCATTAATCTGATGAAAGTTAAGCATGCGGTAATCACTTCGGTCGACAGGGATGAAATTAAGGATGGCGGTTCCATTATCTGGCACAATACGATTAAAGCAATTAAAGCCCTTAATCCTGCAACTACCTTAGAAACTTTGATTCCCGATTTTAAGGCAGAAAAAGAAAACATACAACGTGTTATTGATGCTGCACCCGAAGTGGTGAGCCATAATATTGAAACTACTGAGCGCCTTACCCGGCAGGTGCGTATTCAGGCGAAATACTGGAGAAGTATGGAAACCCTTAAGATTCTGCATGAAGGTGGCATGCGTACCAAGAGCGGCATCATGTTGGGACTTGGAGAGGAGAAGGAAGAAGTAATTCAAACAATGAAGGATCTGAAAGCAAACGGAGTTGATGTAGTAACGATAGGTCAATACCTTCAGCCAACTAAAAAACATTTGCCTGTTGCACGTTTCGTTCATCCTGATGAATTTGCTGAGTTTAGAGAGATTGGATATGAGCTGGGTTTGGATTATGTAGAAAGCGGACCGCTTGTGCGTTCATCTTACCATAGTGAAAAACACGTGATACCAGGCTATGGCAGAAAAAAATGGTTGTCAGAAAAAGATTAGTGCTTCATTCTTCACAGGCCAAATGTTTGAAAACTTAAAACTCATATAACTGAAGCTCCTGTTGTTTATTCCGAAAAGTATTTTTGTGTTCTTGCTGTTACCATCTTCATGCTGCGACGCACAAGTCAATTGGAAAAACGTGAGCGCCGACTACGCTCCGCTTCCTGCTGCACTTCAGGTTTTTAAAACGTCTGATTCTATAGACGGAAAACCCTTTATTGCGTATTTCATAAAAGCAAAGCTGAAAGATAAAAATCTTGTCTACACTGCAGATACATCACTTGGCAGGCGATTAACGCCCGGGCAATTTTATGAAAAAAACAGCAGGCCGCTGGTTGTTGTGAATAGCACTTTTTTTAGTTTTTCTACCAACCAGAATCTTAATGTAGTAATCAAGGACGGAAAACTTGTTGCTTACAACGTGCATTCAATTCCACTAAGAGGTAAGGATACGCTTCAATTCAAACATTCGATAGGAAGTGCATTGGGTATTGATCGAAAACGAAATGCCGATGTGGCATGGCTTTATACCGATTCTGCCTTGAAATATTCTTATGCAACTCAAATGCAACAAAATGTCATAAAAGATTCAACAAATCACTTTTCCTTTGAGTCAATTAAAAATAGTTATTTCAGTTACATGCATAGTAATAAGATGACTCCGGTATTTAAGAAATGGAAGATGAAGTCGGCAGTAGGTGGAGGGCCCGTTCTGGTTCAGAATGGAGAGTTAAGAATCACCAACGAAGAAGAACTAAAATTCACTGGAAAAGCAATAAATGATAAGCATCCCCGTACCTGCATGGGTTATACAAGCGACGGTTATCTCATCATTATGGTTATTCAGGGCAGGTTTCCGAGTATTGCAGAAGGTGCAACTTTAGAACAAGAGGCAAAACTATTGATTGAATTGGGATGTATTGAAGCGTTAAACTTAGATGGAGGTGGAAGTAGTTGTATGCTTATAAATGGAAAGGAAACTATTGAACCCAGCGATAAGACTGGACAGCGTGCTGTGCCCGCCGTTTTTTTAATCAGCAAAAAGTAATTATGTGTGAAAATTTTAGTCACAATCTCTCTATTTGGCACGGTTATTTCTGTTGCTAATTAAAAAAAATAACAATAATGAAATCTATTCTTTTTTCAGCCTTGCTTATATCTGTATTTACAATCGTATTTATTTCGTGTACAAAAGATGCATCTACTGATGATGGTCAAACTTCTACTTTGCACGTGCGATTGACAGATGCGCCAACTCATTTTGATGAAGTGAATGTTGATATCAGAGACGTACGGGTTAAATTTTCCGATGATTCAACCAATACAGGTTGGGTAACACTCGTTACAACACCCGGCATTTATAATTTACTTGATTATACCAATGGTGTAGATACTTTATTGGCAACAGGTGCCTTCCCAACACAGATCATAAAAGAGATCAGGTTAATACTTGGCAATAACAATACTGTTGTTGACGGAGGAATTGTTTACCCGCTTGTAATTCCAAGTGGATCAGAATCGGGATTGAAAATTAAAGTGAGTAAAAAACTTCAGGAAACGCTTGAAACTATAATTATTGATTTTGATGCTGCCTTGTCAGTTAAAAAAGAAGGTAACGGCGATTATAAATTAAGACCGGTTTTAAGAATAAAATAATTACCATAAAGGTCCTATGATAAGAGCCGGTCGATTGACCGGCTCTCTGTTTATTATTCGATTTAGATTTATTCGTTTTTTAGCTCCCAAACCAAAGCGCTGGCACCTAGTATTGCTGCATCCGATTCATTAAGCTGACTAAAGATCAATTTCACTTTATTCTGAAAAATGGGCAACAGGTTCTTCTCCATATGTTCTCTGGTTGGATCAAGGATAAGGTTTCCGGCTTTGGTTAATCCTCCAAATAAAATGATGGCCTCAGGACTACTGAACATAACAAAATTGGCAAGTGCCATTCCTAATATTTTACCGGTTATTTCATATACTTCCATTGCAATTTTGTCCATTTTAATAGCCGCATCATAAACTGCTTTTGAATTCAATTGCTCTTCAGATATATCTCTTAATAAACTGGCTTCATCTTTTCTTGCTGCCAGAAATTCTTTCGCAGTTAAAACAACACCCGTAGCGGAAGCGTAGGCTTCCAATGAACCAAGTGCGCCGGTACCCCAGTGTAGCCTACCGCCCGGCAGTACAATGGTATGCCCCAGTTCGCCTGCAAAACCATCATGGCCGTAAATTAACTGTCCATTTGCGACAATGCCACTGCCCACACCGGTTCCAAGTGTAATCATGATAAAATCCTTCATTCCCCTGGCTGCACCATACATCATTTCACCAACAGCGGCCGCATTGGCATCGTTTGTTAATGCAGATGGCACTTTAAATTTTTTTGATATCAATTCAGTGAGTGGAATAACACCCTTCCAGTTCAGATTAGGAGCATATTCAATGGTGCCTTTGTAATAATTTCCGTTTGGTGCTCCAATTCCGATTCCTTTTATTTTCTCAATACCTCCGGCTTTTTCAATCGCTGGTTTTATCGCTTCATACAGATCATCAATAAACTCCTCAATCCTTTCATTTGTGGAAGTTGACAAGGCTCCACGATACATAATATCTCCACGGGCATCAACAATTCCAAAAACGGTATTGGTACCGCCGATATCTATTCCTATTGCCAATTGCTTATTCATATCAATTCTTCTTTTATGTCCTGGTTAGTGTCCTGCACTATCAACCTGTGCATCATAGTCAATACCCTGTTTTTTCAAAATACCTTTAACCACTGCGGCAAAAAATGCCAGGTAAGCAAAACAGACAGCGCAAACCCAATAGGATTGATGAATTCCCATAACGTCAGCCAGTTTGCCCTGAATCGGTGGGATAATTCCTCCACCAAGTATCATCATAATTAAAAATGCTGAACCTTCCGTAGTATATTTTCCGAGGCCTGCGATTGATAAAGTGAAAATACATGGCCACATGATCGAGCAAAATAAACCTCCACTTAAAAATGCGTATATCGAGATCATACCGGTTGTTTGGGTTCCGATAACCATGGCGGTTAAACCTAAAATACCAAAGATCATCAGTGTTCGGGCCGGTTTGTCCTTGCTAACGTAAAATGCAGCGATCTGAATCAACACACAAACCACATAATAATAAAGCGGCGTCATATTGTACTGAGCAACAGTATTAACGCCAATTATAACAAGGAAAGCTATTAAGGGTACAATGATTTGTAACAATAATTTTGTTTTATCAGAAAGTTTAAAGGCACTTACAGCACCTGCCCAACGTCCGATCATCAAACTTCCCCAGTACATCGAAATATATTTTGCAGCTTCGGATGAGGAGATTCCTCCAAATTCTTCCTGCTTTAGTAATTCGCTGAGGTTGCTGCCAATTGCAACTTCTACACCTACGTATACAAAAATGGCAAGCATGCCTAATACTAATTGAGGGTATTGCATAGCTCCCCATCCTATGCTGCTTTTTTTGGCGCTCAGGTTTGCAAATAATAATCCAACAACTACAACTGCCAGTGCGCCCATCAACCATTTCATCCTGTACATGTTCATGGCGTGTACCTCGGCTTCCGGTGCATTGGCCAAATCAACTTTATAACTGTTGAACACAGGTGCAAACATGATGATGAGTAAACCGGTCATGATTAGTAATGTGTACAAGGCTTTTGGTGCACTCTCAACTTTTTCAAGTGATATCCCCGCAGGAACTTTCTTTGAAAAATAAAATAAGGCTGCCGCTCCAATAAATAAAGCACCTACGCAACTATATAATATGATAACCTTACTCAGGCTTAACCCGGCTATCTGTTCATCGGTAACAGCTGCTGTTGTGCCAAACAATGCAAAGGCAACTACAATTGGGCCGATGGTGGTACCAAATGAATTTATTCCTCCACCTAAATTTACACGGCTTGTACCCGTCGCAGGATCGCCAAGCGAAATGGCAAATGGTTGCGCCGCGGTTTGCTGCAACGAAAATCCTAATGCTACAATAAACAATCCCACCAGCATACCTGCAAATGTGTTTGCATTTACGGCAATGATCATAGCTGCTGCACCTAAAGCACTGAACAATAAACCATACACAATACTTTTTTTGTAACCCCATTTTCCAACAAGGTCCTTACCGCCAAAAGCACCATAAGCAAACAGGGCCAATGCTCCAATATAATAAGCAGTATAAAAAGCAAAGTCGATCAACTGACTTTGAAACTGATCGAGTTTAAAATAGTGTTTACAAAAAGGAATGAACACGCTGTTGCCAGCAGCAATAAATCCCCAGAAAAAGAAAACCGTTACTAAAGTTCCCAGAGCGCCGTAATTGGTGGGTACGGATGCTGATTTCACATCGTTAGTTATTACATCATTTTGTTCAGTTGGCATATGGTTGTTTTTTTTAAGAGCTTGAAATTATAATAATTTAGTCAGGTTGAAAAATTTTCGTTTTAATTGGTTAACAACAAAATGAGTGGTAAATTGAAACCCCAATAAAAAATTAATGGAGATATTACATGTAAGTGCCGAGTGTTACCCTTATGCTAAAGTTGGCGGATTGGCTGACGTGGTTGGCACGTTACCTAAATATCAACAGGAGCTGGGGAATATTGCAAAAGTGGTGGTACCTATGCACCGCACTAAATTTTTGTATGAGAATGAATGGACAGTAGAACATAAGGGTAGTATCAACATGGGCGACAGGTATTTAGATTATACCATCATTAAAGAAAAAACCAATAAACTTGATTTCGATCTTTACTGCGTAGATATTTACGGACTCCTGGACCGTGAAAATGTGTACAGCTACGATGATGATACGGAACGCTTCACTGCCTTCCAGATATCAGTAGTGGACTGGTTATCGCATTGGGAGCACCGGCCGGATGTAGTGCATATTCACGATCATCATACAGGGCTAATTCCGTTTATGATGAGACATTGTTTTGCGTACAAGCATCTTTCAGAAATACCAACAGTGCTTACTATTCATAACGCTCAATACCAGGGCTGGATGAGTTGGGATAATAGTAATTATATTCCTGACTGGGATACCTGGCAGTGGGGATTGCTGGACTGGGACAATATGATTAACCCGCTTGCCTGTGCAGTAAAATGTGCCGACAGGGTAACCACAGTTAGTCCGAGCTATATGGAAGAACTGACCACAGATGCAAATGGCCTGGAGGAATTATTTGTAAGTGAAAAATTGAAATGCTCAGGAATTTTAAATGGTATTGATACCAAGGTGTGGGATCCTGCATCAGATACTTACATACTTGATAATTTTTCGGCAGAAGATGCTGCCGCAGGGAAATTGCTGAACAAGAAAAAACTTTGTAAGGATTTTAATCTTGACGTAAAAAAACCTCTGTTTGTTTTTATTGGCCGGTTGGTTGCTGATAAAGCTGCCGATCTTTTGCCACGGGCTATATATGATTCGCTGAATCAGCTGGGTAATAAAATGAACTTTTTAGTTTTAGGTAGCGGCAATACAAACATTGAAAATCAGTTAGAAGGATTAATTGGAAATTTTACAGGGTTTTATAATGCAAAGATCGGTTACAACGAAAAGCTCAGTCACCAGATGTATGCCGGTGCTGATTTTATTTTGATGCCCAGCAGGGTAGAGCCCTGCGGCCTTAACCAGATGTATGCACTGCGGTATGGTACCATTCCCATTGTGCGCAGCACCGGAGGTTTAAAAGATACGGTTGTTGATTTTGGAGAGGAAAAAGGGTTTGGCATAAGGTTTAATAATGCTGCTGTTTGGGATATTACTTACTCTATTCACAGAGCAGTAGAATTGTACGATGATAAAGAAAAAATGACCGAAATTCGTAACCAGATTATGAAGATCGATAACAGTTGGGAAAAAAGTGCAGAAAAATATATTGCTTTATATAAAGCAACACAATTAATTTAATTTTTATGATCAGTAAATCAATAGTGGCTGTAATATTAGGTGGCGGTGCAGGAAGTCGTTTATACCCTCTCACATCAACCCGAAGTAAACCTGCGGTACCGATTGGCGGTAAATACCGGCTTGTTGATATTCCTATTTCCAATTGTATCAATTCAGATATCAATCGCATGTTTGTGCTAACACAGTACAACTCTGCATCGCTGAACAAGCATATAAAAAATGCTTACCAGTTCAGTAATTTCAGCAGTGGTTTCGTAGATATCCTGGCTGCCGAACAAACTCCCGACAGTTTGGGCTGGTTCCAGGGTACGGCAGATGCTGTAAGACAATCGCTAAAACATATTGGCAACAACGATTTTGAATACGTACTCATTTTAAGTGGCGATCAATTATACCAGATGGATTTTAGGGAAATGTTTCAAAACCATATTGATAAAGGCGCCGATATTTCAATCGCCACCATTCCTGTTGGCGACAGGGAAGCCCCCGAGTTTGGTGTTTTAAAGACTAATAACGACAATTTTATCACTTCTTTTATAGAAAAACCGGCAAAGGAATTATTACCTGATTGGGAGAGTGATACGGGTGAAGAAATGAAAGAACAGGGGAGAAAATACCTGGCATCGATGGGTATTTATATTTTCAACCGCAAATTTTTGTTCGACCAATTACTGGTAGAAAAAAAAGATGCAACTGATTTTGGCAAGGAGATCATACCGGCCTCAATTAATAAGCAAAAAGTTGTGAGCTACCAATACGATGGATATTGGACAGATATTGGAAATATTTACTCATTTTATGAAGCTAACCTTGCTTTAACGTTAGAGATACCTCCGTTTAATTTATTTGATAATACCAAAGCTATATTTAGCAGGGCACGTATGCTGCCACCCATGAAGATCGCCAACACGCAGGTCGTAAGCAGCATTCTTGCGGAAGGTTCAATTATTCATGCCTCCAAAATTGTCAACAGCGTTATTGGTATTCGTACCCGAATTGGCGTTGATACGGTGATACTCGATTCATACCTGATGGGATGCGATTATTATGAAACCATTGCCGAAATGGCTCACTCTCTTGAGAGAGGAATTCCTAAGTTGGGAATTGGCGAAAGATGCCATATTGAAAAAGTGTTGCTGGATAAGGATTGCAGAATTGGAAATGATGTGACGATAAAAGGTGGGCCTCATTTAGAAGATATCGATCATGCATTGTATGCCGTAAAAGACGGAATTGTGGTGGTAAAGAAAAGAGCCATCATACCGGATGGGTTTACAATCTAAGACAAACTGTTTATAAGAACATATTCCATACGGCCTGTTGACCGTAAGATCCCCAGTCTTTTGTTGCATTCAGTATAGTGCTTTCAAGCTCTTTGGGTTTTTTCTTTTTGCCCTTTCCCGGAGGAACAATAATAGCATAATTAACTCCGTTGACAATGATCTTGTTTGCCACCCAACTGCTGTACATACGTGGAATAGTGATCCCCAGAATCATTCCGGGTAATCCATGAATTCCCATCGGCCCGCCGCTGACCATTATCTCATCGGTATAAAAAGCAAAAACATAAACACTGTCAAATAAAACACCTACCGCTTTTCGGCAGTTAAATCCGGCAATGTTACGGCTCTCGTTGGTCATTTTCCAATCGATGGTCAACAGGCTGTCGGACAGAATATAAGTATCGCCAAAAATATTTTTCTGCTGAATGAACTTTTCATTTTCATAATCGCTGTACCAGATCGCCTCTTCACCTGCATCATTCCCAAATAGCGATTTTGCTTTCTCCTCTTTACGGTTAAACAGGTAGATACCTTTGCCGTTATTAAACGTAAGTTGATAATAGCTTGTTGATAATTTTGAAATTTTATCTTTAAACATTTCTGCAAATTGGCTTTCACCCATGGCTTTATGATTGTTCACTACCACGGTATATTCAATCAGCCCTTTGTCAATGAAATTTTGCGCTTGCGAACTGGTACAGGTAATTACAGCAATTAATATAATGATGTATCTCATAAATTATTTATTAGAAGAACCCTTTTGCAGGAGCCCCGTTTTTCGAAAAATTCCAGGTTACGGTCAGCATCCAGAATCTCTTCAATGTAGTATAAAAAGATTCGGAGTAACGAAATTCCGTAAAAGATCTTTCGTATCCTCTGCGTTCATTCAATATGTCGTTGACGGATACAGATGCTTCCAACGCATTTTTTAGGAAACTCCTTTTCAATGCTGCGTTCCATATGGTAAAACTATTCTTTGTTGGGAAACGTGGATCAACTTGTTTGGCACGAAAGTTTACATCAGTTTCTATTCTGAATTTCGCAGGAAGTGTTATTTTTAAATCTACATTTGAAGATACCTGCCAGTAATTGGCAAGTGCATCGGAATTTAAAGTGCTTTTGGAATTCACACGGCTTATTCCGGGATTAATGGATACCTCATATTTATTCTCTTTTTCTTTACTAACACCGAAATTCAAACTGTAAGTTGAATTTGTGTTAAATGCCTTTTGACCATTAAAGAATGATACCATTCTTGCCAGGTTTATGTTAGGGCCGATAGTTAGCTTAATATTGTGTTTTTTAATTTTGAAATTATAGTTTGAATACAAGCTAAAGTAAAAATTGCCATCAGCATTTACTGTTTTGTAAGTTGATTTACCAAAATTATCAAGGGTTCGCTCGTTCACAAATGCATCCTGTGTAATATTTCCATAAATGCCTACCCACAGTCCTTTTTCCTGAAGCACATTGTAAAAATTATAATTCATATTAATTGAGTGGGTAAAAGATTGGTTCAAATCCGGATTGCCAATGTACTGGTTCAACTGGTCGGTGTTATCAACAATTGGCTGAAGTTGATTAATTGTTGGAGCAGTGGTGTTTCCGTTATAATTAAGCCTTACACCTGCATATCCTTTTAACTTAATAAACAAGGTAGCTGAGGGGAAGAAGTTGGTAAAATTATATTTCCGCACTAATCCTGTTGTAAGGTTATCCTGTTCAAAATGACTCAACGAAACTGACGTACCCACGCTAAAATTGTATTGCTTTGCAACGTACCTCACACTTGCACCCGGTCGGTTATTGGATTGGTTAAACAAAAACGAATTTGTCAGCGAATCAACAGGTGTAATGTATTTTGAATTGATGTCTTTCGAAAAACTCAGTCGGTCGTTTTTATTAGCCGAATAACTGTACATGTATGTAAATGACAAAAACCATTCTTTCGACAGTGGCTCGGTATACGTAATATTTGCCGAGATGGTATTGGTGTTGTCATTCCTTATATTTTTTTGGTCAATGGTATCGTTATAAGTTGGTGTTCCGCCAAAATAATAATCGTTTTCGGAATACAGAAAGTTTTCGTTTTTCGAATCCACCAGGTTGTAGGCCAGATTAGCGGTTAACGTGCGGCCTTGTTTTTTAAACTTATGTTTCCACAACAGGGCTGAATTCAGAGATGAATTATCTACATCACTGTTGGTGTTGCGGATAATATTATTAATTGGTGAATTTTTATCACTAATTGACTCCTGGGTATAATTACTGTTTGTTTTTGTATTGTTTAAATTTCCTCTTGCTGTAAATTTTATAGAGTTGTTCGAATCGATATTGGCTTCAAATGTAAGGTTCAGACTTTGTTTCAGTTTTGTTGAAAAGCCTTCTGTTACACTATTAGAATTGAATGAAGAGTCGCCGGTAAAATTTGTAGTGAAGTTTTGCTGGGTATTCGGGCTGTTTACTTTGGTAATTTTATAACCTGCATTTACCGACTGTTTACTGTTATTGAATTTATTACTGTAATGCAAACCGCCATTCCAGTTCTGTGGAATACCACCACGGCCGTTATAGTAGCTGTCATCATCACCAGAATTCGTAATCATTACGCCTCCATCATCCATCATCTCCACATTTGAATTGTCGCTCCCATAATTCTGATTATCCCTCCAGTCTAAATTGGTCTGACCGGTATTGCTCATTATCCCATAGCCGGCCAACTTACGTTTTCCTTTAAATGCATTGACCATAATACTGTTATTATAATAGTTGCTGAAATCTGTGCCAGCTTCGGCTTTGCCAAAATATCCCTTTTTAGCATTGTCCTTCAATTTAAGATTGATGGTTTTATCTTTTATGCCGTCATCAATACCTGTAAACGTTGCCTGGTCACTTTTTTTATCATACACTTCCACTTCTTTCACTACATCGGCTCTTAAATTTTTTGTAGCAATGCCGGGGTCATCACCAAAAAACTCTTCGCCATCAACTAAAACTTTTTTTACCTGTTCGCCCATGGCGGTAATCTTACCGTCTTTATCAACCTGTATGCCCGGAAGTTTTTTCAAAAGCTCTTCCACATTGGCTCCTGCTCTTACCCTGAAGCTGTCGGCAGTGTAAATAGTTGTGTCGCCCTTTATTTTTATTGGTGTTCCGCTCTTAATAATTACTTCTTCCAGTAATTTGCTTTTGGAGGTGAGTGCAATGAGTGGAATTCTAGATTGAGCCTGAGTAACGCTTTCAGTCATTATCACATCCGCAAAATAAGGATGTGTACTCATGATGATATATTCTCCTGCTTTTATGTTGCCGATGGAAAATTTACCATTTACATCCGTCCTCGTAAATTTATATAAAATCGAATCCTGTGTATGCAACATAGCAATCACCGCATTTTGAACCGGTTTGTTTTGCAGGGTATCTTCCACCTTCCCCGATAGGGAAACAGTTTGTGCCTGAACATTTACAAACGCAAATAAGGTTAAAAGTAAAATAAAAGTTAGCTTAGGCATTGAACAGTTAAGTTGCAATAAGAAGTCAATATTAAAGTTGGTGGATTTAAATGTGACAGACTTATTATCTTGTCGTAAAATTACGTTAATTTAAATTTCAATATTTAAAAGCGCTTACTTAAAGCTATTTATATAAATGGCAGCAAACAAAAGACAATTGGCAAAAAACAGCAGCCCAAATAAAAAGGATAAAGCGGTAGCTGTTGTTCCAAAATATGAGGATGAACATTTTGTTGATTCCAAAAAACCGGTTTGGAATTATTCTTTGTTCACCGATGAGGACATTACCAACTTCCGCAACGGTACCTTTTACAATGGGTATGAAAAATTTGGTAGTCACTACAGGGTAGTATTGAATACACCCGGGTTTTATTTTGCTGTGTGGGCGCCAAATGCCAGCCGGGTTTCGGTTCTAGGCAATTTTAATGGCTGGAAAAATAGACTTCATCCGTTGTTTGTGCGGCTGGACAAATCGGGAATATGGGAAGGATTTATTCCACATTTTAAAAAAGGCGATGCCTACAAATATTATATCAAAGGCTTTAAAGGCGCCGAAACAAAAAAAGCAGATCCTTACGGCCAGTTTAGCGAACTGAGACCTGCAACCGCTTCTCTCAGCTGGACCAGCGAGCATAAATGGAAGGATGCTGCATGGATGCGGAAAAGAAAAAAGCACAACTCGCTTAAAGCGCCATGGAGTGTTTACGAAGTGCATATGGGCAGCTGGATGCGGCCCGTAAAAACCGACGAAGAAAGTTTCAACAGTTATGTTCAACTTAAAGAGCACCTGGTGCCATATGTTAAGAAAATGGGATTTACTCATGTGGAGTTAATGCCTGTTATGGAATTTCCGTTCGACGGAAGTTGGGGGTACCAGGGCACCGGCTATTTTGCTGCTACTTCCCGTTTTGGAACTCCGGATGACTTCAGAGATCTTGTTGACGCTTTTCATCAGGAGGATATTGGCGTTATTCTCGACTGGGTGCCATCGCATTTCCCTTACGATGCACATGGCCTTTTTATGTTTGATGGAACGCATACCTATGAGTATGGCGATATGCAAAAGGGTTATCACCCCGACTGGAACAGTTATATTTTTAATTATGAAAGGGGAGAAGTCCGGTCGTTTTTGATCAGCAGTGCAAGATTCTGGCTCGATCAGTTTCATGTGGACGGGTTAAGAGTTGATGCAGTAAACTCTGTACTTCGCCTGGATTATTCCCGAAAAGAAGGACAATGGAAACCCAATAAATTCGGCGGCAACGGAAACCTTGAAGCGATTGAATTCATTAAACAATTTAATGAAACCGTTTATCGTGATTTCCCTGATGTGCAAACTATTGCAGAAGAAGCCAGCGACTGGCCTAAAATTTCCAAACCAACAACTGAAGGTGGCTTGGGTTTTGGAATGAAGTGGATGATGGGCTGGATGCATGATACATTGGACTACTTTAAGATGGATCCCATCATGCGGCAGTTTCAGCAGGATAAGTTTTCTTTCAGCATGATGTATTACTACGACGAGAATTTTATGTTGCCGTTTAGCCATGATGAAGTTGTTCACGGCAAGAGTCCGATGGTTTATAAAATGCCCGGCGATGAATGGCAGAAATTTGCAAACCTGCGCCTTTTATATACCTACATGTTTACCCATCCAGGAGCAAAACTTTTGTTTATGGGAAATGAGTTTGCTCAAACAACCGAATGGAATTATAAAACAGAACTTGAATGGCCGCTGTTGAAATTTGATTGCCATCAGCAAATGCAGGATTGTGTTATAGACTTGAATCAGCTTTACAGAAAAGAACCAGCGTTATATGAGTTGCAGTTTGATCCAAAAGGCTTTCAATGGGTTGATCTTGATCATAGGCCCGAATCAGTGATTGTGTATATGCGAAAAGGTAAGAAGAAAAAAGACAATATACTCGTCATTTTGAATATGACACCCGTAGTACGACGGGATTGGGTCGTTAAGGTAAAAGGAAAGGCAAGCTGGACGGAGATCTTCAATAGCGATGCTGAAAAATACTGGGGCGCCGGAAAAGTTTTCAACCCTTCTCCCGAAATAAAATTGGTTGATAAAAAAAGGCAGATTTATGAAATAAAAGTTCATCTTCCAGCGTTAGGAGGAGTAATATTCCGGTAATTGAGATAAATCTGTACCTAACCACATTCTATGAAAAACACCATTACACTGTTGGTGCTGTTTGTATCTATTTCAACACGCTTGCAGGCAAACGACAGCGCTACTTACTATTTTAACAAAGGAATTGAAGAAAAGACAGCCAAACGCTACCTGGTTGCGTCAAATTATTTTGAACAGGCCATTAAGTTAAATCCTAATTACATCGAAGCTTTTGTAGAGAATGGAAGAGTAAACAAAGAAATGCGGCGTACCGATGAGTCGAAGGCGAATTTTGTAAGAGCTTTTGAGCTGGATAAAAACAACGAGTCGGCACTTATTGAGTTGATGGAATTATACTTCAACTACCGCCAGTTTGAAAAAGCTGTTGACATTGCCAAACAATGCAAAACCTGCGGCGACAAAGACCGTGTTATTGCCATGTCGTATTTCCAGATGGAAGATTATGGCAGTGCCGAGAAAATGTTGCTGACACTGGTAGAAAAGAACCCAATGGACGCTGAAGTTACCTATACGCTTGCCAGAACTTATCTTGAAATGGGACTTGAAGGAAAAGCAATTCCTTACTATGTTAAAGCACTTCAACTGGAAGAAACCAAAGCCAAATGGCATTTAGAACTGGGGCTACTTTATTACAATAACAATAACTTCAAAAATTCTGTTGCCAGTTTTCTAAAGGCCGCAGAGCATGGAATAAACCGTACCAATGATTTTAATGAAAACCTGGGATTTGCATATATTTATGCAGGCGATGTAGCTAATGGCGAGATACTAATCAGCCAGATTATTGCTCGTAAACCTGGTAACAAGGAATTATTGCGTGATGCTGCCCAGGCGTTTTACGATAGCAAAGCGTACGATAAATGCCTGAACTATTGCCAAAAACTGATGGAGATGGATATGAAAGACGGGAAGGCATTATACCAGGCTGGACTTTGTTTTCAAAAGAAAGGCGAAGTATCACGTGGCCAGCAAATGTGTGATAAAGCAATTGAAATAGATCCATCGCTTAACAGTTTAAGGCACAAGAAAGGCGATATGGGAATGTAAAATGAACTTAGTTTTTTTGCGATTGATATTTTAAGTTAATACCGGGAGTTTATCTCCCGTTTTTTTTGTTTAAAAAAACCTCTGCCATCATACAGCGGGCGCTGCCACCACCGGCCGATTCAACAGTATTCAAAGAAGAATGAATGATACGATTATGCTTTTCCAGAATTTCAACCTGTGCAGGTGAAAGGGATTGAAAAGCCTGCGATGACATGACAAGAATGACTTCACCATCGCTGTTTACAACCTGCAACATATTGCCTGCAAAACTGTTCATTTGCTTAGCTGATATTTCAACCATCTCCTTTTTGGTTTTTACAAAAGAGTCAACAAGTTTTTTTCTTTCGCCGGCATCTGATATTGACTGAAGACAAACAACAGCAAATGTTTTGGCCACGCACATCATCACATTGGTATGATAAATAGCTGCACCTTTATCATCAATTGAACGAAAGGTTACCGGTTCATATCCAAAAATGCCGCAAAATTTATTCAACAGCATTTCATCTGTTCTTGGCGATAAGCAGGCATAAGCAATTTTATTCTCTCTATCAAGCACCATACTGCCCGTTCCTTCCAGATACACAGATTCCTGTTCATAAGCACTCAGGTCAAGGGTGTCCTTAACTATGAAATTTTCATTGATCGTTTCAAGTACTGCTGATTTTCTTTCCTGACGGCGGTTTTTGGCGAACATGGGATAAAGCGCTAAGCGGCCATCTGCATGAAATGAGATCCAGTTGTTTGGAAAAATGGAATCGGGTGTTGAGGGATCAGCCGAATCTTCAACAATAGTAACATCAACTTTATTATCCCTGAGTACTGCAACCAACCGGTCAAATTCAATTAAAGCTGCCTGCTGTACGTTTCCTTCAATGTTTTTTTGAAAACTGTTGTTGACGGCTGTTTGAGCATTAAACCCAAAATTAACCGGCCGAATCATTAAAAGCTGGCTGGTGTTTTGCATGATCAGTGACCTTTTCCAAAATTCATTTCACCAGCCTTAATGGCTACGGGTAAAAAATTTTCTTTTGGCGGAATGGGACATTTGTAGTTTGGCGAATACGCACAATAAGGATTATAAGCTTTGTTGAAATCAAGCTGAACAGTATTGTTATAAATATCATTAATAAAAAATTCAAGGTAACGGCCGCTTCCATAAGTTTCATCGCCGCTTGTTGCATCGGTAAATGGCACAAATAAATAATTGCGGTATTTTTCGGTTTGCATCAGGTCTTTACTCTGATAAACAAATAACAAGTACTCTTTATCATCTATGATAAAATCAAGCCTGCCGTATTTGAAATAATGTTTCAATGTTTTGGCAGATGTAGTCATGGTAAAACCAACCGTGTCTATTATCCTTTCAAATGCGCAGCTTACATTGTATTTGTTGCTAACAGGGTAGAAGTGAAACTGTCGCTTTTCTTTTTTACCGGTAACTACTTCATGGTTGGCTACATAATTTTTCTGGTAGGCTTTCAATTCTTTTTCATAAAAATCTTTGGTTTGACCAAAAACGCCAAAGTGTAAAATAATACCGGCCAGTAAGGTAAAGGCTTTTGTCATCATCCGTAATTTGATTTTTAGTTCATCATTAAGACATTCACACTTCGTTGTAAAATATTAAAAGCAATTTCAGCCATCAGGTTTTCTTTGTCGAGTGTTGGATTTACTTCGGTAATTTCAAAACAGCAGATCTTACGGTTCATCATAAATTTACTGATCAGGTCTTCTACTTCACGTTCCTTCAATCCGTTGCTCACCGGCGTGCCTGTTCCTTTGGAGATAGAAGAATCCAGACTGTCCACGTCAAAGCTGATATAAATATCGGTACAGTCACTCAAATGCCGCAATGCCTTACGACAAACATTTTCGGCACCTGTGCGTCGCACTTCTGCTGTGGTTATTACTTTCATCCCATGTTTATCAATCAGGTGTTTTTCTTCTTTCTCAAAATCACGTAGCGAAATAAAAACAACATCCTCGGGTAAAACCTTCGGGCTTATTTTTCCCAGGTTTTTTAACTCTTCCCATTGCCTGGCAGTTTTTTCATCCAGGTCATGCACTTTCATTTCCATGTTATCTTCGGCAATAGATGCTGCCATGGGCATACCATGCATATTCCCCGATGGAGTAGTGTAAGGCGTATGCAGGTCGGCATGTGCATCAATCCATATCACTCCCAGTTTACTTTTAGGTTTTGCTATTTTAATGCCTGCAATGGTTCCGCTGGCATTGCTGTGATCGCCGCTTAATATTACCGGGAAAAAATGGCCTTTAATCGATTCGGCAACTGCTTTGCTTATTCGTTCATTGACGGTGAGCACACCATGCATACGCTTTGCGTAAGGCGACTTAATGGGTTCATATAACAGGTTGTTTTCCTCCTGTAGTTTTTCCGATGGAAAATGCACAAAGAAATTACTCATAAAATCCAGTGCTGCTATTTTAATCGCATCAATACCTAAACTTGCACCTCTTGTACCGGCACCAATTTCCGAGGGAATTTCAATTAACTTAATATTCTTCATATAGCTTTCGTAAGAATCGTTATTATCCTTGTTACCTTCAAATTTACAACTAATCTTTTTGAGGAGATAAAGATAGCTATAGGTAAACGACTGGGCTCGTATTTATCGTATTCGGTCAATTACTTAAAACCATCTGCTTTTCAGGCAATATTAATTCTAAATAAACGTTGTATCTACAGACCAAAAAAATCTTGCCCGAATATTAACAAAATCCCAAAGATTTTAACGATAGTTTGTTTGTGCATGATTTAAACAAATGCCCCTGAGTAATCAGGGGCATTGCCAATTAATATAAGATAGAAATTAAAATTGCTCCAACTTGCTGAAGAAAAAATCGCCTTCTATGGCAGCGTTTTCATTACTATCGCTTCCATGTACAGCGTTTTCGCCAATAGAAGCGGCATATAATTTACGGATAGTACCGTCTGCTGCTTCAGCAGGATTTGTAGCGCCTATCAATTTTCTGAAATCTTCTACTGCATTATCTTTTTCCAGGATAGCTGCAGTTATAGGGCCACTGCTCATAAACTCTACCAGTTCGCCGTAAAAAGGCCTGGCAGCATGAACGGCATAAAATTCGCCTGCTTTTTCTTTACTTAGTTTGGTCATCTTCATCGCCACTATTTTAAACCCTGCTGCATTTATCATTCCTAAAATGGCTCCGGTATGTCCTTTTTTGGTGGCATCCGGCTTGATCATTGTAAAAGTTCTGTTACTCATTATATATTTCTTTTTTTAGGCCGCAAAGATAAGAACGATTGGGGATTTTGGATTGATGAATTTGGATTGGTTTAAAGGAGTGATTCTCCAATTTAACATATTGCAACAAAGCTTTAAATTCATTCAATTGGTTGGTATGCAGTTTTACCCTACTTTTGCGCCGCTTTATGCAATCAATTACGAACATATTTCCCCTTCTAAAGGATCCTAAAAAGGTAGTTATTACCATGCACCAGAAACCTGATGGTGATGCCATGGGGTCCACGCTTGCTTTATTTCATTTTTTAAACAAGTTAGGTCATAGTTGTACTGTAATTTCTCCAACCAACTGGGCAAATTTTTTAAACTGGATGCCGGGATCTAAAAAAGTTATTGATTACGAAGCAAAACAGTCTTCAGCCGATGAATTGATTGCTGCGGCAGATTGGATATTTTGCCTCGATTTTAATATACTCAGCCGCACAAAAAGAATGGAATCTGCATTATTGGCCGCCAAGGGACAACGGATCCTTATTGATCATCACCGTGAGCCTCAAACAGAAATGTTTGCTTATGGCAACAGCAGTATCACTAAAAGCTCTACCGCCGAAATGGTGTACGATCTTATTGTTGATTCGGGGAACGGCGACTTGATTGACGCTACCATCGGCGAATGTTTATATGCCGGGGTAATGACTGATACCGGATCATTTCGATTTACATCAACAACGGCCAATGTTCATTTGATGGTTAGTGACCTTATGCAAAAAGGACTTGAACATAGCCACGTACATGAGGAGCTGTTTGATAATTTTCTGGAAAGCAGGTACAGGTTCATTGGACATGTATTACTCAACCGCATGGAAGTGTTTTACCAGTATAACACAGCCCTCATCAGCATTCCGCAAGCCGACCTCATAAAGTACAGCGTAAAAACAGGAGATACTGAAGGTTTGGTAAATTATGCACTTGGCATACAGGGAATAAAATTAGCTGCCATAATAATTGACAGGGGTGAAGAACGTAAAAGTTCTTTCAGAAGTAAAGGTGATTTTGACGTAAATAGTTTTGCCCGGAAATATTTTAACGGCGGCGGGCATTTTAATGCAGCTGGTGGCTTCAATAAAGAACCTTTGGAAGAAGTGATAATAAAATTTAAGGCAGCAATAAAAGAAAATAAAGATCAATTAAGCAGTTATTAATTTTAAAACAAAATAAACAAAATGAAACAATTTTTTTATCTATCGGTATTATGTGTATCGGCTTTATCAGCTTGTACGGGTGCTTTTAAAAAGGCAGAGGGAGGAATAGAATATAAGATCATATCAAACGGAAGTGGACCCACCGTTGGTTATGGCAACTATATACAGCTTCATATAAAACAAGTTTACGGCGGAACAAAAGATACTGTGTTGTTGGATACCCGTGAGATTATGCCACGCATACAGATTCTGGATTCGGTAAATACGCCATTGGCCTATTACAAAATTATCAGCCAGATGAAAAAAGGCGATAGTCTTGTTATTCGTTTACTTACTGATACTGCTTTTAAAGAAAGACCACAGGAAATGCCTGAGTTTATGAAAAAAGGAAAATACCTGTACACGCTTGTAAAAATGGTAAACATATTTGAATCGCAGCAGGAAGCCGACAGTGCAAATAAGGCCGAACAAATACTGGCCAAGCCAAGAGTTTATAAAAAGCAACTTGAAGAATTTGAAAAAGACCTGGCAACTAAAAAAGCACAGTTGGATATTGACGATAAGATCTTGCAGGATTATTTTGCAAAAAATAATATCAATGCAGTAAAATCTAAATGGGGTTCTTATGTAGCGATAAAACAACAAGGTACTGGCGAAAAGTTTAACCAGAACGATATCGTATCAGTAAACTATACAGGCCGCACATTAGATAGCGGTAGAGTTTTTGACTCTAATGTTGACCCCGCTTTTGCTCATGTTCAACCACTTGATGTAAATATCGGCGAACTTTCGGGAATTATACCCGGCTGGCTTGATGCTTTGATTCTGCTGAATAATGGTGCTAAGGCAACTGTTTATATTCCATCGCCTTTAGCTTACGGATCAAATGGAAGCGGCGACAGGATCAAACCAAATGAAATTTTGGTTTTCGACATGGATATCCTTGGGAAAACAACCGAAGCAGAAGTATTAGCTAAGCAGGAAGAAATGCAACGTCAAATGATGGAGTTGCAGAAAAAAGCTGCTGACAGTATTCAAAATGCCACAAAAAAATAATTACAACGTATTTATTTAATATTTTACAGCGTCCTGAATCCTCAGGGCGCTTTTTTATATGCATTAAACAATGTTACCGCTTCCACAGCTTCCTTTACATCATGCACCCTTAAAATATTTGCGCCGTTAAGCAAGGCCATCGTATGTAAAACGGTAGAGCCATTCAATGCATCGGCAGCAGTTACTCCAAGCGTTTTATAAATTGTACGCTTACGGGAAATTCCAGCCAGAACCGGTACATCTAACAAACTAAATTGCTGCAGGTTTTTCAGCAATTGAAAATTGTGAGTAATTGTTTTCCCGAATCCAAAGCCCGGATCAATTATTACATCTTTAATTCCTGCACCCCTGCACTGTGCAATTTTCTGTATAAAAAAATCCACTACTTCCAAAACAACATTGTTGTATACTGGATTATTCTGCATACTCGCAGGAGTGCCCTGCATATGCATACATATATATACGGTATGCAGAGCAGCAACTGTTTCCAGCATTGTTTCATCCATATTTCCGGCACTGATATCATTAACAATTGAGGCTCCTGCATTTACTGCAGCTTTTGCAACTGCTGAATGATAGGTATCGATTGATATTATTGAATCTGGGAATTCTTTTTTTATGGTTTCAATAACCGGCAACACACGGTCTGTTTCTTCTTCAGCAGAAATTCGTTCACTACCGGGCCTGGTGCTTTGCCCACCAATATCAATTATAGCTGCTCCATCTTCGATCATCTTATTTGCAAAAGATAAAATCTCATCATTGTTTAAATGTAAATCGCCTTTATAAAACGAATCGGGAGTAGCATTTATAATGCCCATCACTATTGGATTATCAAGGCTCAACAATTTTCCTTTACAGTTTATGCTCTTCATCAACCTATTTTCAATTATTTTTGAGATAATATCGCACTAAGTTACAAATGCACACTGATAAATGACAACGAACGAACAATATGACCTGGCCGTTAAATCGGCAAAGACAATTTTTTTGGAGAAGACAAAAGACTACGGCACATCGTGGCGGGTTTACCGTACAATTTCGGTAGCGGATCAAATCTATATAAAAGCAAAACGGATAAGGAATATTCAGGAAACCGGATTGCAGAAAATAGGAGATGATATCATCAGCGAGTTCAAGGGAATTCTTAATTATGGCATAATAGGATTGATTCAGCTTGATATTTATGATGATGAATTAGAGGACCTGCCTTACGAAAAAGTAGAACAATTTTACAACGATAAGATATCGATCGCCAAACAATTAATGCAGGATAAGAATCATGATTATGGCGAAGCCTGGCGGCAAATGAGCCAGGAAAGTTTTGTAGACCTTATTCTGGCAAAAATTTTGCGAATCAAGCAGATACTTGTAAATGACGGCAAGACAAATGTAAGTGAAGGCATCGATGCTAATTTTTTCGATATCATCAACTATGCTGTGTTTGGGCTGATATTGATAGAAGAGGAATTGCATAGCAACTGATTTTTTGAGAACTATTTTTTAAAAACAAATTCATGAAGCTACTTGTAAACTTTGCCCGTATTGTGGTTGGTATATTGTTTATTTTTTCAGGATTGGTAAAAGCAATTGATCCGCTGGGGCTTGCTTACAAAATGCAGGAATTTTTTGAAGTTTGGGCAGCCGAAGGAATTATGAGTAACCTGATGCTTTGGCTGAATGACCAGGCATTGATGTTTTCGCTTTTAATGATCACACTGGAAGTTGTATTAGGAGTTGCTTTACTATTAGGTTGGCGTACCAAGATGGTTTCCTGGTTGCTGTTGCTGCTGATGCTGTTCTTTACTTTCCTCACCAGTTATGTGTTGTTTAGTGGTAAAATACGGGCCTGCGGCTGCTTTGGTGATTGTATTCCGCTTACCCCTGTTCAAACATTTACAAAAGATATTGTTTTACTGATCCTGGTTTTACTGATTCTCGTTGGCAGAAAATATATCAAACCGCTGTTATCAAATAAAGTAAATGTATCCGTCTTTCTTGTTTCGCTTTTTGGGGTATTAGGTCTGCAGTGGTATGTGCTGCACCACCTGCCGGTAAAAGATTGTCTGCCGTTTAAAGTGGGAAACAATATCTGGGAGCTAAGGAAGATGCCAGCAGACGCTGTACCCGATAAATTTGACTATAAATTTATTTATAAGAAGAACGGCGAAGAAAAGGAATTTGCAGTAAGTGCATTGCCCGATAGCAGCTGGGAATTTGTTGACAGAAAACAGGTGTTGATTGAAAAAGGAAAGAATAATATTCCGCTGATCAACGACTTTATTCTTAAAAGTCAGAACGAAAATGATTCTACCGAAGCAATTCTTAACCAGCAGGGCGAATACTACCTGCTGTTCGCAAAAGATTTTATTGATGGTAATACAAAATGGATTAAGTCGCTTGATCTTTTCCTGGCAAATAATAACAAACCTGTTTACGTTGTAACGTCAGATCCGTCAACAGCTGAGGAATTAATTAAAAACCCTTCAGTAACCATTTTTACCAGCGATGGAATCGTTATTAAAACTGCAGCCAGGGTTAATCCAACAATATTTTTAATGAGCGGACCTGTGGTAAAAAACAAATGGGCGGCCGATGACTTTTTTAAGAAAATGAAATAGATGGCTTGATAAAACTTCATCCACAATGCTGAGAAAAATATTGTATTCGCTGTTGGTGCTTTTGGGTGTGGTGGTATTGGTGTTTATCATGTTTCAGGGATTTGGCGATCCCGCAAGAATGATTGTTGGACAAACAGGCGACAAAAAAACGCTCGACAATATACGCAGCGATCTCTACCTTGATCAACCAAAATGGAAACAATTTGTTTTTTACCTGAATGATGTTTCACCTGTTTGCATCCACAGCAAAGACGACATCAGCAAAAAGCAACTCAAAGGATTTTTTGTTGGGGGCGATAAAAAGCTCGGTTTAAAAATTCCCTATCTCCGCAAAAGTTATCAAACCAAAAAAGAAGTGGGTAAAGTTTTAATGGAAGCATTGCCCGGCACATTGATACTGGCTTTTGCTGCAATGCTCTTTGCAACCATCATTGGTATTTTTTTAGGCGTTGTAGCTGCTGTAAAAAAAGATAGCTGGCTGGATACAACAGCCGTATTCTCCAGTATTGCAGGTATTTCGGCACCCTCATTTTTTATGGCAATAGTAATTGCCTATTTTTTTGGTGTGGTATTGCATTCTTATACCGGGTTAAACCTTACCGGTAGTTGGTTTGAAATTGACGAAGTAACAGGAGAGAAATACCTGAGTCTTAAAAACCTCATCCTGCCTGCCTTTACATTGGGCATAAGGCCCTTAGCCATCATTACCCAATTAACCCGCAGTTCTATGCTGGATGTCCTCAACCAGGATTATATCCGTACAGCCTATGCGAAAGGATTGGGCACAAAGCAAATCATTTTCAAACATGCATTGCGTAATGCTCTAAATCCTGTTATTACCGCCATCACTGGTTGGTTTGCCGAGCTGCTCGCCGGCGCTTTTTTTGTTGAATACATTTTTGGCTGGAAGGGTATTGGAAAAAT
>JAHEBJ010000101.1 GCA_024642285.1 Sphingobacteriales bacterium
GCATCTCCAAAGAATTATCCAATTTATTGCCAACCATATCTTTTCCGAATTATTGAATATGTATAAATATTTATAAAAATAATTATATATGTAGGTTACTTTTATTCAGTTTGCAGAACTTACTTACATAAGAATAAAAACACTCGTGCATTATAATTTTCCGTAAAATGAAAAACCTACTACTATTAATTGCATTCTTTGTTACCACAAATCTGTTGGCTCAAGACATGTCTTATGAGTATCAATACGCTATCAATGAAAAAGAGCACTATGTTATCAACTTCCCAAAAGACAGTTCATTTTTAAGATGGGGTGTTTGGCTTGATGCGGATCATGCTCAATTTGGTATCCACACTATGAAAATGTTTATGAAACAAAGTGATGCATTATTTCTGGATGAATTCATTGGATTGGCCCAAATCGAATTGGATAATAATGAAAACATTCCGATCAATGTATTTGTTGAGGAAGATACACTGAACCAATTTGGAGAATTCGATAAAATATTAGCTTTTCAATTCAATGATAAAGAGGCAGAAATACTGATGGCCTCCGGTATCAAAAAAATTGTATTTTACACCACCTACGGAAAGTTTAATGCCCGATTTGTTAATAGAAAAATTATGCAAAACGCACTGGAAACCTTAAACTACAACGTTGAAATATTTGATATCGTAAAAAAGCAAATATTGCTGTATAGCAAAATTTATTAGGCTCAGGCAGTAAATATTGTTGTAGCCATAAGCAAGCTGCCAAACTAACAAAATCCAACATTCGGTCCTCGTCGAAGGGAATGGGCTTACCAATTAATGATTAAAACCTTTAATAAAAAATTTTATTCTTTAAAATTGTATTCATCATCGGTAACGGGGCCTATCCAAATAGCACCCCCTAAATCAGTATTCAAGCTTACTGCGATGTGTGCAAACTTACTATCGGGAGCGGCACCATGCCAATGCACTACATTTGGTGGTACTTCGACATAATCGCCTTTGTGCAATAATTGAGCAGGATGCCCCTTTGCCTGATAATAACCTTTACCTTCAGTTATAAAAAGTAATTGTCCTCCTGGATGCTTGTGCCAATTTGTTCTTGCCTTTTCTTCAAAGGTTACATTGCCATAACTGACGTGTAATGTACTGTCCGTTGCTCCCATCATTTTTAAATACACCGTACCCGTAAAATTTTCGCTGTTTAAAAGCTCACCTTTAGGAAAAACAGATTCATTCTGCGCGCTTATTTCACTTGATTTTTTATCCATATTACAAGCAGAAATCGTAATTAAAACTAATAGTGGTAAGTATTTTAAAATGCGTTTCATCGATGTTTATTTTTTACATGTTATAAAAAAATTCCGTCTATCTATTTTTAAGCACTTCATTAAGAACTGCTTGAGTTGCTTTTGCTTTCTTTTTACCTGATGTCTCTTTAATAATACCGACAAATTCATTCAGTTGTTCTGGAGTTAAACCAACATTCAGACAAATGGATAGGTGGGAACGCAACATCGGCTCAACACCGCCTATACTGCTGAGTACGGATACAGTAACTAGTTCCCTTTCGGCAAAAGTCAATACGTCGCGGTCAAAAATATCAGCGAACAAATGCTCTTTCAGAAAAATTTCTATCACAGGGGCAAATGCCGCATAACCGCTTTGTGGTCCGGTTATCGGCCTTCCGATCAGTTCCTCCAAATTTGCCTTGCCGCGATCATATTTCGTACCATCATCGTCAATGGTTGAAGCCTCTGCACCTGGGTTATCCATGATTCCTTTGGCTTTTCGCTCATCGAGTACTTCCATAAACGTCTGTAATCCACGAATACTTCTCGGGAATCCACAATAAGCGTACAGGTGCACAATTATTTCTTTTGTCTCGTTTATAGTCAATCCGACATCCAAACCTTCATTAAGCGCCGTTTTTAATTGGTCAAGATCTCCAATGGCAGTATAGGCCGCAATCGGGATCATGCCTTGTTGCTTTAACGATAATGTCTTATTTGTTACCGCCTTATCTTGCGCATTGGCCTGGCCTAATGCACAAAATATAAGTGTAAAAATCATAAAAAATCCAGACGTCAATTTCAAGATTATACCAATTGCCTTTTCTTTTACCATAATCATCGTTTTTTGTTTTAGGGCACCGCTAAAAACCCAACCAAATCGTCATTGCGAGGAAGGAACGACCGAAGCAATCTCCCTTTACGGTACAGAAAATGAGATTGCTTCGCTATCGCTCGCAATGACGACGAGTTTTTAGTGGTGCCCTTTAGTGAAACAAGATACATGCGGAAGTTAAATACCACCACGTGATTGTATTTTGACCCTCGATGACTTAAATGCCTTTTCAATCACATCCATTCTCGCTTTCCTGGGATCTGGCTTACCCACCGGTTTACCATCAGCCTGGATCTCCAGAATCTCATTCTTTTTGGGTTTGTAATCTGGCCAAAGCGGTAGTCCTTTGCTGTTGGGGTCACCTGTTTTGGCGAAGTTTGCCCAATATGAGTTCATGATCCTGGCAACCTCTTTGTCCTCGGAGGTAGGTGGGGGTGGAGGAGGCCCGAAACCTCTTGTGCCCAGGTTGTTGAACACAAAAGAAACATCCGTTCCGTGTCCAGGGCCATACTTCATCCGCTCCTTCATGGCAGCAGGTACGTACGAGAAAAGAAAAATGTAGGCCGGTTCACCAACGGCTGTAAAAGAATTTGCCGTAAATCGTGCCGGCTCTCCCCATACCCAGTCCGTGTTAAATCTTGTAATTACCTCACCAAATTCTTTGGTACCATCAGTGTCATAAGCTGCTTTAGCTTCATCCTTCAGTTCACCGAACAGTGAAAACAATTCTTCTTTTGAACTGCTGGCATTAACAAAACCCCCACCTATTTCGGCGCTATTATTCCCGATCATAAGCGGAACACGTGCCTGCCTGCCTGCCTTGTATGCGCTCTCCGCAGTTTCTACTACAAATTTGCCATCGAGAATGGGGCCCGAATAAATACGCGGACCTCCCTCCCCATCATTTTCCTGACCGCCATCCACAATCTCCTGTACGCTCAGTGCACGCAGTTTAGCCAGTGCGGCTGCATCTGTGCCCTCTATTCCATGCTTTCGGGCAAAGTTGATTCCGATTGTTTCCGCTGAAACGGGATATAGTGGATCGATATTTTCTTCACGAATAGGCCTGCCTGTCAAAACACCATCTCTGCCACCGCCAGAATGACTGATAGCCTTGTGGAATAGATCTTTTGCAGCCGGAATGGTCAAAAGTGAATGTACTGATACACCACCGGCGGAGAAACCAAAAATGGTAACGTTTTTAGGGTCGCCGCCAAACGCTGCAATGTTTTGCTGAACCCATTGAAGAGCAGCGATCTGATCCATGAAGGCATAACTGCCTTTGGGTTCTTCAGGATGCTCCGCACTTAACGCCGGGAAGGCAAAATGACCGAGGCGCCCCAGGCGGTAGTTCAGGGTCATCAGGATGACTCCTTGTTTGGCAAATTGATCTCCTGAAGTGTTGCCGTTGCCGCCTACAAATGCGCCACCGTGGAGCCATACCATCACCGGTAGCTTTGCTCCAGGCTTAGCGTCGGCAGGTGTCCACAAATTGAGGTACAGGCAATCTTCCGATGAACCTTCCTGAATTGTTCCCGGAGCTGCGCCCCATCCGCCTTGTGCACAACTTGGCCCAAACTCGCTTGCTTCGCGTACCCCTTCCCATGGTGTTACAGGCTGTGGTGGCCGCCAGCGAAATTCTCCAACAGGCGGGGCAGCAAATGGGATCCCCTTGAAAATGGAAACGCCTGCTTCCGTTACACCCCGGACTATGCCTGACTTTGTACGAACTGTTGGAGTTTCAACCTTATTTTCTGTTGATTGCTGCGCATATAATGCGCTGCCAAAGATGATCGCAAGGACTGTGAATATTTTTTTCATTTCTATGGTTTTTGTTGTTCTACTATTTTTGAAAAATGTGTTTAAGTACGATGGAGCTTATTCTCCCCTGGTCATCAACTTGGTGAACGAGAGGGAGCCTAACTTCCATTTACCGTCTTGCTTTACATACACTTCCGTAACCTCAAACGGATTGGTCACTTCATTTCCCCCGACCTCGGCTAACAGATCGATTCGATTCAAAAGGATAGCTGTATTGTCGATGATATTCACCGAAACTTCATGGATATCAGCCTTTTTATACCAAATGCCCCCGCCTTTAATGATGTTGAGTTCGCGCTCTGTTCCCCAGGCACCGCCCATGTGAACGAACATGGCTTTTTCATGAAAAAGACCTGACAACGCATCAACATTTTTATCCGACATCCACTGCCACTTGTCTTTGGAAAGTTGAATTATTTCCTGCTCGGCAGGATTTTGTGCGAAGGACCATTGCGCGCTGAGGATGAATAATAGTCCGATTATTGATGTTTTCATATTTTTATTTTTAGATAATTCAAGTATTTTGATGACTAATGCTCAATCGTATGTGTATCCCGCACACTGCTGAATGTGAGATCCAGCAATTTCCAATTGCCATCGATTTTTACATAAACTTCTGTGGTCGTAAATTCATTCGACACATCATTTCCACGAACATGCGCTTCCAGGGTAATTCGGTTCCACACAACAGCTGTATTTTCAATAATTTCAACATCAGTGTCATGGACAATGGTATTCTTATACCATATGCTACCACTCTCAATGATTTCAAGCTCCCTGGCCTTTTTCCAGGATCCGCTCATATGGACAAATTTTGATTCGTCATGGAATAGGGTAGCCAGTTTGTCCACATTTTTATCAGCCATCCATTGCCATTTATCTTTTGAAAGTTGAATGATTTCCTGCTCGGCGGCAGAATTTTGTGCGAAGGACCATTGCGCGCTGATGATGAATAATAGTCCGATTATTGATGTTTTCATATTTTTATTTTTAGATAATTCAAGTTTTTTGATGACTAATGCTCTCTCGTGTGTGTATCATCAAACCTAGTTCCAATAAAAACTATATTCAAACTCATGCGACCAATACCGATTTCAAAGCGATGTTTAAAGGTAATCGAAGTATTATGGTCTCCTGTTTAGCAGCAGAAATTTGTGTGAAACACCATTACGCGCACAGTAGCATTATAAATAGTCCGATAATTTTTGTTTTCATACAGCTACTTTTCATTGATTAGTAGTTTCATTTAGATATTTGCCATAAAAGGTATTGAGCTCGTTCATCGCCTGATTTACATATTCGGGAACATAGTAGGTTTGTATATGCGTTGCGCCTTCGATCAGGAATAATTCCTTTTCTTTTGTTCCCGTGGCTTTTTTGAATGCTTCTTCAGTCATGTAATAGGAATCAGCTTTACTGCCTGCAATCATCAACAAAGGCTGATTGATCAGATCCATGTTTGCGGATGCATCAAACTCCATCAGATCGAGTAAACTGCTTGTCGTGTATCGGAATGTGGAATTTGGGTGCGCATGCGTTCTGTGGTAATAATAGTGTCCTTCACGATATAAATCGTAGGGCATTTTATCAGCCATTTCATCTGTCCACTCTATATCGGCAGTATAACGTATTTCTCCGCCGGACGCTTCCAAAGCACGAGCTTCCGTTGCCTCGTTTATTCGGTCTTGAATGGTAGCGAGCCCGGAGTTCATGTATCCGTTGCGCCTTACTACACCCGAATTGAACATACTCAGGGTAGCTACAGCCTTAAAGCGTTTATCGGTTTGAGCTGCTGCTAATGAATAACCGCCACCACCGCAAACACCCAACAAGCCCAATTCTTTGCTATTCACACCGGAATATTGGGTGATAAAATCGGCCATGCCTCGAATGTCTTCAATGCGGTTTGTCGGTTTATCCACATTACGAGGCTCTCCGCCGCTGGCTCCCTGATACGATGCATCGGCAGCAATTGTGATATAACCGGATGCTGCCAATCGTTCTGCGTACAATCCGGCTACTTGTTCCTTTACTCCACCGTTGGGATGTGCAACTACGATTGCAGGATAACTTTTTGTCGGATCATAATTAGCCGGTGTGTACACATTGGCAGCTATTTCCAAACCATTCAGTTTATAGCTTACAGGATGGATATTCACCG
>JAHEBJ010000102.1 GCA_024642285.1 Sphingobacteriales bacterium
CCGATGCCATGGACAGTTTTATGCGACCAGACAGGGCCAAGCATGCGGTTTTAGCCATCAGTAAATTTGGATTGATGCAGATCACCCGCCAACGCATGAAGCCTGAGATGAACATCAATACGACTGAAGTTTGCCCAAGTTGCAGCGGCACCGGAAAAATATCGTCAACACTTATTTTAGAAGACGAAATAGAAAAGAACCTAAGTTACCTGATCATGCAAAAGCACAGCGGGTTAACTATTGAAATACACCCGATACTTCACTCTTATCTCACAAAAGGATTTTTATTATCCAAGTTGAGTAAATGGCGCCGCAAATACAAGCAGCGTATCAAACTGAAATCAAACTCTAATTATCATTTAACCCAGTTTCATTTTTTTGATGAAAATGATGAAGTGATAAAATTATAGCACACAAAAAAACTTGAAGAAATCTTCAGTTTTTTTTTGTGAATACATTTATCTTAATGCTGATGATTGTGCTGCATAGCAGTTAACTCATCAGATGTAACTTCTTTTTCCTTCGCAGTTGCCTGCCCTTCTATCCAGTTAAACAATTTTTCGGTGATTAAACGACGATAACTGCTGTCCACCTGCTTTTCATCCTTCATCATACGGTCGATATAACTTTCAATCCAACTGGTATCTTCGCCCAGGTTCATCGTTCCAAAATAACGCATGATCTCAACTTTCATATACTCTCTAAGCTCTTCATTACCTACCTCCAGTTTATTTTCCTTGATAAGTTTATCACTAATTAATGTCCACTTTAATTGGTTACTAAAGGCAGGAAATTCGGTTTCAACCTGCTCAGCCGTTTTCTCAGTTTCGCCGCCGGTTTGCAACCAGCGCTTTAAAAACTCAACCGGAAAATCCATTTTAGTTTCATCCAGCAAGTAGTGATACAACTGGTCCTGCAATTGATTACGGCTCTGACTCAGCCAATAGTTCTCAATCTCTTCTTTTATTGATTCTCTTAACTCAGCTTCAGTCTTTATTTCTTTATTTGGATAGATCTCCTTAAAAAACTCTTCATTTAATTCTCGTTTTTCAACCAGTCCTATTTTTACGATCTCAAAGTTGAAGAATTTTTTACCAGCTTCTTTGTCGCCTTCCTCAAAACCCAGATCCTTTACAAACATCTCCAACTTATTATCGTCAAAAGCTTTGCTTAATTGTACATTAACATTTTCTCCAACTTTCTTACCCATAAATTTTTTCTGGGTAGCGGCGGTTAAATATTTCAGGATAACCGAATTTTCTTTACTCACTCCCCCTTCAACAACAACCGCATCTTTATCGGTTTCAGTAAACAAAATGTTCAGTACGTTATCTTCGTTGTCTATGGTTTCAGGCTCGGTCATTTTACCTCCTTTGATCTGCATACGGCCAATTTCTTCCTCCACCATTGCGTCGGTTGCCTTCACCTTATGCATGGTAACTTTTGCTTTTGAAATATCTGGTAAGGTATAATCGGGTTTAACACCCATTTCAAACCCAAATTCGTAATCCGAGGGGTTATTCATATCCATGTTTCGCAGGTCGCTGTTCAATGGTAGCGGTTGCCCGAAAATCTCAGGTTTCTCCGCATTCAGCCATGTGTACAGTTCTTTCTCAACCGACTTTAATATTTCTTCAGTAAAGATTGAACTGCCATACATTTTCTTGATCATTCCGGCAGGCACCATTCCTTTTCTAAAACCCGGGATATTGGCGGTCTTGCTATAATCCTTTAATTTCTTATCAAAAGAAGGAAGGTAATCTTCTTTATTCAATTTCACGGTTAGTTTATCGTGTAATTGTCCAATGTTCTCTCTTGTAACTGTAGCCATGTAACTATATTTTTTTATTCATTTTAATAACGAACAAGGAACAAGGAAAGCCGAACATCAAAGTTCTGAACTCCTTGTTCCTTGATCAGCATTCATTTGTGCGGATGATAGGGGTCGAACCTACATGGATTACTCCGCTAGATCCTAAGTCTAGTGCGTCTGCCAATTTCGCCACATCCGCTTTCTGCGTTTTGCTAAACCGACAATGTCGGGATACCACAACCGCTAAAGGGCTGCAAAAGTAAGGGTTTTTGGTAAAACAGAAAACAGATTTGTTTACGTAAATTCGTATTTAACTTATGGAAACAACCATAGACATACCTAAATATAATCTCAACGAGGAAGAGGAGAAAAAAGAGATCCTGCGGCATTACCGTGGGCTTTTACGTGTTTTAAAGACCAAGTTAAAGCCCGGTGATAAACGATTGTTAAGAACAGCATTTGAAATGGCGGCAGAAGCCCATGAAACTATGCGCCGAAAAAGTGGTGAGCCGTATATTTTACATCCTATCGCAGTTGCTAAAATTTGCGTGGAAGAAATCGGTTTAGGTATCCGAAGTACCATCTGCGCTTTATTGCATGACACCGTGGAAGACACCGATATTACTCTTGAAGATATTCAACGTGAATTTGGTATAGAAGTTACCAAAATTGTTGACGGCCTTACTAAGATCAGCACGGTGATGGATACCAACAGTACCCAACAAGCCGATAATTTTAAAAAGATTTTGATCACGCTTACAGATGATCCCAGGGTTATTTTGATAAAACTTGCCGATCGGTTGCACAACATGCGTACACTGGAAAGCATGAAGAGAGAAAAACAATTAAAGATATCGAGCGAAACCATTTATGTATATGCCCCGCTTGCTCACCGCATGGGATTGTATAATATTAAGACTGAGATGGAGGACCTGGCCATGAAATACATGGAACCGGATACATACAAATACATTGCCCAAAAATTAAATGATACTAAAAGGGAACGGACTAAATATATCAATGATTTCATCAGGCCCTTAAAAGAAAAATTAGAAAAGGCAGGATTGGATTTTGAAATTTACGGGCGGCCCAAAAGCATTCATTCCATTTGGAATAAAATGAAAAAAAAGGGCGTAAGTTTTGAAGAAGTGTACGATCTTTTTGCAATCCGTATTCTTGTAAATTCATCAATTGAAAAAGAAAAAGAAGATTGCTGGAAGGTGTATAGTATTATTACTGATGAATATAACCCGTCGCCTGAACGGTTAAGAGACTGGCTGAGTAACCCAAAAAGTAATGGCTACGAAGCTTTGCATACCACTGTGATGGGATCGCATGGTAAATGGGTAGAAGTACAGATACGAACCAGGCGAATGAATGAGATTGCTGAAAAAGGACTTGCTGCCCACTGGAAGTACAAAGAAGGTAAAGATGATGAAAGCCGCTTTGACAAATGGTTTCACCAGATAAGAGAAGTGTTGAACAGCCCCGATGAAAACTCGATTGACTTTTTACAGGATTTTAAAACCTCCTTTCTTGCTGAAGAAATTTATGTGTACACACCCAAGGGAGAAGTAAAGATGTTGCCCGTAGGTGCATCGGCGCTGGACTTTGCTTTTGGTGTACATACTGCAGTTGGAAGTAAATGTATAGGCGCTAAAGTAAATCATAAACTGGTTCCCATCAGTCATAAGTTACGTAGCGGCGATCAAATAGAAATTATAACAAGTGCCAAACAAAAACCAAATATTGAATGGCTGAACTTTGTTGTTACCAGTAAAGCTAAGTCGAAGATCAAGGATACTTTAAAAGAGGAAAAAAGAAAAACGGCCGACGAAGGGAAGTACACTTTGCAACGAAAGCTGGAAGGTATGGGTGCATCTATGAGTCAGAGCAACATGGAGGAATTATCAAATTTTTACAAATCAGGTTCTTCACTCGACCTCTTGTATGATATCTCCATTAAAAAAATCGATCTGAAAGAACTAAAAGAATTTACAGTTCATGGAGATAAATTAGTTGCCCCAAAACCAGTTAAACCAGTTGTTGAGGAAAAATTCGATAAAGAAATTCAGTCCCGGCATTTTGATAAAAAAGATGCGGAGCTGATCATATTTGGCGAAAGCAGTGATAGGATACAATACACTTTGGCTAATTGCTGTAAGCCCATTCCCGGCGACGATGTATTTGGTTTTGTAACTACTGGTGAAGGGCTCAAAATTCATCGTACAAACTGCCCTAATGCAACCAGACTAATGGCCAATTATGGACACCGGGTAGTAAAAACAAAATGGGCAAAAAATAAAGAGATCTCATTCCTTACAGGCTTAAAAATTATTGGACTTGATGATGTAGGTGTGATTCATAAAATCACCAATCTTATCAGCGGCGAACTGAAATTTAATATTTCGGCAATGACCATCGAAGCTAAAGAAGGTATATTTGAAGGCAATGTAAAAATATTCGTTCATGATAAGGAAGAATTGGATGAATTGGTTGACAGGTTGGTATCAATGGCCGGAATTGAGCGGGTTGACAGGTACGATACGGAATAAGGAATTGGGAATTGTATAGTTAATGACTAGATCCAAAATTAAAAACTAAAAATAATGCAGGAATTAATTGACCGCCTGAAAGAAAAAGCTGGTATCAACGATGAACAGGCTGCAAAAGCTTTGGAGACTATCAAAGATTTTGTAAAAGAAAAATTTCCGATGCTTGGCGGCGCAGTAGATAATATGTTTGGCGATAAAGGGAAAGAAGATGACGGATTGTAGGTATAAAAAAGCTCCCGTAATGTACCGGAGTTAATCATTTATTTCAACACTTCTCTGCTTATAACAATTTTTTGAATTTCGCTCGTGCCTTCACCAATGGTACATAGTTTACTGTCTCTGTAAAATTTCTCTACAGGAAAATCTTTGGTATAACCATAGCCGCCAAAGATCTGAACTGCATCTGTACTAACTCGCACTGCCACTTCGCTGCTGTAATATTTTGCCATCGCCGATTCCTTGGTCATAGGCAAACCACGCATTTTCAAATCGCAGGCTTGTTTAATTAAAAGATCGGCTGCTTCAATTTCAGTAGCCATATCAGCCAGTTTAAAACTGACGCCTTGAAAATTAGAGATGGGTTGATCAAATTGGTGACGCTCTTTCGAATATTGTAAAGCTGCTTCGTATGCACCTTTTGCAATACCTAATCCTAAAGCTGCAATAGAAATACGTCCACCATCCAGTACTTTCATACTTTGCTTGAAACCCTTTCCTACTTCACCCATGCGCTGAGCATCTGATATGCGGCAATTGTCGAAAACCATTTCGGCAGTTTCGCTGGCACGCATACCCAATTTATTTTCTTTTTTACCAGCACTAAAACCTGGCGTTCCTCTTTCAATTATAAAAGCTGTTGAATTATTTCTTTCTCTGGGTTCTCCTGTCCTGCAAATAACTACCGCTACATCTCCGCTTTTCCCATGGGTTATCCACGATTTGGTACCGTTTATAATCCAGTCATCACCATCTTTAACTGCAGTAGTTTTCATATTACCTGCATCGCTTCCTGTATTAGCTTCAGTTAATCCCCACGCGCCAATATATTCGGCGCTGGCCAGTTTAGGTAAATATTTTTTCTTTTGCTCTTCACTTCCAAAAGCCAGAATATGACCTGTGCATAAAGAGTTATGCGCTGCTAATGATAATCCAATTGAACCGCAAACCTTTGCTACTTCCTGAATCACAGCATTGTATTCGTAATATCCCATTCCACTTCCACCATATTCTTCAGGAACTAATACACCCATCAATCCAAGTTTCCCCATTTCTTTAAATACGTGCACCGGAAATTCCTGGCTCTCATCCCAGTCCATTAAATGAGGTTTTATTTGTTGGTTGGCAAATTCTTTGGCTGTTTGGGCAACCTGTTCTGTTAATTCTGTAGACTTAAAATTCATAAAAATAGCGATCGTTAGAGCTGCAATTTAAGGATTTTTAAAGTACTAACAGTTGTTAGTTATCGAACCGAAAGATAGGGTTCCATTTTCTTAAAGATATCGTCGGTTATAATCATAATGTTTTTCACATCAACAATTGAAGAATAAGTACCATGTTGGTTTCTGTATTGTACAATTGCATTAGCAAGGTTGTACCTGATATAAGGATGTAATTTCAATTCATCAACAGTTGCAGTATTGATGTTCAGTTTTTTAACTTCTGAATTAGTAATAATCAGGTTTGACTTAATTTTTTGAAAAGTAGAAT
>JAHEBJ010000042.1:0-17053 GCA_024642285.1 Sphingobacteriales bacterium
AAGCCGGCTTTCCGTTATTGAGAATATCAATTGGTCGGCCGAGGACTGCAACTTGAAAAGCCAGGGTCCGAGAAAAGATATTTCAAGCAATGCGATTAACCCTGCCGCCGCTACCAGCATTCCAAACATGCCCCAGGGATCTATTAAGCGATCAACTCTTTTTGCAAACAGGCCGGCACCAATTGCAAGACCGGCAAGATAGGTAGCCAGCATAACCGAGAAAGCAAAACTACGGGTACTCATAAACTGAACCACCGATTGGGACCAAACTACTTCATACCCCAGCGCCAGCCCGCCAGCTATCGAATATAAGAGTATTGCAACTCCGGCAGACTTTGGTAGAGGGGTATTTGCTGATTTCTGATCTATATCGGTTGAAAGCGAATGCGAACGATTGAACATAAATCCGCCCACAGCAGCGCATACACCAATGCACGCAGCAGCGTAAGCGGTACCCTGTATACCCAATGCCGGGATAAGATAGAAGGACGTGATGAGTGCTCCAATGATAGCGCCTGTTGTGTTGGCAGCATACATTTTCCCACCCCCTGCGCCAATCCGCCCCCCGGTAAGCCGAAGAGAGCGAATAACAGCAGGCAATGTGCCACCCATCAGGAATGGCCCGATGGCGACCATGAGGAAAATGAGCCCCCAGGCAAGAACACTGCTTTTGTCTTCCAGCTTTGCAAAAACGGACGCTGTTTGAGGAAGCAGATTAGTGATGGTTACTCCAATTATAGCAACGCCTATTTCCAGTGCGGCATATAGGCGCAGTGGTTGTTGAATGCGGTCGGCAAATCGCCCGAAAAAAAGACCACCAAGAGCAAGCCCTGCAAAAAAAGCGCTAACACCTGTTGTAACCGCATACACATCTACCCCAACAATAAGGGTGAGCTGCTTGATCCATATTACCTGGAAGATGAGTGCAGCCATTCCGGAAGCTGTCAACAACAGGGCCGGCCAAAATAGTTTGCTTTTTTCTGCAGGTTCTTCAATTACCAGCTTTGGGGTGACTGGTAATTTATTTTTGTTTTTCCCGGGTTTGTTCCTCATACAGGCAAAATTAGAAATGGGCCGCATCCTATTATAGTAAGGATGCGGCCCATTATAGATTTAATATTTCGGTATAATCTTAGTTACTTCCTCCAGGAGATTCTGTAAGCTGCTTCATTACCTGATCCAGGCTAAAACTACCTACCCTCTGACTTGGTGGGTATTCCTTAAAGGTAGATAGAAACTGCCCTACATACTGCTGCGCAGGAACTAAAAGGAATACTCTATCAATCATCCAGTGTTTATAATCCATTGCAATTTCGTCAGCTTCCTCAAACGGATCAGTGCGCAGGTTAAATATCTTCGGCAAACGCAACTCAACGAAGGGTTCCGCCCAAACATCGAAGCCATGAGCCCGTTGTTCCTGAAATACTAATTTCCACTGGTTAAAACGTAGTGCCACCAATTTACCATCATCATTGAAATAAAAGAATTCTTTACGAGGCGATTCTGTTGTTTTACCAGACCAATACGGCAACATGTTATAACCATCAAGATGTACTTTAAAGTTTTTATTGCCAACCTGCATTCCTTTCAATAACTGCTCCTTCACATCGGGTACGCCCACTCCAGCCATTATGGTAGGCAGCATGTCCATTTGTGAATGGATTTCGTTATTGATTGTTCCCGGCTTTATAACACCAGGCCACCTGATAGCAGTTGGCACACGATAGCCACCTTCCCAGTTCTCATTCTTCTCTCCTCTAAAAGGAGAGTTCCCTCCATCGGGCCATGAGAATTTTTCGGCCCCATTATCAGTCGAATACATAACGATGGTGTTCTCATCCAAACCAAGTTCCTTGAGTTTGTCAAGCAATTGACCTACCATGGCGTCATGCTCAACCATTGCATCGGCATATGTGCCGAGACCAGTAACACCTTTACTTTTTTCCTTAAGGTGTGTGAAGATATGTGTACGGGTAGCGTTCCACCACAGCAAAAATGGTTTGCCGTCTTTTGCACGCTTGTCCAGATAATCCAACGACGCATTAGTAACCTCCTCGTCGATGGTCTCCATGCGCTTAATGGTAAGTGGGCCAGTGCTTTCAATTTTTTGTGTACCGTCCGCATTAGCCCAGGTGTGGATAACACCACGTGTAGCAAATTTCTTCTTCAATGCAGGATCCTTAAAGTAATCAGGGTTCTCTGGTTCCTGCTCTGCATTCAAGTGGTAAAGCGAACCAAAGAATTCGTCGAAACCATGCGCCGTTGGCAAGGTTTCATCGGCATCTCCAAGGTGGTTTTTACCAAACTGAGCTGTCATATAGCCCTGTGCTTTCAGCAATTGAGCAAGCGTCACATCCCGTGCCTGCAAACCTTCCTTGGCACCTGGCAAGCCAACTTTCAGGTTGCCGGTTCGCAAACCGCTTTGTCCGGTAATAAAAGCCGACCGTCCGGCAGTACAACTCTGTTCACCATACCAGTCAGTGAATAGTGCACCTTCTTTGGCAATGCGATCGATATTAGGAGTTTTGTAACCCATCATGCCCTGGTTATAGGCACTAACATTCCAAAACCCGATATCATCACCCCAAATAATGAGGACGTTCGGTTTTTTCTGCTGGGCATCAACAAATGAAGCCAATACAGAAAAGAGCATTGTTAGCATTAATATGCGAAAATTAATTTTCATTCTGCGTTTTATTTTAAAGGTTAAAAAATTTGTACGATTACTTAACAATATTTATTTTCTATTGTTTGCTGACTTTTTAGAAAATCCGAGTAATTTACTGAACCCGACACCAAACAACCAACTATTATACGCTTTGAACTTATTATCATAAATAAAATTAAAACTTAATTCCCAGTTTTTTGGCAACTCAATGCCATATTCAACACCTACACACATCATATTGAAACTTTCATTTTTTTCAAATTCACGACCACCTCCTGCAACAAATGTCCAATGTTCAGAAGGACGAAACAAAGCCACTATATTCATGGCAACCGGGTGTGACCGTTCAATAGTCTTTTCATCCTCCCTCTTTTCAAGTTTGAACTCTTGCAGAATAAAATCAGTATGCAAACCAACCGCAAATTTTTTCGTGATCCAGTAATCGTAATTAAGTGCCCAGGTTGGCACAATAAATACACTATTTTGCCCATCAACTTTATCCGCAGCAGGAATATGGGAATTGGCCATCATGATGGTTAAGCGATGCCTGTGCCATCCTTCCTCTTTTGTATTTTCTTCCGGGGCCTGGGCAAAAACCCGAGAACTCATTAATAAAATAGTGAGAACAATTCCGAAAAATATTTTCTGCATAAACCCGAGTTATAGTTACCTTCTTTCGAGGTCGGTGAAAGTACAAAATATGGGATAGATAATCAAAATATTTTTTCTATACCGTTGTGAAAAGAACTCATTTAGCTCACCATTTTGGAGTTACTTTAAATTCACACTTCGGGTGCCCCGCATTTTTTTTCATACCCCTGTTTTACCTGATACGCAGGTTTTTAAACAACTGTGCATAGTCCGGATTATCGGGATCGAGTTGCTTTAATTTTTCAGCAGTGATCTTCGCTTTTTCTATCGCATTTAAGTTGATATAGACCAGACACAAGATGTGATAAAGTTCCGGCGTAGCGGGGCTCACGGCAATTCCTTTTCTTAATATCTCTTCTGCTTTATTAAATTGCTTCTTTTCATTCAGCAATAAACCGTAATTGTAATACACCCGGGGGTTTGTTGTCCTCAGTTCTGTTGCCATGGCAAAAGATTTCTCTGCCGCTTCACTATCATTGAGTTCATTGTATAACAATGCGAGGTTATAAAAAATACGATCATTTTTGGGATCAATTTTCGCGGCTGTCAACAACGTACTCAATGCCTTATCATTCTTACCATTCAGATTATAGACAGTTGCCAAATTAAGCCGTGCATAATTCATAAGGCTGTCTTTTTTAAGGCCCCGCAGGTAAAATTTTTCAGCGTTAAAATAATCATTTTGCCTCAGGTAATAGTCTGCAGCCAGCAGGTTACCCACAGCAAAATCAACCTGGTCTGTCACGTAACGCTGCAGTTCGGTTCTGGCTGCTATAAAGGGGCTGTTGTACAGGCCAGGTATTTGTTGTAAGGGAATGGTAGCATATAAATCCGCAGCGGCAATCCGCACAGCTCTCACCTTATCTGACAGTAGCGGCCCGGCCTGCGACAACCAGCTATCTGGTTGAAAATTTGCCAGACTCCTCAGCGCCCGGTACCTCACCTGGGGATCCATACTTGCAAGACTGCCAAGCAATGATTTCAAACTGGTTTGTGTAGGAATACTTCCCAGATAGAATGCTGCAGTTGCTTTTATGATATGGGGCACCCCGGTATCTCCAAGTAATTTTACCAGGTGAGCTTCACTATTTTCATCCAGTTTGCTCCCAGGTATCAGGTCGTCGGCAAAATGATATTTCCTGTTAGGTCCAAACCATTTAATAACCGCCTGCGCAGCCCAGGTTGCAGGCTTATCCTTATGGCAATTGTTGCAAGCATTTGGTGTTGCATATTTTACACTTAGATCAGGCCTCGGTACTCTAAAACTGTGATCAAATCTTAAATCATTCCCCATGTACACTTTACCCGGCATATGACAATTTTTGCATTCCGAACCTGCAGTGCCGATCGGGTGAAAAGTGTGTGTAGGGTCATCATAAGTTTTAGTATGACATTGCAAGCAGGTTGCATTTCCCTGTAGCACTAATTGCCCGGAATGCGGGTTATGACAGTTGCTGCATTTTACGCCCTGCCTGAACATTTTGCTTTGCAAAAAAGAAGTATACACATAGTCCTCTGCATCCTGCTGTCCGTCTGCATGAAAAAATTCCGTATCGGGTATCTGCGGAATATAGTTATCCATGATCTCTGCGCTAAAACCCGGGTTGGCACTGATGTCTGCCTTTCGGGCGTGGCAGGGCATACAGGTATTGATTTGCGCTATTTGTCCTTCGTCTTTTCCCAATTTCAGGAATGACCCTTTTATTTTACCGGAAGAAGCATAGTCGGGGTTATTTATATAGTCAATATGATTTTTGCCCGGCCCATGGCAACTTTCGCAACTTACATTGATCACGCTATAAGTTGTTTGATACGAATCGGACTCAATATCATAATTCTTCTGCAGATTTGTAGAATGACAGGAGGCACACATGGTGTTCCAGTTTTGAGCATTGCCTGTCCAGTGTAACCAGTCGTGGGAAGGTATTTTTTGACCGGGGTATTGGTGAAACCATTTTTTTTTGACGACATCCCAACTTACTCTTGGTACCTGCATGCGTCCGCCGGAGAATTCAACAAGGTATTGTTGCAGCGGTGTAAATCCAAAAATGTACTTCACTTCATAGTCATGGTTCTGCCCGTCGTCGCCTTGGGTGTTGATCATGAATTTACCAGCCTCTTTAAAAAACCGGCTGGTAACTCCATCGGCTGTATATATTGCATTGTTGAAATTGCCCGATACAGTGGAATCATTGGCCGGTTGCATAGCCATAAAATGATGAGATTGTTTCCAGCTGTTATATTCCGTTGTATGGCAGCTTTTGCAGGACTGATCACCCACAAATTCATTTTTGCCTTGGGGCATCGAACCCTCTTTCCGAGCATTTGTATTGCATCCTCCCGTCATGAGTATTCCGCTGACCACAAACAAGGCCAGCCCAACCAAGACAAACAGATAGTATTTATTGTACCCAATCATTTTACAAAAATATCTATGATAAAAAATACAGTTTCAAAGTAATCATAAACAAGCAGCAGTTCAAATTTTGTTGCGGGTTCGTTGAACGCCTATAAATCCGGACCCGATGACCGCTCAGTTTGTCTGAATAAAAGCCTGAACAAGGAGGCTATTAATTTCAAAACAAAATTGCCAGATGAAACTTTAACCTGGTGCGGAAATCCTCAACACCAGGAAAACATTCAACCGATTTTTGTATTGACCAAGCTGCCACCTGTAAAGGTTAACATCAGGGCGCTATTTCTTCAGTAAAGCTTCCTTTTCCAGTTGCTTTATCAATGTTGAAATATAACTCTTACTGAAAGCCTCCAATGATCCGGGACTGAATACTTTTGACTGAGCCGACCACATGATTTCTTCCGAGGCTACATCATATAAATTACTTTGCATGAAATAACTTTTGTCGTGAGAATAGTATCCAGGAGTAGAAACGGTAGGGTACCAATTACTATAATACCCATAGTAGGTACCTGTGTAAGAATAATAAGGCAGAACGGTGTAGGTTGAAGTGGCGGAAGTGTGGCGAACCGACTCTTCTTTCTTTAACAAAGAAGCAACAAATACGGCATCGCATCCGCTTTCTTTTACTTTGCTGACCACTTCCTCTTTTGACGGTGTTTTAGGGTCTTTTATCGACACCGGTAAAACATCCAGACTTTTTACTGCTTTTAAGCCCCTGGCAACTACTTCTGCAGCCAGGTCGCTTTCCAGTCTCACACGGGCCCGCACATCCGCCGTCATCACAACAATAAAAATATTACTAAAGGATTTACCTTCAATTTTTTCTTTATTAACCCAAACACTGGTTGGCTCTTTGGCAGTGGAACAGGCGCCCAACATTAGTGCTGTTATCATCAGGGTGTACAATGCATTTCGTTTCATTTAATTTTAAGTTTTATTTGAGTAATTTTTTTTGTCTTTATCTAAAATACTTCATTCAATCCAAAGAAAAATCCTTTTGCTCCGTATTTCCCAATCGCATAGTCTATACAAATTGTGGATCTGCTATCCTTTTGCAGCAGAATCCGGAGACCACCTCCACCTGAAGGATCCAAAAATTGAAATATTTTTTTTCCTAAATCGTCCGAGGCTGATTGCAGGTTGAAAAAAGCAACTCCGCTAAGTAATTTGTTCCGCAATATCGGAAACCTGTACTCAGTTTCAAAATAGGCAAAATTGGGGCCCTTAAAGCGACCTATGGTATACCCACGTCCGCTTCTATTGTAGGTATCGTAACCTGTTGCCGGCAACTCCAGGTAAGGAAGTGAACCACCGAGTTTATATGAGGCCCAATGCCATAAAGCCAAAACATGCTCAGGATTCCTATGGCTCAGGCTAAAGTACTTACGCAAATCATATTGTAACTGAACCGCATTTTTACTACTGCCCAACCATTTTTGATTGAACCGAAGCGTTAAATCCGCGTATAAACCACCGTAAGATCTAATCGGGTGTTCCCGGGAATTGTATTGAAACGCTAACAATAATCCATTTGCAGAATATTTCCGGGGATTATACCCGTTCCTCTGACTGTAACGGTAGTGAGGAGTGCTTTTCAAAGAATCCAGTTTCCTGTCATCGATATTCGTACGAATGTCAAAACTGATACCTCCACCTACGAAAAATTTTTTGCCGATTTTCCGGTAGACTTTTTCTGACAGGCGGATGAACAGGTATTTCACCAAAAAGGCACTGTCGGAACCGTTCAGATAATTTTTATTACCTGTACCAATGTTATAATCAGTTATAAGAAATTTAGATAGCTGCCAGTTTCCCTGGAAGTTTAATCTGTTTGCGGTGGTAAAAATATTATGCCGGGCTTGCGCAGTAATAATTCCTCTTGAGGAATAGATTGCCTCCAAACCAAAAGAGGAAAGGCCGGTACTGTCTGAATTACCAAATTTTTTAACAGCAGACACTTTGGCCCCGATGACAAAACCTAAACTGGGATTATAACCAATCGAAGGTAACAAGGCAAATGTTGGTGGCGTTTTTACTTTTGTACTATCCTTTTTTTTATGAAAAAGAGTACCGATAAAATCCCCAAAATCTTTAATACTAACTAAACTATGCCCAAGCTGTTCGGTTTGTTGAGCATGCACAGGAAAAGACAAAATCAGGAGCAGACTCACGATTGCAAAACATGGACGTAAAGGGTAGCGATATTTTAGGTTTGTTCGAGATTTAGTTAACATGGCATGTACGATAAGTGGCCATTTTTTCCTCCGTTTTTATAATAAGCTGTCATGTCGTTTTATTGTTTATTGTATCTCTGTTATTTCTAACCTGCATTCTATGGTTTATCAATAACATGTGCTGCCATTCCTTTACCATACTTCCTAACCAGGTTTATTACTTTATTAACAGGTAAATTCAACTTCTTCAATTTCGATTCCTGAACTATTTTCATCTCACCCGATCTGCCATCAGGAGGTTCGGGAAAAAATACCGTACAGTAGCCGTTTTGCGGCAGTTCAACCTGGATGCCAATTTTCATTTCTTCCTCATCAACTACAAGTACAGCCTGCCATTTATCATTTGTATCGTTCAATGCATCACCTGTACTGGACTTGAGTAGTGTATAACCCGGAATAAATACAAGCAACTTGTCTTCCAGTAATCCTATTAACGATTTCACCCTTTGTCGCTCGGCAAGCCACCCTGCCAAAAAGCAAATCAGAATAATACCAGCAACACTTATTATTGACAGCAGTCCGACACCAAAAATTCTTTCGGCCGGCAAATGCTCCTTTACAGGAAGGATAAGTGCCTTAACTAAATGAAAAGCTTTTTGAAAAATAAAAATTAAAACAATCACAGGTATCAGGAATAAAAATATTCCTTTCAGGATCAGTTTTAATACGTTTTGATACCACTTTTTCATATGGCAATTTTTGAAAAAATAATTTTATTCATTTTACTCTTTGTTAGTTTTCACACAAGGAAATCAATTTTACAAATGTCCATAAATTCCTGCAACGATAAAAAGCCAATCAAATAACCATGTGTTTGTTTTTATTTTTTTTACTTTCTGTTACCGTATTCATTTTCCCTGCGAAAGATCAGGTACAAGCAAAAAAGGGGGATAATTCCCCCAAAAAAATTATTTTTTCCGAATGTTTTATTTAATAAATCCTTCTTTAACCATTTTGGCATACACTACATCTGCAATTTCATTAACCGTTTTAGTTAATTTACCCGGGTTAACTGTCTTGGTTGTTCCTGTCCAAAGTAATTTGTCAGGATTAACCGAATACACCGTAGATTCAACGAAGTAGTTCTTATCTGTTTGGTAGTAACCGGGTGAACTGTAGTAGCCTGCCCCATAGCGGTAATACCTGCCATATCCTCCATAGTAGCCAGTTGTGGTACCAGGAACATACGATGTTTCCTTTTCAACATCGGCTAAGCGCATAAGCAATACATGTGTAAAACCACCCGCAGTCAGTTTCTGAGTCAGGTTTTGCTCGGAACCGTCTTTCAAATCCGATGCTGTAAGAAGCGTGTAAGAGGCCTTTGCATTGCTGTTAAAGCGCTTCACCATCTCATCTTCAATAACGCGACGGGAAGCCTCGTCTTTTACCATGGCAACGATCAGTGCTTTATTATCAGGGCTGGGAGTTAAGGTTGCATTTGGCTCACTCCATGACTTTTCAATTTTTGTTGCAGGAGAACAGGAAACGATAGAAATTGCAATAACCGCTAACAACATTAAATTTTTCATAACTTTTTTTTTAATGATTAAATATTTATAAATGGTTTTATATTCAGACCTGTAGACAATTCAGTTACTTTGATTTTTGGGTTTTATCCAGCTCGCCAATCAACGGAATCAAATCCTGAACTGCCGCCCTCCATGTTGTTTGGAGGTATGTTTCCAGCTGGATAAATTTAGCTGCACCTATGGCGCCGATTGCGTTTTTCATTTTCTTGAAATATGTCTGATTCAACTTGTTCAGGTTTGTGTTATTTGCCAGCACAGATGTGGCCAACCTGTCTGCAAGCTCTGGTGTGAGTTTATCTGCATTATTTACATACTCTTCAATCAACCGGAATCGTTCCCGTGACAGTTTCTCCCTACCGGATTCATACGCTGCATAAACCGGCCAGAATTTGGCACCTTCCTGAACATCAAAATTCATATATGCCTCAACAATAGTCTTTTTATCCTGGGAGTATGCTTTTTTGATATAATCCAACTCCGGGTCGGAAGTTTGAGCTTTCACGACAAAACCAGACAAAACAATTGCTGTAATTAAAACGATGTACCTTCTCATTACTCTTATTTTAAATTTTAAATAAATACAACTCAATAAAAATTTTGCAATATTACGCAAAATAAATACGATTTAGAAAAGCAATTAATCTGTCCAGTGCCATGCTATCTTAAGTACATTTTGCAACATTGTTAATTTTCGGCTTTGGCTAAACCTTTTGAACGACCTACAGGAATTGAGACATTAATATATAAGGCACGATTTTGCTGATTTCCGCTTGCCTGCTTATCAACATCAACTAATCCCAAATAATATCTTGCCGACAGGGTCATCCCCTTTCCTTTTTTTAATTTATAGCCCAGCCCTAAAACAGCTCCTGCATCTATCCTTGTAAAATTATCACTGATATTGTTCTTAAACACCAGATCTTCTTTATTGTTTATACCATTTTTAAAATAATCAAAGCTCTTGTACCGCAGACCCAACTGGATACCCCCCTCTGCATGCAGGTATCCTATGATTCGATAACGAACCATAACGGGAACATTGAAATAATTAAGTTTTCGGTCCACACTGCCACCGGTAAATAAACTATCAAGCTGGTTGTTATTAAGGGAGTAGGGAGTGAGATTGGCTACACCCATCCTTGATTTAACAATAACACCCGTATGGATAAAAAGTTTTTCTTTCATTTTGAAATCAAAATAAAAACCAAGATTCCAATTAGTCAGTGTTTTTGCCGATGCTGTGTTACTTATATTCAGCAGGTTCATACCGCCATCAATCCCGAATTCCAGTTTATCAGAGTTCAATTTGTCGCCAAGTAACAGCGATATCAGAACCTGGCCCTGTACACCATAACTGAAAAGTGAGAATATAACCGGGAGTAGAAGTTTTTTTAATTTCATGGCTTACAGTCCAAAGCGGTATTGTATACCTGTTAGAAATTGTTTGCGGTTTCCAATAAACCCATACTCCGCCCTCAACATGAAATGTTTGTTCAGCTGAAATTGTGATCCCACAATAAAATTCCATTTTTCTTTTGGCTGCTTATCCAATGCATACTGGATAGTTGCACTATTACCATTGTTTATCGCATTATCCGCAGCATTCAAAACATTGCCGGCAGTTTCCAAAACTTTGTTCGACGCTTTGTATTTTGCAATATTGGCAGGGTTCTTTTGTTCAAGTTGTGTCAATCCAGCCCACCAGGTATCTACCTGTTGCTGGGCATTGCCCACCTTTTCATAGCCGGTTTGTATTTTATTTTCTAACTCATCAACATTAAATACTTCATTTACATTTATGGTTCCGGAAGTACCGGTATTAAGAGCCACCCTGAAACCTCCAACCCAAACAGCAATACTGCGATCCGGCTTTTTCAGATTAAATGATTTACCCAGCCGTGGCCCGAACACAAATGAAAACGCTGGTTTTTCCAGAGCAGGAATATCGGTCCAGGTAAAATTCATATCAAGAGCCAGGAACCCACCGCCTACCCCGATTGTTGGGGTAATGCCCAAGCCCATGGACGTAGCATTGAAGTTAACTTTTGACCCTGATGAAAATATTTGTTTAGCTGTATTTGTGGAATCAGGGATCCAAAGACCCCAGCCAACATCTGTGGTAAGTTTCGATTTTCCAAATACGCCGTAAACATTTAAAAAAGGAAGTAACCAGATATCGGGCCTGATGGTTACGGCACTGGCCGTTGATGATGCTTTATTGAACCGCACCAACCCATCAAGATTATATTGAGGCCCGTTATTGAAACCTACCTGCAGATTGTTGATCACCAAATCAGAATGCTGTGTAAAATATTGCACACTCACACCTGCAGAATATGGTAGATTATATCCGGCTTTGGTTGCTTTAGCTCCCAAAATTGGCAAGGAATAAGGATAGTTAACCTTTTTCAGGCTGTCGATCATCTCACTATTCTTTTTACCCACTTCCTTGTTGGTAAAAACCTGTCCACAAAGCTGCATAGCAGCAAATGTGCAGGTAAAAAAAACAGATAAGAAAAGTCTAATTAGTTTCATAAGTTTCTATATTCAGGATAACACGTCTAAATAAAATTTGTTGCAAACACCTTGAATTTAATCATGGCATTATGATTTATACTATTTAACTTGCTTTTGATTGAAGAACAAGATTGGTCAGCCTTCTAAAAAAGGATCGGCAAATTTAATTAAAAAAGAAGTAGCAAGAAAATTCAAATGCTATTGAATTGAAAAATCAGTTGAGTTTTACCTTTATGAGTCATCCCGCTTACAAGATTGTGTGTTTTTTTTTATTATTTGCCCTGCCAGCTTTTGTGATGGCCCAAAAAAACGATAAAGTTTATTTAAGAAATGGCGACGTGATTACCGGCGAAATTAAAAGCATGAAATTTGCAAAGCTGAGATTTGACATGACCGGACCCGGGCTTATCGAGATCAAATGGGAAGAAATTATGCAACTCAGGTCAAATCAAACTTTCCAGCTAACTATCCGCACCGGGGAGGTAATGGTTACCCGGCTGGATTCCGTACTTTTTGAGACCCGTCATCTTACGCTTGAAGACATCGTAGAAATCGTTCGGATCAAAGATCGTTTTTTACATAGGCTGGAAGGGGATATTGACCTAGGGTTTAATTACACCAAATCAAACAGCCTTTTCCAGTTTAACTTAGGAACATCTGTAACTTACCGGAGACCCAAAACAGAAACTGCGTTAAAAGTAAACTCCGTGCTTTCCCGGAGTTCCAATGATAGCATTTTGTCAAAAAAACAGGATGCTACACTAAACTATTTCCATAAGCTTAAGAATAACTATTTTTTGAACATGATCCTGGCGTGGCAACAAAACACCCAACTGGGACTTGCTAATCGTTTTTTAATTACCGGGGCTGCCGGCAAAATATTAGTGGTCAACAATCATCAACGCCTGACTGTTGGAACTGGTTTGTCAACCAATCTGGAGCAATCGAGCGAATCTATCAGCTATAAAAACAACCTGGAGGCGTTGGCAACTATTCAGTTTAAACAATTCCGGTATTCTTCTCCAAAAATTTCTATTGATGCCAACTATACAATTTATCCAGGTCTTTCTGATTGGGGCAGGGTTAGGATGGACTTTCAAGTTAATACCAAAATTGAAATCTTTAAAGATTTTTTTACCGGGCTGTCTTTTTATGATCTTTATGATAACCGCCCCCCTCAGGGCGCTGTATCAAAAAACGATTATGGCATCAACTTTACCGTTGGCTATGAATTTGGAAAATGACAATCTTACAGGATCTAATCATATGTAGTTTGTTCCCCTTATTATTTTCATAAAAAAAATAGTTGTGGAAATGCAACCAGAGCATTAATAATTCTGTTTGATTTAAAACAGTATGCAGGTAAACTTACCACCGGCAAATTAGTGGCGTGAAAAATAAATCATTTTAAACTATCTAAACGCCCGTAAAAATTGTTGGTTATTAAAAAAATATTTGGGGGAAATTCTTAATGCCATTTATCTTTGCGTTCCTTTTTCGGTCATTAATAAAAATATCAGTTAATCCTGACCTATTAATCTACGACAGAAGGCATTAATCGAACATGGTCCGTATTTATTATCTACTAATCAAATTAAAAACAAAATAATCTTTATGAAAAAAATCTTATTATTAGTTATTTGCACCGGTTTCTATTCTGCATATTCGCAAACGCCAGCCCCAAAAAGATCCGGCGGCGGAAAGTCGTTCCGGATTAATGGGTATGCCAATTACGCTGCTGCAGACAAGGTGGACTCTTATTATTCTTCCACTGCTTATTATAACGGCAGGGTGGATGGCGGATTTCAATGGGGTGTTGGAATGGAATACATGGCGGCTTCAAATCTCGGTGTTGAGTTGAGTTACCAACGTCTTGACACAAAGGCCCCCCTGAATTATTATGACAATGGCGTTAAGTTTTCTAATTTTAAACTGGCTACCAATTATATTTTATTGGGTGGCAACCGATATTTTAAGGTTAATGAAAAAGTGGAGCCTTATTTTGGCGCACAAATAGGCATGTGCGTCTACAATTTGAAAAATCCGGTAACCAACAGATCGGGCAGTGGAACAAAATTTGCCTGGGGCATCAAAGGTGGTACCAATCTCTGGCTTGCCGATAAAGTGGGTCTTAAACTTCAACTTGGGCTTATGTCAGTGGTTCAATCTGTAGGCGGAGGATTGTATTTTGGTACCGGAGGTGCAGGTGCGGGGCTGGCCAGCTATTCTACCATTTACCAGTTTAATGCAGGTGGTGGGCTGGTATTTCGGATGGGTAATTAATATTTTTACCTTGTTGAATAATGCAAATGAGTGCTGAAGGACCGCAATCAGAATAGATTTCATTTTACATATTTTGTTACCAATAAATGAGCAAAAAATGAACGTGAAATATCTTTTATGGGGAATTCTTGCCCTTAGTTGGATGGGTTGTGCCACCGTTAATGTTTCTAAAACTGAAACTGCCCCGGGTGTTGACTTCACCAAGTACAAGAGCTTCGAATTTTATGCACTTACCGCCACAGGGGATACAGTGTCTGCTAATTTTGCAAAAAATACCGATCTACTCAAGGAAGCTATTGTGACAGAAATGAAAAAACGGGGTTATACAAAAGTGATTACAAGTCCGGATCTACTGATCAATATCGGTATTGTAGTAACAGAAAAAATCCAGACGCGGCAGACGGATTTCAGAACAGATGCCCCTAAATACATGGGCCAGCGTAACTATTCCTGGAAGAGTGAAGAAGTTGAAGTAGGACGTTACAAGGAAGGGACAGTCACCGTGGATGTGGTGGATGCTGCCGCAAATCAAATGGTCTGGAAGGGAGTAGCAGAAAGTGTTCTTCCCGGTAAACAGGCAAAAATGCCTGATGTTATAAGGGAAGGTATCCTAAAATTGTTTGAAAAATATCCTGTACCCGTGTTAAAGTAGTTTTAGAATATTTGCATAACAGAATTCAAAGCCACCCTTTGCTATAATTCATTAGCCTGCAATGACCAATCACCCTCTTGGCAACAATGAATGGTTTTCACTGAGCTGAAATTTAAATTATTTTTTTCTGAAGGATTTACACGCTATAGATCGTATCACAGGATTTAAAAAAAATCTACTCTGTTTTTAGGCCTCATACGTATCCGGTCAAATGTTTTCCAAACTTCACCAACTTAAAAGTTAAACCCAAGTCTTATTACCGGGCCAAAAGTTGTTACATCGTATAAAAACCGGTTGTTGTTGAGTACCCCTTGTTGGTCGTTGTTTTTTTCGTAATCTGCGCCGATCAAACGGTATCCTCCGGTAAGCTGGAAAAGTTTTGAAAAACGGTAACCCGCATAGGCTTGTACCTGCCATGCAAATTTGGATCCTATACCAAATCCCCCGATATCACCTCGTACCTGGTAAATGAATTTTGCTCCCGGTTTGCTGCTTGTCCGTGCAATAATCATGGGATCAACCCAGGTCTGAGAAATTTCCCTGGTCCTGTTTGTGATTCCGCTTCCAATATTATTTACATTTATATCGGTATTCAATTTCAGAGAATTTAAATTAATTCCAATACCAGTCTCCAGCCAGGGTGTTACCCTGTATAAACCTGCCACTCCCCACACAAATTGTTTGGCAGTTACTTTTCCGTTTGCAATGATCAGGCCCGGTTCCGCATCCTGTTTAAGCTTCATATAAATAATATCAGAAGCAATGGTCCATTTATCTTTTGAAAATTCTAAGTTTAGCATTGCACCCATCTGCAATCTGTTGAAAATGTCGCCTGGGTTTGCCTTAACATCAACATCGGGTAAAGCACCCAGACCGGTGGTGCCGTTCATATTGGGGAACATCATGTAGAGTTCAGCAAGGGTGTGCCATTTCTTCGCTGCTTTTGTTGAATCCTGGGCATAGGTGAATAAACCGGCAACACATAAAGCCAGAATAATTGAATGGGAACGAATTAGTGATTTTGACATAATTTCTGAGTATTGTTTTAAAAAATTTGAATACTATTCTGATAACAACCCAAATTGAAAATTGTTAATTTAAATAAAACTGGATGGCAAATATACAAATTCGGAATAAGGATTAACGGATCTGCACAAGACAACCCTGCTGCCGGGATTAGCGGGATTCTAAAAAGCCAGCATATTTCAGGTACATGTAAACGATATCGGAAGCGATGGCACTTTTTTCGTTAATCGTATAGAAGAATAGCAAGCCCTTAATAAAGATGGTTGAGTACATCTTCCGAATCAGAATCTGTTGAGGCATCCGGTAAATTGGAAAGTCCGGATGCCTATAGAGTTGCCAGAAAAATTTAAAAAAGGAATTCCCATTTAATTATTCCGGGTTTAATAATTGATGTATGTTATGGGTTTATTTTTCGCCTTCTTCAATAAGCACCACCTCATACATATCTTTGCCGTTTTTTTGAATGGGTTGATAATAGGTACTGCCAACCTTAACATACGTTATATCTCCGATTTTCTCTTCCTTACCTCCTTCTGGAAGGTGTTCAATGACGGTACCTGCAGTTGGTTCCACTACTATATATCCCTTTCCACCCTTCTCGTAGTAAGTGCCCCCATAATAATAGTTATTGGTGGTTTCATTCACCACAACTGTTTCCGTTTTTTCAGGTAACGTTGTTATTGTTGCACCTACAGGAGCCTCTACAACAGTATAACCGCCTGAGCTCTGCGTATAATACACACCCTGATCATAATGATATTGCTGGTTATGAACACTGATGACAATAGCAGTAACAGTAAGCTTAGTTAAAAAATATCCCCAGGGATGCCATACGGGTCCCCATATGAAGGGACGATAAGCATGATAGTGATAGGGATGATAACAATAATACCTGCGCCCGCCCCAAACATGCGGAGCTCTGGGATAAGGACGCACATTACGCCTGACAACCGTATTCCTGTTATTATTGATATTTATGTTTTTACTTTTGTCTACGTTAATGTTTACATTTTTTCTGCTGTTATCAACATTTACGTTATTATTAATTTTATTTCCTCCGGTTTTATTAGCAGG
>JAHEBJ010000042.1:17153-23586 GCA_024642285.1 Sphingobacteriales bacterium
CGGTTTTATTAGCAGGCCTGGTGACAGTTTTATTGGCAGGTCTGCTGACAGGAGTAGATTCCTTTTTCCTGATTTGTGCATTTAACGGAGCAGGCAATAAAATAAAAACAGTTACTAAGTACAATGTGAATTGTAAAACCTTTTTTATACCATTATTTTTCATTTAATAAAATTTGAAGCGTAATAAAAATAATTATAGCGATGAGAATAAAAGCAATAATAACAAAAAAAAATACGGTTTGCTTATGTGCAGTAACATTTCCGTAAAATGTGTATAAAAAAGGTGCAAAAGCATCGCTAAAAACAAACCAACAGTTAACCTGGTTTACTTGAATACTTTCCTCAAAAGAGTTCAATAACTCAAATGTTTTTAAACCAGTTCCCGAAGTCAGTAGTCAAATGCACGACTGCCGGAAGTAGTTAAGAATTAAAAGAATATACCATTGGTGTTAAAAAATTAAACCATTTTAATACCAAATGAAAATGCGCAATAAGTGGGATATCAATTGCTATCCACCAATAATTAAAATGTTTTAACCGGGCTGCTAAGAAGCAATAAGAAGGTAACTGATGATTACCCCAAGCAGTAGAACAAGGAATGAAGCTAAGGTCGTGGGCGAAAGCCAGGATGGCCTTTTCCCATTCATCCTGGAAAGATTTCCTGAACGGTTAATGAAATACCATGTTATTAAAAAAAACAGAATCGTGCTCGCTACGGCGAGTGTTGTTCCGATGGCATGTGCGCTTTCAGAAAATGCGTCACCCCTTTGCAAACGGGCGTTATGCAAAGCTTCGAGGCCCTTATCCAAAGCAATGCCGGTTGCAATTAGCGTCAGTGTTGTTCTTATCCAGGCCAATTGGGTTCTTTCCAGAGCCAGCACTGTGCGTTCAACAGCAAGATCAACTCTGGGGTCGGCATCCTGTTCCGACGTACTTTGAAGCAAAGTATTTTGATCAGATTCACCCTTTCGCATGTTGATTTTTTTTGAATTCAAGTTAGCTTTTCCTTGAATAATAGCAAAAAAGAAAAGTTTGCTATTCTAAGCAACTGTCGCCACCAGGCTAATTTTGCAGGATATCAATCTGGCGTTCTGCTTTTAATTCGTTTCTGGCCATAATAAACGTTCAAGTTTTGAAAAAAAGAACTTCAGAATTTGACAATGGGTACTCCAACGGCACTCCGACAGTAAAATTAACTTGCTCTTACTTTAACTTTATTAAACAAAATTGATAAGAAACTATGTTTCGTTGGCCAAAGGCGTATTCCATTGTTCTTTGGGTACCATCTTCGGTACCTCGGGGTCACTGTGATATGCCGGGGTCATAATCTGAACATTATTTTCATTAAAAACATCCAGTATATTCTCATCCAGAAGCGTATAAATGGTATTCACACGGGGCACATCCTTGCAATACACATTTATTTCGTAGTTAACTGCAAAATCCGCCAATTCTTTTTTTAGCACAAAAGGAGCAGGATCTTTCAAAATTCCTTCCGTTCTGTCTGCTGCTAATTTCAGCATAGCATCAACCTGTCGCCAGGGCGTTTCATAACCAATTCCAACTGTCGTATGCAGGATTAATCCCAATTCCTGTGCTCTGGCTGTATAATTTATTATTTTGCTGTTTAAAAGCACAGAGTTCGGAATAATAATTTCTTCATTTTTGTGCGAACGTAATCTTGTAACCATCAATTTTTGCTCCTCAACAAATCCAACTTCACTATCCACTTGAATCCGGTCCCCTTTTTTAAAGGCTCCACGGTAAATCATTGAATAACCAGCCATAATATTAGCAATAAAAGACGATGAACCAAGAGAAATCAATACGCCCAGAAAAACCGACACACCTTTAAAAGCGACCGAATCAGAACCCGGGATATAGGGGTAAGCTATGATAACTGCAAATACAACAATAAAGTTTTTTACAATCCGGTAAGTAGCAAATGCCCATTCAGGCTTAAAATTCCCAAGGACTATTCCGCCGTTCTCAATTCCATCAAAGAATAACCGCAATAGCTTGAGTACATATTTAGTAATTACATAAATAATGACCAGAAAAATAAGATCAGGTATAAAATGGATAAATCCTTTTCCAATGATTAAAAGCGGATTTACAATAATACTTAAAATGTATTTTGAAAACCCATTGGTCCATGGAAAAAGGCCAAGAACATAATCAATAAAGAACAGGATAATAACACCGATCGCAATAACCCGCAGCGTATCAAACAAAAGATGGAATACCTTCCAGAGTTGATTGGACTGAATGAGTTTGAAGGAAATATTTTCAACAGAATCAATTCTTGCTTTTATCCGGTTTTGCAGCCAACTGTTAAGCCGCCGGATACCCCAAACTACAATCAACCAGAGTAAAGCGAGTATCACCGTTGCAATTCCTGCACGAATAAGGTTTTGAATTACTACCGGGCGGCTTCTGTTAAGCCTGTATAATTTGATAGACCCTGATAATTTCGATAAAATGGTTCTTGCCAGGATATTTTTTGTAACTCCTTCAACTGCAGCATCCGCATCGAACAACATGATTATTGGCACGTCTGCTGCCTGTATAACAATATGATCGTCTTCATTAATTATTTTCAGCGAGTCGGGGGAGAAGGAATAGTTTGAAGCAACCTTCTTAATTTTTTCAGAGATTCCATATGCACGTTTTTCCGCAGGCAAAGATGTTACCCCACGAACATCAAATAAAACATTGCCATCCAGTTTTACGGGTGCTGTCTCAAACTGTGTTGCAGTTATATCTGATTGATTATTATTGGTTGGCTGACTAAAACTATTGAATGACTGAAAAAGGACGAAATAAAAAGTTATAAAAACAAAAATCAATGCATAACAGCTTTTACTTTTCATATTTATAACAATTAGTTTGATTTAAAATAATGGGTAGTCAAATTTAATCATTCTAATATCACGGCGGGTTAATTTCCAAAGAAAAACGGCTTATAAAAATACGAATTGAAGATCCTTCTCTGCGATTCAAAAACCCGGGTTGATGCTTAGATTGAAATTATTTATCAAAATAGTATGGACCAGCCCAACGCAACCGTATTAAGTTTAGCACCAATATCCCGTAAAGTTTCAGAGTGAACGTATACAACTTTTACTCCCTGTCTTTTAGATAAAGGAAAACCAAAAGAAGCAGCAGATTGGATATCGCTACGTTTGTCTCTATTTGGTTGGCGATTAACAACAGATTGTCCACCTAATCCATAACTCAAACTTACAGATGCCCAACATTTGTTTTTAAAACTACGGATCAGGTGCGTTTGCAATGCAAATACGGGTTCCTGCACTTTATCTTTCCCATTGGAAAAATTTGGGTTTTTTGTAAATAAAATAACGGAACCTGTCAGTTCATAGGACCATTTTTTCCAATTGTGTACCAGACCTATTTGCGGACAAAATACAAACTGGTTTTGACCAAGATTAATAAGTTTATCGTCGAAATATTGTCCAAGCGGCAAGGTAACTGCTAATGAAACGCCCAGCGTTGTATTTACGGGGTGAGTTGCATAATAGGTATATAATTCCTTCGCTGTACCAGCCGGTGCTCCCAATAGATTTAATGACAATCGCATTCTCGGATCAGCGAAACCATCACGATGTACCTTTGTCGGGTTCCCGCTAAGCAGTCCCTGCCAGTTTGCAACGGTATAGGGAACAAGAACATCAAACCTGGCAAATTTTGAAAACAATTTAAATGAACGTACATAGTTTGCAGCTACAGTATTCACATTTACGGTAACATTTTCTGCCTTTAACAAAGGGTCAAAAAGAATATCACCATTCGTGTATGCATATCCAACTCCTGCCACATTGGTCTTTAACGGAAATACATTCCATCGCCTGGGTTCAATATCCTGACTAAAAACAAATTGAATTGAAAATATAGAAAAATAAACAACAGAAAGGATACACTTTTTTTTATTAATCCGTAATCGTTTATTCTTTGATATTGCCGGGTAACCATTCATTTTTTTAAAACTTTTCAGAAAACCAAAACAGTACTTTCCTATAGAAGAAGCCTAAAAAAGTATGCAAGTTATTTCAGGACAAGGTACATTTTAATTACTATTACCTAATCGGGAATAAATAAGTCGAATAGGTCCTGGTTTATCAGGTTATTGAATTTTATTTTCGCCCAAGAACGGTAATATTGGCCTTGCCTCTCAAAACACCTTTGGTGTCGTACCAATATTCAATTTTCCGGATTCTTCTTTTCCCTGCACCCTTCAGGTCAATTACCCTGCTCTCCCCACCTTCCGGTATATTCTGACGGACATCAATCTTGTCGGGCATACCGTTTTCGTAAGTGACCACCATTCTCATCAAATTAAGTGGCGCATTGGTAACCTTGAATTTTATGGCACGAAAATCATCAAACGGACCGGCAACAACAAGTACATCAAAATCGGCCTTAAAGTCGGCTGTGGTTGTACCAATCAGCCGCCAGCTGCCGGGTGCCCCGGCCCTAGGTTGACGAACTGTTTGCGTAAAACCCAAACATGCGACAGCAAAAAGGAAAACGAGTAAAAAGCTTATTTTTTTCATTGCTATTTATTTTTTAACGCTTACCAAAGGAAACTAATCTCTTGTTGAAAAAAAATGTCGCATTATTTCGGAAATAAAAATACTACTACCGCTCTTACACCAAAATCAGCCTTGCTACCATCGGGAGCAGCCAGGTTAAATTTTGGACCTATTGAAAACTGGGTTTTTTGTTTTCCCAAACTGGTTACTGCACTGATCGACGGATTTAACCAAACTGTAGTGGTATTGGCCATCCAGTTTTGAGTTATTTCAAAGTTTACGCCTATTCCAGCTCCGGATTTCCAGTTGTAGTTGAAAAAAGGTTGAATAAAAAACTGACTTACATCGCTACGATTGTTGTCTCCGGCAACACTCCAGATCTGGTTAACCAAAGCGCCGATGGTTTTCCCTTTCGATTGATACAAGGCAACTGCGGTTGGTCCGATTCCAAACTTTTTGGACGTCAGAAAATTATTTGTACCAACAGGAACAAGAAAAACAGGTCCTGCTCCCCAGGTGAGCCCTCCTTTTGAATTTGCCGGACTAAAGAATGTACTCACCACAGCATCGCCCAAACCCGATTCCTGCTTCCCGTCGCCGGTTACATTGTATTGAGAAATTATGGGCTGTACCCACCGGGCAATAAGGTTTAATTTTTTGGAAAGACTGATTGGAACAACAGGCTGAATATTAAGCGTGTTTCGGGTACCGTTAAATTTACCAATTCCTACATCGGTATTATTCTGAAGGGGAATACTGATCAGACTTGAAATTGGATTGGCCAATTTTTTTGCCAGTTCTTCAGCGCTTCCCTGGGCGGAAACATTTTGTGTAAAACTAATTGTTACAATTGTCAGCGTTGTTAAAACGTATTTTTTCATTATTGTTGATTTTTATTTTGATTTATTTATCATTACTTATTTAATTCCGGATTTTTTCTTTGGTAATTATTTTTTCAGGAAATGAGATCCTTGCTCTTTCACTTACATCAGCAACTGAATAACCTACATCTTGATTTTTTCGGATAACCTGTTGTGTTTTCCCCAAATCACATCACCCCGATATACCCATTCATTAACAGGCGATTTGGCAAGACTGTACATGCAATTAAGATGGATAAAAGTGGTCAATTAAAAATCGAATAAAAATATTTTATGATTTTATAAAATCTTAGTCCTGTTCTTTTACAAATTATCAGGTTTTATATAACAAAAAAGCCCTTCAAAATAAATTGAAGGGCTCTTTAAAAGAATATGGCAGCTACCTACTCTCCCACATTGTTGTGTAGTACCATCGGCCATGAGGGGCTTAACTTCTCTGTTCGGTATGGGAAGAGGTGAACACCCTCGGCAAAACCACCATAAGTAGTTTAGACGAGTAGTATTTGGTATATAGTATTGAGACTTTCGTCTGCATACTAAGTACTAAGTACTATTAATCTATAATAATGTGACATATTGGGATAAGAAGTTAGAAAGAGTAATTGTTGTGATTAAATTTCCGAAGAAAAATAAAAAAATAAAGCTTACGGGCAATTAGTACTACTCGGCTTTGATGTTACCACCTTTATACCTGTAGCCTATCAACGTCATAGTCTTTGACGACCCTTAAAAGTAAACTCATCTTGAGGAAGGTTTCACGCTTAGATGCTTTCAGCGTTTATCCTGGCCGTTCATAGCTACTCTGCATTGCACCTGGCGGCACAACAGATACACCAGCGGAACGTACGACTCGGTCCTCTCGTACTAAAGTCATGTCCTCTCAATTTACTAGCGCCCATCACAGATAGGGACCGAACTGTCTTGCGACGTTCTGAACCCAGTTCACGTGCCACTTTAATCGGCGAACAGCCGAACCCTTGGGACCTTCTCCAGCCCCAG
>JAHEBJ010000006.1:0-57113 GCA_024642285.1 Sphingobacteriales bacterium
TCAATAAAAATGCTGCCAGGAAAGCACCTGCCACAAGAATACTGAAACTAATAAGTATGAAAAATGCGCTCAAAAGAGATGTCTTTTAATTATCGTCAAAAGTAGACTTGCATTAAAAATTTGACTGTGATAACTGTCAAACCAAAATATGATTTTGGTCATGTACCAAATCAAAGGCCTTTTTTATGTGCCATAAAGGAAGAATACAAACTAACAAAAAGTACAATACTTATGCTGCTTGCCGGCATGAGGATAGCGGCTACCATTGGGGAAAGCAGCCCCTGCACGGCAAATGAAAGTCCAACAATATTGTATAAAATTGACAGAATAAAGCTGGCCATGACGATAGTTTTTCCAGATCTGGCAAAACTGATAAATTTATCTAATAAGGCTACTTTACTGCCATCCAATATAGCATCGCTGGCCGGGGAGAATTGGGCTGAATTTTCACTTACCGCAATTCCCACATTAGCTTGCATTAATGCACCGGCGTCATTTAAACCATCACCAAGCATTAACACCTGGTTGTTGTTTTTTTGCATATGCTTTATATAATCCAGCTTTTGCTGCGGCGATTGCTGAAAATTAATGTCTGTATTACTGCCAAAGATTTTTACGAGGTTTTCTTTCTCCAGGTTATTGTCGCCTGATAAAACATACATATGAAAACCTTTTTTGTCAAGATTTCTAACCATAGTTTCCAATCCCTGTCTATATTGATTATGAACACGATACGTGCCCATGTGTACATTATCCATTAGCACATGAACAGCCGTTCCGGTATCCTGTGTAAAAACAGGAATATTATCTTTCACAAAAGAGGATGACCCCATCTTGACATAAGTATTATCTGCAACGGCTTGCAAACCTTTTCCGGTAAACTCTTTGAATTCCTTTAACGTAATTAATTTCTCTTTCGGTTCAGGAATAGAAGCAGCAATCACTTTGCTCAAGGGATGTGAGGATTGTTTGCTGATTGCTCTGATAATTGCCTTTTCATGATCTGACAATGGCAATCCTTCGTAATTAACTGCAGCAGCATTACTTTGTGTAATGGTTCCGGTTTTATCAAAGACAATTGTATTGATTTTCGCCAACGATTCGATTACGGATGCATTCTTAAGGAAGAGTTTGTTACGGCCAAAAATCCGCAGCATATTGCCGTAAGTAAAAGTTGCCGATAATAATAAGGAGCATGGACAGGCCACAATCAACGCCGCAGTAACTGCAGGGAAGATTTTTGTAGCATCTGTAAAATACCAGAAAATCACTGTGGTAAAAGCTATTGCAAATAAAACGTAGGTAAAATACTTGCTCCACGGATGAATAAACGATTTCTCCTCGTTCTTTTTATTGCTGAAAATATCATTGTTCCATAGCTGGGTAATATAGCTCTGCGAAACTTCTTTTATCACTTCCAGCTCAATGGCGCTGCCAATCTGTTTGCCGCCTGCATAGATTAATTCTCCTTTTTTCTTCTCAACAGCGGCGTTTTCGCCACTTACAAAACTGTAGTCAATATTGGCTGTACCCTTCATTAGTATTGCATCGGCCGGAATCAATTCCTCATTACGGATGATGATACGTTCCAATTTTTCCAACTGCGTTACCGGAATATTTTTTTCTGCACCATTCCTGATCACCGTAACTCCCAACGGGAAATAAGAAAGATAATCCCTGTCGAATGAAAACGAATCGTATGTTTTATTTTGAAACCAGCGGCCAATCAACATAAAGAAAACTATACCCGAGCCTGAATCCAGATATCCTGCTCCTGTTCCGGTAATAATCTCGTAATAACTTCTCGTAAATGTTACAATGATAGCAAGGGCAATGGGTGCATCAATATTTAAGAACTTTTGCCGCAGCCCTTTCCAGGCCGAAACAAAAATATCTGCGGAGCTGAAAAATAAAACCGGAAGTGATAAGCCGAAGATGATCCAGCTGAACGTTTCTTTCAATCCTGCTTCATCAATAAATCCAGATGAGAGATATTCGGGAAAACTCAGCATCATAATATTGGAGAAACAAAATCCTGCTACGCCAATTTTATAAATTTGTTTCCTGTTGAATGAAGATGCATTTTTTGTAACAGTATCTTTTAAACTGATATAGGGTTCATAACCAATAAAAGACAACAGTTCCACCACTTTACGCAGTGAAGTTTCCTTGGGGTTAAAAATGACAAAGTCTTCTTTTTGCTGAAAATTTACCTGTGATTTTTTTACACCCGGTTCAATCCGGTGCAGGTTCTCCAACAAGTAAATACAAGAAGAACAGTGCATTTGCGGAATGGAGAATGTTATATTAACCTGCTCCTCACTTCCGAACTGAATAAGTTTTTGAATTGTCTGTTCATCATCCAGGTATGCATATCGTTCTGAAAGAAATTTACCTTTGGCTTTCAGTCCGGGGTTTTTGTCTAGGTCGTAATAGTTGCAGAGGTTATTTTCATTCAGCAATAAATAAACCTGTTTGCATCCGCTGCAGCAAAACTGATGTTCATCAACAGACACGGCCAAATCATCACAAATATCTCCGCAATGATAACAGGAAACTGATATGAATTTTGTTTTATTGATATTTGTTCTTTATAAATAAAAAAGCCGCCACATAGGAATATGCGGCGGGGTAAATTAAACAGAAACTACTGAACACTTTTTGGACTACATGTGTTCAATCCGAAAATCTTATATATCGGACAAAATAAACTTGCGCCTGTTAATAAAGGAACCAATGCAACCAAACCCCACCAGCTTTGAAAGTATAGCCCCGCAGCTGCAATCGCAATTGCCAGTGTGTATCTGATCATCTGGTCCGTTTTTCCAACATTGCAAGTCATAATAATTAGTTTTATTACACAAATGTTGAAAAACCCCAGTGGAAATTAAATGAGGAGAGTCAAACTAAAATATGATGTTCATCATGCAAGTTGTCAGGCTACTAGAGATACGAAACCTACTCAAAATCTATTCGATTATGATGATATCTTAAATTATTATTCTGTAAACATTGGCCAGACACCTACTCCTTCTCAAACAACCACCTAAACGGCCTTACTTTCTCCTTTGGACGAAGATTGTATTTCTTAATAGTATTGTGTTGAATATAATCAACCGCTTCATCAATAGAATCGGTGAAAAAGAACAGGTCTGTATCTTCAGGAGAAATAGTTCCCTCTTTCTTCATCACTTCAATATGAGCAATAATATTCCTGTAAAATTCCTTATCGAGGATTACAACTGGAAAATCACTTATCTTTTTTGTCTGCATTAACGTAATGGCTTCAAAATATTCATCGAGGGTTCCAAACCCGCCAGGTAAAACCACAAAAGCGTAAGAATATTTAGTGAGCAATGTTTTGCGAACAAAGAAATATTTAATATCTACCCATTTATCCATATATGGATTGGCATTCTGTTCGTGGGGCAGTTCAATATTACATCCTACGCTCCTGCCACCAACTTCCCTGGCGCCACGATTAGCCGCTTCCATAATGCCAGGCCCGCCGCCGGTCATGATTGTAAATCCAAGTTGGGCTATCTTCCCCGAAATTTCACGGGCCATTTCATAATCGGGATGTCCTTCTTCAAATCTTGCAGACCCGAAAACGGTTACACAGGGACCTACAAAATGCAGGGCACGCAGCCCTTTAATAAATTCGAAAAGTACACTTACGGTAAACTTTAATTCCTGCCAGCGACTTTGCGGGCCTTCCAAAAATTTTATTTCCTGTTTTGTCATAGTAAGTCAATTCTGATCAAACTTAACTTTTTTTGATTAATAATAGAAGCAAATAAAAATGATTGGAGTTAAACAGTAACAGGTTCGTTAGCCAGCAACACTTCACCATGATTGATGAGTAAGGGCTTTACTGAGTTAGCAATTATACAATGCATATAGGCGTTCAATAATATTTTGTTGGCCTTAGCCAGATCTTTCTTCTGCTCAATATATACTTTGGGATAAAGATTGATGGTTGTAAATTCAAGATGATCTTCGTAAAGATTTATCTGGCCGATAGCTCCGCAAGTTATGTCTTTTACTTTCATGGTTTGCTTGTCGGCAATGGCCAGGTAGGTTGTCATATAACCGCTGCTTAGTGCGCCCAGGAACAAATGTTCCGGCGTCCAGATGTCTGCGACACCACCCTTAAACTCTGGCGCTGTAGCAATTTCAATAGTACCGATTACATCCTTCGCAGTAAGCATTCCTTTCCTGCCGGTGGTGCGTTCCAGATCAACCGCAAAAAAATACTGATGCTTATCTGTTTTCGAGATCATGATGTTTATGTATGAGAAATAAAAATGGGCATCTTAATTTCATTGATCACATCCGAAGCAAAGCTCCTCTTAAACAACTGTGAAAATACCGACCTTGAGAAAGCCCCCATCACAATAAAACTGTTTTGTTTATTCATCAGCCAGTCGGTAAAATCTTTTTTATTCTTCAGATGCAGTGTCTGCAGTTTTAAGTTTGGGAAATGCCTTGAAACTAATTCAGATATCAAACTGTACTCGGGCAGTTCATCCTCATGATTCATAATTGACAGTAACACCGTTTCTTTTTTAGTTAGCTCGGGATATACATAAGCAAACTGTTTAATGGCAAACACCGACGACTCACTGCCATCATAGGTTAAGATAATCTGCTCCGGCTCTTTGTAATTTTCCGGCACCAGCATAACCGGGCATTCCGATTTTTTCAATACTTCTTCCAGGTAAAAATTGGGTTGATCTTTTGAAACATTTACATAAAACAGGTCGCTGCTGATAAGCAAGGCATCTGCAAAACGGGTTTCTTCTATTAAGGAAGAAATAGCCATCAGGTCGGTATCCTTGTGAATCCGGTATTCAATACCCTCATTGATACAGTATTCTTTAAACGTATTGATGTTTTTATTTACCAACACATCATCTTCATTACGCATCAACCACTCTGGCATAAGGGCCACACCCTCCATTCCGGTAAATGCCATCACTTTTGAATAATCAACCGGACTGAGGAAAACGCCTGCCAGTAATACTTTGGAACTGAGATTAATGTTTTTCGCAAATTCAAATGCGCCCTGTGGAAAATGCTGCCCGTCAAGCGCTATGATTAACTTTTTCATAATCTTGCTTTTTTCTTTACCAAATTTACTTGTTTATACAGATTACTAAAATGACAATTGGTATTTATGTAAATGATTCTTATCATAAAATACTAAACCAAATTCAGGATTACAATAGACTAATAAAATAAAAATATGTTCCTCGTCATATTCCACAAGAATGTGACCAAAATCATAAATAGGTTAACACTCACACTTTAGATTTACGGAACAAAAAATAACATAAATAAAATAACAAATTATGAGAAACAGAATTAAAACAACAATGGCAGCCAGTGTTCTTTTGTTTGCCATGTCGTGTAACAATGGTGAGGCTACAAACAGCAATACCGCTAATGCAGCAGATAACACTACCAATACGGGCCAGTCTGGCGTGCAGGATGATGAATCTGCTAAAAATGTTGTTCAGATAGCTGTAGGTAGTAAAGACCACTCAACATTGGTAACCGCGGTAACTACAGCCGAACTGGTGGATGCATTAAGCAATGCGGGCCCGTTCACCGTGTTTGCTCCAACAAATGCAGCTTTTGATAAATTACCGGCAGGAACTGTTGAAGGTTTACTTAAGCCTGAAAAAAGAGACGACCTTACAACTATATTGCAGTACCATGTTTCATTGGGTGTTTTTAAAACCGATATGTTTCAGGATGGACAGACTATCGGCCAGGTTGATGGCGGCAATATCACACTTAGTGTAAAACCTGATGGTATTTATGTAAACGGAACAGCAAAGATTGTTGGCTCGGTTGTAGCATCAAATGGAATTGTACACGTTATAGACGGGGTACTACTACCTCCTGCGAAATAAGTTTATTGTGATTTAAGCATAATAAAAAGGCGCAAACAAATTGTTTGTGCTTTTTTATTTTAACAAAATAAATAATTCTAAAATATTTTATCAGATGATGAAGACTCAGCAGCAATTTTTATGTGCATAACCGTCGAAATACTCAGTGCCCTCATTTTAACCAGCTTGGCAGTATCGCCTTTAAACAGCTCATCAACCGTTGTACTGAACAACAGATTCCATCGCTTAAAATGCTCGTCAGTCAGGGGAAACAGGCGATTAATATGCTTGTGCAGCTCCATGGGGTTGCCGGTGTAAGATCCGGTATAGAATAACATGTTCTCAAAGAAATCATACATGACAGGAAGATGTTTTTCCCAATTTACTTTGGCTATATCATAAAAGATAAAACCGATCGTTTCATCTTGCTTTATTTTTTTGTAGAATTCATTTACCAGCAACTCTATATCTTTTCTTGTTGTGATATCTTTTTTCATTAATAGTAATTTAGTGCAACAGCTCATGTATTTCCTTCAGTTGTGCTGCTGTGCAATGCTGCTGAAGCATAGGAAACAAAACCCTTTCTTCTTTACGAATATGATCTTGCAGGGTAACAGCCAGTTCGTCCAACGTATTTACCAGGTCGGTGGAATTGGTCAGTGAAGAAAACAGTGCTGACAATTGCTGATGCTCTTTTTTTATCTCTGTGCTCAAAGCTGTTACGTCAGCATGACAATCCTTTACATTATCCAACATCAGTTCTTCTTTACGAAAATGATCTTTTATATGTTCTTCAAATTGTGTCTGTGCATATCTTGCCTTGTCCCATGGTTCTGCTGGAAGTTCACGATATACCGGTGCATCTTTTTTCAGCAACTGCGCTAATACTAATGATCCGTGATGTTCTCTCGACAATGGGGCTAACGCTTCGTCTCTTTTCATACTACAAATCTTTATGTTTGAATTTCCGTAATGAAAGCCAGGTGGGTATCAACACCCAGGTAACCAATACCAAAAACGATATGATTAAACCAAGTTGTGTGCCGAAAAAATCTTTAAAAATCGCTCCGGTATAACCCATCAATGCTGATACATCCATTTTCAATAAGATCAGTATGCGGCTTAAATCAATAGGGTTGAATGCTGTTGCACCAACCATTAGTTTTTCCAAAGGATAATCTGCAAACTGAAAAAGTAAAAACAATATCAGTCCGTCGAAAATAACAGAAAAGTAAAGCCACAATAAAATAACCACACCAATGCCTTTTGCCTTATCTCTTGCTTTAACAGCAGCCAGCATGGCTAGAGATGTAAAGATCACCGACAATAAAATTCCTGTTCCTAACATCATAAATCCTGTAGGCGTTGCTTCAAATAACAAAATAGGAATACCTGCACCAACAAAAAATGCAAAAGCCATAGAAGCGGCAAGGCCGGAAAAAAGGCTTAACCAGATAGTCTTCCTTTTCAACGGTTGACTTACCAGCAATTCTAAAAACTCCGAACTGTTGTAAACATAAATTGCAGGAAACAAAAGACTAACCAAGGGTACAATTATAAGAATAATATTGAGCAGACTCAATAATCCTTTTGCCGAATTGTCTTCCAGGTTGAAAATACTTATGGATATCAACAACAAAAATGCGGTATACGCCAACACAATTTTATTTCGGAGAATATCTATAATTACGTATTTGATTATTTTTTTCATGTCCCTTTATTGTGTCATTACTTTAGCGATCGCCCTGGATAATTTTTCCTCACCTGTATCTTCCCTGAGGTTATCAATAGATTTGTGAAACCAGAGTTTACCGTCCTGCATATATATCACCTGTGTGATCAGATCGTCGAGTTCACTTAAAATATGTGAAGTTATTAAAACCAGTTTGCCTTTATTTTTTTCTGCGATGATTTTTTCTTTTAGCATTTCAGATGAAACCGGATCAAGACCAGCTGTGGGTTCATCCAATATTAACACGTCGGGGTTAAACAGAAAAGCCAGCGCTGCACTCACTTTCTGTCGGGTACCGCCCGATAGTGTCCTCATACGTTTGCTCAAGATTTGAATCAATCCGAATTTATTGATAAGCTCTTCATCCAGTTTATCATTTTTCTTTCCACGGATATCTTTCATCATATCCAATACCTGACCAATGGTCATATTCTCGGGGTAACGACCAATCTGCGGCATGTACCCAATATTCTCCCTGTACTTCCAGTCGTGTTTTATATTTTTTCCATTAAAGGTGATAAAACCACTGTCGCAGACAACCATTCCCAGAATACTTTTGATGAATGTAGTTTTACCACAACCGTTCGGACCAATCAATGCAATACATTCGCCCTTACCACAGTTAACAGAAACGTTATCTAATGCTTTTAATTTCCCAAATTGCTTCGATACATTGCTTGCTATAATCATAATACCATTGGTTTCATTAATGGATGGTCGTCTTTTAAATTCTCCGGTGTGAGTGATGGTAATACTTTTTCTGTTTTGTCCAGCAAGGTTGACATCAGGCTGCGGAACAGGATCATCGCCGGTGGGTTCTGTTCAATAATCATGGCATACATACTCACCGGCCTGAAGGGCACATCACCCAGTTTATCTTTGTTCAGATCGTAGCCCTCGTATTTATCCCAATAATTATTGGTAAAATTGTTCAACACCAGGTTACCATTGGTTCCTACGTCGAATGTGTTGCTTTCAAAATTGTTATTATGTACGTTAACATCCATACAACTGGCCTGTATCTTCATGGCCCAGCCATTGCGTTTAAAGACATTTTTCTCCATGTGGATGCGGCTGGCGCCTTCCATAAAAATGCCGGCGGTGTTCTTTTCAAACACATTATTTTCAATATACCCGTCGCTGATCTCTTTCAACAGCAAACCAAAAGCTGCATCGCCCCAGTTCTCTTCAAAATAGTTATGAATCATTTTTAAACCCTTGGAAAACATAACTGCCACACCGGCCCCGTTATTTTTAAATACGTTGCAGATATAGGCATCATCATTTGAAAACATAAAATGTAAACCGTAACGAAGATTATCCTCAGCCACGTTACGCCAGATGATAGAATTCTTTACAAACTCAAAATAAATTCCATCGCGGTGACCGGTGATGGTATTGCCCAATATTCGGAGGCTGTCGCTTTTCCAGCAATGAATACCGTTGCCACTCTCCTGTTCCACTTTGTTGTAAGCATTAATTGTGTTATTCTCAATCAGGCAGTCGAATCCAAACTGGATATAGACACCAAAAAATGTTTTGTCTAAAATATTATTCCGAATGACGGCATAACGACTATTGTAGACTTTCACGCCGGCATAATCCTCAATGCTTGAAACGCCCGAATTGATAATCTTAAACCCATCTACTACCACCCCATCTGCCTTAATTGAAATGATCTCGTATTTATTATCCCCATCAAGTACCGGATGGTTAATACCAATCAGGCAAATCGATTTGTTGATTACAATATTCTGCTCATGATAATACCCGGCGCTAACTAACACTGTATCTCCATCAACCGCAAGCAGCAAAGCCTGCTGAATTGTCTTTACGTTTTGCTGCTTATCTACATGAATTGTTTTTGCAAAAACAGCAGTACCAAAAAATAAAAAAATCGATATCGTAATTAATTTCTTCAAGGCTTATAGAGATCGCTCCAGTTAATTATGCTGCCATTAAAACGTTTTTGAATGGTTTGTAAACTGTCTTTATTATCAAATGCAGCTACATTACCTCCCATTGGACTGCGCAGATCTTCTGCTTTTAAAAGCAGTGCATTTTTTACATCAATCAGCTGATGGATTCCCGAATAATTAGTAAGGTACAATCCTTTTATACTTTTCTCCTCCACATCTTTTGTTTTCAGGAAATTGATCATACACCTGCTGTCGTCAAACTTATAAATCTTACCCTTTTTTGATACAAGTTCTGCACCAAATCGAACATCGCTGATGGTCATCTTGCAGAAATAACAATTATCAACTCCGGTCTTAAGCGCCTCGGGACCTGTATTGCAGGAAGTCATCAGGGTAAGTAAACTAAACACCATAACAGCATTAGCAAATTTCATTTTTCGTTTTTTTGCCGAGCGCCAAACTATCACAACAATAAAAAGCAACACAGCTCCAGCCGAAATAAAAATCCATCCGCCGACATCCGGAAAAGAATAAGCGCCAAAATTCAACAGTTGTTTAAACCCTATCAACGGCGGCTGGTATGCCATACCCGGGACAATGATTGCTGCATTAGGATCTAAATTATGTCCATAGTTATATTCCCATCTCCAGAAATCATACATGGCTAATATTCCAAAGCTTACGAAAAGTATAAAGAGTACATACAATAGTTTTTCACGGGCAGCAACACCTGCTGCAACAAAGAACAACGCAAAAAATCCAATTATATAAGGCAATAGAGTAAATTCTATAAAATCTTCGGTATGCAATGTTTTCATTCCTATATAATGGTTGAGTCCATTAATGATGTCAACATTACCGGCCAGTTTATCGGGATAGATAAGCAACCATAATCCCTCGGGATATTGGGGTGCATCCAGATCAATTCTCCATAATGGAACAAATAAAACAACAACTAAAGCCAGGCCGCAAAGAATCAATAATATTCTCATCCAGGGTTTCAACTTATCGTCTTTCATTCTTTACAATTTAATATTCGCAAATATTTCTACTCTCAATTACTACGGTTGGTGGAACACAAACCATCGCCGCCCGCCGTAGACGATGTCTCACCATCGATAATCCAATATCAATAAAAAAGGAACAGGCGTGTTCATATAGAGCAGCCCGTTCCTTCCCTATAAAAAACTATTTCTTTTTTGCTGTGTCGGATGCAGCATAATTTTTTCCTGTACTGAACAACAAAGGCGTATTGGATCCGGCTGGTGAAACCCTTACATAGCCCGACATCTCCTGGTGTAAGGCGCTACAGAAATCGGTACAATACATGGGGAACATCCCAACTTTGTCCGGCGTCCATTTTAAAGTCTGTGTTTCTCCAGGCATGATCAACAACTCACCGTTGTTGGCCCCCTTAATTGCAAAACCATGCGGCACATCCCAATCCTGTTCCAGATTGGTAACATGGAAATATACTTCATCTCCCATCCTAATACCTTCAATATTATCCGGTGTAAGGTGAGAACGAATGGCAGTCATATACACGTGAACTTTATTTCCTTCACGTACCACTTTTGTTTCTTTTTCACCATTGGCGAAGAAAGGATTCTTGTTCTCTTCCATTTTAAAGAACTTGGTAGAATTGTTTTTAATAAGATCTGCCGCAACAATTTGTGCATAGTGCGGTTCACCAATAGTTGGGAAATCAAGTATCAACTGCATTTTATCACCACTTATATCATACAACTGCGCACTTTGTGACAACTCTGGCCCGGTTGGCAAATACCTGTCTTTTGTAATTTTATTATAGGCAACCATGTATTTACCATAAGGCTTTTTAGTATCGCCACCTGCAACCGCTAAGTGACCAACAGAATAGTAAGTTGGAACCCTATCGAGTACTTTCAGATCTTTTACACTCCACTTAACTACTTCAGAAGAAACGAACATTGAAGTGTAAGCATTACCCTTGTCATCAAACTCGGTATGTAATGGGCCAAGACCCGGCTTCTTAACTTCACCATGTAAAACTGATTCATATTTTAAAATGGGAATACCATCGAAATTGCCGATGAAATCCTTTGCAGCAATGGCTTTCACCATCTTATCAAAACTGAATACGGGAATAACTGCAGCCAGTTTACCGCTACCAACAATGTATTCTCCCGTAGGGCTAACATCACAACCATGCGGAGATTTAGGACAAGGAAAGAAATAAGCGATGTCAGCAAAGTCCTTTACATCCAAAACTGTAACTTCTGTTTTAATGGTTGAGGTGGCAGAATGTGTTTCATCGCTGTAAACATTATGAGCATATTTCACAGCCTGCTTTCTTCCTTTGCCCGATTTCAGATATTCTTCTGCCTTCTTCCAGTTAATAGCCATGATAAAATCCTTATCCTTCTGCGAGGCATTTACTTCAAGCAAAGTATGTGCCTGCTCTGTATTATAAGTTGAGAAGAAGAACCAGCCATTGGAAACACCTTTTCCTGCACGGCTTAAGTCAAAATTAAAACCAGGGCACTGCAACTGAAACGAAAGTTCCATTTTACCATTGTCTTTTTGTACACTGATAAAACTGATGGTTCCTTTAAAATTCTGTTTGTAAGTATTGATAGGAACATCGCCATTCTTGTCATCGGGTGGAATACTGAAACGTGTTCCGGCAACAACATACTCCGTATTCTCTGTAATAAAGGGAGAAGAGTGGTTACCACCACTGTTTGGTAATTCGATAATTTCAGCTGTACGGAAAGTTTTAAGATCAATACGTGCAACACGTGGCGTGTTGTTCGCATTTACAAAAACCCATTTGCCATCGTAATCGCCATTTGTTTTTGAATTCTGTACATGGTGCAAATCATCCCAAGGAACAAAACCGTGTGAAGTATTCAGCATCGGCTTAGTTTCTTCGCTGTAGCCCCATCCTTTTTCCGGATCAACCGAAAAAACAGGAATTACACGAAGCAATCTTCCTGAAGGTAACCCGTAGGTACTCAACTGGCCGCTAAATCCGCCCGACACAAAATTGTAGAACTCATCGTATTTACCGGGGGCAACATAAGCTTTTGAAGCAGCATCGGAACTGATAGCCGAGCCCGCATTCTTTGGTTTACAGGCACTGAAGCCCAACAGCATGCTGAATGCGAAAGCGGCTACTGTTAACAGTTTAAAATTTTTCATTTTGGTTATTTTTATTTTAAGGTTAGGTTTTATTTTACACCATCGTTCTTACGCATGAACTCATACAAGTGGCGGGCATCATCGTCACTTAGGTTTTGATTGGGCATACGCACCAGACAAATTTCCAATTGTGCCTGTGCCTTTGGATCCTTATCTAACATGGCATCAGTGTTAGTAGAAAAATTCATAATCCATTCTGCTGAATGTCTTTCAGTAACACCTGTCCAACCCGGACCAACGAGTTTTTCGCTGGTAAGTTTGTGACAGCTGCTGCATTTTACTCCGTACACTTTTTCGCCTTCTGCTGCCATTGCAATATCTAAAGCTTCACCTATTTCCACCTTAGTAAACTTACCTTCACCTCTTTGTGGATCGTAAGAAGGATTGCCCGATTCTGTTTTTGGTGTTTCGGCCGGTGTTGAATTGTCGGATGCAGTTGTTGAACTCTCAGAACCGCCACTACCACAGGCCGCAATAAATGCGCCCAGAAACAGAAGGATTGCCAATTTTTTCATGTTGATTATTTTATTTTAATTTTAAAATTGTTTGCACAAGATTACTGGCTATCATGTCCTTTTTTTATGAGTTAAGTCATAAGCTTATTAATGACTCTGGTAACAAAAGCTAGTCCAGTTCTAATATATTGCTTACCAAATAGTTATAATTTATCATTGTAAGTTGTATGACTATAATCATACTGACAGATGTTAAACATCAGTAAGACAAAAATTGTGCAGGTATATATTTGTTTATAACAAAAAACAGAAGCTATATGATTGATATTGATACCTTACTTGCCTGGGGTGCGGCTTATAAGAAAGTGACTGCCGGTGAAGTAATTTTCCGGGAAGGTTCAAATTGTACTTTCTACCATCAACTAGTTGAAGGAAAAGTGAGATGGATAAATATAAATGAAGAAGGGAAGGAATTTGTTCAAACATTTATAGAACCCGGAGAGTGTTTTGGCGAATTTCCGCTTTTTGACGATGAACCGTATGCAGCAGGTGCAATTGCCGATTCTGATGCAGTGATCATTCGCCTGCACAAGCCCGCTTTTCACCAGATATTAAAAGAAGACCCTGCATTACATTTTGCATTTTCCAAAATGCTTACACAAAGGTTGCGTTTCAAATTTTTAATCCTGAAAGAACTGGCTAATCACAATCCGGAGAGCAGCATCAGTACCTTACTCAAGTATTTTAAAGAGCATCAAAAAAACATCTGCACAAAATGTAACAAACTGCAGCTTACCAGGCAACAAATAGCGGATATGACAGGACTAAGGGTTGAAACTGTTATCAGAACCATGAAAAACATGCAACATAAAGGCCGGTTACAAATCTCCAGAGGTAAGGTCTATTACTGACTATGATTTGAATCATACCGTTTTTATCCGAACATATTAGTTTTGCACCAAACAGATTCTATGGTTTCACCGCTGTATCGATGGCTTAAAATTGCAGTCATCAATTTATTGATAGTTGCCACGCTTGGTGTTGTGCTGAGGTATAAAATTTTGTTTCCGCTCCCTTTTATAGATCAAAAACATTTACTTCACGGACACTCTCATTTTGCATTTGCCGGCTGGATAACCCAGGCACTGATGACTTTGCTCGTTATTTACCTGGCGCTACAGACTGAAAAACCAGTTTACAAAAAATACCGTTGGCTACTTGCTGCAAACCTGCTTACCGCTTATGGAATGCTTATAGCTTTTCCTATTGAGGGTTACGGGCTTTACTCCATTATTTTTTCAACGGCCTCCATTTTGGTTTCTTATGTATTTGCTGTTTATATCTGGAGGGATTTAAACAAACTTGAAACCAGGTCACCTGCACATGCCTGGTTTAAGACCGCTGTATTTTATAACGCCCTGTCGTCTTTAGGCGCTTTTGCATTAACCATCATGATGGTTGAAAGAGTGATCCATCAAACATGGTACCTTGCTGCAGAATATTTTTATCTGCATTTTCAATACAATGGCTGGTTCTTTTTTGGTTGCATGGGATTGTTTACGGCATTGATAAGCCGCTTCAATGTTTCTAAAGAGTCACTCAAAAATATATTCCGGCTTCTTGCATTCGCATCTGTACCAGCCTATTTTCTATCAACCTTATGGATGCCTATGCCGATTTGGGTTTACATACTGGTGGTGCTTGCCGCATTTGCACAGGTGATCGGATTTATCTGGCTGGTAAATATCATAAAAGAAAAATGGGAAGATGTGTCTGAATATTTTTCATTCACAGCCAAGTGCATTATCGGTCTTTCGGCTGCGGCGCTGTCTATAAAGTTATTATTACAGCTTGGTTCAACTATTCCTGTATTGAGCACACTGGCATTTGGTTTCAGACCAATCGTAATTGGCTACCTGCATCTTGTTTTACTTGGCGTAATAAGTTTATTTCTGCTTGGATACATATTTTCCGAAATGCAATTCAATCTCAGCAAATCAACAACAGCCGGGTTGTTCATTTTTGCAGGGGCTGTTATCCTCAACGAAATAGTCTTGATGGTTCAGGGCGTAGCTGCCATAAGTTACAATACTATTCCATTTGTAAATGAAATTTTGCTTGGTACCGCAATACTTTTATTCACCGGCGCTTTGCTGATGAGTTTCGCAAAGAGGAATAATTCTCAAAACTGATTTCAATCACAGTTTGTAGTTTTTTACAAAAGCATCTTTGTAAAAAATAAATAGTATGACAAACATAGCCCAACAAACACTAGCCGGAATTGTAACCAACAATCATTCAACAGTTACTGTTCTGGAAAAATATCACCTGGATTTTTGCTGCAAAGGAAAAAGAACGCTTGCTGATGCATGCAATGAAAAAGGACTTGTTATTGAAACCATTGCAACCGAACTGGAAAACGCAACGATGCAAACGGACAGTAACAAAATGCCTTTTAACCAGATGAGCGCAGAACAACTGATCAGCTATATTCTTATTCACCATCACTTCTATGTAACGCAATCCATACCAACAATTTCCGGGCACCTGGAGAAAGTTGCCTTTAAACATGGCGACCGGTTTCCCTACATGGTTGAGGTATTAAACATTTTCAGAGAAGTAAGAGAAGAAATGACTTCGCATATGCAAAAAGAAGAAATGATCTTATTCCCAAGAATTAAAGAAGTTGAAGCTTTACACAATACCAATCATTCCAGAAATTTAACTGAAGGATATATCAGTGCTCCGATACAGGTGATGGAACTGGAACATGATTACGCAGGTGATTTGCTATATAAAATTCGTGAACTCACAAATAATTATACTCCCCCTGCTGATACCTGTACAACATTTAAGGTTAGCCTGGCAGAGTTAAAAGAGTTTGAGGAAGATCTTCACAGGCACGTTCACTTGGAAAATAATTTATTGTTTCCTTTAGCTGAAAAAATGATGAATTCGCAATTAAATTGAATTGGGAAAAACCAACACAAAAACAGCCTTAATAAAAAGGCTGTTTTTTATTACACTGGTCTATGATTATCGTCATAGCATTTGTATTTGCAAAGAAATATTTTTGCATTCATGCAACTTTGGAAAAATATCATCAGCCGCCCTTCATAATCATCCCGGCTATTTAGATATCATTCAGTATTTATTTTCCAAATACAATTTTTAAACCTTATGCATACAATTATAGAACCGTTCCGGATAAAATCCGTTGAACCCATCTACTTCAATACAAAAGAAGAAAGAGAAGTTATTCTCAAAAAAGCATTTTTCAACTTATTTCACATTCACTCCAAAGATGTTTTAATTGATTTGCTTACCGATAGTGGCACCAGCGCCATGAGCAGCAACCAATGGTCCGGCATCATGCAGGGCGATGAATCCTATGCCGGCAGTCCGAGTTTTTTTCGTTTTGAAAAAACAATTCAGGATATAACGGGCATGCAGTTGGTTATTCCCACACACCAGGGAAGAGCCGCTGAGAAAATTCTGTTCAGCGTAATGGGCGGTAAAGAGAAATATTTTGTTAGCAACACGTTGTTTGATACAACACGTGCCAATATTGAGTTTACCGGTGCCGAAGGTATAGATCTGCTTTGTGCCGAAGGAAAACTTCCTTCGGTGCCTGCCCCTTTTAAAGGCAATATGGATACCGAAGCTTTTAAAAATTTTATTTCTGAGAAAGGAGCTGCTAATATTCCGCTTTGCATTATTACTGTCACCAACAATTCCGGCGGCGGCCAACCCGTAAGCATGCAAAACATAAGGGCTGTAAAAAAAATCTGCGTAGAAAATGACATTCCACTTTTTATTGATGCCTGCCGTTTTGCAGAAAACAGTTGGTTCATTAAACAACGTGAAGCAGGATATGCTGATAAATCAGTTAAAGAAATTGCCCATGAACTTTTTTCTTACGCCGATGGTTGTACCATGAGCGCCAAGAAAGATGCATTTGCAAATATCGGTGGCTTCCTGGCTATGCATGATGAAGAACTGGCATTGCAATGCCGAAATCTCCTCATCATCACTGAAGGCTTTCCAACCTATGGAGGACTTGCCGGTCGAGATCTTGAAGCAATTTCTATTGGTTTGGAAGAAGTGCTTGATGAAAATTATCTGCAGTACCGCATCCGCAGTATAGAATACCTCACCAACAAATTAATAGATGCCGGAGTTCCTGTAATGCAGCCGGCCGGGGGGCATGCTGTGTATATAGATGCCAAAGAAATGCTGCCGCATATCCCACCTGTACAATACCCGGCGCAGGCTCTGGCAGGTGCTTTATATACCCAAGGCGGAATACGATCTGTAGAGATTGGTTCGCTCATGTTTGGTAAATATGATGAAAAAAACAAACTGATACCAGCACAGATGGAACTGGTAAGACTTGCCATTCCAAGGCGGGTGTACACACAAAGTCATATTGACTATGTTGCTGAAGTAATTATTGAAGTGTACAAAACCAGGCAACAAATAAAAGGATTACAAATTATTGAAGAAGCGCCCACACTGCGGCACTTCACAGCAAAACTTAAAACGATAGACTAAAATATTTATAATGAAAAACATTCATCACAGCTGGGCCGAGCCCTACAAAATTAAGATGGTGGAGTTGTTAAAGATTTCAACAGCAACACAACGTAAAAAAGCAATGAAAGAAGCAGGTTTTAATACTTTTTTACTAAGATCTGAAGATGTGTATATAGACCTCCTTACCGACAGTGGCACTTCGGCAATGAGTGACAGGCAGTGGGCCGGTTTGATGATGGGTGATGAGGCCTATGCCGGCAGCAAAAATTTTTATCACCTGGAAAAAGTGGTTAAGGAAGTGTACGGTTACAAATACCTGCTACCAACTCACCAGGGCCGGGGAGCAGAGAATATTCTGTCAAGAATTCTCATTAAAAAAGGAGATATCATTCCGGGTAATATGTATTTTACCACAACAAGGTTACATCAGGAACTGGCTGGCGGAAAATTTGAAGATATCATAATTGATGAAGCCCATGATCCTGAGAATGAATTTGCTTTTAAGGGAAATGTTGATCTGGATAAACTGGACCGCCTGGTAAAAAAACATGGCGCTGCAAAAATTCCTTATGTAAGTATTGCCACCAGTGTAAATATGGCTGGTGGTCAGCCCATCAGCATGAAAAATTTAAAAGAATTGCGGGCCTATTGCAAAAAACATAAAATCCGCATCATTCACGATATGACCCGTGTGGCAGAGAACGCTTACTTCATTCAGCAAAAAGAAAAAGGCTATGAAAAAAAATCGGTAAAGGAAATTGTGAACGAGATTAACTCGTACACCGATGGAGCGACCATGAGTGCTAAGAAAGATGCACTAGTTAATATTGGTGGATTTCTGGCACTTAATGAGTGGGATGTTTTTGAAGAAGCCCGTAACATGGTTGTGGTATATGAAGGTTTGCATACCTATGGCGGTTTAGCCGGTCGTGATATGGAAGCCATGGCCATTGGCATTGGCGAAAGTGTTTGCGACGATCATATACGTGCAAGGGTTGGCCAGGTAATTTACCTGGGTAATAAAATGATGGAATATGGAATCCCAATTGTAAAACCAATTGGTGGGCATGGCATTTTTTTGGATGCAAAAAAGTTTCTGCCGCATATACCTCAGGAAAATTATCCTGCACAAACACTGGCTGCAGAAATTTACCTGGACTCTGGTGTACGTACTATGGAAAGAGGTGTTGTATCAGCCGGTAGAAAAGCCAACGGCGAAAATTATTATCCAAAATTAGAACTTTTGCGGTTTACCATTCCACGCCGTGTATACACACAGGCACATATGGATGTGATTGCCGAATCGGCAGCAAGTGTTTTTGAAAGAAGAAATAAAATTAAAGGCTTGAAAATGGTTTACGAACCCCGTTATTTAAGATTTTTTCAGGCAAGATTTGAAAAACTGAATTGATAAAAATTTTTAGGATGTCAATGTTTCGTTAAATTCCTCGTCCCGGCTTCAGATAATCTTTTTTTCCAAAATCAATCGTATTATCTGTCATTTTATTCTGATTTATCTGCAAAGCAAATAATTCACCGGACATTACCAAAGCCATCTGCGCATTAAAGGCCACCATTTATATTGCCCAGAAAAGTTCAGATGAAAATAAACTTTGAATTGATGAAATTGCTCATGCAATTGATTCCCCAAAATCATTTACAGCAAAAATTTTACAATCACTGACCAGAAATAATAAAGTGATCAATTCGGTTCGTGGGCCAAACGGCGGATTTTTTATTACTGATAAGTCGAGAAAATAACCCGTAAGAGCGATTTTACTTGCCATGGGAGAAAGTGAAATACTTGACCAATGTGTTTTGGGCCTAAAAAAATGCTCAGAAGCCAAGCCTTGTCCGATGCATGATAATTACAAAACAATTAAAAAACAGCTTATTGAATTGTTTGAAACTAAAACCATTCAACAATTGGCAGATGATATCAATAGCGGAAATGTTTATATAAACAACAAAAAAAACAATCCGAAATTGTAAGGTTTTATAAATAATTATTTTTTATTGAAAACTCCCGATATACCTTTTTCAGAACTGCTGCCAACCATAATCTCAAAATCACCCGGTTCAACTAAAAATTGACCAGTTGAATTGTAAAATCCAAGTTCTGCATCAGTAAGAAGAAAATCTACCTGCTTTGCTTCTCCAATTGACAGATTTATTTTTTCAAACCCTTTTAATTCTTTGAGCGGCCTCACGACACTAGCTGCTTTATCCCTGATGTATAATTGTACAACTTCTTCACCAGAAAATTTACCCTTGTTCTTCACCAAAACAGATACTTTGATCTTTGATTGATCTCCATCATCTATTTTTAAATTACTATACTGAAAACTTGTATAGCTCAGGCCATAACCAAATGGGTACAATGGTTTATTGGTTTCATCGGTGTAATGCGACCAAAATACTTCTTTCTTCGGCCCAGGACGACCTGTGCTGTAGTGGTTGTAATAAATTGGAACCTGCCCAACAGATCTTGGAAATGTCATTGGTAATTTCCCAGACGGATTATATTCACCAAACAAAACCTGTGCTATAGCATCTCCGCTTAGCATGCCTGGTTGCCAGGCTTCTAATATCGCAGGTATATTTTCAGCAGCCCAGGTAACGGCCAGCGGCCTTCCGTTCATCAACACTAAAACAATATTTTTATTTGCTGCATAAACGGCTTCCAGCATTTGCTGTTGAAGGCCCGGTAAATCAAGTCGGCTGCGGCTTCTGCCTTCTCCACTTTGCATTCCATGCTCGCCCAAGACCATAATTATAATATCAGATTTTTTAGCAAGAGCAACTGCTTCGCCAATTCCTGAGGTATCTGTTTCGTTAATCTGAACTTCATTGGGGAAAGATGTTTTTTCAGTTACAAAATTAACACCTCTGGCAAAGCTGACATTCGTTGATAATTTTTGCAACCCTTCCAGCACCGTTATGGCATTATTATCATCGGCGGCCAAACGCCAGTTACCTAAAGGGCTGCTTTTGTCGTTTGCCAAGGCTCCAATGACAGCAATATTTTTTTGCGTTTTACTGAGTGGTAAAATTTGTTTTTCATTTTTTAAAAGAACCATTGACTTTCTTGCTATGTCAAGCGCAACAGCCATGTGTTCGGGTGCATAAATTTTTGTTTTTTCATTTTGCAGATTACAGTAACGATACGGATCATCAAATAAACCTAATTCAAATTTTACCCGTAAAATTCTTCTTACTGCATCATCAATTAGTTTTTCATCAACTTTACCTGACTCCACCAATTGCTTTAAATGTGCAACATAGGCGTAAGATTCCATATCCATATCCGAACCTGCCTTGGCTGATAACTCAGCGACTTGCTTCAGATCTTTTGCATATCCGTGATCTATCATTTCGAGGCCCGATCCCCAATCTGAAACAACAAATCCTTTGTAATTCCATTTGCCTTTTAAAATATCTCTTTGCAAAAATGAATTAGCAGTGGCCGGTATTCCATCTACAACATTAAAGGAATTCATTACTGTTTGTACATTATTATCAACCGCAGCTTTAAATGGAGGCAGGATAACATTGTACAAAGTGGACAAGCTTATGTCGGCTGTGTTATAATCTTTTCCAGATTCGGCAAAACCGTATCCGGCAAAGTGCTTGACGCAGGCTGCTATGGTGTTATTTGCGGATAAGTCATTCCCTTGAAATCCTTTAATCCGTGCAATTCCAATCTTCGATCCAAGATAAGTATCTTCCCCTGCCCCTTCCATAACCCTTCCCCATCGGGCATCACGGGAAATATCTACCATGGGTGCAAAAGTCCAGTTGATACCAACAGCTGATGCTTCCTCAGCAGCGATCCTTGCCGATTTTTCTATCAACGATAAGTCCCAGCTTGCTGCTTCGGCTAATGGTATTGGTGTAATAGTTTTGTATCCGTGAATTACATCAAAACCAAAAAGCAAGGGTATGCCTAGCCTTGTTTCATTAACCGCCATCTCCTGCAACTTTCTGACTTTTTCAACGCCCGTTACATTTAATACTGCACCAACCAGTCCTTTTTTTAGATGCTCGTATTTATTCTTCGCATTTTTTTCGGAAGGCGCAGGCCCGGTGGCATCCCAGAACCCGTTGTACTGGTTCATCTGTCCAATCTTTTCTTCAAGGGTCATCTTCTGCAGTAATGCAGTTATTTTTATTTCTATTGAATCCGGAGAGGTAGTTCCGGAAATCACTGAAGAGGTTTCCTTTTTCTGAGTACAGGATAAAAGAGCAAGGCTTAATAAAAATAAACTGGCAATATTTTTTTTCATCTGATCAACTGGTTTTCGATTACTAATTCAACTACTGATACACCCGTACATAATCCACTTCCATACGTTGTGGAAATATCTTATCATCTACACCATATTTCCCGCCCCAGTTTCCACCAACTGCTACATTTAGCAGCAGATGAAACTCCTGGTCGAAGGGCCAGGCTTCGCTGCCTGTTTTTTCATTTTTAAAAACATGGTAAAGCAAACCATCTATATAAAATGAAATGCTATCTGCCGTCCATTCCATTCCATAAACATGAAAAGCAGTAGACAGGTCTTTTCGGTTTACCCCCTTCGTTTTTTGTGTATTAATGCTATGGTTATAGGCACCCGTGTGAATACTGCTAAGAGCAGAATCTGGCCAGTAGCCAACATTTTCCATGATATCAATTTCCCCACTGTGTGGCCATCCGCCATAATTCCATTGTGTAGGTAACATCCAGATTGCAGGCCACATACCTCTACCAGCCGGAAGTTTTGCCCGGGTTTCTATTCGTCCGTATTTCCAATCTCCTTTATTTTTTGAAATAAGCCTGGCTGATGTATATTTTGAATCCTTGAAGTTTTCTTTTTTCGCCTCAATAATCAGGTTCCCATTTTCAGTGCGGGCATTTTCAGCACGCATACTGGTATAATATTGCTGTTCATTATTTCCCCATCCGCAAATATTCGGACAACCATTTCCTAAATCATAACTCCATTTAGAACTGTCGGGAAGACCGGTATAATTAAATTCATCGGCCCAAACTAACTTTTTGTACGTACGTTGTCCATAAACGCCTGAATTGCACAAAAGAAAAATTAACCCTGTTAATACTATTCCAATCAATTTTTTAAATCCCTTCATTATTGGTTTAATTTTTTAAAAAAAGTGGAGGTATTCTCTTAAAAAAGAAATTACGATCCACTTAACTATTGCTTACTTATGAGAAAATCAACTTTTGAGTTAAGCTTTACTGATATACCCGGATATAATCAACCTCCATGGCTGAACTTACAAATGCAGGATCAACAGGGCCGCCGAAATTGCCGCCCATAGCCACATTCATAATCATAAAAAAATTCTGATTAAATGGCAAAGATGCTGAATTGGGAAATGTATAAAACGGCACATCATCAACATAAAATTTAATGGTTGCTATCGTCCACTCTACTGTGTATTTATGAAAAGCCGTAGATGCATTACTTATCACAACGGTTCCACCATCAGCGTTTCCGCCGGAGTGACCAGGATGATGTAGTGTTCCGAATATTTTATTTTGCTGAGCGCCAACATGCTCCATAAAATCTATTTCGCCGCAAGCGGGCCATCCAACCGAACTGAAATTATTTCCCAAACTCCAAATTGCCGGCCATGTGCCGACACCTGTTGGCAGCTTGGCACTGAACTCTACTTTACCATATTTGAAAGAGAATTTGTCTTTAGTCAGCATTCTGGTGGAAGTATATGCACTTCCACTGTATGTTTCCTTTTTAGCGATGATCTTTAAAGTGCCACCTGATACAATCACGTTTTCGGGGCGATTTGTATAATACTGCAATTCGTTATTGCCCCACCCGCCCGAACCGGTGCCGATATCATATCCCCATTTAGCAGGATCAGGAGCACCCGGTGTATTAAATTCATCGGAAAAGATCAACGATAAGGCAACAGAAACAGTTACCTGTATTGATTTTGAAATGGTTTGTCCCGAACCGCTCTTTGCGATTACATTAACAGTGTAGGTTCCGCTGGCAGGATATTTATAAGTTACTACGCCATTTGCAACCGTTTGAAAAAATCCGTTACCGTAATCAAAATCATAGCTCACTGCATTTGCTGCCGAAGCAACAAAAGAAACGTTACCGCTGTTATCGGTACTCACCGTTGCATTCACCACAAGATTTGATGGTGCAACACTGCCGCCGCCTGCGTCGTTTGATTTGCTACAGGAATAACTTAATAGAATAAGTCCTGAAGCCAGTAAAAAAAATATCCGGTTCATATTTTATGGTTTCTTCTTCAAGATACCGAACCACTGATTTCCGTCAATGCCTATAGTTCTTAATTTCATTTGAGTTGCTGTGATTGATAAAATTTCATAAACAGTTCCACCGGTTCCAAAATTCACAATTCCGTTACCCGGAACCCTGAATTGAACTTTAGTTGAGTTTGAAGTAGTGTAACCCGAAGATGAATTTGAGAAAATCAATACTTTGGTTCCTCCAGTATTAATATTGTAACAACCATCGCCACCGCTCACTCCATAAAAAGCTGTAGATGCTCCAATTGAAAAAGACAGACCCTTGTTATTTACGTTTAAGGAAACTTTATCGTTGGCATCTTTGGAGAAAGTAATCTCGTCATCGTAGGCACATGCTTCTCTGGTATTAGCACCGGCTGCATACCACCAAACTCCTGGATCGGCGCTGAATCTGTTTGGATCGTCTACACCAAAATGACCATATGCATCATTGTCTGTTACCCAGATCTTTGAACTTCCATCGGTTAAGTTTTGAAGTATAGGTGCCGGTATAACGAAATCTACAAATACCTTTACCTGAGTGCTGATGGTTGAAGTAGCACCACCTGTACCGATTGCATTAATGGTGATAACATAATCATTTGTTCCAGGTGTTCCGTATCTGTAAGTGATTACACCCGTAGGTACCATTTCGGTTGTTCCATCGCCAAAATCTATTTTATAATTTAAGGCGAAGGATGAGGTAACAGTGATCAACACTTTACCTGTTCCGTTTCCGTTCGGGTTGGTAGCATCTTTTCCCTCAATTACAGCCGTTACAGCCAGGTTGGCAGGCACTTTAATAGTACCAAAAGAAAATTCATCTTTTTTACAACTGCTGAAACTGATTGCTGTTGCAACCAACAGAATAGTCGATTTTATGAAATTTTTTATCATGATTCTTTTTTTAAAAAATTAGTTAAGTCTGATATCATCAAAATAATAGGTAAAGTTTGCCGAGCCATCTCCTGCAGTACCCAGATCAAAAATCAATACTACTTTCGAATAGAAGTTTCCGGCATTGATACCCGTAAAATCAAATGTTAATTCTTCCCAGTTATTGGCTGTTGTAGTTGTTGCTTCCTTTTCGTAAAATATTCCACCATTGGTTGCGTTTTCAACTTTTAATAAAAGTTTAGCTCCAACCCTTGGTGAATAAATTTTTACTTTAAAAGTTCTTAAGGTTGAAAAATTGATGGGATTCACCATTTGCAGAAAACTTCCTGCCCAAACTTCAGGTGCGCCTTTAACCATCCTGCCCACTTTTGTACTTGTATTGATACCAGAAGGGTTGGGATTATTTACTACCGTTGCCGCAGCTCCGCCAAAATCAACAAAATTATATGCATAACCTGTTGCCTGAAAATCAATCGGCAGTGCCAGGTAATTCGGCGTAACATTCGTTGGAAGGAAGCTTACATCATCCCAATAAAATACTGAACCGGTTCCTGCATTTCCAAAGTCAAAAAAGATAGAAGCCATGTCATAAGTATAAGTAAGATTAATTGCCGCTGTGCCCTCTGATTGTGTTGCAAAATCAAATACGAGCGTTTCCCAGGTATTTGCCGCCTGTGTCATCGCCTCTGTTTCTACCGAACGGGTGTTGTTTGTTCTGTCTTCAACTTTTAACCTTACCCTTAAACCGGCAGCAGGTGAATAAACCCGAACACTCATTTGAGTTTTGGTTGCTGTAAATGGTATTGCAGCAGAAAATCCCGTACCAATAGTTGTTCCGGCCCAGGTTGCAGCACCATTAGTTTTCGTTGTTTTTTTAACATTGTTAGCAGGCACCACCGGATCAGCCGAAGGAACACTGCTATTACCTCCAAAATCGGTTACTTCATAATTAATACCTGGTATATCAAATGTTACCGGCAAGGTTAAAATACTGGTGGGCATATTGTTGGTTAAACGAATTTCATCAAACAGAAATGTAAAGTTTGGTGATCCATCTCCCATTGTTCCAAGTTCAAAAATGAGAACAATATGATCGTATGCATTGGTTGTATTTATTGTACGATAATCAAAAGCCATATCCTCCCAAGCTCCGGCAACCGTTGTAAGCACTTCTTTTTCAAAATTTATTCCCGGATTAGCTCCGTTTTCCACTTTCAATAAAACTTTGGCACCTACTCTTGGCGAAAAAACTTTCATCCTAAAAACACGATTAGCTGAAAAATCAATGGGTCCGCCTAATCCTATCCAGCTTCCACCCCAAACCTGTCCGGCATTTTTTACCATACGGGCAACTTTGGCACTGGTGTTTATTCCATTTGATTGCGGATTGTTGATTACTGTAACTACACCTCCATCAAAATTGTTCCAGGCATAATTAACTGTTGTTGATTCGAAAGTAATGGGTAACAATACGGGATCAGTAATAGTTATAGTAGTAGTATATGTAGTTGTAGCTACACCTCCACTAAGTGCTACAACCTTCAGGGTATAAGTACCTATACTTGCATATACATGTGATTTAATATCGCCTTCATTAAAATTTTGCGGTACTTCATTTGGAACATCTCCAAAATAAACCTGGAAAAAAGTTTCATACAAAGCAGTAGCGGTTACATCCAGTTTATACCTGTTAGCCGGATCAATTGTAGCCGTGACTACAAGATTTTCCGGCGCTCTGAAAGTTACCGTCAGCGGCTTTATCAATTCGGTTGAAATACCAGTTACATCGTAGGCAACTATTTTAACATTATACTGTCCTTCGGCATAAACGTGCTGAGTATTTTTACCCGCTTCAAGCATAGCCGGAGCAGCGGTACCATCACCGTAAAAAACTTCGTACCGAACGGCAGCTTCGCCGTTTGGAGTAATAGTTACCATTCCGGTATTATCCTGGGTTATCTGAAACAAGGCCGATAATTTAGCCGGCGCCTGACCTGTTGCAATCAACGACAGATCATCGTTGATATTTTTCTTACAGCCTAAAATAACTGTGATTAGGAATCCCAGACTTAATAAATATTTTAATGATTTCATGTTTTTATATTTTGTTACATTAATGTAAAAGATCAATAACCAGGATTCTGTGTTAGGCCCGAAATATTAACTTCCACTTGTGGAATTGGAAACACTTCATGCTTGCCAACAATAAAGCCCGTTAACTTTGTGGCTGCCTGGCCAGTACGTACCAGATCAAAAAAACGATCTCCTTCCATACCCAATTCCAAGCGGCGTTCATCCCAAATCGCCTGCCTTAATGTTGTTCCGGAAGAATTGATATTATTTGCAGAATTGCCAAAAGCTCTTTCTCTCACCTGATTCAAATATCCTCTTGCTTTACCATCATTGGGTGCAGTTGAACGGTTAAGTGCTTCTGCCGCCATCAACAAAACTTCTGCATACCTGATAGTGCGGTAATTATTTGAATAATTCAATTCTATTTGTCCTGAAGTTTCACCTTTGCGTGGAAGATACTTTTGATTGTATAAACCTGTGTTTTTATAAGGAGCTACAGAATAGGTAATATTAAAAGCGGGGTTAGCCGTCTTATAAGCTTCTATATCCAGCACGGTAACAGCTTTACGTTGGTCACCAGCAGCATAAGCTGCAGCAAGGTTTTGAGTTGGCAGGTTTGTGCTCCAGCCAGCCGCGTAAGGCATAGCGGCAGAACCATTTAATCCACGAACACCACATTGCTGAACCGCATAATTACCCTGCCCACGTGTTTGGCCACTCCAATTATAGTAGGGAGAAGTATTTGAATACTGAATTTCGAAAACAGATTCAGGTCCGTTTTCACCGCCTGGTAAAAAAATACCTGCAAAATTTGAAGGCAATGAAAATGCTCCTGAAGTAATGACATTTTCGAGTGTTGTTGCAGCCAGGTCAAATTTGTTTTGATATAGATATACTTTACCAAGCAGGGCCTGAGCCGCATATTTTGTAATTCTTCCCTGTTGTACCTGAACGGCGGGCAGCACTGCAATAGCGGCGGTCAGGTCTGTCTCTATCTGCTTATACACATCTGCCTTTTCTGAGCGTGTTAAGGATTTTGACTCGGCAAGACTTAGCCGCCTGTCAACAAATAAAGGCACATCACCAAAAAATTTCACCAGGTGAAAATAATAGTATGCACGTAGGAAATAGATCTCACCATACAAAGCATCTTTACCCGCAAAACTTACTGTTTCGCCTGCAATATTTTTCTCTTTGTACTGTGTCATATAATTGGCACGGTTGATGCCTTCATAAGGCGCCTGCCATAATTCTGTAAGCGTAACATTAACCGGCGTATGCGTATAGTCATCTATTTGCTGCAGACTTAAAACATCCGAGGCATTTTCGCCTCCACTAACTGCGTTATCGCTGGCAATATCACCAACAGGTACAGCCTGATTGATCCACTGTATAGGTGTATAGACACTTATCGCCATGGTTCTGTAATCAGATTCCGACTTGAGGTAATCCAGTTCAGTGATTAAAAAATCATCTTGAGGATTATAATCCACCCATTTTTTGCAAGAGCTTAGTAAAGCAACAATTGCAACCAGTCCGAGTATTTTAATTGATATATTTTTCATTTGTATGATTTTTTAAAGTTTTTAGAATTTAACATCCAGACCTACGGCATAAGTCCTTGCCTGAGGATAAGCACCTCTGTCAATTCCGGTGTCTAATATTCCACCGGCTATTTCGGGATCGTATCCTGAGTATTTAGTTAGGACAAATGCATTTTTAACCTGTGCGTAAATCCTTACTCTTGAAAAAATATTTTTTGTGATTGAAGCTGGTAGCGTAAATCCTAGTTGAACATTCTTCAGTTTTATAAAAGAACCATCCTCAACATACCTTTCAGAAACACGGATGTTACTATTAGGATCCGTAAATGAATAACGTGGATTTGTTGCCTCATTGGTAGTTCCTTCTCCCGTCCAACGAGCTAAAACCGAGCGCTGCTTATTTGAGAAGTTTGCATTTCTTTCATAAGCTTTATAAATATCGTTTCCTACCGAAGCATAAGTAAATGCGGTAAAATCAAAATTGCCATATTCCAGGTTTAGGTTCCAACCCATAGTAAAGTCGGGGAATGGATCGCCTATCTTAGTTTGATCGGACGCATTTATTATTCCATCACCATTCATATCCACAAAACGAATGTCGCCGGGTTGAGCACCTGATTGGGTTGGTGCCGCCGCCACTTCGGCAGTATTTTGAAACAAGCCCATGGTTTTATACCCATAGAAATAGCCCGGCGTTTGTCCTTTTTCAAAAACCGTTACACTTTGGGACTGGCCGTTAAAATAGTAGCCTCCTAAAATTTTTGCGGTACCGTCAGAATTGGTGGCAGTGACTTCATTTTTAGCAGTGGTAAAAGTTAACGATGTATTTAATTTTAATTTTTTGAACAGCGTTTCCCTGTACCCCAATGTTAAATCGATACCGCTGCTTTTGGTAGAACCAATATTGGCAACCGGAATGGGCACAGTTCCTAAATACAAAGAAGCGGAAGGTGTAAATAATAGTCCTTCAACTTTCTTCTGGAAATAATCTGCTGAAAGGGTAATTTTATTATTCAGGAAATTAGCATCGAAACCAATATTGGTTTGCAATTGCTTCTCCCAGCCTAATGCGCTGTTAGCTGCCGAACCAACTGTTGATCCGGGATAAAAAACACCACCAAAAGTATATCCATTGCTGTTTGCAGTAGGGCCATAACTTGGGCCACCAGTAATTATGCTTACATTCTGTGGATTAACATTTTCATTTCCTATTGAACCATAACTACCCCTGATCTTTAAATAGTCGATCTGCTTTACATTAAAGAAATTTTCCTTACTCACCACCCAGCCCAATGAACCAGCGAAGAAGTTGGCAAATTTATTATCAACACCAAAAGCATATGAACCATCGCGGCGGGCACTGAAACTGGCCAGGTATTTATCTTCGTAATCGTAATTGATTCGTCCGAAATAAGAAAGATTTTTACGGAAATACTGATAAGCATATCCGGTAATGGCATTACTGTTAGTGGCTGTGTTATTTCCGGTTGCAGCTGTAAAATCTGCAAAATCCCATGAATTAAACGGGACATCCTGACGGGTTGCGCCGGTTGCATTGCCCGAAATTTTCGCAAACGATATTCCTAATACGGTTTCAAAATTGTGTTTCTCAAGAAGTTTGAAATCGTAATTGGCAAAAGTCTCTGACGTCCAGTTAAAGTTGCTGGTTTTTTCGTGAGCCACACTATTGTGCTGTCCCGTTACCGTTGATCCATCGGCATTCATCGAATTATCAACATTGTTTATTCCCCAGAAAACAAGCGGGCTGAAACTCTTTGAGTTTCCGTCGTATTTGGTATAACCAAACCTCGAAGATAATTTGAGATTTTTTAAGATGCTGTATTGCAATTCAGCCTTACCGTATAATTTGGTTCCGGTATTCTTATTGTACGTGTTATCAAGTTTTGTAAGCGGGTTAAAAATTTCAGACAATAGCAAACTGCTGAATCCATACTGGCCTACAGTGTTTGGTACCGTATTATATTTTGAAACCGTAGGGTCGTAGTTCAAGGCACTACCGATTACGCTGTTAAATGAGTTCTCCTGTACACCTTTGCTATCCAGAACAACACCAGTTGTATTTAGAATAAATTTCAGCTTTGAAGTAATGTCAAAATTGAGGTTTGCTGTTAAGTTTCCACGACTGAATCTTGATTTATCATATCCACCTACAATACCACCCTGATTTAAATAACCGGCTGAAACAAAATAACCAACTCCTTCTCCACCACCTCGAATTGATAAATTATGTGATTGGGTTGGAGCCTGTTTAAAAACTTCGTTCTGCCAATCAGTACCCACTCCTACAGTGGAAAGATTAGGAAAAATTAAACCTCCGCCCGAAACGGTACTTCCTTCATTTACTATGGCCGCATATTCTGTTCCGTTTAAAACACCGATCGTATTTAAAACCTGCTGAACACCATAATTACTATTTAGGTTTATTTCTGCTTTCTTATTCTTACGACCTGCTTTTGTTGTAACTACAATAACACCATTTCCTCCTTTCACTCCATAAATAGCGGTAGTAGCCGCATCTTTCAATACATTGATTGATTCAATATCTGAAGCGTTGATCGAGTTGAAATCAGTTAAAGTTTGTGGAGAACCATCAATAATAACTACCGGATCGGTTCCGGTAAAAGAAGGAATACCTCTAATTAACACAGTTGGTTTTGAGCCTGGTGAACCACTTTGAATTACACTTACACCAGAAGCCCGTCCTTGTAGTGCTTCCTCAGTACGAACCGGATTAATTTTTTGGATGTCGCTGCTTTTTACCGTAGAAATGGCACCCGATACGTTGGTAATTTTTTGGGTACCATAACCTACTACGATAACCTCTTCAAGCGTGGAAGTGGCAGGTTCAAGTAAAATAATGATACCGGTTGTTTGACTGGCTACTGTATAATTTGCAGGTTTCATCCCTGCATAAGTAATAACCAGTGTTACTCCTTTTTTGGGAACGTTGATTGAAAAATTACCCTCAGCATCAGTTTTTACTCCGCTGCTTGTTCCTTTTACAGTTACTGTTGCGTCAGGCATTGTTGCTCCGGTAGATTGGTTCAATATTGTACCGGTTAACTTAAGTTCCTGCGCAAATACATTGTTTGTAATGCAGCAAATTAGAAGAACAGCCATTAAAGCCGTTAATTTTGATTTCATATAACAATAGTTTTTAAAATAAATTAAAATTCATAAATTCAAGCGGGTGGGATCGAGGCGTAAAGCTAACTATATCCATAAACTCTAAAAATAAAAACTACACTTCATAACTACATCAAATTGGCGAAATATCATTGTTTATACTTAATTTTAGTACTTCAATACTACATCATGCGCCAAATTTTACTTTCTCACCTAAAGAATTAATTCCATTCATGAAAAAAATTGTCCTTCTTTTTTTAATTCCAATGAATTGTGTTGGACAAAATACAATTGGTCTGCCAGAAGTTATTAATTATACCAAAAAAACATATTTTGCCGGCCTGCAAAACTGGGATATTAAACAAGACAAGAATAATATCATCTATGTCGCCAATAATGAAGGGATGCTCACCTATGACGGTAAATTCTGGAACCTTTATCCGCTACCCAACAAAACAATAGTGCATTCGGTTGCAGTTGGGGAAAATAATATTGTCTATGTCGGTGGTCAGGATGAAATGGGCTACTATGCACCCGGAAGTAACGGGACTTTGGAATATCATTCTTTAGTCAAAATGCTACAGCCAAAAGACCGGAGCTTTGGAGATGTCTGGGATATTGAAGTATTGAAAAAAGATGTTTATTTCCGAACCAATCAGAAAATATATAAACTCACCAATAATTCAATAGCAGTTTACAACGCCCCGCAGGAATGGACTTTCATGGGGCGGTGCCGTGACCAGCTTTATGCGCATGATCTTAAAACGGGTTTGATGTTGATGAAAAACAATGTTTGGCAACCTATGTATACGAAGGAAAATCTTGTAACAAACGACCCGGTAACTTCAATCCTACCGGTTGCCAAAGACAGTATATTGGTTACAACATTAAAAAGCGGCATTTATCTTGGCACTCAAAGAGAGTTAAAGAAGTTAAATTTTCCGTTGTTCGGCACCATTGCAGGTGACAGAATTTATAACGCAACCCTGCTCGCCAATAACTGGATTGGATTAGCAACAAATAATGCCGGTGTTTTTATTGTAGACCTGAATGGTCAGCTTATTCAGCGCCTGTCTGCAAAAGAAGGACTACAGAACAACAACATACTCTGCATTTTTTTAGATAATCAAAGCAATTTATGGCTGGGACTTAATAACGGAATTGACTTTGTTGCCTACAACAGTGCCATCAAACATATTAACCCAAGTACCATTGGCGGATCGGGTTATACCATGCTTGTAAGCGGCAACAACCTGTATGCAGGCACATCTGCTGGTTTATTTTACACCGCCTTACAAAAGGGACAGGATATGAGTTTCAGCAAGGGCTCTTTCTTACCGGTTGCAAATACCGATGGTCAGGTGTGGAGCCTTGCCGAAATAAATGGCCAGATTTTGTCGGGCCATCATGAGGGTGCCTACATGATTAACAATTTCAGAGCCGTGCCGATAATTTCCAGAACCGGTTTTTGGAATTTTGAACCATTCTCATCTGTGTTCCCAACCGAACGGGTGCTGTCAGGTAATTACCTGGGATTGACTTTTTTAAATTTTAAGAATAATAGTTTTGCAGAAGCAGAAAGTATCCCCGATTTTAAAGAAACATCACGTTTTATAAAAATAGACAAACTGGGCAACATCTGGGTTTCTCATCCGTATCACGGCGTATATAAATTAACAGAAACTGATTCGGGGAAATACAAGATCACCCATTTTACCGGTAGTAACGGCCTGCCCTCAGTACTTAACAACCATATTTATAAAATTAAAAACGAGGTGGTTGTTGCTACCGAAAAAGGTATTTATAACTACAATGCAGGCAAGGATATTTTTGAGCCATCGCCGTTTTACGCTGACTTCCTTGGACAGCAAAGTATCCGCTATTTAAAGGAAGATATTGATGGAAATATATGGTTCATTCATGAAAAACAATTAGGTGTAATAGACCTGTCAACACCAAAAAAAACAGTTATTTATTTTCCTGAACTAAACAATAAATTACTGAGTGGATTCGAATTCATCTACCCGCTTAACAGGCAGAATATTTTTGTAGGAGGTGAGAATGGTTTTTTTCATATCAACTACGATAAATACAAAAAAAATATTCCCGAACTGCTGATAGGTATCCGTACTGTAAAAATTGCAGACTCAAAGGACAGTGTGCTGTTTGGCGGATTTTTTACCGACAAAGAAAATTCCTGGAAAAATAATATTTCAAATAAGTGGAAATCGATAATATTCGAATTCTCCTCACCGCTTTTTGGTCAGCAGGAAAACCTGGAGTATAGTTACCGACTTTCCAATTATACAAACGAATGGAGTGAGTGGAATGCCAAGACAAATAAAGAATATAGTAACCTGCCTGCAGGTAAATACGTTTTTCAAGTTAAAGCACGTAACAACCTTGGGAACGAATCCAAGGTTGTAAGTTATTCATTTAAGATACTGCCACCCTGGTATAAAAGCAGATGGGCCAATATAATCTATTTCCTCATAGCAGGTGCAGGCTTTTATTTACTGGTAAAATGGCAACAGAGAAAATTTGAAACCCAGCAAATAAAATATGAGGAAGAACAAAAAAAACTGCAATACCTGCATCAACTCGAAATAGATAAAGCCGAAAACGAATTAATTGCACTTCGCAACGAAAAACTGGAAGCCGAAATAAATTTTAAAAATACCGAACTGGCAAGTTCGGCCATGCACCTTGTACAAAAAGGAGAATTGCTCACGTCAATGAAATCTGATTTGAATCAGATCATGAAAGAAGTAAAAAACCAGGAAGCAGCAAGTGAACTAAAAAAACTTGTAAAAACTTTGGGTGAAGATGACAAAATGGATAAAGATTGGGAACATTTTACACAGCACTTTGATAAAGTACATAACGATTTTGTAGAAAAACTAAAAGAGAAACATCCAAATGTAACCGGCAATGAAATTAAACTCTGTGCATATCTGCGTATGAATTTATCAACCAAGGAAATTGCCCAGTTAATGAATATTTCCGCAAGGGGTGTGGAAATTAGCCGTTATCGCCTGAGAAAAAAGCTGAAACTTGAAACCAAGGACAATCTGTTTAAATACCTGATTGATATTTAATTTTTATCGGGTATCCGTTTTAAAGTTTCCAGTAAGAAAGGCCAGTATTTTTGCACCGAACTGATCTGCACTTTTTCATCAGGAGAATGTGCTCCACGAATGTTAGGACCAAAGGAGATCATCTGCATGTCGGTATAATTGGTTCCCAATATTCCGCACTCCAATCCTGCATGTACTGCATTAACATGAGCATCTGACTTAAATAACTCTTTGTAGAGATCGCTCATCAGCTTTACAATTGGTGCATCGGGCTTTGGAGCCCAGCCTGGGTATGAGCCACCATAAGCAGGTTTTGCACCAGCCATTTCAAAATTATAACAGATGGTTTTTGCCAGGTCCATTTTTTCGCTGTCAACAGAGCTCCGGGTAAGGCAAAGAATAGAAAACGCTCCGTCTTTAACCAGCACACGAGCCAGGTTATTTGATGTTTGCACCAAGCCATTTATTTCGGGACTCATCCTGTAAATCCCATTTGGGCAGGCTGCTAATGTTCGCAATAAAGCATATTGGTAGGGCGCATCCATTACAAATTCGGGGGTAGTAATTTTTTCAATACTTATTTTTAATTTTGGATCGGTACTTTGATATTCATTCTTTAAAACATCTTCCTCTGCTTTTACAAAAGTTTTAAAAGCATCAACCTCATCGGCAGCTATGGTAATTTCAGCAAATGACTCCCTCGGGATTGCATTTCTTAATCCGCCGCCATCAATCAGGCTGATGCGCAGATCAAATTTATCTTTACCATTTAATAATATGCGGTTAATTAATTTATTTGCATTGCCTCTGCCTTTATAAATATCCATTCCTGAATGCCCGCCCGTCAATCCATTTACTGTAAGCCTGAATGCAACTGAGCCTGCTGGTGCTTTTTCCAGTTTATATTTCCCATCGGCGCTTACATCAATTCCGCCTGCACAGCCAATAGTTAATTCATCATCATCCTCTGTATCCAGGTTCAATAATATATCAGCTGAAAGCAAACTGCCTTTCAAACCCAAAGCGCCTGTCATACCGGTTTCTTCATCAATGGTAAAAAGTGCTTCCAGCGCAGGATGAGGAATATTATAAGATGACAGTAAAGTCATAATAGAAGCTACTCCAATGCCATTATCAGCACCTAAAGTTGTTCCATTTGCCTTCACCCAATCTCCTTCTACAAACATATCGATCCCCTGCGTAGCAAAATCAAATTTAGTATCTGCATTTTTTTGATGCACCATATCCAGGTGACTTTGCAAGCAAACGGTTTGCTTTTTCTCCATGCCGGGTGTAGCCGGTTTTTTGATGATCACATTGCCAACATCATCTTTAATTGTTTCCAAGTTAAGTTTTTTTCCATAGTCGATGATAAACTGGATAACCTGCTCTTCTTTTTTTGATGCCCGTGGAACTCCATTGAGTGCTGCAAAATTTTGCCAGAGCTCTGATGGAGATAATTCGTTGATGGTGTTGCTCATAAAATTATTTTGATACTTGTTTTCGTCAAATATAATTGATTAGAGGGATTTACTTATACGCCTTTGTCCAGCGCTTCTATTTCGGCTTTGTATTTTGCCGGCAACACAAAATTTTTTACCAAAGCATCCAGCTTTATAAGCCGGCTCAATTTATAAAACTTTAAAATTATTATTAACCAGATTCCATTGTTGAAACCAAGTAATTCCTTTACCCTGGCGGGAACAACGAGTTTTTGCGATTCAATCAACAGCCAATACCGGAACCGGCCAAGGTGCTTGCGATACTGTTTGAAAAGGTCAACAGACAAATTACTCTTTATCAGATCTGCTTTTAAATGTTCCTGCTGTTTGATAAGCCAGTCATCATAATCAACCGGAAGTTCTTTCAGGTTCATCCGCTTTCCCATTCTCAGGAATACATCAAACACATCATCCTTTTCAGCAGTCGATAATTTTCTTTCAAGCAATTCATACGAAGCAACTGAATAATGTATCAGCATAAACAATACATCCCGATAGGCCCAATCAGGAATTTTCGAATTTCTGTTTTTTTCTACTACGGAATGAATGGCTGTGATTCTATCTATGGCTTTATTAGCAACTTCCATTTCGGAAAAAACAATTTGCCTTGCATAAGTAACTGTAGAAAATAACCTGCCGATTGGGTCTGCAGGCAGCTTGCCCGTGAAGTATAGCCAATCAACAGCTTTGTTTAATGCAAACTCAGCTGAGGCACCTGCGAAAATAAAAAGAATGGTATCGGACTTTCCCCAGATCTCCCTTACGATGGAACCCTCCTGTACAAAAAACCGAGTTTTGGAATTCATGAATACTTTAATTAAAAAAGGACAACACTTGAAATAAATGTTGCCCTGTAATTTGTGGAGCTGCAGGGAATCGAACCCTGGTCCAAACATATTCGCCGCAAGCTTTCTACATGTTTATTAGTGCATTATTTGTCGGGAAACAGCAGGGGCAAAACAAACCAACCGCATCCTTAGATGAATAGTCTTAAGCTGTGGTCACATTATTCCACAACAGCATCCCGTTTTCTTTTTAAGTCGGCGGCGGAACATGGTAACAGGAAGACCTGTTCGGCGGCCCTAATGGTTGCTAATCTATCGATTAAGCAGCCATGGCATACTGTGTATTGCCATTTAAAAGTTTCGTATTCTGATTAAACTGCTAATTACGCAACGCAGTACATGCTTACACTTACAAAGATCTATGCTGTCAAAACCGGTCAGCCCCGGAAAATAGCGATGCAAAAATACTGAAACTATCTGGTAATAGAATTAAAGGGAAGTTAACACTACGAACCTGATGTTCAATAACCTGTTATTTTTTTACCTTAAATTTATAGGATGAAAAAAATACTCCTTCAGCTGATCGTAATCCTTATATTTTATAACGGTTCTGCCCAATCTCAACAACAATTAAGTTTTACAATCCTCCAGTTAAATGATGTGTATGAAATAGCACCATTAGATGGAGGCATACAGGGTGGTATGGCGAGAGTTGCCACAATTAGAAAAGAGTTGTTAAAGAAGGATGCAAATACTATTACCGTTTTGGCAGGCGATTTTGTAAGTCCGTCTTTGATAGGAACACTCTCCTACTTCGATAGCAGTGAGCAAAAAAAACTGAAAGTTGCCGGTAAGCATATGATTGAAGTGATGAATGAAACGGGTGTTGACTATGTAACTTTTGGCAATCATGAATTTGATATCAACCTCGACCTTCTGCAAAGAAGAATAAATGAATCGAAATTCACCTGGTTGAATTCAAATGTTTCGCTGGCCGATAATGCACCATTTAAAAAGATAGCCAATAGTAAATCGGAGACCATAATGCCTTATGATATACGAACACTGCAATTCCCCGGTGGACAATCCCTTAGAATGGGGATTATCGGAGTAACCATTCCATTTAATAAAACGCAGCCGGTTTTTTATGCAGATGTGAACAAATCGGTTCTGGCTGCCTACAATCAACTTAAGGGCAAATGCGAAATTATTGTTGCGCTAACTCATCTGAGCATTGAAGAAGACATGGAATTGGCCAAAGCAGTTCCCGGCTTGCATTTAATACTTGGCGGACATGAACACGTGAATTCAAAAGACATGGCAGGTAATGTTCCTATTTATAAAGCTGATGCCAATGCCAAATCAGCCTATATCCATACACTTACTTACAATACATCTGCCAAACAGGTCAGCGTAGCCTCCCGGCTAAAAATGATTGATGAGTCGGTTGCATTTGATGTGCAAACAAATGCAGTGGTCAATAAATGGATCAACTTTGCCGACAAAGCGATGAAGGACATGGGATATAACCCTTATGACTCACTGATGTATGCTGCCGTGCCGTTAGATGGAAGAGAAAGTGAAGTAAGAAACCGGGTAACCAACTATACACAACTCATTGTAAATTCGTTGTTCTTTGCAGATAGTACAATTGATGTTGCGATGTTCAACAGCGGATCTTTAAGAGTAGATGATCAGTTAAAAGGTACCATAACCCAATATGATGTTTTGCGATCTCTGCCTTTTGGCGGAGGTTTGGTAATGATGAATGTTAGTGGTTCAATATTGCAGACAATTTTAAACACAGGTACCATCACCAATAAAAATAACGGAGGATTTCTTCAATTTGCCAACGCCAATTGGATAAGTTCCGCAGATTATTCAACAAGGAATTGGTATGTCGGAAATAAACTTCTTGACACAAACATTATGTATAAAATTTTATTACCCGAGTTTGTGGCAAAGGGTAATGAAAGCAACCTCGAATTTTTAAGTAAAGTAACTTACTGCACACCTGTTGCTTTTAAAAACTTTGCGTTAAAAAATGATATCCGTGATGTAGTGATCTATTATATGAAACATCTGCTAAAGTAACCATGCTCCCTGAAACATTCTATAAAGAACGGTTGATTCACCTGGATGTTGAATTAACCTCATTACTGAAAAAAAAATCCTTGTTCGGCTGGCTTCGGTTTGCCTGCATAGCCGGCATTGTTGCGTGCTGGTACTTTCTTTATCCTTTTGGTTTACTGAGTGTGTTGATTCCCGTCGCCGTTTTGCTAATCGTTTTTACAAGATTGGTATTTGCCGATTTAAAAAACAAATCAGCCATCGGGTACACTCAATTTCTACAAACTATTAATGAGGATGAATTAAAGGCGCTGCAACACAACTATTATCATTTTGAAGATGGTAGCGGCTTTATACCCAAGGAACATGATTATGCCAACGACCTGGATATTTTTGGTCATGCATCACTCTACCAATATGTAAACCGCACCAATGGTGAGATGGGTAGTAATTTATTAGCCGCATGGCTTTCGAAACCAGCAAAGCCAGAAATAATTTTAAAGAGACAGGAAGCTATTAAAGAACTCTCGAAATCGCATGAGTGGCGGCAACGGCTGCAGGCATTTGGAGCTGCAAAAAAAATACAACTAGCCACACAAACCCGTTTGGAGAACTGGTTTGCCGAAGAGAACAGGTTTATCAATAGTAAAATCCTCATCGCACTCAGGTTTCTGGTTCCGCTTTTTATTATAACTATTCTTATTTTGAATATCTCCGATGTATTGAGTAATTATGTAAGAAATTATTGCCTTCTGGCTGCCGCTTTATTTGCATTTTACATCAGCAAAAAAGTTACTCCTTTGCACCAGCAGGTTTCAAAAATTGCCGATGAACTGGATGTACTGGCAGAAAGTATCGGGTTGATTGAAGAAACAAAATTTACGGCTCCATTGCTGCAACAACTTCAAAATCATTTTAGGGAGGGAACGGGCATTGCATCAAAAAAAATAAATCAGTTAAAGAAAATACTCGACCGGCTGGACCTACGGTATAATTTTGTAGTATTCATACCGCTTGATATTTTGTTGCAGTGGGACTTGCAACAGGCCATGGCACTGGAAAAATGGAAAAATAAAAATCAGGACCAGGTAGTTACCTGGTTTGCTGCACTTGGTGAATTTGAAGCACTCAACAGTTTATCTATTCTTGCCTTTAATCATCCGCAATGGTGCTACCCTGTATTGGAAAAAGATCATTTTTCAATGGCAGGAAAAGAGATCGGTCATCCGCTAATACCTGCAGATAAATGTGTAAACAATCCAATAGCTATTGATAAGATTGGTGAACTGATGTTGGTAACCGGCAGCAATATGGCGGGTAAAAGCACGTACCTCCGTAGTATCGGCATCAATACTGTGCTGGCTATGGCCGGCTCACCCGTTTGTGCAAGTGAATTCAAGTTATCGCCGGTTCAAATCATCAGCAGTATGCGGATTGCTGATAATCTGGAAGAAAGTACTTCCACTTTTTATGCTGAATTAAAAAAACTAAAAACAGTGATCGACAAAGTAAACAACAATGAACCTGTTTTTATTTTACTGGATGAGATATTGAGAGGAACCAATTCACTTGACAGGCATACCGGATCAGCGGCACTGATAAAACAACTGATAAAGCATAATGCAGTGGGTATTATTGCTACGCATGATGTAGAACTGGCAACGATAAAAAAAGAGTTCCCCAATGGAATATTAAACTACCATTTTGATGTACAGGTGAACAACGAAGAGTTGTATTTTGATTACAAATTGAAGGAAGGCATCTGCACAAGTTTGAATGCATCTATCTTAATGAAGAAAATTGGAATTGAATTATGATAAGCATAGACTACCCTTATCTCTAATTCCAAATTACCAATTTCATTAACGGCCCTTCCCCCATCCAAACCAATCGTTACCATTTGCGTAGAGCATGAGTGCCAGCAAAATAATCATACCTGCAATTTGAGCGTATTCCAAAAACTTCTCACTAGGTTTACGCCCGGTTACCATTTCACCAAGGGTGAATAATACGTGTCCGCCATCCAAAGCAGGTATCGGCAACAGGTTCATAAAGGCAAGAATGATGGAGAAGAAAGCGGTAATGGTCCAGAAATGTTCCCAATTCCATTCGGTGCCTGAAAAAACCGACCCCATCGCTTTAAACCCACCAACGCCTTTGTAGGCACCGGTTTCGGGAGATAATATTTTTTTGAACTGGTCTATATAAAATTGCAATTCAACTCCGGCACGTTTTACGCCGGCTGGTAGTGCAGCGAGAAAACCATACTTTTTTATCTCGAACTTATAAATTCCCAGGCTGTCAAATTCTTCATGACTGCTGGGCGGATTAAATCCGATCTTACCACCGTTAACAAGCGTTGTAGTAAGGTGCAAGGTTTCGTTACCCCTTTTCACAACCATATCTACGGTTTCTCCTTTTCTTTGTTTTTTCATAAAGGCTGAAAATTCATCGAAAAATTGAGTTTGAACGGAATCGATACTCAATATCACATCGCCTACTCTGAGCCCGGCCTGGTATGCTACGCTACTGTCATCAACGGCGGCTACCATAACGGGAACCCTTGGGCTGATCAGCGGGCCTTCGGTCAGTTTCTTTTTTTCAACCAGTTTCCCAATCAGGTTTACGGGCATATCAAGGGTCGTTTCCTTTCCTTCTCTTTCTACGGTTACAGTTTTATTAACTACCAAAACCTTTTTCAAGATATCGGTGTACTGTACAACTGGTTTGCCATCTACGGCCAGTATCTTATCTCCGTTTTTAAAACCAAGATCGTTAAATATTGAATCGTTGAATGAGATGCCGTATTTTAAAGATGATGCCGGAATTTTTTTCTCTCCCCAAACCATCAGAATACCAGCGTAGATTATAAAGGCAAGTAAAATATTGACAGTAACACCTCCAAGCATAATGATCAAACGCTGCCAGGCCGGCTTGCTCCTGAATTCCCATTCCTGTGGTGGTAGCTTTAACGCTTCCTTATCCATACTCTCATCAACCATACCGGCAATTTTTACATAGCCGCCTAGTGGCAACCAACCGATGCCATAGACTGTATCGCCTACTTTTTTCTTAACTATAGAAAACCAAGGATCAAAGAACAGATAAAATTTTTCTACCCGGCATTTGAACCATTTAGCTGTAATGTAATGACCGAATTCGTGAAGTATAACAAGAATTGACAACGATAAAAGTAACTGGGCTACTTTTAATCCAACACTGCTCCAGTTTATGACTAATAATTCCATTTATTTTTTTGTGGTTTATAATTGAATATTGCTGAACATGTACAAGAGTGCGACGCCACCGAAGCTAAATCAGAGTTTTACCGCCGGGTTCATAAACAATCTTTATAAATTTATTAAAGTAGCGGCAAAATTACGGGCTTCGCCATCGCTTTCAAAATATTCCTGTAAGCTTGGTTTTTCTATAAAAGCCACGTTTTGCATAGTTTTTTCCACCATCGCCGTCATATCTAAAAAGCCAATACGATTGCGCAGAAAGGCCCACACTGCAATTTCGTTGGCGGCATTCAATATGCAAGGCATATTACCGCCCTTATGAAGCGCCTCTACAGCCAATGATAAATTTCTGAAAGTTTTAACATCGGGCTCTTCAAAATTCAGCGCCGGATACTTGCGGAAATTGAGCCGCGGAAAATCGTTCTTCACCCTTCCCGGAAAAGCCATCGCATACTGAATGGGCAATTTCATATCGGGCAGGCCCATCTGTGCTTTTATGCTTCCATCCTCAAACTGCACCATGCTGTGAATGATACTTTGCGGATGTATTACCACTTCTATCTGATCGGGACGCAGATTAAAAAGCCATTTTGCTTCAATCATTTCCAATCCTTTGTTCATCAGCGTTGCAGAATCAATAGAAATTTTTGCTCCCATACTCCAGTTTGGATGCTGCAAAGCATGATCACGTTTTACATTAACCAGGAAGTTTGGCTTCTTCCCAAAAAACGGTCCACCGCTTGCAGTTAGTATGACTTTTTCAATCGGATTCCTGGCTTCGCCTACAAGGCATTGAAAAATGGCGGAGTGTTCGCTGTCAACAGGAATGATAGGCACTCTTTTCTCGATGGCCTTCTGCATCACAATATCTCCTGCCACAACCAATGTTTCTTTATTGGCCAACCCAACTGCTTTTCCTTTTTCAACTGCTTTCAATGTTGGTTTTAATCCTGCAAAACCAACTATACCGGCGAGCATCATATCGTAGGTATCAAAATCGGCCACCTCTTCCAGCGCTTTTGCGCCGGCAAAAACTTTGATATCGGTAGATGATAATGCTTCTTTCAATTTTTCGTAACGGGAATCATCTCCGATAACCACAGCGTTCGGTCCGAATTCGAGCGCCTGCGTGATAAGCAACTCATCATTAGTTTGCGCTGTAAGAATCTCTACTTCAAATAAACCGGGATTTGCACGGATAACATCAAGGGCCTGTGTACCAATTGAACCTGTGGAGCCAAAAATTGCGATGCGTTTTTTAGTATTCTGATCCGGCATTATTTTTTTTAAGTTATAGCGGCAAATCTAACTTAATAATTGTTGCAACGCAATTTTCACTTTATTAAAATTGAATTTATGTGTAATATCAGCCATCAGCCTGCTTATTTCTGTATTGCAAAGGTTACCAATTGACCCCTCATGCGTATGTTGAATGGATGATACATGCGTAAATTTTCCGCTTTCAATACTTGCTCCTACCTGTTTATAAGCATCTCTGAATGGAACTCCCTGAGAAACCAGCTTATTCACTTCCTCAACACTGAACAGGTACTTATATTTTTCATCATTCAACAGATCTTTATTTATTCGGATATTGCTGATCATCAGTCCTGCCATTTGCAAACAATCGTTCAGATTTTTAAATGCAGGAATGATATGCTCTTTTATTAGTTGAAGATCGCGGTGATATCCGGATGGTAAATTTGCAGTCATGAGCATAATCTCATTTGGTAATGCCTGAATTCGGTTGCAATGAGAACGTATCAATTCAAATACATCGGGGTTTTTCTTATGTGGCATGATGCTGCTGCCGGTGGTTAACTCTTCAGGAAAAGAAATAAATGCAAAATTTTGATTGAGATAGAGACAGGCATCCATGCTCAGCTTTGATAAAGTTGCCGCAATATTTGCCAATGCAGAAGCTACAATGCGTTCTGTTTTTCCCCTGCCCATCTGTGCATATACAACATTGTAATTCAGATCATCAAATCCTAATAGCTCTGTTGTCATTTGCCTGTTGATGGGAAATGACGAACCATAGCCAGCTGCAGAGCCCAGTGGATTTTTATTTACAACCCTGTAAGCTGCTTCAAGGGTAGTAAGATCATCTACGAGGCTTTCGGCATATGCACCAAACCACAAACCAAATGACGAAGGCATGGCTAATTGAAGATGAGTGTATCCGGGCAAAAGTTCATCTTTATATTTTTCGCTTTGAGCAATCAACAGTTCAAATAAATTATTTGTGTTGCCAACTACCCTTTCTATCTCGGCTCTAAGGAATAATTTCAGATCAACCAAAACCTGGTCGTTCCTGCTTCTGGCGCTGTGAATCTTTTTACCAACAGCACCTAACTTTTGAGTCAGCATGAGTTCGATCTGCGAATGAATATCTTCAATACCATCATCTAACTTGAAATTTCCGCTTTTAATTGTTTTATAAATTTCTTTAAATTCTTTTTCCAATAATTGTAATTCATCTTCTGATAATAATCCAACCGCCGCCAGCATCTTTGCATGAGCAATTGAACCCAATACATCAAATGAGGCCAGGTAGATGTCTAACTCTCTGTCGTTACCAACAGTAAATTTCTCCACTTCTGCTAATGCTGTTTTGTTTTTTTGCCAGAGTTTCATGTTGAATTATTAATTGTGAATTAAAACAGAACCTGTTCCAATATTCCAATGTACGTGTTGATGCCTTCGTCAATTTCTTTAAGGTATATAAATTCATCGGCAGTATGACTCCTGGCACTGTCCCCGGGGCCACATTTTAAAACCGGCGAATTGATCAAAGCGGCATCTGATGTGGTTGGAGAACCATAAGTTGTTTTTCCTGACTTAATTCCTGCCATTACAAGCGGATGATCTAACTCAATTTTTGATGATCGCAACCGCATACTTCTTGGTTTCACATCAGAACTAATGTTTTGTTTTATTGTTTCCAGAATTTCTTCGTGACTGTACGCATCAGTTACCCGAATATCAACTACATAACTACAACTTGCAGGAACAACATTGTGTGCCTTATTTTCTGTGTTGATTGATGTTACCGACATTTTTACCGGCCCAAGTGTTTCAGATATTTTCGGGAACTGAAAATTTAAAAACCAATTTATATCCTGCGTTGCTTTGTAAATTGCATTCTCTCCTTCTTCTCTTGCGGCATGACCTGATTTTCCAGTTGCCACACAATCCAGCACCAGCAAGCCTTTTTCGGCGATCGCTAAATTGGTTAATGTGGGTTCGCCAACAATTGCAAAATCACTACCACCCCCTAACCCCCTAAAGGGGGAATTTGGAGCTTCCAAATTTAATAGTTTTTCAACTCCATTAACTCCACCTATTTCTTCTTCGGCGGTAGCCGCCAGAACTAAATTATATTTTAAGTTTTCTCTATCATAAAAATAAATAAATGCAGCAATTAAACTAACCAGACACCCTCCGGCATCGTTACATCCTAATCCATACAATTTTCCGTCTTCAACAATTGGCACAAAAGGATCTTTTGTGTATTGAGGATTCGGCTTTACAGTATCATGATGTGAATTGAGTAAAATAGTTGGCCTGGCCTCATCGTAATATTTATTTACTGCCCATACATTGTTAAGCAATCTGTTTGAGGGAATATTTTTGCGTGAAAGAAACTGAACAATAATAGTTGCCGTTCCATCTTCTTCCTTTGAAAAAGACGGTGTGCTTATTAATTTTTTTAATAAAGCAACAGCATCATTATATAACAATTCGTTACTCATCATTTAAACAAAGTTCCTTTTACACTGACTGAACAGTTTTCAAGCAGATCATCCGCATCACCTATCAATACTTCTTTCACACCATTGTTAATTGCATCAAATGCATTGTCTATTTTAGGCAATATCCCATCTGCAAGTTTTTTGTCGGAAACTAATTGTTGATATTTTTCTTTGTTCATCAGATTGATGACGGAATTTTCATCTGCCACATTTTCCAGCACTCCCTTCTTTTCAAAACAATAGATCAATCTTACAACATATTTTTTAGACAATGCAACAGCAATTACAGACGCAACAGTATCTGCATTTGTATTAAGCATCTGCCCTTTCCCATCATGGGTTAATGGTGCAATAACAGGAACCATACTACCGGAGATCAGCAATTCCAAATTATCAATTCCCAATTCCGTTGCATTAATGTCACCAACAAATCCGTAATCAATTTCCAAAACAGGCCTTTTTACTGCAGGGATAATATTTGCATCCGCTCCTGTTAATCCAACTGCATTGCAATTCAATGATTGTAAAGAAGCAACAAGTTTTTTATTGATTAAACCGCCATATACCATCGTTACAAGATCAATAGTAGCTTCATCAGTTATTCTTCTTCCGTTTATATAGTTGGGTTGAATGCCGAGCTGCTTGCCAATTGTAGTTGCAACTTTTCCGCCGCCATGGACTAATATTTTTTTCCCAGGCACCGCCGCAAATTTTTCCAGAAAAGAATCCATTGATTCCTTACTGTCAATTACATTCCCTCCAATCTTTATAATAAATAATTTTTCCATTATTTAGATTTCAGAATTTCATTTAATACTGCCTGTGCGGCCCAAACTCTGTTACCCGCCTGCTGCGTAACAAGACTGTTGTTACCATCAAGTATTTCATCACTCAACTCTACATTCCTTCTTACCGGGAGGCAATGCATAATTTTAGCATTGTTTGTGATCGCTATTTTTTGATTGGTCATCATCCAGTCAGCATCATTCGAAATTATTTTTCCATAATCCTTATAAGCGCTCCAATTCTTTACATAAACAAAATCTGCATTTGCCAGCGCTTCCTCCTGATTATGAATAATTCTTGCATTCGCAGTAAATGCGTCGTTCAGTTCATATCCTTTTGGATGAGTGATCACAAATTCTGCTTCACCCCATGCTCCTACCCATTGGGCAAATGAATTGGCTACACATTGCGGCAACGCTTTTACATGTGGCGCCCAACTCAACACAATTTTCACTCCTGCGCTTTCAGAAGCAGGAATCTGCATCACACTTTCTTTAATTGTAATTATATCTGCCAGCGACTGTAAAGGATGCAACGTTGCACTTTCCAGACTTACAATTGGCACGCCTGCATATTTTATAAACTGGTTGATTATCCTTTCTGAATAATCTTCCTCTCTGTTTTGTAAAGTCGGAAATGTACGGACACAAAGAATATCAAAATATTGTCCAAGAACAGGCGCTGCATCTTTTATGTGCTCTACTGTTGTTCCATTCATAACTGCTCCTTCGGCAAACTCTAAAGCCCAACCATCTTTGTCAACATTAAAGACAATGGATTCCATTCCAAGATTGGAAGCTGCAATTTGCGTACTTAATCGGGTACGTAATGAAGGATTCAAAAAAAGCAAACCTAGTCTTTTTCCGATACCAAGCGATTTGGAAGCAAAAGGATCTGTTTTGAATTTTAATGCCTGTTCAACCAGGGGATTAATATCATAAACATCATCAACTGAAACAAAATTTTTCATCAGCCTAACTCAGTTTTAATTGCCTGTAAAAAAATATCAGCTTCTGTTTTAGTAATATTCAATGCCGGTAAAAGTCTGATCACATTGGGTTTTGCCTCGCCGGTAAATATTTTATGCTTAAATAATAAATTATTCTTCACCATTTTCAACTCTTCGGGTAGTTGAACACCAATCATTAAACCTTTGCCTCTTACCTCCACAATGTTTGGTAGTTTCTGCAATTCGTCTTTAAGGTAACCACCAACTTCCTTCGCATTATTTATCAAATCATTTTTTTTAATTACCTCAAGTACTGCCAACGCTGCAGCACAGGCTAAATGATTACCTCCGAAAGTAGTACCCAACATAAAATGCTTTGGTTGAATTTTAGGAGCAATGGAAATGGCACCAACAGGAAAACCATTGCCCATTCCTTTTGCCATGCTGTATATGTCGGCATCAACTCCTGCAAAATCATGCGAATAAAATTTACCTGAACGACCATACCCACATTGCACGGAATCGGCAATAAAAACTGAATTGTATTCGTTGCACAGACTTCTTATTTTTTGTAAAAAAGAATCAGTGGCAACATTAATTCCGCCTATACCCTGAATTCCTTCCACTATCACCGATGAAATATCATTTTGCGTAAAAGCATCTGTCAATGCTCCTTCATCGTTGAATGGCAGAAAAATAATATTGTCTGTTTCATTAACTGGAGCAACAATATTCGGATTATCAGTTGCTGCTACTGCCAATGAAGTTCTGCCATGAAATCCTTTTTTGAATGCAATTACTTTTTTTCTTCCATTGTAAAAAGATGCAAGTTTTATAGCGTTCTCATTTGCCTCGGCACCTGAGTTACAAAGAAAGAGCTGGTAATCTTCCTTCCCGGATATCTTGCCTAATTTTTCAGCGAACTCCGCTTGCAAAGGAATTTTTACAGAGTTAGAATAGAAGCCCACTCTATGCAACTGTTTTTCTATCCGTTTTACATAATGTGGATGGGTGTGCCCGATTGAAATAACTGCATGGCCGCCATATAGGTCCAGATACTTCTCACCTTTATCATCCCACACATAAGAACCTATTGCTTTTTCAATTACAATATCATTTAAAGGATATACATCAAATAATTTCATTTAAAAATAATTTGCTTTTAGTTTAAGCCCCGTTGTTTCCTCAAGCCCAAACATAAGGTTCATATTTTGTACAGCTTGTCCACTTGCTCCCTTCAACAGATTATCAATGATAGAGTGCACTACCAGTTTGTTACCTACTTTCTCCAATTGAATAAAACATTTGTTCGTATTCACCACCTGTTTTAAAAAAACCGGATCTTCACTTACTACAACAAATGGATGTGTTACATAAAATTTCTTATACAAAATTGCTACCTCTTTTAAACTTAAAGCACACCTTAGCTGAGAGCTGATAAATATCCCCCTTGTAAAATCTCCACGCCAGGGAACAAAATTCAAATCGAAATTTGATGTAGGATCCAATCTTAAAAAAGATTGCCCAATCTCCGCAAGATGCTGATGCGACAGGGTTTTATAGGCCTGTACATTATTTGCCCGCCAGCTGAAATGAGAAGTTTCACTCATACTCTGGCCTGCGCCGGTTGAACCGGTAATACCTGTTGTATGAATTTCTTTTAGCAATCCTGCTTTAACCAAAGGCAACAAACCCAACTGAATGGATGTTGCAAAACAACCAGGATTGGCAATATTATTTGCTTTTTTAATCGCTGCTTTATTTAATTCCGGCAAGCCATAAATAAATTTTCTTTTACCGCTTGTTTCTCCCAGTCTGAAATCCTGACTCAGATCAATGATCTTTATCTTGTCATCAATTTTATTTGAAGACAGAAACTTTTCTGCCTCTCCATGACCAACACATAAAAACATCACGTCAATTTTCTGGCTAAATAAAGAAGCAAATTTTATTTCGGTATCCCCATGAAGATCTTTATGTACTTCGTACAAATATTTACCAGCATTGCTTTTGCTATGTACAAATATTATTTCTGCCGAAGGATGATTTAATAATATCCTGATCAGCTCACCGCCTGTATATCCAGCGCCGCCAACAATTCCAACTTTAATCTTACCTGCCATCTGCTTTTTGTTTTACTGCATTATAGATCAAGGTCTGGTTTCCAAATATTTTTGAGAACCCTCTTACGTCTTCTCCTGTCCAGCCTGTATTCATTTCACCATACTTTCCAAATTCGCTGCTCATCAAATCGTATTCAGATTCAATACCCGTAACCTGAAAACGGTAAGGCATCAGCTCAACAAATACTTTTCCTGTGACATTCTCCTGCGATTTTTCAAAGAAGGATTCAATATCTCTCATCACCGGATCCAGTATCTGGCCTTCATGCAACCAGTTTCCATAAAATAAAGCCAACTGGTCTTTCCAGTTCAGTTGCCATTTTGTGAGCACGTGTTTTTCCAAAGCATGATGTGCTTTTATAATTATCATGGGTGCAGCTGCTTCAAATCCAACGCGGCCTTTTATACCAATGATGGTGTCGCCAACATGAATATCCCGGCCGATGCCATAAGGACCAGCAATTTTTTGTACTTCCTGAATGGCTTCCGAGGGGTGCTTAAATGCAATTCCATTAACAATGTATAATTCCCCTTTCCGAAAACCCAATTCCAAATTCCCGATTCCAGAGGCAGTTACCTGAGTTGGCCATGCTTCATCCGGCAACATACCTTTGCTGTTCAATGTCTCCTTTCCGCCAACGCTTGTACCCCATAAACCTTTATTGATCGAGTATATTGATTTTTCAAATTTCATTTCTACTCCCTTGCTTTTCAAATAAGCAATTTCATCTTCACGGCTTAATTTCAAATCACGAATCGGTGTGCTTATTGCTACGCCGGGTATCATGATATTAAATATCATATCAAATCTTACCTGGTCGTTACCTGCGCCTGTGCTTCCATGGGCAACGATATCAGCATTCAGATGTTGTACATGTTCAGCAATAAAGACAGCTTGGCTCAGCCTTTCGGCACTCACACTCAGCGGATAAGTATTATTCTTTAACACGTTTCCGAAAATCAGGTATTTGATTATTTTATCGTAATAAGTTTTAACCGCGTTAACTGTTGTATGTGTTTTAACACCCAGTTTGTATGCATGTTCTTCTATATTCTTTAAATCAACATCGGAAAATCCACCGGTATTCACAATCACTGAATGCACTTCATATCCTTTCTCCTCTGTGAAATATTTCACACAGTAAGTTGTATCCAGCCCGCCGCTAAATCCTAAAACAACTTTTTTGCTCATCTTGATAAACTTTAAAAATTAAAAAAATAACGAAGTAATGATTTCGATGCAGAACCACCGCTTTGTTTCTTTTGCAGAAACTTAAGCATTTTACTTTGCTTTATCCGCATAAAACGCTCATATATTTTAGAGTGCTTTTTAAATTCCTGCTTGGTTTCTTCGGGTGTGTAATGATCAACAGGATCGAACAGCATGGCTGTGCACATACAGTTCTTCCTTTCTTTACTCATCAGTATATCAAAGTTCACACAGCTTTTGCAGCCAGCCCAAAACTGTTCATCCGTTGTTAGCTCAGAGTAGGTTACCGGCTCGTATCCGAGATCTGAATTTATTTTCATCACAGCAAGCCCTGTTGTTAATCCAAATATTTTTGAATCGGGATACTTCTCCCTGCTAAGCTCAAAAATTCTTTTTTTAATGGCTTTGGCTACTCCCGTTTTCCGGTAAGGTGGTGAAACAATTAATCCGCTGTTGGCTACAAATTTATTATGCTCCCAAACTTCTATGTAGCAAAAGCCAACCCAGTCGCCGTTGGGCGTTATCGCAATAACCGATTTTCCTTCAATTATCTTCTGTTCTACATATTCTGGTGAACGCTTAGCAATACCTGTACCACGGGCTTTTGCCGATGAAGCCATCTCATCGGTAATGGTTATTGCGTAATGACTATCGGCTGCGGTAGCAACCTTTATTATGATGTTACTTGTTTCCAATTGTTATAAATTGAAATAGCTGAGAAAAAAAGTTAAAGGAAATTGTCGGGAGATTTTTTTCACTGACAGGGGCAGCTTTTAACTACTCGGCCTATCAGCATCCACGTCGGGATCTGGGTATAAATACAAACAGGTTCTCCATATTAAATACTAACCCCCTTAAGGGAGAATTTGTATTTGCCATATGAATTTGAGTACTGTTCACTGTATTTACTTGTTGTGTTTAACAACACAAATGTATATGATTTTAAAAACAATAGACAAAATAATTTGAAGCGGGTTTAATTAACAAACTTCTCCAGCTCCTTTGCGATCTTACGATCATTGCTTAACCGGGGAACTTTATTCTGGCCGCCGAGCTTACCAATACTCTTCATATAATCTATAAATCCGTTTTTCTTAACAGGCGAAATTTTCAGTTGTTGTAAAATTTTCCCACCAATCAGATCATCGTAGTACACATTTTTTTTGCGAAGATTATCATCTACTTTTTTCGAAAACGAATTGATATCGGCTGGAGTGTTTTCAAATTCGATGAACCACTCATGATAACTCTTTCCTTCGCCGGTTGCGATCATCGGGGCTACTGTAAACTCGGTGATGGGAATATGCTCTTCCTGCGCTGCCTGCAATAACGCCGATTCTACTTCTTCGCTGATCACATGCTCGCCAAAAGCTGATATAAAATGTTTGGTGCGGCCAGTAACTACCAGCCTGTAAGGAATTGTGGAAACAAACTTAACTGTATCACCTAAATTATACCCCCATAAACCTGCATTGCTGTTAACGATCATCGCATAATTCTCTCCAACCTTAACATCCTTTAATGTCAGCCGGCTTGGATTTTCATTGAATATCTCTCCAGCCGGAACAAACTCAAAAAATATTCCGCTGTTTGTATTCAACAGTAATCCTTCTTGATTTTGCGAATCCTGGAAAGCAAAGAATCCTTCACTTGCCGGAAACAGCTCAATACAATCAACCTTGCGGCCGATACTTTCAAAAAGTTTTGCTTTATAGGGTTCAAAATTCACACCGCCCTGCACCATCACATTAAAATTGGGAAACAAATCACCTACTTTTAAGCCACTTTTTTCTGTGAGCCTGTCGAAGTACATCTGCATCCATGGCGGTATTCCGCTGATCAGCGTCATGTCCTGCTTAATGGTTTCTTCAACTATCTTATCTAATTTTTCTTCCCACTCATCAATACAATTGGTGGTGAAAGAAGGCAATTGGTTTGTTCTTAAATATTTCGGGATATGGTGATTTACAATGCCACTTAGTCTTCCTGTTGGAATCCCACCAACTCTTTCTAATACAGGTGAGCCACTCAGGAAGATCATCTTCCCATCGGCAAATTTGGTATTGCCTGTTTCTGCCATGTAGCATAATAAGGCGTTACGTGCCGTGTTAATATGATTGGGAATAGAATCTTTGGTGATAGGAATATATTTTACACCACTTGTTGTACCACTGGTTTTAGAAAGATAAATGGGTTGCCCTTTCCAAAGCACATTATGCGTTCCCTGTTTTATTTTTTCGATATAGGGTTTTAAAGCCTCGTAATCCCTGATGGGAACCTGCTTTACAAAATCTTCATGCGTTTTTATCGAAGTAAAATCATGATCTTTTCCGAAAACAGTTTTTGTGCCAACTTTGATGAGTTGATTGAAAATTGACTGCTGATCAGCTACAGCGGTCTCCATCCCCTTCTTTATCTGCTTATGTATATACCCGGCAAATGGTTTTGCCAATATCGACTTTATCTTCATTACACTAATTCAAACATTGAGTTACAAATTTACAAGATTTTATTTTTTGCAAAACTTAAGATTTATAAACGGAAAATTATTTACAGTCGCATGACCAATCCTTATCCAGGTCAATCACCGTAACAACCACCAATGAATTATCATCTTTTGGGGCAAAAACTATTCTTACACGTTGGTTATCGTGTGTAAATCCCTCAACAGGATAGGTTATTCCCCTTTTATCACGTTGCATTTTTTTATGATTAATGGTACCATTCTTAAGTATTTCCCGTATTTCCGACTCATCAATGTGGCGGCAATCCATCCGGCATTTGGCATGTTTGCTGAATATTAAATTGCTGGTGTTTCGGTTAAAGCCTTCAACTTCATCTGTTTCTATCTTCTCAGGAGTTAATACAGGAATGGTGATCTTCTCTGCTGATTGTTCAATATTTGGTTTTGGGGGTGATTCTCCCCTTTGGTTCTTTTTTATGAATAAGTACAAAGAGGCAGCAGCGATAAGAAATATAAACGGCAGGTATTTTTTTAGCATGCCGCAAGTTACGGGAATGATGGAACACCGATCAATATGCATTGACCGGTCAAATCAGCGTCATCTGTGTTCTATCCCCTTAAATTAGTTAAATTTGCAGCCCATGAACAAGACAGTAGCATTGCACACATTGGGTTGTAAACTTAATTTTTCGGAGACCTCCACCATTGGCAGGCTTTTGGAAAATGACGGCTTTGAAAAAAGAAATTTTGACGAAGTTGCCGATGTTTATGTGATCAACACTTGTTCGGTAACCGAGAATGCAGATAAGGAATGCAGAATGCTGGTAAGGCGCATCCGGCGTAAAGCACCCGAAGCAATGGTTGTTGTAACTGGATGCTATGCACAACTGAAACCGAAAGAGATTGCAGAAATTCCAGGAGTAGATCTAGTATTGGGTGCAGCAGAAAAATTTAATATTTCGCAACACTTAAGAGAAATATCTAAAGGCGACAGCACAAAAATCTGCAGCTGCGATATTGAAGATGTAAATGAATTCACAGCATCGCATTCTATTAACGACAGGACAAGAATATTTTTGAAAGTACAGGATGGATGCGATTACAACTGTTCTTTCTGCACAATTCCACTTGCAAGAGGAAAGAGCCGAAGCGACAGTATCAATAATGTTATTGCCAACGTGGATGCCATTGCAGTGCAGGGTGCAAAGGAAATAGTATTAACAGGAATCAACCTTGGTGATTTTGGAAAGGGATTTACCGGCGGTATAAAAAAGGAAGAGAATTTCTTAGACCTGATAAAAGCATTAGACAAAGTGGAAGGAATAGACAGATACCGCATCTCATCCATTGAACCCAATTTACTGACCAATGAAATAATCGAATTTGTAAGCAACAGCAAAAAATTCATGCCGCATTTTCATATTCCCTTGCAGAGCGGTAGCGATAAAGTACTGGGTTTGATGAGGCGACGTTATAAGACTGACCTTTACACCGAAAGGATAGGACTGATAAAAACTATGATGCCGCATTGCTGTATTGGTGTAGATGTTATAGTTGGTTTCCCCGGCGAAACTGAAGAAGATTTTATGGACACCTTTAATTTTCTGCGTCAACTGGATATATCTTACCTGCATGTATTTACTTATTCCGAAAGAACGAATACGCTGGCTGCTGATATGAAACCCGTGGTGCCAATCAACATCAGGCACGACAGAAATAAAAAATTAAGAAACCTCAGTTACCAAAAAATGCAGTATTTCAGTAATCAGCATATTGGAGAAACAAGAAAAGTTTTATTTGAATCTAAAAATAGATCAGGAATGCTGGAGGGCTATACCGATAATTATATAAAAATAACAGTCCCGTACAATGAAGCATGGGAAAACAAAATAGTAGAATGGAAAATTTGAACAATCCTTCAGGATTAGAAGGGGAACCATTAATAAAATATCAGGTAACCGTTCATTTTGATATGGATGAGGAATTTATGAGTTTTGTGCCAGAGCACAGGACATATATTAACAGCCTGATCGAAAAAAATATCATTGACTACTACACGGTGAGTATGGAAAGCCAGAAAAGCTGGATGGTTTTTAACGCCGCAAGTAAAGTTGATGTTGAACATATGCTCAGCAAATCGCCATTGTATAAATACTGGACGATAGAAATTGATGAGATTTTTGTGTATGATGGGCAATCGTATAGATTACCGGCTGTACAACTCAACTAATTTCAGTAAAATATTTTGTAGAAATCATTTTACCCTTATCTTTGCCATCCGAAAATAAAAAAGGGAGCATAGCTCAGTTGGTTTAGAGCATCTGCCTTACAAGCAGAGGGTCCGCGGTTCGAACCCGTGTGCTCCCACAAAGAAAAGGTTCATTTAGTTGAACCTTTTTCTATTTAATCAAGTTCAATCTTTCTTTTTTGCAAAAAATCAACCTATTTTTGTTCAAGCAATATGGCAAATTTTACAAATACACAAACAGAACAAGAAACCGAAACAATTACTTTAACAGAGTCATCCTGCAGTTTAATTGTTTGGAATGATGAGGTTAATACATTTGATTGGGTGATTGAAACTTTAATTGAAGTATGTGGTCACTCTGTTGAACAGGCCGAACAATGCACCATTATTATAGATTCAAAAGGCAAGTATGCCGTTAAGGAAGGCGACTATGATATCCTTAAACCCCAATGCGATGCGATAACCGAACGGGGCATCAATGCCACAGTTGAAGTAATTGCCAACTGATTTCCCATGTTTATTATTACCAAAGAACTTTTTTTTCCGCCGGTTGAAATGGCGGATGAAGATGGATTGCTTGCCATTGGCGGAGATTTGAGTTTAGAAAGACTCCTGCTGGCTTATCGATCAGGTATTTTTCCTTGGTATAACGAAAACGAACCCATTTACTGGTGGAGCCCCGATCCCCGTTTTGTACTATTCCCCGCTGATCTGAAAATCAGCAGTAGCATGAAAACCGTTTTGCAAAACGGTAAATTCCGGTTTACAATAAACAGGGCTTTTGATAAGGTGATCCAAAACTGTAAAACTGTAGATCGTAAAGGCCAGGGAGGAACATGGATATCTCCTGCCATGAATGACGCCTATATTAATTTACATGCAAACGGACATGCGCATAGTGCCGAAACCTGGCTCGATGGAAAGTTAGTTGGAGGGTTGTACGGTATCAGGCTGGGCAATCTTTTCTTTGGCGAAAGTATGTTCAGTCTTATACCCAACGCAAGCAAATTTGCATTTATTAAGTATGTGCAGCAATTACAAACCGAAAATGTTGAGCTTATCGACTGCCAACTGCATACCAACCATTTAGAAAGCCTGGGTGCAGCAATGATCGACAGGAAACTATTTCTTGAAATTCTGGCTGCCAGTACAGGCGCTTAAATTCCTTATTTTTGCCTATATTTTAAAACCATTATTATGCTATTTGAATTGACAGAAGAACAA
>JAHEBJ010000006.1:57213-79654 GCA_024642285.1 Sphingobacteriales bacterium
GCCAAAGAAAATAAGCTGGGCATCCGCGGAAGCGATACACACAGCATTTTATTTACTGATGTAAAAGTGCCGAAAGAAAACCGCATCGGCAAAGAAGGATTTGGTTTTTCCTTTGCCATGAAAACTTTGGCTGGTGGCAGAATAGGGATTGCATCACAGGCGCTTGGCATCGCTGCCGGTTCTTACGAGTTGGCACTGGCATACAGCAAAGAGCGTAAAGCATTTGGTACCGAGATCATGAATCACCAGATCATTCAGTTTAAACTGGCTGATATGGCGACCCGTATTGAAGCCTCCAGATTACTTTGTTTAAAAGCGGCCTGGGAAAAAGATCAGGGTATTGATTACACTTTGAGCAGTAGTATGGCCAAAGTTTTTGCCAGCGAAACAGCCATGTGGACGGCTACCGAAGCCGTGCAAATACACGGTGGCTATGGTTTTGTAAAAGAATACCATGTTGAAAGAATGATGAGAGATGCCAAGATCACACAGATATATGAAGGAACCAGTGAGGTGCAGAGGATAGTGATCAGCAGGAGTATTTTGAAATAAATAACACCTCCTCCTCCCCCTGCCTTTCAACTTTGCTCAGGATAAGGGGGAACTTATTGAAGCGAATATATTCCGCAGTAATTATTTATGAGCATCAACAAACAACAATACCAAAAAATACTAACTGAACTTGATGGCAAGGCCACTCTTGTGGCTGTTTCAAAAACAAAGCCCGTTGAAGATATTCAGGCGTTATATGATCTGGGGCATCGGGATTTTGGGGAGAATTATGTTCAAGAATTAAAAGACAAATACGAGCAGCTTCCTAAGGACATCAACTGGCATTTTATTGGTCATCTGCAAAGCAATAAGGTAAAATACATAGCTCCATTTATTCATCTTATTCACGGCATCGACAGCGAAAAATTATTGAAAGAAGTAAACAAGCAGGCAGCAAAGAATGACCGTGTTATCAATTGCCTGCTGCAGGTTCATGTCTCGGCAGAAGAAACAAAATTTGGTTTTGATGAGACTGAATTGTCCAGCCTGCTCACCAGGATTGAAAACAAAGAACTTGAATTTAAGCAGGTTTCTTTAAAAGGATTAATGGGCATGGCTTCCTTTACCGAAGACAATGACCTGATCATTGGTGAATTCAATTCTTTAAAAACGATATTTGATAAGCATTATCCTGCAACAGCAACACTGTCGATGGGCATGAGTGCCGATTACCGTTTTGCCTTGGATGCAGGCAGCAATATGGTGAGGATCGGCAGCTTATTATTCGGTTCCAGAATTTAAACAAGTTAAAAAATAATTATCATTGGCTCCAAAAAAGAATAACCTCATTTTAGGATTGATCGTGTTGTCGCAATTTGCAGGCACTTCTCTTTGGTTTGTAGGCAATGCCGTTTTACCCGAGTTGAAAATTGCATTAGATCTAAATCAATACGCAGTAAGCCTGGTAACATCGGCAGTAATGCTCGGCTTTGTTGCAGGCACATTGGTATTTGCTTTTCTTTCCCTTGCCGACAGGTTTTCTCCGGCAAAAATATTTTTTATCAGTTCATTGGCCGGTGCATTTTTTAATACCGCAGTGGTTTGGTTTGCTAAAGATTCGGCAACATTGTTTATTTTAAGACTCCTTACCGGATTTTTTATCGCAGGAATTTATCCAGTAGGAATGAAGATAGCAGCTGACTGGTTTGAGAAAGGCCTTGGCAAGGCGCTTGGTTTCTTGTTGGGCGCATTGGTGCTGGGTACTGCTTTTCCGCATTTATTAAAGAACAACGATTTTAACCTGCCCTGGAAATCCGTTTTATATTTCACTTCAATGTTTGCTTTTGCCGGAGGCGTCATCATGTTGCTTTTTGTTGGCGACGGACCGTATAGAAAAAAATCGGGAGGGTTTAAATGGAATGCCATCGGCATTATTTTCAAATCAAAAAAACTAAGGCAGGCCTCGTTTGGATATTTTGGCCATATGTGGGAATTGTACACATACTGGGGATTTATTCCTGTGATGCTGGCTTTGTATGCATCTGAAAATTCATTAACATACAATGTCCCTTTATTGAGTTTCCTTATCATTGCCTGTGGAAGCCTGAGCTGCATTATTGGAGGATATTTTTCGCAGATCATCGGTAGTGCTAAAGTGGCAACTACTGCGCTTTTCATTTCTTTAACCTGTTGTTTGATATCGGTATTTATTTTTTCTTTACCTGCCTGGATTTTTTTAACAGTGCTTTTTATTTGGGGACTTTCCGTCATTCCCGACTCACCACAGTTTTCTACTTTAGTTGCTCAACATGCGCCTGAAGAATTAAAAGGGACGGCGCTTACCATCTATAATTCAATAGGATTTACGGTTACAGTGTTCAGTCTTTTTATTATTGATTATGTATATCATTCAAACAGTTTCATTGGCGGAAAAAACACTTTCGCCCTGCTGGCCATTGGGCCGATGCTGGGAATTATACCCATGTTAAGAATGATAAAAAATAAATAAATGCAAATTCGGCATCTAAATTGTTAAAATACCGGCAGAGATTGTGAAAAGCAGGTCCATTCATCATCTTTAGTTTTTATTTTAATAACTTTGAGATGCATACAAACAATATTATGTCAGCAACTTTTGAATTAGAAAAAAACAGAAAGGCCTTTGTTTACACAACAATAATTTGTGTAGCCATCCTGTTGATCTTGTTGTTGGTCTCATGGAAGCATGCTCCTCCTCCACCATTGATCGTTGACGAACTTATAGAAATAAACCTGGGAAATGACGAAGAAGGATTTGGTGAAGTGCAACCATTGATTAAAGGCGAACGCTCACCATCCTCTGAATCTGCACAGCAACAATCCGCATCTGCCGTAGCCAATCGGCAAAGCGAAGAAGTGAAGACTGATGACGCAGTTGATAATGAATCGGCTCCCGTTACCAAACCGATAAAAACTACAACCGAGACAAAAACCAATTCAACCGTTGTGACGCCTGTTCCTAAACCGCAAAAGCCTAAAATAGCAGGTTACAGCGGGCCGCAAAACGGCACAGGTAACGGCGCAACCGAAGATAATGGTTATAAATATCAGGGAAATAAACCCGGCGGCACAGGCGATGCAGGCAGTCCAAATGGTAAACCTGATAGCTATGGTAACACACCGGGCGGACGAACAGGAGGAAGTGGTTTAAAAGTTTCAAAAGGTGATCGAACTATTGTTAACAATTATATTTTTATGGGCGATCTGCCCCGTGCCACTATTAATGCGATAATTAAAGTTTCCCCTTCGGGCAGAGGAACATTTGTAAGTTTTGACAAGGGTTCAACAAGTGTTGATTCTAAGTATGCTGCAGCTATCAGAGGCTATCTTCCAAATATTGAATTCAATAAATCAGACCACGAATCAATTGTGACTGTTCCGTTTAATTTCAGAGTGCAGTAATATTTGTTAACCAGCATTTATTCCATGGTCTGGCTTTACAGGCGACGCTCCGTTGATCTTTTGAGCCACTATTTTGCTTTTCTTACATTTGCTGTTGTACATCAAACATCGTACGTTAAATGACCTATAAGCAAACAATTGATTATCTCTTTGCACAATTACCCATGTACAGCCGCATCGGCGCCGCCGCATACAAAGAAGACCTGTATAACACCTTAGCCCTTTGTAATGCGATTGACAATCCACAAACAAAATTTAAAAGCATTCATATTGCCGGAACAAATGGTAAAGGCAGTACAAGCCATATGCTGGCAGCCATACTACAACAGGCCGGCTATAAAACAGGTTTATACACTTCGCCACATTTAAAAGATTTCAGAGAGCGAATAAAGATTAACGGGGAAATGATACCGCAGGAAAATGTGGTAGATTTTGCAGCAAGAATTAAAACGGTTTCAGAAAAAATACAACCTTCCTTTTTTGAAGTGACGGTAGCAATGGCATTTAATCATTTTGCAAACGAAAAAGTTGACATTGCCGTAATTGAAACCGGCCTTGGCGGCAGGTTGGACAGTACCAACATTATCACTCCTCTTCTTTCCATCATCACCAATATTGGCTATGATCATATGAACCTGCTGGGAAATACGCTTGAAAAAATTGCCAGCGAAAAAGCCGGAATCATCAAACAGGGAGTTCCGGTTGTTATTGGAGAATATTCCTCCGAAACCAAACAGGTCTTCATCAGCAAAGCAACAAAAGAAAATGCGCCTATTTATTTTGCTCAGGATGAATACGAAGTGACAAATGTAAATTACACATCCGACTTACTAGCCTGCGATGTAAAAAATAAAGCGCATAATGTTACCGAATCATTTGAATGTGATTTGAATGGCCTCTACCAGACAAAAAATATAAAAACTGTTTTATGTGCCGAAGGAATTTTAATGGAGCAGGGTTTCAACATAAAAAACGCAGATGAAAAATTCGCACTCAAAAATGTAAAAAAACTTACCGGTCTTGCTGGAAGATGGGATGTATTGGCAGAAAGCCCTACCATTATTCAGGATGTAGCCCATAACGAAGATGGAATAAAACAATTGCTGGAACAGCTTTCAATCGTAAAACCAAAACAGGCCAACCTACATATAGTGATGGGAATGGTAAATGATAAGGACCATTCCAAAGTGTTGGCCATTTTGCCAAAGGATGCCGAATACTATTTCAGCAATGCACATATCGACAGGGCATTACCACACCAGGCATTAAAAACTAAAGCAGATGAATTTGGTTTTCAGAGCAAAAGTTTCGACGATGTAAATGAAGCCATCAGCACAGCTAAAGCTGCAGCCAACAAAGATGATATTATTATGATTTGCGGAAGTATATTTCTGATTGCTGAAGTTGATAGCGAAATTTTAAAACAAGTTAAGGCCTGATAGTTTTGCCCTTATCTAATTTGTCAAATGCATAAAACAGACAGGCCGTATGTAATGCCTGTTTTATATTATTTCCCATTAACATTGTTCGTACTTCTTCAATTTCGTAAAGTTTAATTTCTATATCTTCCTGCTGATCGAGTACCTGAGCCGTAACTTTTTTACCACCTGTTGCCAGATAAAAACTGGTAAAATTATTAAGTATACCAGGATTAGCAGCAACACGACCAAGATATACATAGTCCGTGAATATATAACCTGTTTCTTCCTGTAACTCTCTGGACACAGCTGTTTCGGCCGATTCCCCGTCATCAACAAATCCGCCAGGCAATTCAAGAATTGCTTCTTCAATGGGATGACGGTATTGCTTTACCATGATTATTTTTCTATCCTCCGTAATAGCGACAGCACAAACCGATTCGGGCAGTTCAACCACAAAATAAGGATCTACGATCCTTCCATCAGGCATTTCGCAAATATCTTTCCGGGCAGTAAAGTAAATGTGTTTATTCAGGTATTCGGAGGAAAGTTTCTTCCAGTTCATAAACAATAATTTGTAAAACGGGTAAAAAATCTGCCTACCAACTTCTTCTTTCTCTTAAAGAAGTAATGTGCGCCACGTGGTGGCGACTATGCCAGGCGTACATGCCCAATAAATACCAAACAGTCATTTCCTTTTTATATTCAGGATGAAAAACGGTTCTGTTCAGGTCTTTTTCTGTAATGTTTTTTATGATTTCGTACCAGCGGATATGCAGGCTATGAAGTATTGTAAGAGATAAATTGATCGGCAAATTTTTAGTATCGCTCATTTCGGCCCAGGCAGCTTCATCATAGGGTTTAATACCCGGATTATCTTCAGTTAAGGCCAGCTTAAAACGGATATAGGCGTTCATATGACTATCAGCTAAATGGTGAACAACCTGTTTTATTGTCCAGCCACTATCACGGTAAACTGTATCCAACTGCCCTTCATCAAGATTTAAAACGGCATTCTCCAGATGCTGCGGCAGGTTCTTAATATCAATCAGCCATTCTCCAAATAATTTTTCGGAGAATGGCTGAACAATATATTTACCAATTGGATATCTTAGATCTTTGGTCATAATTTCTACTGCTATTTAGCAACGGCCGGCCTTATGTCTTCCAGTGTGATCTCAAAAACAAGTGCAGCATATGGCGGAATTGTTTGTCCGGCGCCATTTGAATCATAAGCCAATTCAGTTGGAATAAACACTTTCCAATGATCTCCTATTCTCATCAACTGCAATATTTGAATCCATCCTTTAATAACGCCCATGACCGGAAATGCAGCAGGTTCGCCTCTCTTAAAGGAATTATCAAATTCTGTTCCGTCTATCAGCGTTCCAATATAATTTACCACTACTGTATCAACCGCTTTAGCAGTTTGTGAATTTGCATCGCCATTCTTTATTACTTCATATTGCAATCCGTTTGGCAGTGTTATTACGCCGGGCCTTTTCTTATTTGCTTCTAAAAATGCAACCCCGGCACCTTTATCTGCGGCTGTTTTTTCATCACCAAAAATTTTGAGCTGACTTTGCATACATGAATTGATCATTTCCTGCGTTAATTTGGGATCGTTCTTCTTAAATACATCTTCAATCCCCTTTAACATCAGCTCAACATTCAGTTTGCTGATTCCCTGGGCCTGCATATTGGTAGCCACATTATATCCGGCTGCATAGCTAAAGCTATCTAACAAATTTTTAAACACAGGAGCATCAGTTTTAACCGCTGCTTTGGTAGTTGGCTTAACCGCAGGTTTCCCTCCCTGGGCAAATGCTGAAAACGAAAGTGATAATAGTACGAATGAACTTAGTAATAATCTTTTCATTATTATTTTTTTTTAAAAGTTGAACTGCAAATAAACGGAATTTTTACTCATCACGCATTTCCTTACCTGTTAAATGTATGAAAACGTCCTCCAGATTGGCGGCTTTTACCTGTTTGGGGCGTTCAAAGCCGGAGTTTACCAGGTCATCTATCATTTTATCGGGACTATCTAAAGAAATAATTTTCCCTTCATCCATAATGGCAATCCTGTCGCACAACTGCTCTGCTTCGTCCATATAATGGGTGGTAATAATAACTGTTGTGCCCTGCTCTCTTATCTTTTTTATCAGTTCCCATAAATTACGCCTGGCCTGCGGATCGAGGCCGGTGGTAGGCTCATCCAAAAAAATAATTTTAGGTTTATTGATGAGTGTCGTTGCAATAGAGAACCGTTGCTTTTGCCCGCCGCTCATTTCCTTATACTTATTTTTAGCTTTGTCTACAAGGTTAACAATTTTTAAAAGCTCCAGCGGCTCAACGTCTTGGTTATATAGGCCTCCAAATAAATTAATCAACTCAACTAATGTAAGGCCGGGATAATAACCCGAAGTTTGTAATTGAACGCCAATTACTTTTTTTATTTCATCAGGATCTTTGTCAAGGTCCAATCCACAGATCATAACTTTACCACTTGTTTTGTCCCGCAGTGTTTCCATTATTTCCAATGTAGTTGATTTACCTGCACCATTTGGGCCCAGTAATCCAAATATCTCACCTTCATATACTTCAAAAGAAATTCCCTTTACGGCTTTGAAACTGCCGTAATTCTTCACTAATTCTTTAACAGAAATAATCGTATTCATCTTTATTTATTTACCGGCTTTGCTACATTTCCTGCTGCAGCTTTTATATAACCGTCAAGTTCTTCCATCATCAGTTTACTGCCAATAAAGAAAGGCGTTCGCTCATGCAATGCTTCGGGCTGTATATCCAGTATTCTTATCTTACCATCAGTTGCTAAACCTCCAGCTTTCTCCAAAATAAAAGCAAACGGGTTGCATTCGTACAGCAAACGCAATTTACCGCTGGGCTTGTCGGTGGTTCCCGGGTACATAAAAATTCCGCCTTTGATCAAATTACGATGTACATCGGAAACCATACTGCCGATATAACGCTGTGTGTATGGTCCGCCTGTTTCCTTATCTTTTTTCTGACAGGCAGTTATGTATTGCTTTACAGGTTCATCATACTTGAAAAAATTACCATGATTTACCGAATACATTTTCCCCGATTCGGGGCATTTTATATCGGGGTGACTAAGAGAATATTCACCTATTGCAGGATCCAATGTAAAACCATTTACTCCCCTGCGGGTTGCATAAACAAACATAGTAGAAGATCCATAAATAACATAACCTGCCGCCACCTGCTTATTTCCCTGCTGCAAAAAATCTTCTTTGGTAGCAGGCTTTCCCAATTCACTCACCCTTTTAAACACACTGAAAATTGTACCTATTGAAACATTCACATCGATATTACTGCTGCCATCCAGTGGATCGAACAAACAAACGTATTTACTTTTATTACTTACCGGATCGTCAAAAACAACAACATCATCCATCTCTTCACTGCCAATGCCTGCGCAGCTTATTCCGTGCTGCAGTACACCCATAAACTGGTTATTGGCATACACATCCAGTTTCTTAACTTCTTCTCCCTGAACATTAATACTTCCATCATCTCCTAAAATATCTACCAGTCCTGCCTTATTTACTTCAACATTCACTCTTTTAGCTGCAAGGCCCAAATCACGTAAAAGTCCCGACAGTTCGCCGGTTGCATGCGGAAAATCTCTAAGTTGCTGTATAGTAAACTCATCTAAAGTTTGTATTCTGCGATTAATATTCATGTAAAAATATTTGGTTAAGCATTAGTTAGGTAATTGATTAAGATTAACGATTTTTGCAATCAATTTAACCGGGCTAAATTAACCCAATTTAATCAATCAACCCACAACGAATGAAGGTTTTTAAGTTTGGAGGTGCAAGTATCAACTCAATAGAACGGATAAAGAATACAGGTGGAATCATCAGTGCTTACAAAGGAGAAAAATTGCTCGTCATCATTTCCGCCATGGGTAAAACCACTAATGCACTTGAAAAAGTAGTAGATGCTTTTGTTAATGGCAGAAAGGATGATGCGCTGCAACTCTTTGAACAGGTTAAGGAATCGCACATGAACATAGTTAAATACCTGATCAAATTAAACTGGCAGACAACTGAAAATCACCTGAAAGATTTTTTTACCGAGGTTGAATGGCTGTTGCACGACAAACCTGTACGTGAATACGATTATTATTATGACCAGATTGTCTGTTGTGGCGAATTGCTGAGCACATCACTTGTAAGCAATTACCTGAATGAAATTGGTATAAAAAACAAATGGATTGATGTGAGAGATATTGTTCGTACTGATGATAATTACAGAGATGCATACATAGACTGGAATTACACCCGGCAAAAAGTTAAAGCCGATATTGAACCTTTGTTTACCGATGTTGATATTGTGATTACACAGGGATTTATCGGCGCAACCGATGAAAACGAAAGTACCACATTAGGCAGGGAAGGAAGTGATTTCAGTGCCGCAATCTTTGCTAACATTATGGATGCAGAGCTGCAAACCATCTGGAAAGATGTGGAAGGTGTTATGAATGCAGATCCTAAGGAATTTCCAGATGCAGTTATTATTGAAGAGCTGAGTTACAGAGAAGTAGTAGAGATGGCATATTATGGAGCCCAGGTGATTCATCCCAAAACAATTAAACCGCTGGAGAATAAAAATATTCCACTCCATGTTCGGTGCTTTATCAAACCTGAGTTAAAAGGAACCGTCATCAGCAATAAGCCTGTTCATGATCTGCCACCGGTAATAGTGATCAAAAGAAACCAGGTGTTGATGGAACTAGCCTCAAAAGATTTTTCCTTTGTTGAAGAAAAGCCACTTGGGCTGCTGCATGAAATGTTTGCTAAAATAAAGATCAGGCCCAACCTGATGCAGAACGGTGCAATAAGCCTTATTTGCTGCCTTGATGATAAAACGGAGAAAATTGAAAAACTCGCTTTAGCTGCCTCGGAGATCTTTGATGTACAACTGGAAAAAAACCTCACTTTACTTACCATCAGGCATTATACCGGTGAAAAAATTGGAGAACTTACTGCCGGAAAAAAAATAGTATTGGAACAAAAGACCACCGAAACCATCCAGGTATTAATGCGTTAATTAACTACGTACTCTCCCTTTTTATTGACCATGATCAAGGGTAATTCTTTTTCTTTTTCAAAATGATCGAAAACAGACTTAAGGCTGAGGATAAATTTATTGATGGTAAGATTACTTTTAAAAGTCTCGGCCAGTTTGTCTACCGATTTTTGCTCGCCGTAATTTACGGGGAATACATGCACCGGAATAAAATCCTGTCCATTGGCTCTTACATTTGACGCAATGATATACAACTCCTCAATTGGCGCATCCTGTATAGCAATACAACCGGTAGAAACGCAATTACCGTGAATGTAGATAGCGCTGCCCGGCCGGTTGGCATCGCTTAAAATTTTATCGGATGAATTTGGGTAATTTAAACCCAGTGATAAATGGTATTTACTATTGGGGTTAAATTCATTAATATAATAAAACCCTTCAGGTACCTGAAAATCACCTTCGAATCGCTTGGGTCCGGTTGTACCGCTCTGCATACAAACCTTATACGATTTAAAAAGTTGATATTGCTCTTCGCTTTTATTTTTGACCCAAACTTCAAGTTGACGGTCATACTTAAAAGACCTGATGTACATGGATTGAGGAGGCCAGGTCAGTTTCTTTTCTTCAAACTGTTTGATTACTGAATCTTCAACCCTATTAAATACATCCGCCGACCGGGTATTGGTTTTTTGAGATTCAACATATGAAGGTTGGGCATATAATTCGCCAACGGCAAATATTGAAATACCCAACAATACTAAAATAAAATAAAATAAGCGATTCACTAAAATAATTGCGGTTTATTTTAAATGTAACGTAAAAATATTGAAAATATTGAACACGCCGATACTATTCACATTTTTACAACTTTTTACAAAACCTAAATATATTATAAATTACCCCTGGCATCCTGCTCTCTTTCCAGCGCCTCAAACAACGCTTTAAAGTTTCCTTTGCCAAAACTTTGAGCTCCTTTACGCTGAATTATCTCAAAAAACAAAGTAGGCCTGTCTTCCAGAGGTTTGCTGAATATCTGTAACAGGTATCCTTCATCATCACGGTCAATTAAAATTCCAAGTTTTTGAAGCGGCGCAAGGTCTTCATCTATTTTACCTACTCTGTCCAAAACAGTTTCATAATAACTTTCGGGAATATTTAAAAACTCAATGCCTCTACTTTGCAATTCAGTTACTGTTTTTACAATGTCGTTAGTTGCGATAGCAACATGTTGTACACCCTCGCCATTGTAAAAATCAAGGTACTCTTCTACCTGGCTTTTCTTCTTTCCTTCAGCCGGTTCGTTAATAGGGAACTTTACATACCCGTTTCCATTGCTCATCACCTTACTCATCAATGCAGAATATTCAGTAGAAATATCCTTATCATCAAAACTTAGAATATTTCTGAAACCCATTACGTCTTCATAAAACTTAACCCATGTATTCATCCGGTTCCAGCCAACATTGCCAACACAATGATCAACATATAATAATCCGGTTTCAGCAGGATTATAATTTGATTCCCATTTTCTGAAACCCGGCATAAATACGCCTTTGTAATTTTTTCTTTCAACAAAAACATGAACTGTATCTCCATAAGTATGAATACCACTCAGCACAACTTCTCCGTCATCATCTTTTAAAACGGTAGTCTCCATAAATGGTTTGCCACCTCGTTTGGTAGTTTCTTCAAAAGCAGAAACAGCATCATCAACTTTCAATGCCAACACTTTTACTCCATCTCCATGCTTATATATGTGATCAGCAATTGTATTGTCGCTCTTTAGAGGAGTGGTTAACACAAAGGTCAGTTTGTTCTGCCTGATCACGTAGCTTACTTTGTCCTTTAGGCCTGTTTCCGGACCTGCGTAAGCCAGAGACTGGAAACCAAATGCGGTTTTATAAAAATGGGCGGCTTGTTTGGCATTGCCTACATAAAATTCTACGTAGTCAGTACCATGTAATGGAAGAAAATCAGTTGTTTCAATATTTTTTTTTGATGGTGCTGTTGTTGTTTGCATTGTTATTAATTTGAAATGAAGAATGTTATCCGCTGAAACCGCGGAACCCACAGTCTCACCGCTATGAGCGCATACTGCGGGGAAAATTAACTATTATCCGAATCCATGGCAAGCGTTAACATCAACATAGAGTAGCTGTTGCGCCTGTCAGCAAAGAGTTTATGTGGATAATCGGGAAGCATTGCTACCAAAGGTACAAAAATCCTGAGCTACTTCAAGATTCCAATTCTATATTTGCCAAATGACAAAAGCAGGTATATTAGGAGGAGGCCAGTTAGGCCGTATGCTGTTACAAGCCGCAGCCAACTACCCCGTTGAAACATTTGTAATGGAAAATGATGAAAATTGTCCGGCTGCGCACCTCTGCCATCATTTTACAAAAGGAGATATAACCAACTACGATGACGTTTACAATTTTGGGAAAGAATTGGATGCCCTGACCATAGAAATTGAAGCAGTGAATGTTGAAGCGCTGGAAAAACTGGAAAGTGAAGGCGTCAGCATTTATCCAAAACCTGCTGCATTGAAAATCATCAAGAATAAGATATTGCAAAAGCAGTTTTATAAAGATAATGAAATTCCGACCAGCGAATTTGTGATCACACAAAACAAATCGGATCTAAATAATCAGTTGAATTTTTTACCGGCTGCACATAAGGTTGGATTGGGTGGATATGATGGCCGTGGAGTGGAGATCATGAAAACAAAAGATGACATGAAAAAGGGTTTTGATGAACCTGCCGTGTTGGAAAAACTGGTGACCATTAAAAAGGAAATTGCAATAATTGTGGCGGTCTCCAACAATGGAGACAATGCGTTGTATCCCTCTGTGGATATGGTTTTCGACAACCGGCTAAATTTACTCGATTACCAGATAAGCCCGGCCGATCTGCCAGAAAAAGTATTATGGAAAGTAGAAGCCATTTCTTTAAAAGTTGTAAAAGACCTGCAAAGCCCGGGCATATTTGCAGTTGAATTATTTGTTGATATCGATGATAACGTTTTTGTAAACGAAACTGCTCCACGTGTACATAACAGCGGGCATCATACCATTGAGGCAAATTACAGCTCGCAGTTTGATATGCTTTGGCGGGTAATACTGCACTATCCTTTGGGAAGTACCGAACATATTTTACCGGCCGCCATTGTAAATCTTTTAGGTGAAGAAGGACAAAAAGGAGAAGCGGTTTACGAAGGAATGAAGGAGATCTTACAAATCGAAAACGTATTTGTTCATATCTACGGAAAAAAAGAAACCAGGCCCGGCCGTAAAATGGGGCACATCACTATACTGAGTAAAGAAAAGCAGGAGCTTATTCACCAGGCAAACCGTATTAAGCAGACTGTTAAGGTGCTGGCGAAGAACAATTAACATTTTATCCTGCATAATACCCACTGGTAACTTTTTTAGCAGCTTTTCGGCTTAATTCATGATCTTAGCTGATTAAATATTGTTTCAACTTCAACTAAATCAGATCAAGGTGTTTGGTAAATACAAAAAGACTTCTATTTCTCTGTTCTGCATCGCCGTTTTGATGATTTCCTGTCAGTCATCTGGCAAGGACGAAAAAAAACCGGGAGCCCCGGGTGGCAACAGGCCGCCGGCCAAAGTAGATGCATTTGTAGTTACTCCCAAAGTTTTATCGCAGGATATTGAAATGCCCGGGAGTATAATACCCGCCGAGGAAACAGAGTTGCATACCGAAGTATCGGGCAGGGTAACCGGCATTTATTTTATCGAAGGAAGCAATGTTGCTCAGGGTGCGGTTTTAGTTAAGTTATACGATGGCGACCTGCAGGCCCAGCTCAATAAATTAAAAGTTCAGTTGAAAGTTGCTGAAGAAACCTTGCAACGTTACGAAGCCCTTTTAAAAATAAACGGCGTTAGTCAGCAGGAATATGAATTGTATAAATTATCGGTAAATAATATCCAGGCCGATATGAGCATTGTTCAAACCAGCATTAGTAAAACCAGCCTGCGGGCACCTTTCAGCGGAAGGCTTGGTTTACGGAATATCAGCAACGGAGCATATATTACTCCGGCAACCACTATCAGTACGCTTCGAAAACTCAGTCAGTTGAAGATAGAATTTACGGTGCCTGAAAAATATGGCAGCGGCATGAAAGTGGGAAACAAAGTGGCTTTTAATATCGATAATAACGAACAAACCTATATGGCCAAAGTCATGGCCACCGAAAATAATATTTCAGAAGAGTCTCGCAGTTTAAAAGTGAGAGCAATGGTTGAAAAACCTGATGCAAAGTTGATCGCAGGTTCATTTGTAAAAGTAAAAATTGAATTGGGACAAAATGATGCAGCGCTTATGATTCCTTCGCAGGCCGTTATCCCACAAGCAAGGAACAAACAGGTGATCGTTTATCGTGGCGGCACGGCTTCAATGGAAACAGTTACAACAGGTATACGGGATTCGGCGATGGTAGAGATCACATCGGGACTTAAGACCGGAGATACTGTTTTAATCACCGGGCTGCTTACCACAAAACAGGGAGCAAAAGTAATACTCAATAAAGTTAACAATCCATAAATCGTTTGTAGGTGAATATATCCGAAATCAGTTTACGGCGGCCGGTAATGGCGATAGTACTCAGTATTATCATCATGCTGTTCGGTGTAATTGGTTTTAAGTTTTTGGGTGTCAGGGATTATCCGGCCATCGATCCTCCAAATATCAGCGTACGAACTTCTTATCCCGGTGCCAATTCAGATATTATCGAATCTCAGATAACCGAGCCGCTTGAAAAAGCAGTGAACGGTATTGCCGGCGTAAAAAATATTACATCTTCAAGCAGCCAGGGGAGCAGTAATATAAATGTTGAATTTAATCTTGGCGAAGATTTGGAAGCTGCGGCCAATGATGTACGTGATAAAGTATCGCAGGCCATCCGCCAGCTTCCCTCCGACCTGGAAGCACCGCCCGTGGTTTCCAAAGCCGATGCCAGCTCCGACCCTATCCTTGCGTTTACCATTCAGAGCAATACCCGCAACCAATTACAGATAACAGAATTTGCAAATAATAATTTATTGGAACGGTTGCAAACCATACCAGGTGTGAGTGGTGTTGGTATATGGGGTGAAAAAAGATACGCCATGCGTATCTGGTTCAATACAACAAAAATGAGTGCATATGCACTTACTTTTAATGATGTTCAATCGGCCCTGGCAAGGGAAAACGTCGAATTACCTTCAGGTAAAATTGCCGGCAATGCAACAGAGCTTACTGTTCGAACTTTTGGGAAAATAAATACCGAGGAAGAATTCAGAAATGTAATTATAAAAAATGTTGAAGGCACCGATATCAGAGTAAAGGATGTTGCCGAAGTAGTGCTGGGTCCTGAAAATGAAGAATCAGTTTTAAAAGAAAGCGGTGTTCCGATGATTGCAATGTACGTTGTTCCTCAACCCGGTTCCAACTATGTTTCTATCTCAAACGAATTTTATAAACGGCTCGATCAGATCAGGCTTGACCTGCCTGAGGACATCCACATACAAGTAGGTCTTGACCAGACAAGCTATATTAAAAAGTCAATTTCCGAAGTGAAGGAAACACTGATAATAGCCCTGATACTGGTTATCCTCATCATCTATTTATTTTTCCGTGACTGGCTGATTGCCTTTCGGCCGTTGATTGATATTCCTGTTTCACTGATTGGGGCTTTCTTTATCATGTACCTTTTTGGATTTACCATAAACGTACTAACGTTGCTGGCTATTGTGTTGGCAACAGGTCTGGTGGTTGATGACGGGATTGTTGTGACGGAGAATATTTATAAAAAGATGGAAGCCGGGATGAACAAATGGAAAGCGGCACGTGAAGGCTCAAAGGAAATTTATTTTGCAGTCATATCTACCTCCATCACTTTAGCAATTGTGTTTTTACCCGTGATTTTTTTAGAAGGATTTGTAGGGAGATTGTTCCGTGAGTTTGGTATTGTGCTGGCAGGTGCTGTGCTTATTTCGGCGCTGGTTTCTTTAACCTTAACACCTGTATTAAATGTTAAGATGACCAAGAAGCGCCCAAAACATTCACGATTTTATGAAAAAACTGAGCCTTTTTTCCGCGGCCTGGAAAACGGATACCGTAATTTACTTAAGCGGTTCATGAAAGTTAGGATTGCAGCTTTTATCATCATAGCAGTTTGCTTTGCCATCATCTATTTAATAGGAAACAGTATCCAAAGTGAATTGGCGCCAATGGAAGACCGCAGCCAATTCCGTTTGTCGGTTTCGGCGCCAGAAGGAACGGCTTTCGATTATATGGATAACTATATGGATAAGATTGGCAAACTTATCATTGATTCGGTTCCCGAAAAAGATGTTCTTATTTCTGTTACTGCTCCGGGGTTTACCGGTGGTGGTTCGGTAAATTCAGGCTTCTTCAGAGTTACACTTGTTCAGCCATCTGAGCGAAAACGAAGCCAGCAGGAAATTGTGGACATGATGAATAAGAATCTGGGCAAATTGAACGAAGGCAGAGCTTTCAGTATGCAGGAGCAAACAATTTCTGTCAACCGCCGTGGCGGCCAACCCGTACAGTTTGTTTTACAGAACGGAAATTTTGAAAAATTAAAATCCGTGCTACCTCAATTTTTGGAGGAAGCAAACAATAGCAATGTGCTGCAGGGAGCCGATGTGGATCTTAAATTTAATAAGCCCGAACTCCGGGTTGTTATCGACCGACTTAAAGCAAGTACATTGGGCATCAGCGTTCAGGATATTTCTGAATCTTTGCAACTGGCTTTGAGTAACCGCCGCCTGGGTTTCTTTATTAAAGAAGGAAAACAATATGTAGTGATGGGCCAGGTAAGCCGTGATAACAGGGATGATCCGCAGGACCTGAGATCAATTTATGTACGCAGCAATACGGGCCAGCAAATTTCACTGGATAACCTGGTAAGTTTTGAGGAAAACAACAGCCAGCCTACTATTTATCATTTTAACCGATACAAATCAGCAACCATTTCATCAGGCCTTGCAGAGGGGAAAACCGTGGGTGATGGCATCAAAGAGATGGAAAGAATCTCAAAAAAATTGCTGGATGAATCTTTCAGTACTGCACTCAGCGGTTCGTCACGTGACTATGCCGAAAGCGGCAGCAATACCAGTTTTGCCTTTATCCTTGCGTTAATATTGATCTTCCTTGTATTGGCGGCGCAGTTTGAGAGTTTTATTGATCCTGTTATCATCATGATCACGGTGCCGCTTGCTATTGCCGGAGCATTAATTTCATTGGAATTGTTTGGTCAAACTTTGAATATTTTTTCGCAGATAGGTATGATCATGTTAATTGGATTGGTTACTAAGAATGGAATTTTAATTGTTGAATTCGCAAATAAAAAACAATTAACCGGGTTAAAGAAAACACCTGCGGTGATAGATGCAGCGGTAGCAAGATTCCGTCCTATTTTAATGACAAGCCTTGCAATGTCGCTGGGAGCACTACCACTTGCCCTTTCGCTGGGCGATGCATCTACAAGCCGAATCCCTTTGGGAATTGTTGTAGTAGGAGGAATAATGTTTTCGCTGATACTGACTTTGTTTGTCATTCCGGCTATGTACTCTTTTATGAGCAGCAAGAAAAAGAAAAATGCATTGGAAGAACTGGATGAAGTTGGTGTTGCAGTTGTTAATCAAACTAACTTAAATGAATAATTACATTAGGATAATATACATAATTTTCCTTGTGGTCAATGTTGGTAACCCTTTATTTGCCCAAAACAAATTAACGGTTGAGCAGGCCATTATAGCAACCATCGAAAATAATTACGATATTCAACTCTTACGTAACGATTCCAGCTCATACGCACTGGATAACAAATATGCAAGAGCCGCTTTCCTGCCCAGATTAAATGCAACTGGCGGTGTAGTGTTTACTAATAATAACCAAAAACAAAAACTGGCAGACGGAAGTAAAAGGCAAAGCAATGGGTTACGTTCCAGCAATCTTTCAGGTTCTGTACAATTGAACTGGACATTATTTGATGGCCTTAAAATGTTTGCCACCAGAGATAAGCTGGCACAGTTTGTACAACTGGGCGAACTTAGTATAAAAAACCAGGTAGTAAATTCAGTGGCGGCTGTTACAAACAATTATTACATTATCGTACGACAAAAACAATTACTTAAGGCCATTGAAGAGCAGATGAGTATTAACGAGGAAAGAGTGAAAGTGGCAGAAAAGAAACTTAGTGTGGGCCTGGGTGCCAAGCCCGAACTTTTGCAGGGTAAAGTTGACCTCAATGCTCAAATTGCTGCACGGTTACAGCAACAGACTTTAATAGAACAGTTAAAGGAACGCCTTAATCAATTGATGAATGTGGAACTGAGTGCCAGATATGATGTTTCTGATTCTATCACTTTTGCCGACGATATTATTTTGGGTGATATTGTGGGGACGGTAGAATCAACAAACCCACAGTTGCAACTAATCAAAAAAAATATAGATATCGGTTATCTCACTTTAAAAGAACGAAAAGCAGAGCGCTTCCCGGTTGTAACCTTCAACTCCGCATATAATTATTCCAAGACCGATAACAAAACAGTTATTAACCCCTTCTCAACTTTATACAACAGGAACAATGGATTCAACTATGGCTTAGGTATCAACATACCTATCCTGAACGGATTCAACACTAAACGCCAGATTCAACAGGCTCAACTGGATATAGATTATTTAAGCATCTCATACAAATATCAAAAAGCGCAAATTGATCTGGGTATTACAAATGCGTTTAAATCTTATGAACTCCAGAAAAAAACTTTAGCGTTAGAAGAAGAAAATATTATTCTGGCCAAAGAAAATGTAAATATTTCTCTGGAGAGATTGCGACTGGGTATATCTACTTATCTGGAATTAAGAGAGACCCAAAAAAGTTTAGAGCTGGCATACGACCGGTTGATTGCTGCCCGTTACAATACTAAACTGGCAGAAACAGAATTGCTCCGCCTAAAAGGTGAATTAGCAAAATAAAATTGCTTACAAAAACGCCGGTTAAAATTGTAAAGTGGCAAAACTAATTCGCCACTTTACGTAAACTTTGCTCCTTGGCGTGAAAACAATTAACTTGCAAACCACAAACAAAATAAACTGATTTAACATGGGACCTTTAGTGGGAATAGTAATGGGAAGCGAAAGCGACCTTGACGTAATGAAAGGAGCAGCCGAAATGCTTCGCCAGTTTGAAGTTGAACCCGAATTGACAATAGTATCGGCACACCGAACACCTGGCCGTTTAAAAGTTTACGCCAAAAAAGCCAAAGAGCGTGGTTTAAAAGTAATCATCGCCGGTGCCGGCGGCGCTGCCCATCTGCCGGGTATGATTGCGGCTCACACAATAATTCCCGTGATTGGAGTTCCGGTAAAATCATCCAACAGCATTGATGGATGGGATTCGATACTATCCATTTTACAAATGCCTTATGGAGTACCGGTGGCAACGGTTGCACTTAATGGCGCAAAAAACGCCGGAATTTTAGCTGCACAAATACTGGCTCTTCACGATACTTCTATCGCAGGCAAACTGGAAGCCTTTAAAGAATATCAGGATGATATCGTAAAAGAAAGCGCAAAGAATGTAAAAAATATGGGCTTCAGAAACGAATTTGATTAAGATAGTTTCCCTTCGTTATTAGTACGCAGCATATGTATTTTAAACATCAATAATACAGACCTATCTGTGATGAGAGGATATTTCAATTGGTTTAGAAATACCTTTTATTATAAAACAGCTTCATATTTTAAACAATATCCCAGACTGACTCTGGCTTTGTATTCCCGGTCTTACAAAAAATGATATTCTTTATATTTAAGTATGACAGATGTCAGGATTTTTTTTTATCTTGTTTATACCTTTATTTATGTAAATAATCCGCCCGGAAAAATTTGTAAATAAGTTGCTTAAACATAAAACATACTCCAAATGCTGACAGAAACACAAAACCAAACCATTGTAGAAGAATGTAAACAATGGCTTTCCGAATTGGTATCGTACCGTGAAAAAATCAACAACCTTAAAACTGAACTCTACTTTTTTGCTCCAGGCAAAACTGATAAAGATGTATTAAAAGGTATTGAACATTTTCACAACCAGTTTCACATTCAACTTATCAATATTCACGACCTGAAGCATGAAATACGGGATCATATTCGTGAGGCTGAAAGGTATCCGGCCATTGGTCATCGTGTTGAACATCACTATGACAAAGACAAACTGGTTTCGCTCTTATCAGAACTTGATAATCTGGAAACAGAGTTTCACCAGTTCATAAAACAATAGATAGAAAATATAATGTCGGCCAATCTTTTAAGATTGGCTGACTGCTTTATGCATGTTACCATCATCTTAAAAAAAATGATATGACTACTTACGATTCCAACCACGTTAAAAATATTGCGCTGCTTGGCCATGCCGGCAGCGGTAAAACCACAATGGCCGAGTGCATGGTTTTTGAAGCCGGCATTACCAATCGCCGCGGTACCATCGCAAACGGAAATACCATCAGCGATTACCACGAACTCGAGACCGAAAGGCAGAGTTCGGTTTTTGCATCGTTATTACATACTACATGGAAAGACTATAAAATAAATATCATTGACACTCCTGGTTATGATGATTTTGCCGGCGAAGTGATCAGTGCTTTACGGGTGGCTGATACAGGTGTAATGCTCCTGAATGCCACCATGGGCGTTGAAGTAGGAACCGATTTCATTTGGGAATATACAGATACTTTTAAAACACCTACCCTTTTCGTGGTTAATCATCTCGACCGTGAAGGTGCCGATTTTGACAAAACGGTTCGGGAAGCCAAAGCGCATTTTGGAGCTAATGTAGTTGTTGTGCAATACCCTGCGCAGACCGGCCCCGGTTTTAACCAAATCATCGATGTGTTAAACATGGTTATGTATGAATATGGCCCGGAAGGTGGCAAGCCGGAAAAGAAAGATATCCCCGAAGGAGAAAAAGAAAAAGCAATTCAACTACATAAAGAACTTGTGGAAACTATTGCCAGTAACGATGAAGGGCTGATGGAAAAATATTTTGACCAGGGTGAACTGGATGAAGATGAAATGAAAACAGGACTCCACAATTCAATGATCAAGCATGATATCTTTCCGCTGTTTTGCACATCAGCCGAAAAAAATATGGGTGTTGGACGTATCCTGAGTTATATTGACAATGTATGCCCATCGGCTAACGAAATGCCGCCACAAAAAACTAAAGCGGGTAAAACTCTGGCTTGTGATGTAAACGGCCCAGCCTGCATTTTTATTTTTAAGACAATCATTGAACCGCATATTGGTGAGTTAAGTCTTTTTAAAGTATTTAGCGGCAGAGTAAAAGGAGGTATTGAATTGATTAACGAAAATACGGGAGCGGTAGAAAAAATAAATCAGTTATTGTTACTTGAGGGACATAACCGTATTGCCGTACATGAACTCGTGGCAGGCGACATTGGTGCAACGGTAAAACTGCGCAGTACCCATGTAAATAACACATTGCATGAAAAAGGTGCTAATCTTGAACTGGAGCCCATTGTATTTCCAAAAACCAATGTCACGATTGCTATTTCCACAGTAAATAAAGGCGAGGAGGAAAAACTATCGCAGGCATTACATACACTTAAAGAAGAAGACCCTACTCTGCATTTTGAAGTTTCGGGGGAACTCAGACAAACCTTACTGCATTGCATGGGCGAACTACACCTGCAGGTAGTTCAGTGGAAAATTGCACATATCCATAAGCTGGAAGTAAAATTTGAAAAGCCACGCATTCCCTACAGAGAAACCATACGTAAAATGTCGGAGTCAACTTACCGGCATAAAAAACAAAGTGGTGGTGCCGGCCAATTTGGCGAAGTGTTTATGCGCATTGAACCCTGGTATGAAGGTATGCCCGATCCCAAAGGATTGAATGTTCGTGGAAGGGAGGAGATCGATCTTGAATGGGGCGGCAAGCTGGTATTTTTTAATTGCATTGTTGGTGGCGCTATCGATACCCGTTTTCTGCCATCTATTTTAAAAGGCGTGATGGAAAAAATGCATAACGGACCGCTTACCGGCAGCTATGTAAGAGATGTGCGTGTTTGTGTGTACGATGGAAAGATGCATCCGGTTGACAGCAATGATATTGCATTTAAGATAGCTGGGCTGCACGCTTTCAGGCAGGCATTTACTCAGGCCGATCCGCAACTGCTTGAGCCGTTGCATGAAGTAGAAGTTTATTGTCCCGATGACCAGGTAGGTGCCGTTATGAGCGATCTTCAAACCCGGCTGGCCATCGTAGAAGGGATGGAAGGCGAAGGTCATTTCCAAAAAATAACTGCTAAGGTTCCTTTGGCAAATATGTACCAATACTCATCTTCGTTGCGTAGTTTAACTCAGGGACGGGCACGTTTCAATATGCAATTTTCTAATTATGCTCCTGTGCCTTATGACGTACAGAAAAAACTCGTAGAAGAATACAGCAAGCATGA
>JAHEBJ010000006.1:79754-82790 GCA_024642285.1 Sphingobacteriales bacterium
GCCATAGCCTGGTTATTGGCCGAGTTTAAAGGAATGAAGGATAATATTATCGATCGTTTGGGCATCAACAACGAAGTGATAAAACTAAAACTGCAGGCATTGGAACGCTTTACTTTGTTTGCCGAAAGATCTTCTTTAAAAAATCTTGTTAGCCGCACTCCTGCTTCGGGACTGACGGTGGTTGATCTTCAACTCACCTTATTGGAAACATTAAGGAATGAATACGAATATAACGTTTCGCAGCAGATTTATATTGACCCAAAAATGTGGAAAGCCATAACTAATTTAAAAGACCAGAATACTTTTATTATAAATCAACTGGCAGCCTCTTTACCAAGCGACGCAAATGGTATCGAATTAAGCAAACGTGTGCTCGAATATGTAGCAAGTACTGAATCGGATTTAAGTGCAACAGTTTTAAACGCTCTGCAGTTTGAAGCAAAAAGAATTTTATAAAGATGTCTACAGATAAAAAAATATTTACAGATTCTGGAATAGAAATAAAAGAGCTTTATAACCAGCCCATAAACAGGAACGAAATGCCGGGAGAATTTCCGTTCACACGGGGAGTACAGCCAAATATGTACCGCGGCCGTTTATGGACAATGCGGCAATATGCTGGTTTTTCTACTGCTGAAGAAAGTAACCAGCGCTATCATTATTTACTGAGTCAGGGTGTAAATGGTTTGAGCGTTGCTTTTGACCTGCCCACACAGATTGGATATGACAGTGATCATGCTTTGGCAGATGGAGAAGTTGGAAAAGTTGGCGTAGCCATTGATAGTCTTGAAGACATGGAAATTTTATTCAAAGGAATAAAACTTGATGAAGTTACCAGTTCGATGACCATCAATGCCAGTGGCTTTATTTTACTCGCTTTTTATATTGCTCTTGCAAAGAAACAAGGCGCCGATCTTAAAAAGATTTCAGGCACTATTCAAAACGATATTTTAAAAGAGTACGCAGCCAGAGGAACATATATCTATCCGCCAAAAGCTTCCATGCGTATCATCACTGATATTTTTGAGTGGTGTGCAAAAGAAGTTCCTAAATGGAATACCATATCCATCTCGGGTTATCATATTCGGGAAGCCGGCAGCAGCGCTGTACAGGAAATCGCGTTTACATTAAGCAATGGAAAGGCTTATGTTAAGGCAGCGTTGGCAAAGGGCTTAGACATCAATGTTTTTGGCAAGCGCCTTTCTTTTTTCTTTAATGCTCACAATAACTTATTTGAAGAAGTAGCCAAGTTCCGTGCAGCCCGCCGCATGTGGGCAACCATTATGAAAGATCTTGGTGCTACAGATAATAAAGCGATGATGTTGCGGTTTCATACCCAAACCGGTGGAAGTACATTAACTGCACAACAGCCTTTCAATAATATAAGCAGAGTTACCATTCAAACTTTGGCGGCTGTTTTAGGAGGCACACAGAGTTTGCATACCAATGGTTATGATGAGGCTTTAAGTTTACCAACCGAAGAAGCTGCGGCTACTGCTTTGCGTACCCAGCAGATCGTGGCTTTTGAAAGCGGTGCACCGGATACAGTTGATCCGCTGGCGGGAAGTTATTTTATTGAGAGCCTTACGGACGAAGTGGAAACGGCTGCATGGAAACTAATTGAAAAAATTGATGCCATGGGCGGAAGCGTAGAAGCCATCGAGCAAGGGTTTATGCAGGATGAGATCGCTAAAAGTGCATACGAATATCAGCGGCAGATAGAGAATGAAGAGAAGATTATCGTTGGTGTAAATAAATTCCAGGCAGAAGAAACAACAACCATCCCTGTTTTTAAAGTTGATGAAAAAGTGCAGACTGTGCAGATGGAAAAACTAAAAGCACTGAAGGCGAAAAGAAATAATGATAAAGTAAGTACTTCTTTAAAAACGCTTCATCAAAAAGCAACAAGCGGCGAAAATATTATGCCTGCTGTATTAGAAGCTGTTGAGAATTATTGTACCCTTGGCGAAATATCAGATGAATTGAGGAAAGTTTTTGGTGAGTATAAATAGTTTTTTATTTGTGTGGAATAAAAAAAATCCCTTCCGATAAAATCGGAAGGGATTTATATAACTGATTAGTTATTTTATTGAATCACTACTCTGCACATGGTCAATCGGTTTCCGTTAAGGTCACCAATCTCAACCCAGTAAAGTCCTTTTCCATAAGCTCTCATATCTACATCCATCCGGTCGTATGGACGGCCCACCTGGTAGAACTTAGTGAATACCCTGTCGCCTTTAGCATCGTACACTGTTAAGGTACGTGGCAACACGTTGTTGGCTACACTATAGTATCTAACCTGGAACACCCCATCGGTTGGATTTGGATAGATGAAACATTTTGCACTTACAGAATCTTTTATCACTACTTCATTCGAAGTACTGGTACATCCGTTCACATCTGTTACCCTCAACCTGTATGATCCTAATCCATCAACATCACGTACCAAAGTGCCGGTGTTGGCGCCTGATACCGCAACTCCATCACGTAACCACGTGTAGGTGGCTGCCGGATTTGGAGATACTGTTGAGGTTAAGGTTGTAACTAAGCCAGGGAACAAACTGGTATATGGACTTGCACTGATCACAACAACCGGTAACGGATTTACCGTTAATAACCTGGTTGCCGAAGTTGCTGGCGTACATGGCGCTGCTCCGGTAATTATACAACGGTACAGGTAACCAGTCATAGTTACCGGTGGTGTTGTAATTGTAATTGTAGGAGTTGTTGCACCACTGTAAACACCGCCATTCGCAATGTTAGTCCAAGTACTTCCACTATTCGTACTTACCTGCCATGTATAGCTGAATGGCCCGCTGCCCGCTGCCGTAACTGAGAAGCTTGCAACTTTATCGGTACATATTGTTTGGTTACCTGTTTGTGAAGCAACCGAAGTTGGTTCATTAACCCTAACAACAACTGTACGTGCTGGTGAAGTACACTGAGCTAATCCCAATCCGTAATCAAAAGATACTCTCGAAATTCCGAAAGCGGCTTCCTGCCAGATATCCTGGGGAGCAGTAGTAGTTAGCG
>JAHEBJ010000103.1 GCA_024642285.1 Sphingobacteriales bacterium
CCTCAACTGCAATACAAGCCCCCCCGCCATCCGAAGTGGGGATAACAGAGGTCTTAATTTTTACCATTGGTTCATAGCCCGCAATATTTTGTTTTGCTTTTTCGTGTACGGCATAAAATGCGTTGTTGATGAGGTTGAGTACCACGCGGGCAATATCTGCCTGTACAACATTTATTTTGGGAAGTTGCGGATCAAATTCCGTTACAAGCTTTACATCAAAGCTCTTGTCTTTGGCCCGCATGCCGTGTAAAGCAAGGCGCAGGTATTCATCGGCTAATACATTCAAATCTGTTGGCGACTTTTCGCCTTCACTCTTACGGCTATGCTCCAGCATACCTTTTACAATAGAGCCTGCACGCTTGCCGTGATGCATTATTTTTTGCGAGTTGTCCTGAATATGCTGCGCTATTATTTTAGCTTCATTTGTATTGCCACTATTCAACTCATCCACCAGTTCACTTGTCAACTCATCGTTTATCTCCGAGAAGTTGTTGACAAAATTCAATGGGTTCTGAATCTCATGTGCAATGCCGGCAGTCAGCTCGCCGAGTGAGGCCATTTTTTCGGATTGAATCAGCTGGGCTTGCGTGGATTTTAACTGGTCAAATGCCTCCTCAATTCTTTCCTTAGCTCTTTGTTTGTTTCGGCTGTTTCTGAACACAAGAAAGGCAATCACGACGAAAGTGAAGGTGCTTCCCAACAATGCGTTGAGCTTAATGCTGTTGTCGGCATCCAGCTGCGCCGCTTTCATTTCATTTTGCCTGATTATTTCGTTGAACTTGAAGCTGGTGATCTGCTTCTGTTTATCCTGGTTGTATATGTTGTTCCTTACCTCAGTTGCCAACTTATAATACTTCAGAGCCTCGGCTTGCTCTGTCTTTTCATAGGCTTGAGAAAGAGCCAGATAGGCTTCAGCCAGTTCTTTGTTATAACTGTATTGTCCAATTGTTATGGCTTTACGTCCGTAATAGATAGCTGAATCAGTTTGCCCGATGCTGGCAAATAACATGGAAAGACTGGCGCAGGCGCCAGTTAAATCTTTATTATTTTCTTTTTTTGATAATTCATGGATGCTTTTTCTTAAATACTGAAAAGCCATTTCTTCATCCTTCAGCTTAACCATGGTTTTGCCCGCCATCATCAGCCTCCATCCGTAGGAGAAGTCCGGTGGGAACGACAAGCCCTTTTCGATAAAATAGAGGGCAGAGTCGTATTGTTCCAGTCCAAAATAATTGGAGCCTATGGCTGCATAGAAAACACCGCATTCGCTACAATTATCCGTTGAAATAATAATGGGAAGGACATCTTTCATCAATTTTAAGGCCTCCCGAGAGTCGCCCTGATCTCTTAAACTATTGGTTAACGCTGGTTGCGCTCTCAACCAAAGAGAAGTATCGTGGACAGATTTTGCATGGTAATAAACGGTATAGCCATAACGGATGCCGGAAGCATAGTCTCCCAAACTATACGAAATACCTGCAAGTAGAAGATAGCCATTCATTTCACCTGCCTTGTACCCAATGGCCTGTGAAAGTTCAAGCCCCTGATACGCATAAACAAGGGCCGAGTCCTGCTGTGTTTTGTTTCGATACCATGATCCGAGAGCCAGAAGGTGATTCACCTTAGCGGTATCTATTGTCTCCGCTTCTATCAAAGAAAGTAGGCTGTCTCTCCGCACCGATTGAGCACCAAGGCTGTTGACGATCATCGTAAAAAGTAGTATCGAGACCAGGTTTTTCATGTGATCATGGTTTTAGGGGCAATTGGATACTAAATAAGGTTCCTTCACCTTCCTTACTCTCCACCCTCAATTCCCCACCATGCGCCTTCACAATATCATAAGATAGGGATAATCCCAGCCCCGTTCCTTGTCCGGTAGGCTTGGTGGTGAAGAAAGGTTGGAAGATTTTGTCTTTGATGGAGTCGGGTATGCCGGGGCCGTTGTCTGAAACAATAAGTTCAATATATGCCACCTCGCCCTCGTGAGGGGGGAATTGGGCAGTGCTAACTTTGACTGTTGGTTGATAGGTTGAAGGCGTATGTTCAGATTTACTCTTTTCATTAACCGCATAAAATGCATTATTGATCAGGTTGAGCAGCACTCTTCCGATATCCTGTGGGATGACTTCTGCTTTGGGAAGATTGGAATCAAAGTCTGTATGGAAATCAGCTTTAAAGCTTTTTTCTTTGGCTCTAAGGCCGTGATAGCTTAATCTCAAAAACTCATCCGATAAAGCATTGAGATCAGTTGGTTCTTTCTTGCCTTCACTCTTTCGGCTATGCTCCAGCATGCCTTTTACTATGGCATCGGCGCGCTTGCCGTGATGATTTATTTTGTCGAGATTTTGTTTGATATCAGCCGCTATGGATTTTACTTCTGCTGTATTACCCTTATCCACTTCATCAACCAATTCGCTCATTAGCTCTGCGTTTATTTCAGAGAAGTTATTTACAAAATTCAATGGGTTTTGAATTTCATGGGCAATACCAGTAGTGAGTTCGCCGAGGCTCGCCATTTTTTCAGATTGAATGAGTTGGGCCTGGGTAGCTTTCAATTTGGTCAATGATTGCTCCAGCACCTTATTTGCTGCCTGCTTCTGCCTGTTGTTGTAGTATAATATGGACGCCAGTACAATAAATACAAAGGCTCCCGCCAACAGCAACATTTGTTTACGGTTATTTTTTTCCGCAATCTGCTGTGTACGCTCAAGCCGTTGCCGCTCCTGGTCTTGTAATATTATTTGTTGTAGTTCGCGCAGCCTATCGGTTCCGGTAAGGCTATCTCTTTCTACATCAGCTGCCACTAAAAATGTATATGCCTTGGCATATTCATCATTTTGTTTATACATCTCACTTATGCGTAGGTATGCTTCGCGAATGCCTTTCCGAAATGTAATAATTTGGGCAGCATCCAATGCGAGGCGGGCATATTTCATTGCTGAATCCTGATTCTTTAGTTTTAGATACAAATCAGCAATGGATAAATTGGTCATTGATAAATTGCGCAAGTCATTATCGATAGTTGCTTCAACGATTCCCTGTTTATAAAACGACAATGCTTTTGAATAGTCATTGTTGAGTTGGTAGGCATTGCCCATCCTGAACATTATTTCTGCGCGGGTATATTTGTTTCGGTCGTCCGTAATTTTTGATGCGTTGTAAACAATGTGTTGATAGTAAAGCGCAGAGTCGGGTTTATTCATCAACGCGTAAATATTGCCAATATTGGAAAGTTCATTGTGCATCATACCGGTATCCCTGATACTCCTGAATTGGCTCTCCGACAAGAAGTAGTAGTCATTTGCTTTCGCATAGTCGCCTAACTCCATGTATACATTTCCAATTCTATTCAGCGCAAAGGCAGTAGCAGAAGTGTCTTTTATTTCTTCGCCAATGTTTAAAGCTTCGAATTGATATTGCAATGATTCGGGTAATCGGCCGCTTTCCAATAGGGTAGCCCCTTTAAGCGATAGCATTTGTGCCTGCTGCGACAGCGAGTTTATTTTTTTTGCAATCTTAATAGCCTGTTCGGTATAATGTAAGGCAGAATCTATATTAGAAAATCTATAACCATAGGATAGCTGCACAAGTATGTTGAGGCGGGCGGTATCGTTGGAAGCCACAGATAATGCAGCTTTTTGCCGATCTATTTCTTGTGGTAGAACCTGTGCATGCAAACCAAAGTACAGCATCATCCAAATTATAACCGTAGCAATAATCTTCGGCATAGCAAACATATTATAAGGGTATTGTTACGATAATTGTTGTTCCTTCTTCGGCGCTTGCAAGGGCCTGAATTTCGCCCCCATGCGCCTTCACAATATCATAGCTTAAGCTCAATCCTAATCCCGTTCCTTGCCCTGTGGGTTTGGTGGTAAAGAAGGGTTGAAATATTTTCTCCTTTATAGCATCTGGGATTCCACCGCCATTGTCCTCAACTGCAATACAAGCCCCCCCGCCCCCCGAAGGGGGGATAACAGAGGTCTTAATTTTTACCATTGGTTCATAGCCCGCAATATTTTGTTTTGCTTTTTCGTGTACGGCATAGAATGCGTTGTTGATGAGGTTGAGTAATACGCGGGAAATATCCTGCGGCACTGCAGCAATTTTTGGCAATGCAGGATCCAGATCAAGCTTCCACGTAGCTTGAAACGATTTGTCTTTGGCGCGATAACCATGGTAGCTGAGCCGCAGGCATTCGTCCGCCAATGCATTCAAATCAGTAGGTACTTTTTCGCCAGAAGATTGGCGGCTATGCTCCAGCATGCCTTTTACAATAGAGCCTGCACGCTTGCCGTGATGCATTATTTTTTGCGAGTTGTCCTGAATATGTTGCGCTATTATTTTAGCTTCATTTGTATTGCCACTATTCAACTCATCCACCAGTTCACTTGTCAACTCATCGTTTATCTCCGAGAAGTTGTTGACAAAATTCAATGGGTTTTGAATTTCGTGTGCTATGCCTGCGGTGAGTTCACCAAGAGAAGCCATCTTTTCGGATTGAATGAGTTGAGTTTGGGTGGACTTTAAATTAGCCAAGGTTGACTCTAAAACTTTATTGGCTTTTTGTTTTTGCCGGCTGTTGCGATATAAGATAAAACCGATGATGGATAGCACGGCAAGCCCGCCTAATAGTATACCGGTGCGTATTTTGTTTTGGTAGGCAATCTGCGATGCTTCAATATCTCTTTTTCGCTGCTCTTCTTCAAATGTGAGCATCTGAATTTGCTGGTTGGTACGAATGCTGTTAACACTGTCGTTGGCGGCAGAATAAACCTTCCAATATTTTACGGTGCTGTCAGCATTAATATTTTGATAGTACTCGGTCAATTTTTTGGCAGGCTTTAGCACCATGCTGTTCATTTCTGTTCCAGTTACTATATCTACTGCTTTTTTATAGTAGTACGCTGCGGAGTCGTATTGTTGTATGCGTTCAAAATGCTCAGCAATGCTAAGGTTCGTCATGTTTAAATATCGGGGCGACTGTGTGCTGTTTGCTAAATTCGATGCCAGTGTGAAATACTTATTCAGGCTGTCAGGCATGTTTTTTTGACTGTATATACTGGCAATATTTACGTAAACGGCGCTCTGATTTCCCACCCATGGTGCATCATTAATTCTTTTAAGCGCTTCTTTTGAATAGTATAATGCTGAATCGTAATTACCCATGTTATAATATACAATCCCTATGTTCATGCAGGCATACCAGATGTCAGTGCTGCCGTTGCTTTCAAAATGCTGAAACGCATCTCTGTAGATCGCTAAGGCTTTTTCGTTTTCCAGTCTGTCTTTATAAATATGGGCCATTTGGTTCAGCGCAAAGCCGATTAGAATCTTATTACCCGACTGTTCTGCCACAGCAACGCCTGAGCGATGCAGTTCCAATGCCTTTACATAGTTGCCGGTAAGCCTGTATGCCTGACCTGCTGCACTCAAAGCTGCCGATTCGCTAAAAATGTCATTGTACTGCTTAGACAATTTAAGCAGTTTCTGACTGAGGCTCATTAGTTGGAGTGGAAATCCGTCGATGGCTGTGCCATAGAATGAGGTAATCAAACCTGCTTTCTTGTCTTCATCTTTTTCTTTTATCAGCAGGTTGAGTATGGAATCGCATCGCAGTTCAATTTGCTGTGGTATATTCTCCTGACTATAGGCAGCAAAAAAAATGGTTATAAAAGAGAAGACAAGAAGGGTTTTATTTATCATGGATCAGGAGTTTAATTTTTTTTGCCAGCAATTACAAAAGTTTATCATATAGGTAATTGAATAATAAATGTTGCTCCTTTACCTTGATTGGTCGCCACTTTCAACTTTCCGCCATGTGCTTTTACAATATCATAGCTCAAACTCAGTCCTAATCCTGTTCCTTGTCCTGTTGGTTTGGTGGTAAAGAAAGGCTGAAAGATTTTTTCTTTGATGGAGTCGGATATGCCGGAGCCGTTGTCTGAAACAATAAGTTCAATATATGCCACCTCGCCCTCGTGAGGGGGGAATTGGGCAGTGCTAACTTTGACTGTTGGTTGATAGGTTGAAGGCGTATGTTCAGATTTACTCTTT
>JAHEBJ010000104.1:0-4985 GCA_024642285.1 Sphingobacteriales bacterium
AACATGCATTGCGTAATGCTCTAAATCCTGTTATTACCGCCATCACTGGTTGGTTTGCCGAGCTGCTCGCCGGCGCTTTTTTTGTTGAATACATTTTTGGCTGGAAGGGTATTGGAAAAATAACTGTTGATGCTTTGGAAAAACTGGATTACCCTGTTGTGATGGGGTCTGTTTTATTGAGCGCCTGTATTTTTATCCTTATCAATTTATTTGCCGATACTTTGTACCGGGTTGTTGATCCCCGGGTGAAAGCACGTTGATATTTACGCACTATTTTCCTGATAACAATTAATTAATTCCCGTTAACTTTTTCTTTGTAAACAAGCCTGATCAGGCATGGTCTTAAGTGCATTATTAACTTTAAAATTTACAATTATGAAAAAGATTTTTACACTTATTTTTTCAATCGCATTGCTGAGTACAGCATTTGCACAGTTCACCCAAAAAGGCCAGCGGGAAAATGGTTCAGGCAATGATGTTTATGCATCTAACGATGGCCGGGGTTACGATAAATATGATAACCGTTATGATAAACCAAGGCATGGGAACCACGGCTGGTATGTTTTTACGCCAAGAGAGAGAGACCTGGAGATAGCCGGCATCCACCGCAAGTTTGATTACAGGATCCGTGAAACAAAGTACAATATGTTTACCGGGATGTTTCATAAAAGTCGCCAGATAAGATTCCTTGAGGAAAAACGCGACCAGGAAATTTCTGCAGTAATCTATAAATTCAAAAGCCCGAAAAATAAGTTCGGCGATTTTGGAAAAGCAAGACATGGTAAATGGTAAATCGGCAATAAAAATAAACCTCCTTTACCCGGAGGTTTATTTTTTTTGTTGATATGCGTTACTAAATCGCCGGTAAAATGACTAAAACGGGAATGCTTACCTTTGCTGTCTAAATTTTTTACAAATGAAAGAAGTATATATTATCTCGGCAGTTCGTACACCAATGGGAAGTTTTGGTGGTTCTTTAAAAGGATTTTCTGCTACGCAATTGGGCGCATTTGCCATTAAAGGGGCAATAGACAAAGCAGGAATTAAACCAGAAATGGTTAATGATGTATTGATGGGGTCGGTTATTCAGGCCAATCTTGGACAGGCGCCGGCGAGGCAGGCCGCAAAATTCGCCGGACTGCCAAATGAAGTGAATTGTACAACTGTAAACAAAGTTTGTGCAAGTGGAATGAAAGCGATTGCACAGGCCGCACAAAGTATTTTATTAGGCGATGCTGATATAGTAATTGCAGGTGGTATGGAAAGTATGAGCAATGTTCCTTTTTATGTTGACAGCATGCGTTGGGGAAATAAATATGGTAACACCAGTTTAATTGATGGATTGGCAAAGGATGGGTTAACCGATGTGTATGATGGCAAAGCAATGGGTATGGCAGCAGATATGTGTGCCGGCACGTGTAACGTAAGCCGTGAAGAACAGGACGCATTTGCAACAGAAAGTTACAAACGCAGCCAGGCGGCTACACAATCCGGTAAGTTCAAAGAAGAAATAATACCGGTTGAAATACCACAGCGCAAAGGAGATGCAATTGTTTTTGATAAAGACGAAGAGCCCTTTAATGTTAAGTTTGATAAGATTGCATCCTTAAAAGGGGCATTTCAAAAAGATGGTACGGTTACCGCAGCCAACGCATCAACCATGAATGACGGTGCTGCGGCACTGGTTTTAATGAGCAAAGAAAAAGCGGATGCACTGGGATTAAAGCCAATTGCAAAAATTAAAAGTTATGCCGATGCTGAACAGGCGCCTGAGTGGTTCACAACAACTCCTGCACTTGCGGTGCCTAAGGCAGTTGATAAGGCAGGTTTAAAAATGGAGGACATTGCTTTCTGGGAATTGAATGAAGCTTTTTCTGTTGTTGGCATCGAGAACAGCCGCAGAATGAAATTAGATCCCTCCAAAGTAAATGTAAATGGAGGAGCAGTTTCTATGGGGCACCCATTGGGTTGCAGTGGTGCCAGAATTATTGTTACTTTAATAAATGTATTGAAACAGAATAATGGCAAATACGGTGCAGCAGGTATTTGTAATGGAGGGGGAGGGGCAAGTGCGATGGTGATTGAGAATGTTTAAGATCATTATTATATTTGAAGTAACTTGGGCACTCAATTAATTTAAATGAATATGAAGAAAATAATTACGGCGTTGTTTTTATTGTCGGGTTTTGCGGCCACCGCTCAGGGTGAGGATTCAGCCTATACGGTTGCTGGTAAATTCAGCGATGTTAAAAAAGGAATGGTTTATCTCACAGTATATGGTGAAGATGGTGCTAAAAAAGATTCGGCGAATCTTGTAAACGGCGCATTTACTTTTAAAGGCTTTGTACAAAAACCATCAACTGCTTTTTTAACGATGAAAGACCGTAAGGAGGATAACCTGCGCTTTTTTGTTGAACCGGTAGCAATAATGATCAGCGGAAAAGGGGATAAGCTCAAAGAACTTGAAATCACCGGTTCGGTATTAAACAGCGATGATAAAAAATTAAAAACGTTTCTTAAGCCCGTTACAGACGATGAGGAAAAATATTATGCCGCTTATTCAGAAGCCTCAAAAACCAAGAATCAATCTGTAATTGACAGTCTTGATGCACTGGAGGAAACAAAAACAAAAATCAAAAGAAAGTATGTAACAGAGTTTGTTTTTGCAAATCCATCCTCTTTGCGAAGTGCCATGGCTATTTCTGAAAATTTTGGTTATTATGCCGAAGCTGATGAAGTAGAGCCGTTGTACAATGCTTTGTCTGCCCGTATAAAAGCCACCAACACCGGAAATAAAGTTAAAGACATGCTGGATATTTATAAGACTGTTGCTATTGGGCAGCCGGCTCCGGATATTACCCAATTGGATACATCAGGAAATCCATTGAGCCTTTCTTCGCTGAAAGGAAAATATGTTTTGGTTGATTTTTGGGCAAGCTGGTGTGGGCCATGCCGCCGGGAGAATCCTAATATCGTTAAAGCCTACACTAATTTCAACAGCAAAGGATTTGAAATATTTGGTGTATCATACGACAATGAGAAAGGTGCCGAAAAATGGAAGAAAGCTATTGTTGATGATAACCTTACCTGGAAGCAGGTAAGTGATTTAAAGGGTTGGAAAAATGCTACGTCAGAACAATATTATATTAAAGCCATTCCTTCCAATCTTTTAATTGATAAAGACGGAAAAATTATTGCTAAAAATCTTTTTGGAAAAAAATTAACCGATAAATTAACAGAGTTATTAAATTGATTTAATTCCTGCTTTATATTTTAGTTTATTTTATAACCCGCAATTATTTCTTGTACTATACCGGGGTAATTAAATTATTACAACTTAAAAAAGTGTACATAAATACAGTTCAATAGTATTAATATACTTTTGGTCAAACAATTTTTAAGCAGCAATTCAAAAAAATCCGGGTTTAAAAAACTCATTTGTTTTGATTAATTTTCTGTTCCGGCTTAATATACACTACACTAAAAGTTAATAAAATATGTACAATATATATAATATAAAAAATAAAAATTTAATAAAAATTTGCATTTATAAATAATGAGTTATACATTAGCGTTATAATTGCTTAATTAGTTTGTCCATATCCTGGAAATAACCGAACCCCAAAATCTAATCAATCCTCTGTTTAAATTCTTTAATTAGAATTCCATTATCCGTCGGATTACTCACTCCTCTTCATCTCCACATGAATAATAAGTCATATTAAACTATGACCTATGCCTATGTTGGTTATATTAACCAGCGCATTTATACCCTTATTTAATTACTAAAACAACGTTTATGAAAAGTTCATTTTTTACATGCTGCAAAAAAATGCACCAATTATTACAAATAAAACTTTTGGTTTTGTTCGTGGTGATGGGTTCATTTTTTTCATCAACTGTATTCGCACAGCAGCCATCCGCTAATCTCGACCAGGTGAGGAATGGCACAGCAGCTTCGCCAAATAATCCCATTCAGTGGGTAAATGGTAATGCTGGTTCTCAAAATGCACACTATGTTGAAAAGTATTCAATCGCATATCGGGTTGTAATGGCCGCTCTGCCGATTGGACAGCCTATAACATTAACCTTGGGTTATGATATAAAACATAGCGACAAATTTGCCATTGACTGGCTAACGAGTAACCAAAGTATAAATAACCCATTGCATACCGCAGTATTTGGTCATACTGAGGAGAATATGGATGCTACTCTTGGCTTAACAGGTCTTGTAGCTGGTGCCGGGATGGTAATTCCTAATCCCCCAAATTTAAGTGCTTTAGCTGTAGCATCTCGTAATGCACAATCTGCTGCACTAAAGACCATGAAAATATGGAATGGTACCATTACTAATATAGTTTATGGGCCTGCGGCAGATACTTCTGCTGCATCGGCCGAACAAACAATTATGGTCACTTTTACTGCTAGCTCTTCAACGGCAGTACTTTCCTGGGGTGGCCATATAGGCAGCAGGGATGATTGGGGTTTTGTAGGAGGAGTACCAAGATCGGCAGGAGGTATTAGTGGTTCGCCATATCATATGCGTTTAAAAGACTGGACACTCAATAATCTAGGTAACCAGGATCGTTCATTATCAGCCGTAGCTGTTTATGAACCACCTCCACCTTGTACTATTACAGGTGGTCCGTATGAAATTTGTGCCGGAGGCACTTCTGGTACTTATAGCGGCCCTGCAGGAATGACTACTTATTTATGGTCTATTGCCCCTGCCGGCGCTACACTTAGTGCTACAAATACTCAAAATGTAACTGTAACTTCTGCAACCCCGGGTACCTATACCCTCACCCTTGTCACAACTTTAGCCGGGCTGCAATCAAATGAAGTCTGTGAAGCAAGTTTAACCGTTAACCCGATTCCTGGAGCACCAACTGCTGGTCCTGCTTCCCGTTGTGGAACAGGTACCGTTAGTCTGACAGCTTCTGGTTGCACAGGCACTCTTACCTGGTATGCAGCTTCAAGCGGAG
>JAHEBJ010000104.1:5085-6005 GCA_024642285.1 Sphingobacteriales bacterium
GTGAAGGACCAAGAACAGAAGTTGTAGCAACTGTTAACCCGATTCCTGGAGCACCAACTGCTGGTCCTGCTTCCCGTTGTGGAACAGGTACCGTTAGTCTGACAGCTTCTGGTTGCACAGGCACTCTTACCTGGTATGCAGCTTCAAGCGGAGGCTCATCAATTGGAACAGGTTCACCATTTGTGACACCAAGTATTTCAACAACAACTTCATACTGGGTATCATGTACCAGCGCTGCTGGTTGTGAAGGACCAAGAACAGAAGTTGTAGCAACTGTTAACCCGATTCCTGGAGCACCAACTGCTGGTCCTGCTTCCCGTTGTGGAACAGGTACCGTTAGTCTGACAGCTTCTGGTTGCACAGGTACCCTTAAATGGTATGCAGCTGCAAGCGGAGGATCATCAATAGCAACAGGTTCACCATTTGTGACACCAAGTATTTCAACAACAACTTCTTACTGGGTATCATGTACCAGCGCTGCTGGTTGCGAAGGCCCAAGGACAGAAGTTGTAGCAACAATTAAACCAGTTCCAACAACAGTTGCAAGCAACACTGGTCCAATATGCGTTGGTGGTACATTTAGTGTAGCAGCTACCAATTCATTGGCAGGCGCAACATTTGCGTGGACAGGACCAAACAATTTCGTATCAGCGGTTCAAAATCCACCAGCATTTACAAATGCAACAACTGCAATGGCTGGTCAATACACTGTAACAGTTAGTTTAAATGGCTGTTCTAGTACATCTAATACAACAGTATTCATAGTGGAAAATCCGATTGTCTTCATTACAGTAGGCAGCGAGTTCTGCGTGAATGATCCAAATGCACCAAATGCAGGTAGCGTAACTCAACAAGGCTCTCAGCTTGGCGTAAGCTACCAGTTGTATGATGATGGAGCTAATCCTATCGGATCTCCAAGA
>JAHEBJ010000105.1 GCA_024642285.1 Sphingobacteriales bacterium
TTCAATAAGTGCTCCGGCCTGTACAGTATTAAAGCTTTCTGTTGCAAAACGCTCCAGCAGCGCCAGGTCGTTTTCGGCTCTGAGTAATTGTTGCCTTAAGCGCATTTCAGTTTCTTTGGCCACTGTTTGTTGCGAAAAATCTTCAGGATCTTTCGTGTCATCTTCATCCATATCTGCATCCGCTTTAAAATCCTCCATCGAACTTCTTAATTCATTTATGGCCAATTGTTGCTGATCTATCAGGAACTGTAGTTTTTGCTTTTTATTCATGCTGATTGGTTTGATTATTCAATTTATAAAAGCCTGTTCATCCAAATACTGATAAAAGTCAGTTGCCAAACAGATATCTGTTAGGTACAGTTTGACATGTAATAAATCAATTCAAAATAAAGAATAGGAATGAGGTATCTGGCTATAGTGTAATAGTACTCAAAAAACTGCTTTTTTCCAAAGTGAAATATAATCAGTGCCCCACAAGGCCGGTGATTTTTGCAACTGCTATTTTATTTTGAATATCGAGCTGGAAAATGTTTATTTTCCAGAACATCTATCGCATAATTCATAGCTTCCTGGTAGCTCTTGCGTTTTTTGGAGGGGGGCTGTTCTAATCCCTTAAAAGCCAGAATTTACAAAAGCCTCTACTGTATTGGCTTTCAGAAAATTCAGTTTTGCCTATAATTAATCTTATGTTAAATAGAATGTTTTTTCTTGAGATATGTCAATCACCTCTGTCCTTTTCCAAAACTCCTAAAGACCTGACAGTTCTGCTCAAATCCCCCCTGAAAACTAAAAAACCCAATATCGCTATTGGGTTTTTAATGTATTGTTTAAGTAGATTCTTAACTTTCTGATGTTTCGGTGGAATCTTCTGAAGTTTCCTTATCTGTAGAATCAGCTTTTGTATCACCCGCCTCATTGATTATCTGATTTCCTTCTTCGTCCAGTAAAATTTCATCTTCTTTTTCTACAAGCTTGGTAATCGCTGCAATTTCGTCACCTTCATCAACTCTTATCAATTTAACGCCCTGTGTAGCTCTTCCTTGTTCACTTATCTGAGCCACCGGCATGCGAATAGTTACGCCGCTTACACAGGTAATCATCAGGTCGTGAGCCTCAGTTACAGCCAGAATTCCCACCAATGAGCCGGTTTTTGCAGTTACGCTGATGGTTTTTACGCCCTTACCGCCACGGTTAGTGATGCGATAATTGTTTTCGCCTGTTTCCGGATCATCCAGGAAGGTGCGTTTGCCATAACCATTGGCGCTTACCACTAATACAGTACTTTCCTTATCATCTTTATTTACGCAAATCATACCAACCACTTCGTCTTTAGTATCATCAACCTCTATACCTTTTACTCCAATACCACCACGACCTGTTGGTCTTACTTTTTCCTCGGGGAAACGAATAGCACGGCCACTTTTAACCGCCATCATAATTTCGCAATTACCATCGGTAAGCTTAGCTTCAATTAACTGGTCGCCCTCGTTAATATTAATAGCATTGATACCGTTCTGCCTTGGACGGCTGAAATCTTTTAATCTTGATTTATTGATGATACCCTGTTTGGTACATAATAATATGTAATGATTCTTCACAAATTCCTCGTCATCGAAATTTTTAATGTCGATAATGGCCCGCACTTTATCTTCCGGCGGAATTTGTATCATATTCTGCAATGCACGTCCTTTACTAGTCTTGTCGCCTTCGGGAACTTCGTACACTTTAAGCCAGAAACAACGCCCCATTTCGGTAAAGAATAACAAACTGGCGTGGGTTGACGCCACAAACAGATGTTCAATATAATCTTCGTTACGGGTACTGCTACCCTTTGCGCCGCGGCCACCACGGCGCTGCTGCCTGTAATCGTCTGCCGATGTACGTTTGATATATCCTAAATGCGAAATAGTGACAACCACATCTTCATCTTCAATCAAATCCAGCATATTGATCTCGTCGCCAGAATAAACAATTTCTGATTTACGCTCATCTCCGAATTTTGCTTTTACTTCTTCCAGTTCTTTCTTGATGATATCGTAGCGCATGTCTTCGTTGGCCAGAATCATTTTTAAATGCTCAATAAGTTTCATGATCTCGGCATGCTCCTCACGAATCTTATTGATCTCCATCCCCGTTAAACGCTGCAAACGAAGTTCCAGTACGGCTTTCGCCTGTATCTCACTCATGCCGAACTGTGCTATCAAGCCTTCCTGTGCAATATTAGGTGTAGCAGATTCACGGATGAGCTTTATCACTGCATCAAGGTTATCCAATGCAATGATATATCCTTCTAAAATATGAGCACGTTCTTCTGCTTTACGTAATTCGTATTGCGTACGACGTACCACCACATCATGACGGAACAAAATAAATTCGCTGATGAGGTCTCTTAAATTCAGGATTCGAGGCCTGCCTCTTACAAGCGCAACATTATTTATACCGTATGAAGTTTGTAATTCAGTTTGTTTGTAAAGATGATTAATCACCACCTGGGCAACTGCATCTTTTTTCAGTTCTATCACTACACGGGTGCCTTCCTTGTTATTACTTTCGTTGTTAACATCCGCAATACCTTCGATAGCTTTGTCATTAATGAGGTCGCCGATCTTAGCTGTTAAATTATCACGGTTTACCTGGTAAGGTACCTGCGTAATGATGATTTTCTCACGGCCGTTCTTGCCAACTTCAATATCAACTTTTCCTCTCAGTACTACCCTGCCACGCCCGGTTAATAAACCTTCTCTTACGCCTTCAAATCCGTATATAACCCCGCCGGTAGGAAAATCAGGGCCTTTAACGTACTTGATCAATTCTTCGGCCGTAATTTCTCTATTGTCGATGTAAGCAATACAACCGTCAATAACTTCACTCAGGTTGTGCGGCATCATATTGGTAGCCATCCCCACGGCAATACCACTACTACCGTTCACCAGCAACTGCGGAATCCGGGTTGGTAAAACGGTTGGCTCCTGTAACGAATCGTCGAAATTAAACTGATGATCTACGGTATCCTTTTCAATGTCTTCCAACATGGCTTCGGCAAACTTCTGCATTCGTATTTCGGTATAACGCATGGCAGCCGCCGGATCACCATCTTCGCTACCAAAATTACCTTGTCCGTCAACCAGTTTGTAACGCATGGCCCAATCCTGCGCCATACGCACAATGGTTTGATAAATCGCACTATCACCATGGGGGTGATATTTACCCATTACCTCACCCACAATACGAGCCGATTTTTTATACGGCTTATTGCTGTTATTCCCCAACTCACTCATACCAAAAAGCACCCGGCGATGCACAGGCTTAAGCCCGTCACGTACATCTGGCAGGGCTCTTCCAACGATCACACTCATGGAGTAATCAATGTAAGAGGACTTCATTTGCTCCTCGATATTTACCGGAATAATGCGGCCGCGGTTGTTTAAATCGTCGCCTTCAAAAGGTTGATTTTCGTCGTTTAAATTGTCGTTATTTTCCATATATTTTTATAGGTGGCGAAGATACCGAAATAAGGTGGGAAATAAGCTTAAAAATGGAGGTTTTTAGGGGTTATTTTCACACATTTTTTGCTATTTGTGGATAGATATTTGATAGAACACTAACGGCAATGATTTAACTGATTTTCGCTGAAAAAATGCGTTTTTAATCCCTCTAATCGGTGTTATCAGTGTTCCATTCTTTAACTTGCGCCAAAACATTTTTATTTGAAAACGATTGTACTTATTGGCGCAGGAAAATCGGCTACAGTCTTAATTGATTATTTAATTGCAGAAGCTGAAACCAATAACTGGAAATTTATTATCGCTGATACTGATAAGGAACAGATCCTCTTAAAAACACGCAATTCGAAATTTGCTGAAGCCGTTCAACTTGATGTGACTAATGAAAAACAACGAGGCGATCTGATACAAAGGGCGCATGTGGTTATTTCGATGATGCCCCCTGCCCTGCACTTCCTTGTTGCAAAAGATTGCGTTGAATACCGCAAACATTTATTGACCGCTTCGTACCTGGATGATAAAATGAAAAGCCTGCAGGACGAGATCAGCAACCGCAAGCTTTTATTCATTTGTGAGATGGGCTTAGATCCGGGTATAGATCATATGAGTGCGATGCAGATCATCAACGATATTAAAGCCAATGGAGGAAAAATTACGTCTTTTAAAAGCCATTGCGGTGGATTGGTAGCACCGGAAAGCGATGATAATCCGTGGCATTATAAGATAAGCTGGAATCCAAGGAATATTGTAATGGCAGGTCAGTCTGGTGCTGTTTATAAACTTAATAACGAGATAAAGAAAGATGCTTACGAAGACCTTTATGACTGCAGCAATAAAATTGAATTTGATGGATTAGATGGACTCGCCTATTATCCCAACAGAGATTCATTGGGATATATCAGCACTTATAAATTGCCTGATACTGCAACTTTTGTAAGAACTACTTTACGCCATGTAGATTTCTTTAAAGGCTGGAATGCCATTGTACATGCTGGTTTAACGAATGATGTTGATACAGTAGATACAAAAGAACTGACGTTTAAAAAATGGTCAGCACCTGTTTCGGCTTATGTAAATGAAGCAAACAAAAAGATGCTTGAATTTCTTGGACTGTTTGATGAAGAGGCTGTTCCTGATAGTGCAAAAACCTCAGCAGATATTCTGCAGTATTTAGTTGAAACAAAATTAAAGATGCAGCCGCAAGATAAAGACATGATAGTAATGCTGCATGAATTTGAATATATGCTGAACGGAAAAGAACATCAATTTAGAAGTTGTCTGGTTGTAAAAGGTGAAGATAGCTTGCGAACGGCTATGGCAAAAACTGTTGGACTTCCTTTAGGAATTGCTGCAAAATTAATTTTGAACGATACTATCAAACTAAGAGGTCTGCATATACCGATAGCCACCGCAATTTATGAGCCTGTATTGTCTGAATTACAAAAAAACGGAATCAGTTTTGTTGACTCGAATATTTAACGATGAAAAAATATTCTGCAAGTATCAGTGAAGGGGTTGAACAATTAAAACAGGAAACCGAGCAGAAGTTTACCGTTCTGATGAAGTACGGGACTATGCAATTGCAATATTTTTCACCCGAAGAAGTAGATACCCAAACTCCGCACCTGCAGGATGAGATCTATTTAATAACATCAGGCGAATCTGATTTTTACCGCAATGGTGAAACGATCAAATGTAAAACCAACGATGTACTGTTTGTACCTGCAGGTATGGAGCACCGGTTTATTAATTTTAGCAACGATTTTGCAACCTGGGTAATATTTTATGGGCCGGATGGTGGAGAGCAATAAACCTCAATCTATTTTTGCAATAAAATTTTCGCCAACTCCCACACTCCTTCTGTGGCAGGCATTTCAATCACATGAACATTTGATTGTTTTTCTGTAACAGGTATTTTTTTATCAATGATAAATTTTGGAATCCCTTCCGGCGCATAATTTAAAAGCGATGCTGCCGGATAAACCTGTAATGATGTACCCACCACAACAAAAAAATCACAATCCTGTAAAACGAAAGCCGCATTCTCCATCATGGGCACCGCTTCTCCAAACCAAACAATATGCGGACGAAGCTGAGAACCGTCGTGAGCTTTATCACCTATATTTATTTCTCCTCTTATTTCGTAAAATGAATTTTCATCGGCGATGCTCCGCATCTTGAATATCTCACCGTGAAGGTGCAACACATTGGTTGACCCCGCCCGTTCATGTAGGTCGTCTATATTCTGAGTGATGATGGTTACTTTAAAGTCTTTTTCGAGCTGTGCAAGTCCTAAATGTGCAGCATTAGGTTCAGCAGCAGCCACGTCTTTGCGTCGGGCATTATAAAAGTCTAAAACCAGTTGCGGATTTTTATACCAGCCTTCCGGCGAAGCCACTTCATACACATCATAGCCGTTCCATAAACCGTCGCTGTCTCTGAACGTTTTTAATCCGCTT
>JAHEBJ010000106.1 GCA_024642285.1 Sphingobacteriales bacterium
CACGCAAATACAATGGGACCTGTTCAATAAAATTATGCAGTCCGAAAATAAATTGCCGGTAAAGCATTGCATGGGCAATCATGATATCTGGGGCTGGCAGGTAAAGGAAGATATTAAAGCCGACAGTCTTTATGGAAAAGCATGGTGGTTAAAGCAAACCGGAAACTCAAAAACCTATTATAGTTTCACCCACAACGATTGGCAATTTATTTTTCTAGACAGTGTACAGGAAAACAAGGGCGGTTATATTGCCCTGCTGGATGATCCGCAATTTGCATGGCTCGAAAATGAGCTGAATAATTCTAAAGACAAATACATTTGTATCGTTTCACATATTCCCATCATCTCCTTTTGCAGTGCTATGTTTTTTAAAGACATGCTGCCTAATGGCGATTGGAAACTTTCGAGAGCCCTGCTGCATACCGATGCCAGAAGAATAAAAGATCTTTTTAAAAAACATCCAAACATTAAAAGCTGTTTAAGCGGTCATATCCATTTGCAGGATGAAGTGGAATACCTGGGTGTGAAATATTTCTGCAACGGTGCCATAAGCGGCAACTGGTGGAAAGGATCGTTTCAGGATTTTGCACCTGCCTATGCCCTGTTTGATTTTTATGACGACGGATCAGTGGACAGAAAAATGATTGAGTACTGAAGTTAAATTCCCCGGTTTATTTTTCCTGACTTTATCACTTCATCTATTATCAGCTTTAATTCATCCGGTCTTGCCGTTCCAATCAAAAATAAATTTCCATCAGTAAACTGCAACTGCAATCCTCTGTTGGATGAAGCTGAAGTATTGATTGCCCTGCCAACCTTTGCTGATCCGTATCTTATCCCCCAGCCACCATATTCATAAAACGAACTATACTCCCGTATGTATGCATCCCTTAAAGTATGCCATTCAATTTCTGTTTCGTTAAATTGAAAAGGATAAAACCGGTAGTAAATTCCTTTATCGTTAATCCGGGTTTTTAATTTTATTGATATCAAAAAAATTAAAACCAGTAAAAGAATCATTTCCGCTATAATCAGCACAAAGTCCGGAGCAGGTTTTGTACCAAAAGGTTTGCCAAGTATTACCTGCTTCACGATAGCGAAAATAAAAAGTATATTTAACACAATAACTCCCAGCCATGCCCACCAAATCTTGAATCGCTGTTCTTCTTTAAAATTTATGGTAGTCATTGTTGCAGTTCTTTAAGAATGGAATCGGATAATTTAACAGCCCATTTACTATATTCTTTGCCTGATGGATGCAGACCATCAGGCGCAAAAAAATCTGGTTTGCTCCCATCTTCTCTCAGTGATGTAGTAATATTAATATAGTTGGTCTGAAACTCTTTGGATGAAGTTTCACATATATAATTGTACTCGTCAATTTCGGTTGCAATCTTTTCCCTGGCCTTTCCTTCCGCAAATGGCATTATTCCCCAATCGGGAATACTCAGCACAAAAACGTGGTAAGGCTTGTTTCCTGCAAAAAGAATAGCTTTTTGTATCAAATGTTCAAACTCAACTTTAAATTCACTTGCTGATCTGCCGCGGTATTGATTGTTTACACCTATAAGCAATGAAACAATATCATAACTATCCAGCATCGCAGTATTTTCAATTGCATCATTCAGTTCATCTGTTGTCCAGCCGGTTTTGGCAATGATTTCAGCAGCATAAAATGCAAAGCCTGTCTTCCGCAATAATTGAATTGTCTGGTTAGGAAAATTTTCTGCAAATGGAACCTGTTCTCCAATTGTGTAGCTATCGCCAAGAGCTAAATAAGTATAGTTAGCCATTTTTAAATTATTGATTACAAATGTATAGACAATAATGCAACCAGAATTTGTTAAATTATTCTTACATAATGTAAGAAAATTTTTACATTATGTAAGAATTACATTACCTTCGTTAAAACTATTAAATTATGACAACGAAATTATTACTCCCAAGTAAATACAAAACCATCGGGTGGATCATTCTTATACCTGCTACAGTTTTGGGTATCATTGTAAGTTTTACAGGATATGATGTCAACTGGTTTGACGCACAAGTGTTTGCCATTTTCAGTGATGAAGTATTTGGCAAGGATAAATTTTTCAGTTTTATACAAACCGATATTACAAATACGGTTGTCGGCGCCCTGTTCATCCTTGGAGGCTTATTAGTAAGTTTTTCAAAGGAAAAGAATGAGGATGAGTACATTAGTAAACTACGGCTATCGTCGCTGCTTTGGGCGGTAGCAGTAAGTTACCTGCTCTTGTTGTTTGCCTTTATTTTTGTTTATGGCACAGCTTTTTTGAATGTGATGATCTACAACATGTTTACAGTATTGATCATCTTTATCATCCGGTTCAATTATACTCTTTACAAAAACTCTAAAACTGTGTTAGATGAAAAATAGTATAAAAGTAGAAAGAGCAATAAAAGGATTAACTCAGGAAGACCTGGCCAATAAAGTTTCGGTAACAAGGCAAACCATTAATGCCATGGAAGCAAACAAATATGTTCCGTCAACTGTACTGGCGTTAAAAATTGCCAGGGTATTTAATAAGCCAGTGGAAGAAATATTTACCCTGGAAAAAACAGATTAGCCGATCAAGTGCTGGTTTCTGCGGCCAGTTTATTGATCCATCTTTTGCAGATCAACAAAGGAATGATTCCTACCAGGCCAAAGCAACAATCTATCAAAATATGGAAGATTGGTATTTGCCTGATCGGACCAGCAATAAAAGCCAGAGGAACAACCGCAATACAGGTAATGATCTGCCAGTCGATGATCCAGATATTTCTTACTGGATCACGATACAATCCGACAAAGGATAATGCAATCACAAAATGAGCAAAAGCAAGCCAGTCGTACCCATATGCAAGGAACGGGTATTTTGAATTGGTATCTGCCAACGCTGAGTAGCATAACTGCAGCCAGTTTCCGATTTTATCCGGAAACAGTTCCTTGTATTGCATCAGCCAGCGAAGTTCTGTTTCAGCAGGCATTGCAGTAACACCACTCAATATTAATGCTGCCATAAAACCCAGGATAAGCAGGCGGATTTTTGAAATTAATTTCATTGCAGAGATTTTTCCAAAAGTACAAGAGCCCGCAGAAATATTTCATCTTTATTTCAGGTTCCCGGCCAATTTAAAATGAGTTTCAGATGCTTTATATTTGCACTTAATTGATAATAACATTATAAAACACGATATGGCTGCTAAAACCGATAATTTCCAATCTCCCGATTATTTTAATGTAGATGAATTGCTTACCGATGAACATAAACTCATCAGAGAAAGTGTACGCAATTATGTGAAAAAAGAAATCTCTCCCATTATAGAAGATTACGCACAACGTGCCGAATTTCCCCAGCAAATAGTTAAGCAAATGGGTGATCTGGGTTGCTTCGGCCCAACGGTTCCGGAACAATACGGCGGCGGCGGACTGGATTATATCAGTTACGGATTAATGATGCAGGAACTGGAACGTGGCGACAGCGGTGTACGTTCAACAGCCAGTGTTCAGGGAAGTTTGGTGATGTTTCCCATATATCAATATGGTAGTGAGGAGCAGCGCAAAAAATATTTACCCAAACTGGCCAGCGGCGAGTGGTTGGGTTGTTTTGGATTGACTGAGCCAAATCATGGCAGTGACCCAAGTAATATGCTGAGCAATATTAAAGATGCAGGCGACCATGTAATTTTAAATGGCGCTAAAATGTGGATCAGTAATGCGCCTTTTTCGCAGGTGGCTGTAGTTTGGGCAAAAGATGAAGCAGGTGATATACGAGGCATGATTGTAGAAAGAGGAATGGAAGGTTTCAGCACACCAACCACGCATGGTAAATGGAGTCTGCGTGCCAGCGCCACCGGGGAACTGGTATTTGATAATGTAAAAGTTCCTAAAGAAAATATTTTTCCAAACATTAAAGGTTTGAAGGGACCGTTAGGATGTTTAACAAAAGCACGTTACGGAATTGCCTGGGGTACCATTGGAGCAGCTATGGATTGTTATGATACTGCTTTGCAATACAGTAAAGAAAGAATTCAGTTTGGTAAACCAATAGCAGGATTTCAGTTACAACAAAAGAAGCTAGCTGAAATGATTACTGAAATTACCAAAGCCCAATTATTAAACTGGCGCCTGGGCGTTTTAATGAACGAAGGAAAAGTTACACCTCAACAAGTGAGCATGGCCAAAAGAAATGCCTGCGAAGTGGCAACGAATATTTGCAGAGATGCCCGCCAGATGCTTGGCGGTATGGGCATTACAGGCGAATACTCCGTTATGCGCCACATGATGAATCTGGAGAGTGTGATCACGTATGAAGGCACACATGATATTCATTTGCTGATTACGGGGATGGATGTTACGGGGATTAATGCGTTTAAATAATTTTAAGGTAACGCTTAGTTATAAGTTATGAATGATGAGTTATGAGTGAAAAGAAGAGTATAATAAAAGACAGGAGTTTTCTTTTTGCTAAAAGGATAATAAAACTATATCAATACATAACTGATAGCAAGAAAGAATATGTAATTTCTAAGCAGTTGTTACGAAGCGGAACTGCAGTTGGTGCACTGGTTAGAGAAGCACAAAATGCCGAAAGCAGGCCAGATTTTATTCATAAACTTGGTATCGCTCAAAAAGAAATGTGACGAATCATTATATTGGCTTGAACTTCTGTTTGAATCAGGCTATTTAAAAGAAAAAGAATTTGTCAGTATTCAAAAGGAAGCAGCCGATTTATTAAAAATGATAAGAAGTGCAATTATTACAACGAAAGCTAAAAAATAAAAACTCATAATTTATAACTTATAATTCATAACTAAACAGAGAACAATGAGTATAAAGAATATAAGCGTTATCGGTGCCGGAACAATGGGAAACGGAATTGCCCATGTTTTTGCGCAAAATGGTTTTAAAGTAAGTTTAGTTGATGTGAATCCTTCGCAACTGCAAAGAGCATTAGATACTATCAATAAAAATCTAGACAGGCAACTAACAAAGGGAACCATTACCGAAGACCAGAAAAAAACTACATTGGCAAACATTACAGTTTCTTCAATCATCGCCGAAGGCGTTAAGGATGCTGAGTTAGTTGTTGAAGCTGCCACAGAAAATGTGGATTTGAAATTATCCATCTTTGAACAAATGGATACTTATGCTTCTGCCGGCTGTATCCTGGCAACCAATACATCTTCCATCTCAATAACAAAAATTGCAGCGGTAACCCAACGACCAGGGCTGGTTATCGGCATGCATTTTATGAATCCGGTACCGGTAATGAAACTGGTGGAAATAATTAATGGTTATGCCACAAAAAAAGAAGTAACAGAACAAATTGTTGAATTAAGTAAACAACTTGGAAAAATTCCCTGCGCTGTAAATGATTATCCCGGGTTTATTGCCAACCGTATTTTAATGCCCATGATAAACGAAGCCATTTACAGTTTGTATGAAGGTGTTGCCGGTGTACAAGAAATTGATACGGTGATGAAACTGGGTATGGCTCATCCAATGGGGCCTTTGCAGTTGGCTGATTTTATTGGCCTTGATGTTTGCCTGAGTATTTTAAAAGTACTGCAGGATGGTTTTGGTAATCCTAAATATGCGCCTTGTCCTTTATTAGTGAATATGGTCTTGGCCGGCAAGCTTGGTGCAAAAAGCGGAGAAGGGTTTTACAAATACACAGCAGGAAGTAAAGAACTGGTAGTTAGCGACAATTTTAAATAAACCTCTTTTAATACAATAAGCTTTCTTGTATTTAAAAAACAGGAAAGCTTTTTTATTTCAATCCTGTTCAGCTTTGAAAAATATTTTCGTACCTTATCATCAGTATAATTTACACTTTAAGCAAATTCAGTGGATAGAAAATACTGGGAAACTATTGCCCCAAAATATAATGAAGAGATATTTGATGTACTTCATAATGATACATCGGGAAGTATTGTTACTGCCATTGAAGAAAT
>JAHEBJ010000043.1 GCA_024642285.1 Sphingobacteriales bacterium
AAAACTTGATTTGTGATCCCTGTGGTACATTGCCGGTACAAATAAGAGAACGGTCTTTTGTATTGGCAAACCTACTTGTACGTATGACAGGATCTAAATTTTCCCTTTCCAACTGCAAAGGATAATACCAGGAGTTTTGAAATGATACGATTTCTTTATCCTCTTCCAGCTTTACATCCACACCAAGGTATTTCATCATCATGTCTAATGCAGGCTTATCGTCGATGGTATACACAATATTACCTTCACTTTTAGTAACTGTTTTTGTGGTGCCAATCGCTTTCCAGCCACAAGAAGCGACACCACTTACCTCTATTTTGTCGCCGTCAATAATGAGTGCAATAATTGCATTGTCTTTGTTTTTTCTGTTGGTAAAAACAATTGGTTTTTCACCTAATAAATCATCTCCAGCCATTCCTCCAAAAACAGTAACTTCCCTGTCAGTAAATGACGCAGCTTCTGTAAAACCCTGCATGACACCGTCTATAATTTTTTCACCATCGATAAATATTCCACCGGTTGCTATTATTAAGGAAGGATTGGCAAAAGCTTCATTTCCGATACTACCAATCTTCTTTGCATTTTCAAAGGCCATCTCAGTACTTGTTTCAAGAAATTCTATTTTAAAATAAGCAGGATTGACGTCGAGCAACAGCATGACAGTACTTCCTGCCTCAACTTCGCCATCAATAAATTCACCTGCAGAAGTAGCACCGAATATCTGAATACCTTTTTCATCCAGTAAATTGCAAATAGCTTCTCTGTCCTGCTTAATAGAAATGAAAACAATGGCTAAAGTTGGCTTGAATCCGTTGGCCATAATTTGCTCCAGTGCTTTTTTAATTTCTTCGGTTGATTTTCCTTTGATTGATTTTGCTTTCATGTTTTTTTTATTTTTCTTTTAGGGCTACCCAACTGTTGGTGGTAGAATGAAAATCATGTTTACCATCTATGCCTTTTCCATATTCTCCATAGGAATAGAATCCAGCCATGGGAACATTCCAGACGCTATATAATCCTTCATTTTCCTCTTGGGCCATAGGGCCCAAAGCAGCCAGTCTGCCAGCACATGAAAAGATCAGCAGTGCATCTGCATCCTTATCGCCTTTTAATTCTTTTGCTTTTTCTACTAATGTTTCTTTGATATCAAAATCCGGCGGAGTGGAAAAACGAAACCTCGACCCTTGCTGTACATTGGATTCACAGATCAATGCTCCTTTTTCCTTGTCATAGCCGATAGGACCACACATCAACGGTTCCCGGTTCTCTCGTTCTATCTGGAAAGGAAAGTGTCTACCCAGGGTTTCAAAAAACTTTATCTGGTTATCCCCAGGTGAAATTTCGCTCCCCAAAAAACGCAGATACATCTCCAACGCAGGTCTGTCATCAATTGAATAAATAAGGTTATCCTCACTTTTTGTCACAGTTCTGAAAACACCAATTGGTTTCCAGCCGGAAATTGCCATACCATAAAAACTGATTTTATCTCCATCAAATAACAAGGCTGCTAATCCGTGCTTTGTAGTTTTATCAGCTGTAAAAACATAAGCAGCGGTAAAGGAAATATCATCCCCAGCCATACCACCAAAAATGTTCGAATCTGTACCAACTACATTTTCAATAGATCTTATCAGGGTCTCACCATCCAAAATATTTCCGTCATCAGTTATTGAGGTGCTGCAAAGAATAAAAGCAGGGTTGTTGAATTTTTGCAAAGCATTTTTTGCCATTTTAGTAGCTGCTTCATTCAAGCTTCTCTCTCCAATGTCTTCTAATAAAATAGTATAATAACTTTTTTTTACATCCAATAATAAGATTACTGCAGATCCTTCATCCTGGTGCCCATCAATGAATTCACCACTGGACGTTGCACCAAAAACATCAATACCTTTTTGATGTAGAAATTCAGCAACTGCTGTTCTGTCTTGTTTGATGGAAATAAAAACGATGGCCAATGTGGGTTGATAACCATCAGCCATCGCTTGTTCCAATGCAGCTTTAATTTCTTCTGTTGATTTTCCTTTGATTGATTTTGCTTTCATTATTTTTCTTTTAAGGCCACCCAGCTTACTGTAGTGCCGTGAAATTCGCAAGGACTGTCATCAACCTTTCCAAATTCACCCAATGAGAAAAAGCCTATCATTGGTTTATTCCATGTGGCAGCCAGTCCTTCTATTTCTGTTGAAATCATTGGACCTAATGAGACCAGCCTGCCCACGCAGGAAAAAACGATCAGCGCATCAGTATCCGGCATATTTTTTTCTTTTACTATTGCAGTACTTTCAACAACTTTATCTATCACATCAAAATCGGGCGGCAGTGAAAAGCGAAACTTTTCTCCTTCTTTCACTTGTCCTCCCGTCATTACCGATTGATCGGCTGTGTTCCATAGTAGCACGGGTTTCATCACCGGGGTTCCTGATGCTCTTTGAATTTGCAAAGGATAAGTGGTATCCAGGGGTACCAAACCTTCCGTTGGTTTATTTAACGTTATCTCATTGCCTAAAAATTTTTGGATAACATTCATAGCGGGTTCATGATCGATAGTATAAACCCATGATCCCTCCACCTTTGTAATTTCTTTTTCAGTCCCCACGGGCTTCCAGCCGGAAACAGCCAGGCCGGTCACTTCTATTATATCCTGGTTAATTATAAGGGCCAGCAGGCCGCAGTTACTCGATGAATCATTTGTAAAAACAACGCCGGTAAAATTAACCGTCTCTCCAGATACTCCACCTATAATGGTAACATGTTTTCCGGCTGCGTCTATAAGTCCGCTGATCACCTCTTCACCTGGTATCCTGATATCATTAGATGAAATAATGAAAGCAGGGTTTTTAAATGCCTGTATGCCAGCTTCACCAACCTGTCGTGCTGATTCATGCGGAGATTTTGTATCATAATCTTTCAATACAATTCTAAAACAGGCTGGTGGAATATCTAATAATAAAACAACGATGTCATCGGTTTCCATTCCCTGTTCGGTAAATTTTCCGGAAGTGCTGGCACCAAAAATGGCAATGCCTTCTTTATCCAATATGTTTTGTATGGCGGCAGCATCGTCCATACTGGTTATAAAAACAAATGCAAGCGTTGGTGAATATCCATCCACTATGCTTTTGGCAAGGGCAGCTTTAATTTCTTCAGTTGATTTTCCTTTGATCGATTTTGCAATCATAATTTATTTTTCTTTTAATGCAACTACGCAACAGGTGTTGTTATGAAACTCATGTTTTCCTCTTTTTGATTTTCCATACTCTCCATAACTGAAAAAGCCGATCATCGGTGCATTCCATACCTCATTTACCCTTTGAATTTCTTCTTTGGTCATAACACCGAACGATAAATATCTGCTGATGCAGGAAAAGATGATCATTGCATCAGCCTGCTGAAGTTCTTCTTCCTTCACTTTTGTACACTCCTCAACCACGGTATCAATAACATCAAAATCGGGAGGGAGTGAGAACCTAACCCGGGAACCCTGTGGAATTTTGCCAGCGCATACCAATGATCGGTCGGCTGTATTGCCCAGCATAGCTGTTCGCATTACAGCGGGTGCATTCTCCCTTTCCAATTGCAACGGATAGTAAGCGCCTAAGCTGAACACTGTATTATTCATGGGTTCATCACTAAGACTCAGCCCTAAATATTTCATCACCAGATCCAGCGCAGGTTGGTCATCGATAGTATAAACAATATTTCCTTCGCTTTTGGTAATGACCTTAGTGATGCCTATCGGCTTCCATCCGCATGTGGCTATCCCGGAAATATCTACCTTATCAAGATCAATAATCAAACCCAACAATCCTGTAGTGCTTTCTATCCCTTTGGTAAATACTTTGGGGCCAGTCAATGTCTGATCATCCCCGGCCATACCTCCAAAAATGATAACATCCCTTCCATATCCTGTTTCAATACCCCTGATGATCTCTTCGCCATCTATAAAATTAACCCAACCGGATGCAATTAAAAAAGCCGCATTCTTAAATGTTTTTTTCCCTTCCTCACCAAGCTGCCTGGCAACCGCAAAATCCCCGTGATCCAGGGTATCAAAAAACGCCAGTTTGAAGTAAGGAGTTGGTATATCAAGCAACATAATCACAGTACTTTCTTCTTCAATCTCACTACTGATAAATTCACCGGAAGATGTGGCACCAAAAACCTGTATACCATGTTCACCCAGCAGTTTACAAATGGCACCTTGGTCTTGTTTGACGGAAAGAAAAACAATGGCTAAAGTTGGTTTGAATTTTCCGTCAACGGATTCAGTCAATGCAGCTTTGATTTCCCTGGTTGAACTTCCTTTGATAGATTTTGCCAGCATCTAATTAATGATTTGCAGTTAAGTTGAATAATGTGTTTTGCTTTATAAACATAAAGCAAATTGAGCAGGATAATTTTAAGTCCTGTTCAATAATCAGAATTGGAATTTTAAAGGAAGAGGATTCTTTAGCTAATTAGTTGTTTTTTAATGCTTATGACCCTTAAATCTACTTAATTTATGGCAGTTTTTGGGCATTTTATCCTATTAATTCATTATGTGTTGAAAATGAATTATTGCAACTGGCCCTCGCAGGTGAATTACCTGATCAATAGAAGAAAGATTTATGAATAATCGGTAGGGATAATCTATTCCTGATTCTTTTTAATTTGCTTCATCGTAATATAGATGAGTATTACAACTCCAATGAAAATCAGCGCAGACAGAATTTCCCATTTGGTTAAACTGGTGAGCAGCCAAATAATGGCTGCAATACCAATTAAGGGAATTATCAATCCGCCGGGCATCCTGAATGTTTTTTCGGAATTATCTTTTTTCTTCATCCTAAACTTAATCGTTGCCAAAATAACCGACAGGTAAATAAGCAATATTGCCGCACTCGCCAGCACAGCCAGTTGTTTAAATCCGCCTGCAACGGAAAGAATAAAAATCAATGAACCATAAACAATAATTGCCCAATATGGTGAGGCAAATTTTGGATGAACTTTTCCAAGTATTTTCGGAAACATACCATCTTTAGCACCGGCAAAAAGTAATCGTGGTGTTGCAAGCACATCGCCGCTTACTGAGGTAAAGCAGGAGAATGCTGCAGTTAGTAACAGGATCGTGGCTCCTACGGGGCCAACAATCTTTTCGGCAATGGCTGCCAGTGGTGCATCTTTGAACTGAGCCATTTGAGCACCCAAAACACCCTGGGTTACCATTTGCAGCAACAGGTAAACGATAAGTATCAATGATCCGGCCAATAAAATACCTATGGGCACAGTGCGTTTTGGATTTTTTATTTCGCCACTTACACTTAATGCAGATTCAAATCCGGCAAAAGCAAAAAACAAAACGAGGGCAGTGTTACCAAAGGATTTCAGTGAAGGGATATGATCCCAGTGAAGGTTGTCAGTTTTTATATAGCCAAAGCCAAAAATGATAATGGCGAGCAGCGGTATTAATTTTACCAGCGTAACAATTTTAATAAAGGCTACACCTTGTTTAGCGCCACGTATATTCAGCAATATCATAAAACTCATCAGTACAAAAAAGAATACAGCACGTAGCCATGGGTTTAAAAAAACAGGAAATACAACTGCCAGTGAATCGGCAATAATATTCAGCAAAGCGGCATCACTTAAAATACTCCAGCCAAAGAAGAATAACCAGTTCACAATAAAGCCGGGGAATTCGCCAAAAGCGGCCACCACATAGGCATACGAGCCACCACTGCTTGTTACACGGGCACCTGTTTCGGCATAACAAAGCATAATGGTAGCGAGCATGATAGCACAAAAAATATAACTGAATATACCAAATGCACCCATTTGAATGCCCACTACTGCCGGTAAAACAAAGATGCCTGCACCAATCGTAAAATTTACAATGGTGAGGGCAAGCCCCGATACGCCTACAACCCGTTCTAATCCTTCTTCAGTTTTTTCAATTGCCATGTTTAGCTGGTTTTTGGTTGAGCCTTAATAATCATTGATTATTGCTAATTCAAACGATCTGTCCCTTCAATTTTTCTATATGGATTTTTGAAAAAATCATTTACCACTTCATTAAAAATATCCTTATAAACGATAGGAGTGGAGTGGCCGCTGTTTGGTAGTATCCACAAATAAGATTTAGGAATTGATTCTGCAATTAACATGGTGTGCCGGGTGTTAATTACATCATGATCTCCACCAATAACCAATGTAGGGCATTTTATTTTTTGTAATTCCTGTGGTTTAATATTGGGTTCATAGGATAATAAATGAAACAACTTTCGATTGGTCTTGGTTTCCGGAGTTAGTGGAAGTTTTTGAACTGAATCGCCGAGTGCTTTTGCCCAGGCATAAATTTCAGGATCAACGGCAGATGTATCTGGCAAAAGATTAGCACCCGTTACCGCCAGTTTTTTTACTTTTTCCGGATGACGCATTGCAAGCAGTAATCCGTTTATGCCGCCATCACTCCAGCCAATTACAAAACAGGAGTCTACTTTTAGATGATCCAATAAACCATTTAAATCATCAGCCATCATTTCATAACTTAATGAATCACCAGTATCGATAGATTTTCCCTGTGATCTGCTGTCGGCAATAATCACTTTATAGTTTTTTGCAAAAAAAGGTATCTGGTAAACAAAATTATTTATGGAGCCGCCGTTGCCATGAATAATGAGCAAAGGTTCACCTGTACCGTAGGTTTCATAGTACATGCTGAAGCCACGGATGCTAACATATTTTCCTGCTTTTTCATTTTTGCCCAGTAAACTATCTGCAGGCACTTGTGCATGAGCTGATATTATAAACATGAAAGCTGATACAGTCATTGAAAGAATTATTTTTTTTGAAAAATTCATGAGAGCAGTTTTGGTTAGATAATTTATTATTTAATTTCATTTGCTTTTAAAACCCGTAAAATATTTCCTCCAAGAATTTTATAAATATCTTTTTTGTCGTAACCTCTTTCAACAAGAGCTTTTGTTATCAGTGGATATGTGGTTACATCATCTAATTGTTGCGGTGTAAGATTAATACCATCAAAGTCGGAACCCAGACCTACATAGTCAACACCTACCAGTTTTGCGATGTAATCAATATGATCAATAAGCATAGATAACGGTGGACGCATGGATTCTGCTTCTGCTGCATACTTTTTATAAAGCTTATCCATCATATACCATTCATCCATGCCGGTTTTTAGAAGAGAATCTGATTCTGCTTTATGGGCTTTAAAAAAAACAGCTTCCTTTCTGTCAAAGCTGCTGTCAATAAAACCCGGGTGAAAATTTACCTGTATCACGCCGCCGTTTTTGGCAATGGCTTTTATCTGTTCATCTTTTAAATTACGGCGGCTATGCACAAGTGTATATACAGAGCTATGCGAAGCGATGATTGGTTTTGTGGTGATTTTAATTACATCCCAGAAACTCTGATCGCCAACATGACTTACATCTATCATCATGCCTAATTCATTCATTTTTTGCAATACCTGTTTTCCAAAATCAGTGAGTCCTTTGTGAGTAAGGTTTGGATTGGTTGTTTCATCTGCTGCACTGGTAGCCCAGGAGGGGGCAACGTTATGTGTCAATGTTAAATACCTGGCACCACGTTTATATAATGCTTCTAATTTAGTAAGGTCATCTTCTATCATGTGGCCACCTTCCACTCCAAACATTGCAGCTATCTTATGTTGCTTTACTGCCTGCAGCAGTTCGGCATAGTTGGCAACTTTTACAATTTTATCCGGGTTGCGTGCCACTACTGCATCAAGACTGTCCATTTCCCGGTTGGCATAGGCATAGGCATTTTTCAGTCCGCCATCACAATACACAGAAAAGATCTGTATATCCAGCCCGCCTTTTTTCCAGCGGGCAAGGTCGCTATGTGTTTTGCCGGTCAGGTCCTGGTCAAATACCATTCCCCTGTCGGCAGCCTGCATCAGGATGTCATTGTGTGTATCTACAACAATAGCTTTGCTATGTATTTTTTGATAGGATTGTGCATGTATCTGCTGTGCAAAAAGAATGCTGAGGAGAAATAATTTTATTTTCATTGTCTTTATTTTATTGTTTTCCGATTCGTAAAAAAATCTCCAATTATTTTATTCACTTAAAGTGGTCTCCATATAAAAAGCTTCCAGCCATTTACCTCCCTGTTTTATGTAAGTGGCAGATGCCCTCACTTTAGCCAGTTTACTGTTGCCACAAACGCCATCCTGCGTGGCTATATAAGTCAAAACAACTGTTTCTTTATTCAAAACAACAAACGTAAAGTCTGCAAGAGAAACAGTTTTTACTTCACAATCAGTTGCTGTTGATTTTACCACTTGTGCTTTATTGCTGATGCCACCTGAACTTACGGATAAAAAATTGTCTGTTGTATTTATTTTAAACCATTCGGCATTTTTATTTTTCCAGGCTTCCCATCCAGATTTTTCCAACGCAATAATCTGCTCTTTTAACTTTTCAAAGTTTGGTGCTTTTGTCTGGCTACAGGAATTTGAAATGAATACATAAGTTATCATTAATAAAATCAGCGTTGTTCTTTTTATTTTGTGATTGTTTTTTTTAAAATTCAATTTTAATCTATGCATTATATTTAAGTTGTTTGTAGTATTCCTCCTCATCTGAATTTCTCCCCATCAAACCTTCCATTTGATTCAGTGATCAATCCATTGCTGCCGAGCTGTATTACTTTCCATTTAAAATTGTTTTTCGGTTTCTGAAAAAGCGGGCCCGGGCTGAGAATAATTTGTTTTTGAAAACGATAATAAATTAAGGTAATGCCAGATTCTGAAAATCCTTCTCCACTTCATCTGCTTCCATACAATCCAGTCTTTCCAGATGTTTTCTCATCCTCATCACCATGATGAAGAGCAACGAGACCGAAGCAAATACCCCTACTATAAGAAATACATATCTCCATTCGAACGTGTTTTTTAACGGACCCAGCAAGGATGCACCAAGTGCCCTGCCCATATTGGAAATGGCCATATATAATGTGAACTGTGTGGCAGAAACTCTGCACCAGCATAATTCCATACCGATGGCGAAAGAGCCAATGGTAATAAAAACATACAACACATAATACAATGCCATAAATCCGGTGATAATAAACTCCCTGTTCCAAAATGGTTTTAATAAAAACATCCCTGCAAACAAGGCTAACAATACAACAAGGTAAATGCTGATCATCTTTCTCTTTCCGAATTTATCTGAAAGGAAACCACCTGCGACCATGCCCATTATTCCGCTTATAATATTCACAATGGAAAATATATTGGAATAAATTTCGTTGCTCCATCCAGCTTCCTGTATGGTGAATACCGGGAACACAGCATCAATTAATCCTACACCGGTATTGAAAGAAAAGAACGCAATTCCCATTAATAAACTGGAGGGTAATATAAATACTTTAAACAGGCTTTTAAAGATTTTGGCAAAACTGTGCAACTGGATTTTTGCCACTTCAGGAGTAGTTTTGCCTTTGGTCCAGGGCAGTAATTTTTCACCCGGCCGCTCCCGTAAAAGCAGCGGTACCAGCATGATTAGGCTAACCGCTACCGATAGCGTAAGTATTGCAAGCTGAAATCCATACCTGTTAAGAATATAAGTGCCTGTTACGAGTGAAATGGAGGTACCTACCGTTTTTGCTCCCCACATCACTCCATTAGCCCTTGCCTGCTCATTAATAGGAACTATGTCTATGGCCATACCATCTGTAGCCACGTCCTGAAAAGCACCAAAAAAACTAACACAGAATCCGGCAATCATCAGGATAGATAAATTATTCAGCGGATCGTGCAGCATTGACATTACTATAAAACTTACCATCAATCCTAACTGGCCCAGTAAAACCCATGGCCGCCTTCTTCCCATTGGCAAAAAACTGAACCGGTCCATTATCGGTGCGACAATTATTTTAAAACTCCAGGGTATACCAATGACACCAATGAAGGCACCAATTTCACCAGGCGTTTTGCCATTCATAGCCATCCATGCAGGAATGCCAAAATAGGTCATGCCCTCTGGTATGCCCTGAGCTACATACAAAATGGCAAAGCTGAAATATCGAAAAAAAGGATGCTGAGAAAGTGCAGGTAATTCTTTTGTGTTTTTTAGCCGAACAATTTGGGTCACTGTTTTTGTTTTAAGGATTAAAGAACGGATAAATTACGGAGTAATGATTCGGTTGTGTCGTTTTTTTTCGTTTTACAAAATTTGAATTCTACAAAAATTAAAAGTGTTCATCCACCTCACAATTGACTCCGTCACAGGTTCAGGCAGGTTTTCACCGTTGCAATGGTTCATATCCCCGGCGTAAAGCACACGGCAATTAATTTTTTTATGATTTTAGTGTTTAAATTTATTTATTATTAGTCCATTCATTATTTGTTCTGTCTATATCTGGCAATACATTTTCAGGGTCAAGGATTACTTTATCAATTTTGCCTGATGAAGGGTATTTATAAATCCAGGTGCCGCCACGCTGCCATATTTCAACAGGTAATTGAACCGTTTCTGTTTTACCATTACTTTGAACAATTTTCATAATTACCGGCATGATCATTTTTCCATTATTGTCAATGGTGATTAAAGCTCCCTTCGATGGGTCATTATCAACATAGCTTACGGCAGTTAATGCCTGGTCCAGTTTCCAGGTGGTAAAGAACCATTCTTTCCAGAACCAATTAAGGTCTTCGCCGGCAGCATTGTTTATGCAGTGAAAAAAGTCGTAAGGAGTAGGATGCTTAAATGCCCAGGCCTCGGTGTATTTTCTGAATGCATAATCAAAACGTTCCTTGCCAACTACCACTGTTCTTAATAGATTAAGACCATAGGCAGTTTTGCCATAGTATTGATAATGTTGCTCTTCGTCCATCGCATCAGAAACAGCCATCAACGGGTCTTTGTATTGCATGAACTGTTCATAATCCCTGGAACCGAAAAAATCTTTTTCAAAATAAGAAGGATCGGTTTTGTATTCGCCCTTGTTAAAAAGATCGTTGGCTATATAATTAATATAGGTATTCAGGCCTTCATCCTGCCACATGTATCTCCGTTCATTAGAACCTACAATCATGGGATACCAGTTGTGCCCGATTTCATGCGATACGAGGAACCATAAACTGGCCTTTGTTTCTTTGTAGTTATTAAAAATCATTCCAGGATACTCCATACCACCCGTTATACCGGCATTGCTAACGGCAACATTCCAGGGATATTCGAAAAAGTTTTGGGAATAGATCTCAATACTGTGTTTTAAATATTCGGTCGATCTGCCCCAAACCGTATCTCCTTTACTTTCCACCGGATAACATGACATGGCAACTGCTTTACGCCCCGAGGGTAAATTAATCCGGGCAGCATCCCATATCATTCCCTTTCCGGCGGCCCAGGCAACATCTCTTGCATTTTTTATTTTGAAGTGCCAGGTGAGGTTTCCTTTGGGAGCAGGACGTGTGGAGGCTTTGCCTATTTCATCAGCCCCAATAATGGTTACTGTTTTATCGCTGCCGGCTGCTGTTGCAAGTCTTTTTATCTGTTCTGCAGTTAATACTTCGGCCACATTTTGTATGTCACCTGATCCATACACGATCATCTCCGATGGGGCTGTGATGAAATATTCATAATCACCATAGTCGCAATAAAATTCTCCAAAACCCATGTATGGTAATGTGTTCCAGCCTTCCACATCATCATACACACACATGCGTGGATACCATTGTGCAATTTGATAAATAACGCCATCTTTTGTGTACTGTCTTCCAAAGCGGCCTGCACCATCAAGGGGTATATTAAAACTGAAATTCATTTTTACCGAGATCTTTCCGCCTTTTGGTTGAATTGGTGTTTGCAGACGTATCTGCATTCTTGTATCCGATATTACAGGTTGTGTGGTATAGGTTTTGCCGCCCTGAGTTATTGTAACATCTTTAATGTGATATCCGCCATTGATTTTCCCAAGTACACTAAAATAGTCGCCGGGATAACGTGTGGCCGCAACTGATCTCGATGATGATTCAAAAATATTTTGATCGAGCTGAAGCCATAAGTAATCCAGTTGATCGGGACTGTTATTGGTATAGGCGATGGTTACATCTCCTGTTACAGAAGTATCTTTCTCACTTAAGGTTGCGTGGATCAGGTAGCTGCTGCTGTTTTGCCAATACTCAGGCCCCGGCACACCTTTGGCTGAACGAAAAGTATTGCCCGGAGGCAGTTTAAAATTTTCAGCAAAAAGATCATGAGGGTCGTATTTTGAATTGTCAACTCCGTTTTGAGAACTGGCAGATCCACAAAGTATGAGTGCGAGGATGGTAATTGAGAATTTCTTTTGCATATTATTTAGTTTTAAAAGCAATTGATTATGATCTGCCGCTATTTTATTTTTCCATCAGAAAAAAAAGTATCTCTGAATATTCTCCATTCTCCGTCTTCTTGTTTCCAGATCAGCAGGTACCTGCCACGGCTCACTACTTTTCCATTGGCATGAGCAAAATAACCGGTGCCTTGTTCTATCAGCATGTGATTATCGCCCCATATCCCTGTTGTTACAAAACCAGAGTTGGTGATGCTGTCATTTATCATGGGAACAAATTCTTTTAGAATATTGTTCCTGCCAATTGTTGACGGGCTGCCATGGTTCATCAGTTCAGCATCCCGGCAGTATAATTTACCCAATGCAGCGGTGTCTTCATTTTTTAGGGCTTTTTCATAGGCTCGAAGTTGAACTTTAATGGCTTTAACTGCAGCAACTGAATCAAACGATGCATTTTTGTTTTGGCTTTGTGTGCTATTTGTCATCAAACATAAAATAACCAATGTGACTATATAAGAAAAACACCGATTGTTTTTTTTCATTGATATTCTATTTTAAAGAGTTGCTGATTATTGTTTCACTGGTGCGGTTTCGGGAGCGGCATCTGAATTCCACATGCCATAAATAGATATCCATTTACCGGTGCTGTCTCTTTTTAATAGCTCGGTGTATTTTCCTTTGTCTATGATAATGTTACCTGCAGAATCTTTTAATTGTAATTCAAATGTTCCAATTTCATAACCCAGGTTGCCATCACTTGCTGCAGCAGTTGTATGCACAGTTGCGCCTACTATTCCTGCGTCAATACCACCCTGCCAGTATTTCTGGATGTTTGCCCTGCCGGTAACCATGGGTTCATTTGGCGGAAGAAGAGATGCGTCTTCGGCATAAAGATTTGCAGCAGCAGCGGCATCTTTGGCAACCAATGCCTTTGCAAAATCACGGTTCATCTGACCCAGTTCTTCAACGGTTGCCGGTTTTGGCTCCGTTGTTTTTTCCTGGCAACCTGAGAATGATATCGCAGAAGCGACCAAAAGTGTAATTAATAACAGTAACCCGATTTTTGATTTCATAATCTTATTTTTTTTAGTTAGAAAATTATTTTCCAGTAATTTTCTGGATGATACTGTCTTCAACAGCAGTTTTGTTTTTTATTACAGCATCCAGTTGATCATTGGGAACTGTAGTTGATAAGATATACTGCTGAACTTTCCAGTCGTTATCCTTTTTTATCAGCACACCAGAGCCTCTGCATATTTTCATTTGCGTATTCAACAATTCATCAAACCAGGCAAGGTCTCCCGTTTTGTTAAAATAAATATGCCGTTCAATAGATGTAAAATCCCAGGCTTTACCCCGGTCAAAAAAGGGTTTGGCCCAAACCATGAATTCTTTTTTATCCCATCGCTCAGTTGCATCTGTTCCGGTAAATATGGCATCATCGGTATAGAAATTAAAATAAGCATTGAAGTCAGCTTTTGCAGCTGCACGGTTAAAGGAATCGAGCATGGTATTTATTTGTGTTTGCTCTTTTGCAGTATCAACTATGTGGTCGTCGGTTGTTTTAGTTGACTGACTGCAGGAGTAAAGGCAAATTGCAATTATTAGAATAAACAGTGCGTTAGATCTTTTCATTTTAGCATTATTTTTATTGATTAATTAAATCCAACTTTTCCTTTTACTGATTCAAATAATTTCTTAGAGTTATAACCCACGCCATTCCTGAACACGGTTTCCACTTTACGCAGATCACTGATGTTCGTAGACGGGTCTCCGTCAATAATCAGCAGGTCGGCCGATTTACCGGTTTCTATTGTTCCTATGTTTTTATCGAAACCTAAAGCAATGGCCCCATTGAGTGTTGCAATTTTAATTGCTTCCAGGGGAGTGAAACCATCTGCTTCAACCAATAATTCAATAGCCCGCCAGTTTCCAAAACCGGGAATGGTACCGCCATTGCCGGTTGGGTCGGTACCTACTGTCAGCAAACCACCCATATCGTAAAACATTTTTTCCATTTTTGCACCATTAACAAATGCTTTATCATCACTGGTTGGTGCTGTTACAGATTTTATCCGTGCAAATAATTTTAAATAAAAATCCCGGCTATCCGGTGAAAAATAACTTAACAGCTCCGGCGATGGTGCAGGTTGTGCAGAGGTATAACCTTCAAACACGGCCAGGGTTGATGTGATAATTGTTTTTTTATCAATTAAAAACTGAAGTAAATTTTTTACACTGTCGCTTTTCGTATTGATATCTGCTACAGATTGTTCTGCATCAGCAGGGCATTCGTTTTCTTTTTTTTCTTTCGAAAAATCAGTACAAGCTAAAAAGCCGTGTTCTAACTGGTCAATACCCATCTCAGCTGCTTCCCGGTAAGTAACAGCGCACAAATGGGCAGTAATTTTTAATTTCCTTTTATGCACAGCATCAATGGCCGCTTTTAATGTGGGTTTATCAATAGCCATATATCCTTTAAAAGAAGTAAAACCCTGGTCGGACCAATAGTTTACAAAAGCAATGGCATCTTCGGGCTTTTTTAATTCATTCATTTGCGGAAAAATTGAACCGTTTCCTTCTAGATATGGGGCTGTCGCTTCAATAGATGGACCTGGATATTTCCCCGCATCAATATCTCTCTTAATACTTATGTCCGAATAGGGTTCTATGTTTCCCGCCGTTCTGATTGTAGTAGCACCGGCTGCTAAATAAAGACGCGGAAAAGTAACTGGTAATTGTCTTGCATTAGCTTGTCTGGTTTCCATGGAATGTGCTGATATATACATATGCTCATGCAGCATCACCAAACCCGGCATCAAAGCCTTGCCGTTCAAATCAATTGTTTTTGCTCCTTTTGGAATGTTGACCTTTACATCATCACCAACCCAGCTTATTTTGCCCTGGCTGATAATAACTGTTTGATGAGGTTTGGCGGTATTGCCTTTTCCATCAATTAACAGCGCATTTTTAAATACAGTAATAGAGTCATAGTATTCAATATATTTTTTTGTTTCAGTGCTGAAGGTAGATTGTGAAAAAGCGGTAGCAGTTAGAAAACAAACACTGATAAAGCTGAAGAATATTTTTGTCATAAATTTTACTATGGAGGAATTTATTTAGTTGTTATGAAAGAACGGCTGCATCAGCAGCCGTTCTTATTTTTTTTATTTTGCCTTATGCACTTCCAGTTCTATTTCTATCATAAAACCTGGCAGCGCCAGTTCTTTTACGCCAAGCCATGAGCCGGTAGGGAATTGTTTTTTATAAATTTCGTTTCTATAGCCAGATGCTTCGAGCATCTTAGGCATATCGGTTGTAAAAATATTCTCCACTACTACATCATCAAAAGTGCAGCCATAATGTTTTAAAATTTTATCCAGGTCAGCATAGCAGTTTTTCATTTGCTGTGCAATATCGCCAACTGCAGTAGGTTCGCCTTTATCGTCCATACTTACAGCTCCTGATACTTTTATATCATCTCCAATCTTTACTGCATGCGAGTAGCCATAGGCTTTTTCCACTTCCGGTCTCAGCAGGAAGTATTCAGGTTTTTCAGAAGCTTCCACTTTTTCTTTTTGATCATTATCAGCTTTTTCATTGTCGTCATGATCGCAACTGATTACCATTACCGACAGCGCAATTAAAGCCGTTGTAAAATAAGTGAGGCGAAGAAAATGGCTTTGTTTTTTCATCATTTTTGTTTTAGCGTTTTAATAATAGAAACAAATACAAATCATAGAATAATAGCTGACAACTATGTTTTTATAGTATAAAAAATTATTTATAATAACAACGGCATCAGTTATTCTTATAACAAAATAGATATTTGATTTTACAAATCCTAACTTCCGTAAATCAAATTATTCATATACCTGACTTTAGCGGGTACACTAAGTTTTTTGCAGTAGTTGGTAAAAAACCGGTGCTCCTGTAAAAACCTGACCTCGATCCGGTCCCATTCATCTTTTGTCAACAGGGGATTTAACGTATTCAATTCACGATACAGGTTATTGGCCTGTGTGGCCGCCACATCTGTTCCCAGGTACTCCATATCAGCGTCAGCCAGTATTTCTTCCAGTTTGGTAGTGGGGGAGTGTGGGATTTTTGTGGCCATAATCAGATTGCAAATGATTTCTATTTCGGCATTATTGAAGCCATAGCCGGGTAAATACTTGCGGGCCAGTTTGCAGCTTTCTTCTTCATGATCCTGATAAGTATTGATGTAACCGGTATCATGCCACAGTGCTGCGGCACTCAGCAATCTCAGTTCATCGTCAGTACAACCCTCATGATTGCCTATTTCAGCGGCTTTTTCTATCACATAGAGCGTGTGCTCATAATTATGATAATAATAAGTGTCAGGAATTTTGGATTTCAATAAATTGATCACAAAATCTAGCATCGCTTGTTTAATGTGCATGTGCCTTTGCTTTTAAAATGCCGCCCGAGGCTTCTTTTATGCTGTTCACATAAATAAAAGCTTTAGGGTCTATATCTTTTATCGAATCGTGTATCTGTTTTATTTCTAAACGGGTAACGATGGTAACTATTATGCCACAATCCGTTTTTGTTTCAAAGCTATCGGGCAAAAAACCTCGTTCACCTTTATACACCGTAATCCCCTTTCCTAAATCGTTTACTAAAAAGCTCTTTACTTCTTGTTCTTTTGCGGAGACGATGTTCATAGCAGTGAATTCTTCAATACCATCTACCACATAATTGGTGGCACGGCTGGCGGTAAAATAAGTAATAATGGAATACATGGCGGTTTCAATACCAAACTCTAATGCGGCAACGCCGAAAATGACGCAATTGATGATCATAATGATCTCGCTGTTTGAGAAGCCAACTTTTCGTCGGGTAAACACAGCGATTACTTCGGCTCCATCAATAACACCACCGCCTCTAATAACCATGCCCACCCCTGAACCCATTAGTATACCACCAAAAATGGCGATCAGTAATTTATCGGTTGTAATTGGATTGATATTAATAAAAAATAAACCAAATGCCAGAATAACTACCGCAATGCTCGTTTGCACAGCAAAAGTTTTACCAATATTGCGGTAACCCAGGTACACAAATACAAGGTTGAGGCCAATTACCAGCAAACTAATATTGATGTGGAAGATCTCATGGATTAAAATGGAAACACCCGTTACTCCGCCATCGAGGAATTTATTTGGAATCATAAATCCCTTCATGGCTAAAACAGCCAGGCCGCTGCCTGTCAAAAGGTAAATAAAATTCTTCAGGTCAAAAACATGTTTCCAGTCTACTTTATCTGCCTTGTGCTTTCTCTTAGCCATTAATAAGTGTTAGTTTGAGATACTAATTTAAGATAAATTTTTATTTAAACGTTTTCATTGTAAACGCAATAATAAATCCGGTTGTATTATTTTACAAATCCCATCTGTTTTAGTATCTGCTGATGCCCCGCACTTTCGTAAAACGCTTTATCATAAAGCATTGAAATATTCATTAAATACGCACCCGGCGATCTTTGCTCTACTGATTTTCTTTCCCAGTCAATCGCTTTTACATAATCTCCCTTCAAATGATAAACATAAGCAAGATTCCATGGGTCTTCTAAAGTATTAGATGCAGCATATTTTAAAAAACGAGCAATAATGGAATCTGATTTTTCTTTTTGACCACATTGCCGGTAAGTATTGGCAAGTGTTGCCTGCAATAACTCCGAACCCCATCCATCTGTAAATAATTCTTCTGCCCGTTTAACCAATAGTAAGGCTTTGTCGTATTCTTTCAGAAAAATGTGTCCGTACGATTTTTTAATGTGGCCCCAAACCCAATTAGGGTGAAGTTCCAGTGCTTTGCCGAATGCTTCTGTGCTTATTTTATAATTACCGGCTAGCAGGTTACACCAGCCCAGGTTATGCAGACTGGAAATAGACACCGGATCCAACTCTACAGCTTTATCTGCCAGGGGCAATGCTTCTTTATGGCGCCCCAGTGCAGCCAGTGTAGCCGAATACCTGATGTAAATGGTGGCATTACCTGGTTCCAGTTCCAGCGCTTTTTTATATGACTCCACAGCACCTTGCCAATCGTAGTCGTAGTAAAACTTAAGTGCTCCTTCCGAGCTGTAAATTTCAGCAATATCGGGATCCAATGCTTTGGCGGCTTCAATGGCCATTTTAGCTTCATTCAGAATTTCTTTTTTGCTGGCCGTTGTAAACAAACCCTGTACAACCTTTTCATTGGCAATAGCTGCATATGCTTTCGCATATTTTGGATCGATGTTAATCGCTTCCCTGAAATGCAGCATTGCTCTTTCAGATTCCGCATGCGTTGATCCGTAACTTAAATGCCTTCCTTTAAGGTATTCGGCATAAGCCGCCGGGTTTACTTTATATTTTGATTGCCCGTTTTCAGTATCGCTCTTTACCTGCAACTTCAGAATTTTCATCAATGCCTTGGTGATGGATTCTTCGGTCTCTGAAACATCCTTTACATTGAATTGAAACTTGTTTCCCCAAAGCTGACTTTGATTTGATGCATCGATCAATTCGCAGTTCAGCAAAAAGCCTTCATCATTTTTTTGAATTCTGCCGGTTAATACAATATCTGATTTTAACAGATTGTACATGTGTTCAATAGTTTTCACCGAATCAGCCAGACCGAAAGTAGCTGAACGGGCAAATACTTTAATGCCAACTATGGTAGAAAAATGATTGATAAGATTTTCGGGAATGCCATCGCTTAAAAAAGAAATGCTGCTGTCGTTATTTATATTTTCAAAAGGAAGGATCGCCAGCGATCTTATGTTTCCCGCTGCTGTGTCATTTTTTAAAAATGAGTTTTTGAATACAAAAAATAAAACCACCAGTAAGAGCAGAACGGCTGCAGAAATTAAAACCCTTCTTTTATTATTTGTGCTTTTAACATGTAATTTTATTTTTCCTTTCATATCGGCTCTGTTTGGTACAACAAAACCCGGATTTGAAAGCGCAAAAACTTCCATGGGTTCTTCCACATTTTTTAAATTGAAATCGCCCAGTGTTGTCAATTGAAACTCCGATTTGTTTTTCAACTCATTGGCGATTTTGCCGGAAAAAAGTATAGAACCCGGAACGCCGAGTGTTTGGATCCTTGACGCAACATTTACTGCATCGCCATATATATCTTCGTTTTCAAAAATTACTTCGCCATAATGAATGCCGATGCTGAGAGAAATGTCTTTTGCTGCAGCACAGGCCTGCTGTATTTTCATGGCTGCCTGCATTGCATCGGAAACTGCAGGGAAAGTGAGTAGTGTGCCATCGCCTAATTCCTTTATGAGTTTTCCCTGATGCTGTGATATAACCTGTTCATGTATTTGACGGTTTTTTTTCAAAAGCTCAAACGCTTTTTGCTCATCAGCGCCCATTAACGCAGTGTAACCAACTATGTCGGTAAACATCACTGCTGCAAGTTGGCGGGATTGTGTCATACTATTTTTGTTGTTGAGGTAAGTTAATCAACATTTTTGGTTTCGTCTTTTTCCAATTGTTCAATTGTTTTTTTTGCCGCTGCCAGGCGTATCTGTTTATTCTTTTCCACCAGTTTGGCTGTTGCCCATTTTTCCAAACGGTGATGCATCGGAACCAGTAAAGCGGCAATGCAAACCAATGCCAGCAGCATCAATAAAGGATTATGATGTGTCACTCTTTCTAAAAACGGATGCAGCAATAAATTTAAAAATTCAAATACTACCAATAAAGCTACAACACCCAAAAACTGAATGGCTTTTGTATTGGTGATATGGCGGCGACTGAGCAGCAAGAATACAATTACAAAACTGATGATGCCCAGCGCCATCAAGGCATATTGAATATTCTGTTTACGTTCTTCTTCTGCTTTCAATTTTTCAGCTGCAATTTCCTGTTGGCGCAATTCCTCACGGAAACTGAGGGCCTGTATGCTTTTTATTTTCTCCAGGCTGAAAAGTGAATCCTTGGTGATCATAGCAAGGCGGAAATATTTGTTCAGACTGTCCTGCTGATTGGTTTGTTCAAAACTTTTGTACAGGTATTCATAAGCCCGCATGCTTTGGTCTTTTACGTCAAAAGGTATTGATACCTGCAGTGCCTGGCGGGCGTAATGATTTGCACTGTCATATAGCTTTGTGGCGAGAAAGGCTTCGGCAAAATCATTCTTAAGATAAGCATCCATATAAGGAGACGGTGCTTTGTTTTGTTGATAATAATCAAATGTTCTTCGCAAAAAGGGTAATGCGATATCGTATTGCCCGGCAGCAATATAATTTTCGCCCAGGGTGCTGGTGGAAATCGCCAGCTGTAAATGATTCTTTGACTCACCATCAAGGGCCACGGCTTTTTGTGCATAAACCATTCCGGAGTCCGGCATCTTTCCTTCGCCATAGGCACAGGCAATTGCATTATATACCCGTGATAACTGTTCCTTTTGACCGGGGCCTGATACCAGCGGAACCTGTTTTTTAAAATACGCTGCGGATTGTGCATAATCCTTGGCCGACATATAGGTAGATCCAATAGCCCGGTAAGTTTGTATAATTCCAAAATTATCCTTGCGATCTTCGAAACGTGGTAACAAGGAAAACAGCAAATTCAATGCAGCAGGAAAATCGCCTTTAGCCGTTAAAATATAGGAAAGCCTAAGATTGGTATAATTTTTACCCACTACATCATGTTGTTTACCAAACCAGTCAAGCAGTGCCAGTGTATTCGCAGCAGTATTGCTGTCAGTAAGCGATTGCGTAGTGAAATAATTAAACAGGCAGCTTCCCTTTTGCTCATCAGTTTTTGCAGTATAATATTTTGCTTTAATACTATCTGGCAGCGGTTGGTTAAATGCGTTTAAGACGCAGAAAAAAAACAGTAAACATAGTGTTAGTTTTTTCATGTTTATTCATGTTGATTTTGTCTGATTATATTGCAGCAGGTTTTTAACTTCGGTTGATTAGTGTTGAATGCAGGTGCTTTAGCTTCCATTGTTTTCTTTCTTTAACTAAAAATACTGTTTCCAGCCATTGTATGATCACCTGTTTGTTATCCGTTGTTATGACAGACTGAATGCGATAGGTTATCCATGCAGTAGTTTTATTGGCTATGGTGTTAATGAAATCAAAGCTATTGGTACGTTTAAAATCTGCAGCCTGGTTTAGTTTAATGGCTTTCAGGATAAGGGTATCTATGTTCCATACCTGGCCATATTCAAATAATGTGATATCGGTGGTACAATAATCTTTCAGGCTGACAGAATCCCGGTTGGATAATGCACCGAACATTTTTACAACTGTTTGCTGAATCGCTTCCTGGTCTTTTGTCAGCAACTGTTGGGCATATAGCAAAGCTGAAATAGAAACAGCAATTAGAAGCAGTAGTATTTTTTTCATGATTGGTTTAAGTGTTTTTATCTCCTGCTAGTTTTTCAATAGTTTTCCTTGCTGCAGCAAGGCGTATCTGTTTATTCTTCTCCACCAATTTGGCGGTTGCCCATTTTTCCAAACGGTGATGTAAAGGAACCAATAATGCGGCAATGCAAACCAATGCCAGCAGCATCAATAAAGGATTATGATGTGTCACTCTTTCTAAAAACGGGTGTAATAATAAGTTTAGAAATTCAAATACGATCAATAATGCGATAACGCCTAAAAACTCTATCATTTTTGTATTAGTAATAAAACTACGGCTAAGTATTAAAAAAATAATGATGAAGCTAATGATGCCAAATGCAAGTAAAGCATATTGAATATTTTGTTTGCGTTGCTGTTCAGCTTTTATCATTTCTTCAGCTACTTTTTGTTGACGGATTTCATCTTCAAAAGTCATCAGTTGTGTTTGCTGAATTGCTTTGGCATTAAATAAACTGTCATTGGTAATTCTAAAAAGTTCGGAATATTTAAATGCACTGTCAACATTCATTTTTCGGTAAATATCTAATAATAGCTTTGCCGGCTTAATGCTGTTACTTGCAAAGTCGGTAGATGCTACTGCGGCTATTGCCCTTTTTGCATATACGATGCTGGAATCTGTTTGATTAACTGAATGGTAGTACTGTGCTTTAGATGTTAACGCCCAGTTTAATTGCCGGAGTGATTTAGTTTTAAAACATTCTTCTATTGCCATGTCAAAATATCCAATGGCTACAGCATTGTTTCCCATTTTGCCATTTATGCTACCGAGGTTTATAAGTGTATAGCTTCTAAAATCGAAATATTTTATTCGCTGGCAAAGCTCATAGTCTTTTTGAGCATACATCAAAGCAGAATCAATCTGATTTATAGCAAGATAACATTCAGCCAGATTCTGAAAACTCCAGGTAATAGCCTTCTGATAATTTGCCTTTTCACCTGCTTCTCCGGTTGCGATATATAGGCGAATTGCATTGGGGTAATCAGCCAGGTATTTATAAATGTTGCCAGCCAATACATTCGCAATAGCCAGCAATTTATTATTACCTGTCTCTTCAGCCATTTTTTTTCCTTCCAATCCCTCTTTCAGCCCTTTTTCAAAATTGCCTATCATGCCATACATTTTGCCTATGTAAGATTTACCATAGACTTCAGCAATAATGTCCTTATTTTTTTTACCGTAGTCATTCAGACTTTGCCCATATTTCAATCCCAAAAGCGGATTGGTTTCACCAATTAACATCGTGGCACTATAAAT
>JAHEBJ010000044.1 GCA_024642285.1 Sphingobacteriales bacterium
TTAATGCAGTTCATTATTTTATCAAAATGCACTTTGCTTACAATGGCTCCCTGTTTGGATGTTTCTAAAAGCGGATCGCCGGGTATCATATTTTTAATGATCGGAATAAAATGTTTTTTAAATTCTTCGTAGGCAGATTTTTCAATTAATAAACGGCTGCCACATAAACATATCTGTCCTTGGTTGCCAAAGGAAGAACGGATGGTTTCTGTAAGCATCTTTTCCCAGTTGCAATCATTAAAAATGATATTGGGATTTTTGCCTCCCAGTTCCAGCGATAATTTTTTAAACATGGGTGCTGCAATGGAGGCAATGCGTTCACCGGCTTTAGTGCTTCCCGTAAATGAAATGGCTTTTATCTCAGGATGTTTTATAATGGCTTCGCCGCAATGCTGACCAACACCATGCACAATATTCAGCACGCCATCAGGTAAACCGGCTTCCTTGCAAATTTTGCCCAGGAGGAAAGCCGTAACCGGCGTGACTTCCGAAGGCTTTGCTATAACACAGTTGCCTGCTGCAAGAGCAGGTGCAATCTTCCAGGTAAATAAATATAATGGAAGGTTCCAGGGAGAGATGCAACCGACGATTCCGATTGGTTGTCGCAGCGTATAATTCACTGCCTTGTCTTCCATGTTATGACTCTCGTTTGCAAAATGCATGATGCCTGTGGCAAAAAAACGAAAATTGGATGATGCTCTTGGAATATCAACTGCCTTGCTCAACCACAATGGTTTTCCATTGTCATTAGTTTCGGCAAGTGCCAGTTCGTTCAGATTTTCATCTATAAGTTCAGCAATCTTATTTAAGATAGTAAATCTTTTTTCAACTGACGTAGTGCTCCATGGTTGGAAAGCTTTTTTTGCAGCTTTAACTGCAACATTAATATCTTTTGCATTGCTGTCGGGTATCTGTCCGTACATTTCACCCGTGGCTGGATTTATATTGTCGATAAAATTGCCACTGAGGGGGCCAATAAAATTTCCGCCGATAAAATTTTCGAGATGATATGGAACAGTGAGGTTCATAATTAAAGATAAAACTAAGTTGGGAATTATGAATTTAGAATTATGAGTTATGAATTGAAAAGGAACTGTTCAATCTTGATATAAGGTACAAGAGTGCGACGCCAATGAAGTTGATAGGGGATAAGAGGCTGGGGACAAAAAAATAATTAACTTACAAGTCTAAAATTACGATTATGTCTATAGCTGCTCCTTTTAATTTGAAGAAATGGATTGATGAAAACCGTGGCCTGTTGAAGCCTCCGGTGGGTAACCAGTGCATTTATAAAGACGCCGAAAATTTTATTGTGATGGTGGTTGGCGGCCCAAACAGCCGCAAGGATTACCATTTTAATGAAAGCGAGGAACTGTATTACCAGGTGGAGGGGAATATTGTCTTGAAAATTATTGATAACGGCGAAAAGAAAGATATTGCCATTAATGAAGGCGATATGTTTTTGCTGCCGCCAAAAACGCCGCACTCGCCGCAAAGGGGTGAAGGAACAGTTGGTTTAGTAATTGAAAAAGTAAGAGAGACTGAAGAAGACGGCTTTTTATGGTACTGCGAAAACTGCGGCGATAAACTATACGAAGAGTATAAAGTGATTACTGATATAGTATCACAACTGCCGCCAGTGATGGAAGGGTTTTATGCCGATGAGCAAAAACGTACATGCGGTAAATGTGGTTCTGTAATGGCTGCGCCGATTAAGAAGGGTTGAGAGTTGAAAATTGAAAGGTGAGAGTTGAAAGTTTCCTATGTTATTTAGGTTGCTTATTGGATTTATTGGTTAATGTAATTGTTATGACAAAGAGTATTGTTGCAGAAAAAAGTTATCGGTTTGCAATAAGAGTAATTAATTTGTACAAATTGCTTTGTGAGTCTAAAAAAGAATATGTCTTATCGAAGCAGTTACTAAGGAGTGGTACAGCTATTGGTGCTTTACTAAAAGAGGCAGAACACGCACAATCAAAACCGGATTTTCTAAATAAAGTTAATATAGCACTCAAAGAAGCAAATGAAGTATTATACTGGCTTATGCTTCTAAAAGATACTGATTATATATCGCAGAAAGAATTTGATAGCATAGCAATTGACGCCGAGGAATTAATTAAAATGCTTGTGAGTATAGTCAAAACAACAAAAACGAACCTTGGTAAATAACTTTCAATTCTCACCTTTCAACTTTCAACTAACTTGAAGATAGACATACATACCCACATCATGCCCGATAAGATGCCCAATTGGGTACAAAAATTCGGTTATGGTGAATTTATACATCTTGAACACCGCAATTGCAAGGCCTGCATGATGAAGGGCGAAAAGCTTTTCAGAGAAGTAGAGGATAATTGTTTTGATGCAAGCTTGCGGATGAAAGAAATGGACGAAACCGATGTTACTGTTCAGGTACTTTCTACGATTCCTGTTTTATTTAATTACTGGGCAAAACCAAAAGACGGTTCGGAGACTGCCCGTTTTTTTAACGACCATATCGCTGATACAGTTGCAAAAAATCCAAAACGATTTATTGGAATTGGTACTGTGCCCATGCAGGATGTTGACATGGCCATTAAAGAAATGGAGCGTTGTGTTACCGAATTAAAAATGCCCGGACTGGAGATTGGCAGCAACATAAACGGTGTTAATTTAAATGATGAACAGTTCTTTGCTTTTTACGACGCAGCCGAAAAGCTGGGCTGCGCCTTGTTTGTACATCCCTGGGAAATGATGGGGCAGGACCAGATGCAGAAATACTGGCTACCCTGGCTGGTGGGTATGCCGGGAGAAACGAGCCGGGCTATCTGCTCACTGATCTTTGGCGGTGTGTTTGAAAAATTTCCGAAACTAAGGGTTGCTTTTGCACATGGTGGAGGTTCTTTTCCAATTACTATTGGCAGAATTGAACATGGCTTTAATGTGCGGCCCGATTTAGTTGCGATTGATAATGCAATAAACCCAAGAGATTATATCGGTAAATTCTGGATAGACAGTCTGGTGCATGATCCCATGGCGATGAATTTTATCATTGAGCTGATGGGAGAAGATAAGATATGCATGGGCAGTGATTATCCTTTTCCATTGGGCGAACATCATCCGGGGAAGTTGATTGAGGAGATGAATTTTTCTGAAGTGCTGAAAGAAAAATTATTATTCAGGAATGCAAATAAGTGGCTCGGCTTGTAAATTACTGGTCGAATAAATTGGGATAGTCTGTAATGATTCCATCCACGCCCATCTCTTTAAACCGCTGTATTTCTTTTTTATCATTTACGGTCCAGGGAATGATCTTCATATTTAAATCGTGGCAGTCTTTTATTAATTCATCGGTTACCAAACCTGACTCAGGGCTGTAGATCGTTGGTGTAAAGCCTAAATCCTTGAGCTGTTTACTAAAACTATTTTTATTATACGCTTCAATCAACATAGCCGTTTTTATCTTTGGGTAATGCTGGTGCAGGTACTGCAATGTTCTGAAATCGAAAGACTGGATGATAACCTGGTTTTCCAACTGATACTCTTTGATCAAACCCATCAATAATTCAACAAACTCATCAGGTTTAGGATGATAAATATCATCGCCTGCAGGCTGTGTTTTAGTTTCAATATTAAAAAACGGCGGCGGGCGGCGGGCACTCATCATAAATTCGTTAACCGAATCGAAAACCTCCGAGAGCAGCGGTTTAACCGCCTTCATTTTCTGCTGGTCCGGAAAACGGGGATGCGGTTTCATACCCACATCATACTTTATGATGTCTTTATAATTCATCTGGTACATATTCAAACTCCGTTCTTCTTTTTCCGTAGTGAATCCGCCATCAGGCTTGGTTGTAATTTCATGATTAAAGAATGGCTCATGTGAAAGGAATACTTTTTTATCCTTGCTGATGCAGATATCCATCTCTAAAGTGGTAACCCACATGCCAACGGCATTAATCATTGCGGGTATTGTATTCTCCGGCATCAGCCCACGGCAGCCCCTGTGGCCCTGTTTATCAAAAGAATCCCAGCCATCTAATGGAGAATTTTTGACTTCGGTGATCATGCTGTTATTTTTTTTGGATGATGTACATGATAAAAACAGAATGCTTACCAGTATGATCTTTAGTGGATGGTTTAAAGAAAAAAGATTCATCATTTTCTAAAGTTAATATAAAAATAAAAGGCATGAAATAACCATGCCTTTTATAAATATATATCAAAGAAGTTTATGCTTCCGGTTCTTTATCTGGATTATCTCCTTCTACTTTATCACCATTTTCATTTACTATTAAAACAGAGTCGTCGTGCTCAGGAGATTCAATTGAATCTTTACTATTCTCTTCTGCTACTGATTCATCTTCTGCGATCTCTTCTGTTATTGATACTTCACTGTAGTCACCGTCTGTTACTTTTTCTATTTCTTCTTCAATTTCCTGCGTGGTGGTAGCTTTAACCAATTCCTCCATCATCACTTCCGAAATTTTAGGAAGGTCTTCCGGGCTATTGATCCCAAAATAATCCATGAATGATTTTGATGTAGCATAGATCAAGGGCTTACCTACTGCATCTTCATTGCGTCCCGAAATGATTACCAGGTCCTTTTCCAAAAGTTTTTGTACAGCGTAATCACAGTTTACACCACGAATGGCTTCCATCTCACTTTTGGTAATTGGTTGCTTATAAGCAATAATGGCAAGGGTTTCCAGCGCAGCTGTAGAAAGGCGTTTTATGAATTTATCGCCATTTAGCTGAGCTACTGTTTGATGGTATTCTTTTTTGGTAAGGAACTGCCAGCCGCCACCAATCTGTTTTAACTCGAAAGCATAAAACTCAGCTGCATATTTTTCATTGATACCTTCCACAGCCGCATCAACCTGTTCCTTTGTGGCACGGTCATCAATAAATGCCAACGCACTATTCACCAGTTCAAGAATTTCTTCATTGTTCAGTGGTTTATCACTGGCAAAAATTAATGCTTCAATATGTGGAATGATTTCTGAAAGTTCCATACCCCAAACCCCTAAAGGGGCATCTAAGTTTGATTATAAAAAATTGTTCTCCGCTAATTCCCCCTTCAGGGGGATAGGGGGTTAACCCTGCAATGCCGCGGCACCGCTCACAATCTCTGTTAACTCGGTTGTAATGGCCGCCTGCCGTGCACGGTTGTAGCTTATCTTCAATGATTTTAATAATTCGTTTGCGTTATCGCTGGCTTTATCCATCGCCGTCATGCGGGCACCATGCTCACTTGCATTGGCATCCAACGTGGCTTTGAATAATTGAGTGTTCAGGATCTTTGGCATCAACTCAGCAATCAAGACATCTTTGCCCGGTTCAAAAATAAAGTCAGCATTTTTCTGCCCTTCTGTTTTGGTAACTTTTGCAACTGGCAAAAACTGTTCGGCAACAAAACGCTGAGTAGCTGCATTTTTAAATTCGCTGTAGATCAATTCTACTGCATCTACTTCTTTATTTGCAAAAGCATCCATTGCATGCTTGGCCGCTGTTTGTACTTTGTCAAAACTCAGACCGCTGAAAATATCCCAGTATTTATTAATTACTTTAAAACCATTCTTGCTAAAATTCTCATATCCTTTTTTCCCGATTGGCAAAATCTGCACGTTACCTTTTGCAAATTGCTGCGGATATTTTTCGTTGATTACCTGCTTGGCCAGTTTAATAAGATTACTGTTATAGCCTCCACACAATCCACGGTCACTGGTAACCACAATAATCATCACGTTTTCAACAGGGCGCTGAGCTGCTAAAGCCATATTTACGTCACCATCGCTATTGCTCACAATATTGCTCAGCATTTCCTGCAGCTTTTGAGCATAGGGGCGCATTTGTGTTATCGCATCCTGGGCACGGCGTAATTTAGCCGCACTCACCATTTTCATCGCCTTTGTTATCTGCTGTGTACTCTGAACGCTTGTTATCCGGTTACGAACCTCTTTTAATGCACCACTCATAGTAATATCCTTATTAATTTAATATATAGCTGCATATCAGCTTTTAGGCTGGCAAAGGTAATGAAAAAGGGCTTCAAAAAAAGCCCTTAATTATTAATATTTATTCAGGTTTTATACCTTAAAAACGCATCATTTTCATGTCTCTTCCCCTGAAATCACCAGCGCCCTGCACTTTCTGGCCAACAAATTTTTGCAACCTGTAAGTAAATGTTGCTATAAAATACCTGGTAAGCCTGTTTGTCCGGCTGTCGACGATCTGATTTGCCGTTACCGTCCGGTTAATATTGCTGTTTTGTTTAAATAAGTCGAATGCTTCAATCTTTAATATGCCATTCTTCTTTTTGAATAACTGTTGTTCAATTGATGTGTTCATGATCACCTGGTTCTGACCCACATTAGCCGCAAGTCCAATGTTGATGGTGTAGTCCACTTCATATTTTAAGACTGTTCGTTTTGTAATATTCAGATTGATATTGTTACTAAAAGTCCAAGCACTGCTCGTTGAATTTTGAAGCGTGGTGAGCGGCTTACCTGTTTTGTTTTTATAATGCACATCATTCAAACTGTAGCTGATTCCCGTACCCAGTTCGAGTATTTCTTTATAATTATATTCGAAATTGAAGCCCTGACTGATGATCCAGTTTAGGCCAATGTTCCTGATACTGTCAATCAGGTTAATATTGTGATTATAGTTGGCAGTTCCTCTAACCGTAATAACATATTTCCTGTTCTTGTAGGGCCTTGAGTACACATAAAAACCAAGCAAATTATAATAACCGTTTACGTTTTCGGGAATGCTTAACTGCCTCCCTGCTCCGCTATTGATATTGTTATAAACAATTTGATTTTTGATTGTACTGAAGCTGATATTTGTGAACAAAACTTTACCGCTGATGAAATTAAAATTGTTGAATGACAGATTCATGCTGTGATTAATAGATGGCTTCAGGTTTGGATTACCCAAAGTTACATTCTGCTGATTGCTTTGATCGGGTACAGGTTGCAACTGGCTGAAGCTTGGCTGCGTAGCATTTCCGTTATAACTGAAATTAAGCGTTTTTGTACGGTTGAAATTGTACACAAACCGTGCAATGGGAAAAACATTAGCTCTTTTAATTGTTTTGTATGCACTGTCTTTTGTGATTGAATTGCCCTGAAGGTTTACGGGCTGCACGCTTAAACCAATCACATAGTTATATTTCTTTTTTGTTGTTCGCATGGATAAGCCAATGCGATTGTTGTAAAATTCGTTTTCATAATCGTCGGTCAGAAAATTATTCGGTGTTTTTGCCTGGGTGGCCGAATCAACATCAAATGTCTGGCGGTTGTTTCTGGCATAGTTCAGGTTGTGCGAATAACTAAAGTCTAAACTTTGATATTTATTCAATGGCTCTGAGTAAGTAAACCTCATGCCATAATTGTAATTGTCGTTATTCTGATCAATATATTGAAAAGTATTTCTTGGGCCTGGGTAAGGTGGTGTATATTGATAGCTCAGATTAGTTACATCCTGGTCGGAATTATTATCGCTGGTACCCAAACTGATATTGGCCGAAAAATTACGACCACGTTTTCTGAATTTATGATTATATAAAATGTTAATGGCAAAATTCGGTGCTTCGGAACCGGTAACATTTCTGTTGCTGCCATCGGAAGTTTTGGTGCTATCGAATTTTTTGTATTCAAAAACATTAAAGTTATTGGCATCTCTGCCGCTGAAATTGAAGCTGGGACTTATCTTCAGGTAGTTGAAAGAATCTACCTGATATTCCATATTGAACGTGAATCGATGGGTATTTCCTTTGGTTTGATTATTTACATTTTGGTTATTTACAAAACTGGAAGTGTCGTAAAAATTTTGTGAAGTAGTAGTGCTAAGCTGGCTTGTGTTTCTGTTGTCGTAGGAATAACTGCCATAAACACTGATTCTTTTACTCCACTGGTCACGGTAATTAAAACCGAATGATTTGCTGGTAGATATACCATTGTTATTACCGCCACTGAATGCACTGGCATCAAAATTACTCATGCCTCCCATACCACCCATGTTGCTCATCACCGCCATGCCCGATTTCATCATGCTGGTAGCTCCGCGGTTGCCACCACCACTGAAATTAAAAAGCGAAGTGTTGGTGTTGTTACTGTTTCCTAATACCGATATCTGCATATCGTTATTAAAATAATTGCCGTTGAAAGAGGCCTGGTAACGATCATCAGTACCGTACCCACCGGTAAGCCTTCCAAAAAAACCTTTGTTCTTATCTTTTTTTATCTGAATGTTCATCACTTTATCCGGGTCACCATCTTTAATACCACTCACAGTTGCCTGGTCGCCGTAGTCATCAATGATCTGTATCTTATCAACAATATTGGCAGGTAATTCTTTTGTTGCTGTTTTTACATCGCCGCCAAAAAAGTCCTTTCCGTTTACTTTAACACGGCTTACTGCTTTTCCCTGTGCTGTAACATTACCATCTTTATCAACCTGCACGCCAGGTAACTTTTTTAAAACATCTTCAACAACCGCGCCTTCTTTTACTTTAAATGATGCAACATTATATTCTATAGTATCTTCCTTTACAACAATGGCAGGAGCTATAACTGTAACTTCTTCCAATAGTTTTGCATCCTGTGCCATTACAAAGCTGCCCATGTCAATGGTTTTTTCGGCTTTGGGTACCGGTACAAATTTGGCAACCGGCCAGTAACCAAGGTGTCGGATAATGATTGAAAAATTTGAAGAAGGTACATCCTCGAACCTGAACTGACCTTTTTCGTTGGTAAACGTATAGCTCGTATCGCCGGCGTTGGATTTAATGACCAATCCTATTACCGCATTTTCAATGGGTTTGTTGGTTGCGGAGTCTATAAGGGTACCTTTTACCTGGGCGTTGACGCTTATTGCTAAAAAAATCACAGCGAATGTGACTAATGCTTTTCTCATAATCCAGTGTTGATATACGAATTTGTTCGTGTAAATCTAAGCTTAGATATTTACATGCAACAATTTATTTTGATGAGTGGTTGTTGTTTTGAGGATTCTTTAACAGAACTTAAAACTTATAAACCATGGAAACCGACCCCAGACCAACGTTTAGATCAACCTTATCAGCCAATCCTTTCAACAGTTTTCCATGATTTTTATGAATAGCATAACTGATAGCATCGTAAACCAATAAAAATCCTCCCTGCAGCATGATAGAGTTACCATAGCCTTTAAATCGCTCCGGGTTTTTCTGATTGTTGCTTGTTTTGTTCATCAGCAGGCCAGAGCCCACATACAACACGTCAAGTCCGGCATTTATTAAATAGGTCTTTTCGATCCTGTTCTGGTGTTTTAACACCGATTCCAGTGTTGGGTTATCAATTTTTTCCCGGCTGGCGCTCCAATAACCCAATCCGGCAATGGCCAGATTAATACTGCCCCACATTACATTCATCTGGTGAAAATAGCGTACTTCCTTATTGCGGGTATTGGTAGCAATACCGCTGCCAACAATATTTGCAACCGACCAGCCAGCAAGCGCCATCATTGATTTTTTTTGAATACTGGTGCGGTCCTTCTCAAATTTCAACAGATCCACTTTTTGCGAATAGCACGATAATGAAGCGCAGATGAGACAAATAAGCAGGATTCGCTTTTGCATATGTTTCGTTTTAATTGTACAAAATACGTAACAAACAAGGACGAAGATTGTTTTTGCTGCCTGTTTTTTTGTTACTAATGGCATTCTTGCAACCCCAAACAATGCTTACCTTTGTTTCCCCAAAAGATTGGGGTTGTACTGTCAAAATGGCTTTAGCTGGTTTTCAGCATCAATTTTGACCTAGGATAGTCTTTATAATAATTAATTAACAGCATACCCAACAACACAGTATTTATGATTGGAGTTATTTCAAAACTTTTTGGCGGTAATAAAAGCGAAAAGGACGTAAAGAAAATCAGGCCTGCAATTGAACAGATCAACCAGTTTTTTGACCAATATCAAACTCTCAGCAACGATGAACTGCGGAATAAGACTTCGGAGTTTAAGGAACGCATTGCAGCGCATCTCAATACCATCAATTCCTCAATTGCAGAAAAAAAGAAAGCCGCCGAAGAGTTACCTGTTGCTGATATCAGCGGCCGGGATGTTTTTTACAAAGAGATTGATGAACTTAAAACAGAAAAGGACAAACAGCTTGAGGTAGTGTTGAAAGAAATTTTACCCGAAGCTTTTGCTGTAGTGAAAGAAACCAGCCGCCGTTTTAAAGAGAATGAATCATTGGAAAGTACTGCAACCGATTTAGACAGAGACCTTGCGGCAAAAAAAACCAATATTATTATTGAAGGCGATAAAGCCATTTATAAAAATACCTGGACAGCCGGTGGAGGCACAATTACCTGGAACATGGTGCATTATGATGTACAGCTCATTGGTGGAATTGTTTTACACGAAGGTAAGATCGCCGAAATGGCAACCGGTGAGGGTAAAACTTTGGTAAGTACCTTGCCAGCCTATCTGAATGCACTGTCGGGTGAGGGTGTCCATATTGTTACCGTGAATGATTACCTGGCAAAAAGGGACGGTGAGTGGAACGGCCCCATCTTTGAATTTTTAGGATTAACTGTTGATTGTATTGACAAACACGAACCCAACAGCGATGCCCGCCGCAAGGCTTATAACTCTGATATTATTTATGGTACCAATAATGAGTTTGGTTTTGATTACCTGCGTGATAATATGGTGCACACGCCAAAAGAAATGGTGCAACGTAAACATCATTTCGCTATGGTGGATGAGGTAGATAGTGTATTGATCGATGATGCCCGTACGCCGTTAATTATAAGTGGACCGATTGGTCACAGCGATAATACGCAGCAGTTCTTCGACCTGAAACCAAGGATTGAAAAACTAATAGAAGCCCAACGTAAAGCAACCAACCAGTTTTTAATTGAAGCAAAAAAGAAGATCGCCGAAGGCAATGATGATCCTAAGGATGGCGGACTGGCTTTGTTCCGTGCCCACCGTGGTTTACCAAAGAACAGTGCCTTAATTAAATTTTTAAGTGAGCCGGGAATTCGTGTAAAAATGCAGAAAAGCGAAAATTATTATTTAGCCGATCAGCAAAAGGAAATGCCAAAGGTTGATGCCGAATTGTACTTTACCATTGATGAAAAAAATAACCAGGTAGATCTTACTGATCAGGGAATTCAGTTAATTACTAAGGGCGGAGAAGACCCTGAATTTTTTATTCTGCCGGATATTGCTACAAAATTGGCGGATATTGAAAAGAGTTCTTTAGGTGCCGATGACAAACTGAGCCAGAAAGAAGCATTGCTGAATGACTACGCTTTAAAAGCCGAGCGGATTCACACGGTTCATCAGTTATTAAAATCATACACACTGTTCGACAAAGATGTTGAGTATGTGGTGATTGATGGCGCTATTAAAATTGTGGATGAGCAAACAGGCCGTATTATGGAAGGCCGCCGTTATTCAGATGGACTGCATCAGGCCATTGAAGCGAAAGAGAATGTAAAAATCGAAGCATCTACACAAACCTATGCAACAGTAACGCTGCAGAATTATTTCCGTATGTATCATAAGCTGGCCGGGATGACCGGAACGGCCGAAACAGAAGCAGGTGAGTTCTGGAGTATATATAAACTGGATGTGGTAACGATTCCTACAAATGTACCAGTGATAAGAAAAGATGACCAGGATTTTGTTTATAAAACCAAACGTGAAAAATATAAAGCTGTAATTGAAGAAGTGGAAAAATTGCGTGCCGCAGGGAGGCCTTGCCTGGTAGGTACAACAAATGTTGAAGTGAGTGAACTGCTGGCAAGAATGCTGAAACAAAAAAATATTCCACACAATGTATTGAACGCAAAACAACATGGAAAGGAAGCACAGGTAGTTGCCGAAGCAGGTTTGGCAGGCGCTGTTACTATTGCAACAAACATGGCTGGTCGTGGTACCGATATTAAATTGGGGGCAGGCGTAAAGGAAGCCGGTGGTTTGGCGATATTGGGTACCGAGCGTCATGAGAGTCGTCGTGTTGACAGGCAGTTGCGTGGTCGTGCCGGTCGCCAGGGAGATCCGGGAAGTTCAAGCTTTTTTGTTTCGCTGGAAGATGACCTGATGCGGATGTTTGGCAGTGAAAGAATTGCCGGACTAATGGATCGTATGGGTTACAAAGAAGGCGAAGTGATTCAGCACAGCATGATTACCAAATCAATTGAACGTGCACAGAAGAAAGTAGAGGAAAATAACTTTGGCATTCGTAAACGGTTGCTTGAGTATGATGATGTGATGAACAAACAACGTAACGTGGTGTATAAAAAACGTAACCATGCATTGTTTGGCGAAAGGCTTGCACTCGACCTTGATAATTCGTTTTACTCTGTAGCAAATGGATTAATCCTGTCGTTCAGAGAAATCAATAATCATAGTGAATTTAAACTTGCAGCTATTGTGAATTTTGGAATAGATACTTCCATAACAGCAGCAGAACTGGATAAAGCGGATGTAAATACACTTACCGAAAGATTATATGAAGAAGCTGTAACGCAGTACCGTAGCAAGACGCAGGCAATGGTGAACCAGACCCTGCCCATCATTAAAAATATCCGTAAAGAGCAGGGCAACCATATTGAAAATGTTGCTGTACCATTTACCGATGGAAAGAAGCATATTCAGGCATTGGCCAATCTTGATAAATATCTGGCTACCGAAGGCATGGAATTGAATGATGCTTTGGAGCGTAATATCACTTTGGCATTAATTGACGATGCCTGGAAGGAACATTTGCGTGCTATGGACGATCTTCGTCAGAGTGTGCAATCTGCTTCTTATGAACAAAAAGACCCGTTGGTTATTTATAAGATTGAAGCCTTTGGTGCCTTTAAGCAGATGGATGATAAAGTGAATAAGGATATTGTAAGTTTCCTTTGCCATGCACAGATACCGATGGAGCAAACCAATGCCGGGCAGATACGTGAAGGCCGTGAACGAAAGACTGACCTTAGCAAAATGCGCCAACGTAAAGAAGAATTTGCCGGTGCCGGTGGGCCGGAGCATTTAAGCGGGGAGAATGATTATCATGATCCATCAGAGCATATAAAGCAGGAACCTATCCGTGTTGAAAAAGCTCCGGGAAGAAATGATCCTTGTCCTTGTGGAAGTGGTAAAAAGTATAAGCACTGCCATGGGTAATTAATATTAAAAGTTTAAAATAAAAAAACGCCCTGGAATTTACAGGGCTTTTTATTGTGCAGTATTTTGGATTCTGCAAGTTAATTAACATGACAAGAATCATTTGACCAACTGCTTGTTTTGCATTTTAACTGAATCGTGTAAGAATTAAATTTGAGCGAATGGGTTTTAGAAACCCGGATAAGTAAAAAATGAAACAAAAAAGATAGATTTTCAATTATGGTAACAATATTGCTTATTACTGTGTTTATTTTGGGATATCTCGCTATCGCTTTTGAACATAACTTAAAACTTAATAAAGCTGCATCGGCACTAATTACCGGGGTAATTTGCTGGACAATTTATATTCTGAAAAGTGAGTCTCCTCATGTTGTGAGTGATGAATTACTGGAACATTTGGGGGAAATATCTTCAATCCTGTTTTTTTTGTTAGGTGCCATGACGATTGTTGAATTGATAGATTCGCATAACGGGTTCGATTTCATTACTCAAAGAATAAGTACGGTTAGTAAACAAAAACTTTTACTTATAGTTAGTTTCCTTACTTTTTTCCTGTCGGCCTTACTGGATAATTTAACTACAGCCATTGTGATGACTTCCTTGTGTTCGAAATTGTTGAGTGACCGGCAGGATAAGCTTTGGTTTGCTGGCATGATAATAATTGCAGCAAATGCCGGCGGCGCATGGTCACCTTTAGGAGATGTCTCAACAACCATGTTGTGGATTGGAGGACAGATCAGTGCGTTAAATATAATGAAGCAGTTGATTCTTCCCAGTATCGCAGTCTGTGCTATACCTATGTTTATTATGGCCTATCGTTTTAGGGGGAAACGGTTTGATTTGATGCCAAAACCGGAAACAACTGCTAAAGAAAAAAAAGACGGTAAAATTATACTTATAGCCGGTATAGGTTTGCTGATTTTTGTTCCAATATTTAAAACGCTTACTCACCTGCCGCCATTTATGGGAATGATGTTGGCACTGGGTTTAATTTGGGTGATAACCACTTTCATGCATAAGGACAAAAAGCCTGACGAGATAAAAAGATTTACACTTGCCAATGCGCTGCAAAAAATTGATACACCAAGTATTTTATTTTTCTTAGGTATATTATTGGCTGTTGCAGCATTGGAATCTTTTGGTTTACTGAAAGATCTGGCGATCATTTTTAGTGAAAATCTTAAAAATGATTTCGCTATCGGTACAACGTTAGGATTACTTTCGGCAGTTCTTGACAATGTTCCGTTAGTTGCAGCCTCACAGGGAATGTACGACTTAGCAACATATCCTACCGACCATCCATTCTGGACATTTCTGGCTTTGACCACCGGAACCGGCGGTAGTGCTATCATAATAGGTTCGGCTGCAGGAGTCGCCGTTATGGGAATTGAACATGTAAATTTTATCTGGTACCTTAAAAGAATAAGCTGGATAGCGCTCATTGGATTTGCGGCAGGTATTTTGATTTTTCTGCTACAAATGAAAATGGCTGGCTAAGTAGTTAAATAATCCGATTCAATGTTGAGTCGGTTTTAAAAGAAAGTTTTATTAATAACCGGCCTTTGCCCCGCCAATATTTTCAATCGGGTGCCAGGTGGTTTTTATTTCCTGCAGGTCCATAATAAAATAAGGAGACTGGCCGCCTGCATCATTCCATTTTACTTTATCGTACAGAACAACTCGTTTTACATTCAAGGCAGATTTTTCTTTGATCATTTTTTGAGTAGTGGCATCGCTTTCGCAATAAACGGTTGCATTCACATCCATATGATCGGCAAAGAAGGGGGCAAGTTCGGCCACTTTACCGGTAAGAATATTTACAACACCACCCGGTAAATCTGAGCTGTTAAGTACTTCAGCAAATGTTACTGCACAAAGTGGTTTTGTGTTTGAAGCTAAAGCAACGCAAGTATTTCCTCCGGCGATGATGGGAGCAATTACAGAAACCAATCCAAGCAATGAATCTCCCTGCGGAGCAATGGTAGCAATAACACCCATCGGCTCAGGGTTGGAAAAATTAAAATGCGAAGAAGCAACCGGATTTACAGAACTGAAGAGTTGCTGAAATTTATCGCACCAGCCGCTGTAATAAATTAAACGGTCAATGCAAAGGCTTACTTCTTTTTCGGCTTGAGCTTTGGTGGAATCTTGTTTCATTAACTCATCAACGAATTGTGCTTTACGGCCTTCGAGCATTTCGGCAATGCGATAAAGTATTTGTCCACGGTTAAAAGCTGCTCTGCCGCTCCAGCCCCCAAAGGCTCCACGGGCTTTACCCACGGCATCTCTAAAATCTTTTCTGGAACTCAGGCAGACATTTGCAAGCTTTTCTTTTTTGCTGTTGGTTGCAATATAATACCTGCCCGATTCGGTACGGGGGAATTGTCCTCCGATGTATATTTTGTAAGTTTTTAAAACTTCAAGTCTGTTGCCTGTTGTGGTTGCCATAATCTTATTCGTTTAAAACGTTGAATGGTTTAAATCGTTTAAAGGTTATTTCTTTCTAACTCCTTTAACTTCTGTTTTTTGTAAATACTCAATAAATTTTTGAATCATTGCACTAATTCGTGTCGCCAGTACAAATAATTCTTCAATCTCAATTTGAGTAATATATTTTCTATCCAAGGCTCTATATAGCTGTGAACGGAATTCTCCGCAAGAACCTTTTGAATATCCTAAAAACTGAATAAACTCTGCCCTGGTTCCTCTTTCAAATCCTTCAGCAATATTATCCATGATTGATCCGGATGATCCTTCTATCTGTCCAATCAGTCTGTAATTTTTCTGAAATAATTCTTTGTCTATTATTTCTCCAATCTTTTTACACAGCTCCCGACTGATTTTCCATGCATCTAAATCTTCAAATCTTTTTATCGTTGCCATAAGGAAACGTTTAATGGTTAAAAATCGTTCAAGTCGTTTAAGGGTTTGTTCAAAAGCTGGCAGATTTTATACTAAAAAACCTTTAAACGACTTAAACCTTAAACGACGTTAACATACGTATTCAACCCATGCAATCCACCTTCTCTTCCATACCCACTCTCTTTATATCCACCGAACGGTGATGTAGGATCAAACTTATTAAACGTATTTGCCCAGATAACTCCCGCTCTTAATTTGGTGGTGAGATTAAAAATCTTAGAACCCTTGTCAGTCCATACGCCTGCACTGAGCCCGTAAGGTGTGTTGTTTGCTTTTTCAATTACTTCATCATCTGTACGGAAACTTTGTATGGCCAGCACCGGCCCAAAAATTTCTTCCTGTGCAATGCGGTTGCTTTGTGCCACATTGGTGAAGATGGTTGGTCTGCAATAAAAACCTTTCTTAGGTAAGTCGGCAGAGCTTTGGTACATTTCTGCACCTTCCTTTTGGCCAATCTTTATATAATTATTGATGATGTTTAATTGCTCTCTTGAATTGATGGCGCCAATGTCAGTATTCTTATCCATCGGATCACCAACGATCAAAGTCTCCAGCCTGTCTTTCAACTTACGAACCACTTCTTTGAAAACAGATTCCTGTACATACAAACGTGAACCTGCGCAACATACATGTCCCTGATTAAAGAAGATACCATTGATAACACCTTCAACAGCCTGGTCAAGTGGTGCATCATCAAAAATGATATTGGCGGCTTTACCACCCAGTTCCAGTGTTGCTTTTTTATCGGTACCAGCAATAGCACGCTGAATAATTTTTCCAACATCGGTTGAACCGGTGAAGGCGATTTTATTTACATCGGGATGATTGACGATTGCCGCACCAGTTGATCCAGCACCGGTAATAATATTTACAACGCCGGGCGGCAAATCAGCTTCCTGAATAATTTCAGCAAGCTTTAATGCAGTTAATGAAGTGTTCTCCGCCGGTTTTAAAACAACGGTATTTCCGCAAGCCAGTGCCGGCGCAATTTTCCAGGCAGCCATCAGTAATGGAAAATTCCAGGGAATGATTTGACCAGCCACGCCAAGTGGCGATGTTGTTCTGTTTGGAAAAGCATACTCTAACTTATCGGCCCAGCCTGCATAGTAAAAAAAATGATTGGCAGCAGTGGGCACATCAAAATCACGACTCTCCCGAATTGGTTTACCGCCATCCAGCGTTTCAATGATGGCAAATTCCCGGGCTCTTTCCTGCACCATTCTTGCAATTCTGTAAATGTATTTTGCCCTTTCAGCAGGCGGCATTTTTTTCCAGTTCTTGTCGTAAGCTCCTCTAGCCGCTTTAACTGCTTTGTTTACATCCGCCTGGTTGGCTTCTGCAATCATCGATAATTTTTCTTCTGTTGCCGGATTGATGGAAGCAAAGTATTTTTTACTGGTCGGTTTTTCAAACTTACCATTGATAAACAGATCATATTGAGGATCTATTTTTGCGCCAGCCTTACTCTCCGGTGCCGGTGCCAGTTTTCTGGCACTGTCGAATTTTAATTTGATGGTATTTTTTTTTGAAGCTTTTGCCATTTTATGTTTTATTTATTTTCACACAAAGACGCAAGGTTTAAAAAGTTCGCAAAGGAAAAATTGCGGCTTTGCGTTTGCTTTGCAGTTTGCGTACAATTTTAATCTATTGAAAAATAATCTGCCGATTGATAAACTCCTGTCTTCTGTTTCATTAACTGCATTAATATATCATTGGCCAGGCTGCTTGCACCAAACCTGAACCATTCATTATTCAACCAGTCTTCACCCAACACCTCATTCAGCATAACTAAATAATGCAGGGCCAATTTTGATTTTGAAATTCCACCGGCTGGTTTCATCGCAATCTTCTTTCCTGTCTTGTAATAAAAATCACGGATGGCTTCCAGCATTACCAAAGTAACAGGCATGGTGGCAGCAGGTGAAATTTTTCCGGTGGAAGTTTTTATAAAATCGGCACCGGCATACATGGCAATATCACTTGCTTTACGAACCTTATCATAAGTAACCAATTCACCGGTTTCTAAAATAACTTTTAATCTTGCCTCGCCGCAGGCTTCTTTTATGGCAGCAATCTCATCAAAAATAAAATTGTACTCGCCTTCTAAAAATTTTCCACGGGAGATGACCATATCCACTTCATCCGCTCCATTCTGTACGGCATATTTGGTATCTCTTATTTTAATATCACGTGTTGATTGTCCGCTGGGAAACGCCGTTGCAACAGATGCCACTTTTACACCTGAATCTCTTAGCGCAATCTTTGCTGTTTTTACCATGGAAGGATAAACACAAATGGCCGCAACGGTTGGCAGCCCGGGATATGTATCATGAAGGTGCAACGCTTTGTAACAAAGCTGTTTTACTTTTCCCTGTGTATCTTTTCCTTCCAATGTGGTGAGGTCAATCATGTTCAGGGCAAGTTTCAGTCCGTTTATCTTGCTTTCGTTTTTTATACTTCGCTTGGTAAACCGGCTTGCTCTTTCTTCTATACCAACCTGATCAATATGTACAGGAGCGGAGAAATCAGGAATTATTTTTGTTGCTATCATGTTTATAATTTGCTTTTCTCAGGATGCAGTTAAAGCTTCCAGCGATTTCTTAATCATATTTTCAACAGCCGCATTGCCGTCTTTCGAAAACTCTTTTACCACCCGGTTGGCAATTATGGTATTAATGCTCATACATTCGTGGCCCATCAATTTGCCCAAACCAAATATGGCAGAGGTTTCCATTTCAAAGTTAGTGATTCGATGATTATTAAAATTGAAATGAGAGAGTTTGTCAACCAGGCCGGGACTTGCTAATCCCAAGCGTAACACTCTTCCCTGCGGACCAAAAAAACCAGGACAGGTTACCGTAATGCCATTGTGATATCCTTCATTAAATTTATTCAATAATGTTTCACTTCCGCTAAAAGCATATGGATTGGTGATGGTTGTATTTAATCCTGTCTGTTCAATAAATGCATCAGCCATCGCTTTATCATCGGCTGTTTTTTGATAACTGTAAAAATTAAGGAGATTGTCCAAACCAAGGCCGTGCGTAGATGCTACAAAGCTATCAACCGGGATATCGGCTTGTAAAGAACCCGAAGTTCCAAACCTGATAATATTAAGTTTGGTAAGATTTTCTTTTACCGTTCTTGTTTCAAAATCAATATTGGCCAAAGCATCCAGTTCGTTAAAAACGATATCAATATTATCCGGGCCAATGCCTGTTGACACTACAGATAAGCGTTTGTTTCCAATACGCCCTGTGTGCGTTACAAATTCACGATGAGATAAACGATGTTCAATTGAATCAAAATGTTTGCTCACTTTTTCAACACGGCCCGGGTCGCCAACCACAATAATGGTATCTGCCAATTCTTCCGGTCTTACGTCCAGGTGATAGATGCCGCCCCTGTCATTAATAATCAACTCCGATTCTGCAATTCTGTTCATAAGAAAAAATTAAAGAAGTAAAGGTACCGTTAAAACGGTTGTAGTTAATGCCTTCAAACTGCCATTCTTTCAAGACTTCCATGTACCCCACTTCCATATTAAAAAAGTAATTAACAGAAAAAATCCGTTAAAGAGGACAAGGATAATGATAAAATTTGTCCAGGAATTGATGTTAGTATTAGTAGTATGCATGAGCGTACTATTGTTGGTATCGTTACCAAATAAATTTTGCGCAGCCCAGTTGTTTCCCCAATGCAATCCGATAGGAAAAAACAAAGTGTTAGATTTTAATAGGGCTGTTGCAAAAAGTAAATGACCAACAGGAATTGATACTGCCAGGAAAATCAGCTTTGCCGGGTTTTGCAGGACATTGGCATCTAAAATATGTATCAGCATAAAAAGGACTGAAAAAATTATGTTCGCTTTTACAACATTGCTTACTTCTATTGTCTTCTTAAACAAATATCCTCTGAACAGAAACTCTTCCACTGCAACTGTTGGCAGGATAATATATAATGACAGCGCCAGTTTTTCGATAATAACGGAAGGGTTAATCGTCCATTTTTCGCCTGTGTAGAATGAACTGATGTATTTTTGAAGCCCCAAGGCTGCTACGCCAATTGCCAATCCTAAAAGCAAAAAACCAATATTACGAAATGAAATGTTCAGCCCGATTGTTTTTAATGACTTGCCTTCAGTTTTATATAAAAACCATGTTGATATTGTCAACAGGATTACAGAAACGAACGGAAAATATTTTTTAACTAAATCAATCTGGATAAAGCCGGTAACGAGTAGCGAGCAGCCAAATAATATTACGGCAAGAACCAATCGGGTGCCGACTGGGTACTTTAGCAAAAATAATTTCATGATTCGCATAAGTTTAAAATTAGCTTTTAAAATCTTATCGGAAGATGAAAAAAACGCTGCTTTTTGGGAGCAGCGTTTTTTATAAATTATTCTTATATTACTTTATCCCATACTTCTTCTCATATTTATCTGCCAGTTGCATTTGTTTGTTATTCAAATCAATCTGGCGGCCTTGGATAAAAGCGTTGGTTATAATATTTGTACGCATGTCTAAAATATCACCTTCACTAACTACAATGTTGGCATCCTTACCGGTTTCTATACTGCCGGTTTTATCCGCAATGCCTAAAATGGTGGCTGCATTCAAGGTAATAGCGCTTAGGGCTTCTTCTTTTGTTAAACCATAGGCCGATGCCGTGCCTGCATTGAAAGCAAGATTGCGGTAACGGGCCTGTCCATCGTCGTCATTAATACAAAAGAAAACTCCGGCTTTTTGCAACATGGCGGGTGTTTTAAAAGGCTGATCAATGTCATCATCAATCATCGTTGGCAAATCATGCAATTGATTAAGGATAACAGCAATGTTATTCTGTTTCAAAATATCAGCAATCTGCCAGCTGTCAACTGCACCTACTAAAACCACATCAAAACCAAACTCTTTGGCAAAATCAACTGCAAGCAACATTTCTTTTACAATATTGCAATGGATGAAGAGTTTTTGATTCCTATTAAAAAGATTTCGTACCGCTTCGTATTTAGGGTTGGTGTTTTCGTGTTTACTTTCTGTTAAATACGCTTTTGCTTCACGGAAAAAAGTTTTTACATTTTCAATTTGTTCAAGTCCTCTTTTTACCGGATCAACATTTGATTGTTGCCCACCAAATCCACCTCTTCTTCCACCAGTACGGATTAATAATGAAGGCATACGAAAATGAATGCCGATGTCCATCTTATATGCTGCATCTTCCCAGTTCCATGCATCCAGTTGTACAACAGATGATGAGCCCGAAATAATTCCACCGGCCGGAATAACGTTTGCTAACAAAATTCCGTTGGTACGCAAAGTGTTGATGACTTTTGAATCGGTATTGTAAGCAACAATGGAACGGATACTTGAATTTATTTCGCCAATTTCCGAAGCATCGATGGTTGCTCTAACACTATTAACTTCTGCCAAACCCAGCTGCGATGCTGTGAGTATAAGTCCAGGATAAATATGCTTCCCCTTGCAATCAATAACTTTTGCACCGGAAGTTGAAACACTTGTTCCAACTTCAGTAATCTTTCCATTCTTTAAAACAACCGAACCGTTGCTGATTACCTGACCGTTGCCTACATGAATGGTAGCATTAGTCAATGCAATTGTTTCGTTTTGCGCATTACCGGGTAAAATGGTTTCCTGTGCAAAAACATTGGTTATTGCAAAGAAACAGCCTATATAAAAAATTATTTTTTTCATTTGTTTATTTTTTCAGATTAATTATTGATTGTCCAGGTCATCATTGTCAATACCCAATAAACCATGACTGTGATAATGATCACCACAGGTGTTTATAATTTCAAACCTCGGTCTTGCGCCACGACCTGCACCAGCACCTGCACCACCCGGCCCGGCTGTTCTTTTAGCTGCAGCAAGTTTTGCAATAATCCTGGCTTTTTCGGCTTGATTGGTTTTACGCATCGCTGCATCTTTTTCCCTGTCGAAATAAATGATACCATCAATAATTGTTTTTTCGGCCTTGGCATAAATCGATAAAGGATTATCACTCCAAAGAACCAGATCGGCATCTTTTCCAACTTTTATACTTCCCGTTTGCTTGTCAACATGCATCATTTTTGCAGGGTTGATGGTAACCATTTTCCAGGCATCTTCTTCACTCATGCCGCCATACTTAACACTCTTGGCAGCTTCTTGATTAAGCCGGCGTGCCATTTCAGCATCGTCCGAATTGATGGCAACATTCAATCCAACCTTCTGCATGATATACGCATTGTAAGGAATGGCATCCACTACTTCCATTTTATAATTCCACCAGTCGCTAAAGGTAGAAGCATTGGCGCCATGCGCTTTCATCTTATCAGCAACTTTGTATCCTTCTAAAATATGAGTGAAGGTGTTTACAGTAAATCCATATTTATCGCCCACTTTCATTGTAGCATTAATTTCACTTTGTACATAAGAGTGGCAAGTGATGAATCTCTTTTTATTCATGATCTCTACCAAGGCATCCAGTTCAAGATCTCTTCTGATATTTCCTTTGGCTCCTGCAGCTTTCAAAGCAGCCTGATAATCGGTTGCTCTTTGAAAAGCATCCATCAACACCTGGTCAACACCCATTCGGGTATCAGGGAAACGTGTATTACCCTGGGTGGATGAACTTCTTTTTACATTTTCGCCAAGAGCGAATTTGATAAAAGGATCGGCGCCTGCAAATTTCAGATCCTGATCGTTTGCACCCCAGCGCAGTTTTATCAATTGTGTTTGTCCGCCGATGGTATTGGCTGATCCATGAAGGATATGAGAACTTGTTACTCCACC
>JAHEBJ010000107.1 GCA_024642285.1 Sphingobacteriales bacterium
AGCGCAAGGAAAACACCTATTCCAATTCCCATTAGCAAAAGTGCCAGGTTTAAGATTAGTACTTTCCAGATTGGTGCCGTGTGTTTTCTGCCACTCATAAATATGCTGGCATCGGCACCTTTTTCAATTAGTGCCAGACGTTCTCTGTTTCTTGTTGAAAGATAGAGGTAAAAAATTCCAAAGATGACCAGGAACATTACGATGGGAATTAATATTGCTTCCATACTGTTTGTTTTTTAATTGTTTATTTTTAATTGGTTCATACTATACGACGCCCTGTCTGGACCGTTGGTTACAGAATCTGAAATATTTATTTAAAGCTGTAACCTGTCCGGCTTGATTGTCGTCTTATTTATTAATATATGGCTAGTTTAAATGACCAACATTATATCAACCTCGTAATTAAAGGCGATACACAGGCATTTGCTGTGTTGGTTGACCAGTATAAGGCCATGGTTTTTACGCTGGCACTGAAAATGTTGAAAAGCAGGGAAGGGGCTGAAGAAGCAGCCCAGGATTCGTTCTTAAAAGTTTATCGTTCGCTTGCTGAATTTAAAGGCGATGCCCGTTTTTCTACATGGTTGTATAAAATAACCTATAATACCTGCCTCGACCGCATCAGAAAAAATAAAAAAGAACAAACCGTTGTGGCCATTGATGAATTTAACGAGCAGCAGATCAGATCGCTGGACAGCTCACTGGACGCACTTGAAGCACAAGAGAGGAAGCAGATGATACAGGATTGTTTAAATTTGTTGGCGGCTGAGGACAGTTTTATACTAACGTTGTTTTATTTTGAGGAGCAGTCGATAAAGGATATCGCAAAGATCATGGGCATCAAAAGCAACCATGTTAAAATAAAATTGTACCGCAGCAGAAAAAAACTGGCCACCGTATTAAAAACACAGTTACAAACCGAAATGATAGCACATTATGAAAGCTGATAACAATAAACCGCTGGAAAAATTCGCAGACAAAATGATGAAGGAAACTTCGGTTGAAAATCCTTCTGCCAATTTTACTGCTAGCCTGATGGTGCAGGTTGAGGCTGCCGAAATAAGCAGGCCGATAGTTTACAAACCATTGATATCAAAAACAGCCTGGGTACTCATTTTTATTGCAGTAGCCGGATTGACGGGTTATGTTATAACCAATTCACAAGAGTTTTCTTTGCAGGGTGTAATAATGCCCGATCTTCAAACAGTTACTGAAAATATGATGAGGAACCTGACAGCGTATAAATTTTCAACCATCAGTTTATATGCAAGCGGATTATTAACCATTATGTTATTTGTGCAGATCAGCTTGCTGAAGAATTTATTCAACAAAAGGTAAGTAGTAAAGTTTGCTTTGAAAGTCGGATCTTGTGACAGCTTCAAAAACATATTCTTTTTTCTGAAGCTTTTTTTATTTAAAGGGGTAATGATAACGCCAAAATAATTTCTTATTGTTGCTATTAAAAAATACGCAGAGTTATACGTACAGATATCGGTTCCTGCCGACATGCGAAAAGCAGCCATAGCTATTATTCCTTTTTACCAAGCATCACTTGATGAAAGAAGGGGCGGGGGGAACCCTGTACAATGGAAATGTTTGCTAAAGTGCACGCCGGAATGTGTCTACTCAAAGATTCCGCCGACAGAAGCAAGAAAATTGATTGTAATATAGTTTTGATCGAAAACGGCTTTGCTCATCCAGCCTCTGAACTGGAATACAACAAAAATTCTGCTCCTGATTGTTTCCAAGCTGAGCCCAACATTTGGCAATACCAATGTTGGCAGAAGTTGCAGAAATCAACTTCTACTTTTTTTATGTTAAACCTTCGTTAGCGGGGCATCATTTTAAGAAGTTGAGAAACTTGTTCCATGTGTCTGTTAATATGGAAACGTAAAAATTCAATCCGCTGTTGAAAATCTAAATCTCCTGAAATTGGGTGAGGGTGTGCTTTCAATCTTAATTCATCTGCTTTAATGTCTTGTCCAAATGCGGCAAGTAGCTCTTGTAAACTCTTTAGAGATGGCTTCCAGAAAGATAATGGACCGCCCAGTCGGGGTGCAGCAATTGCTGGCACTTTTTCTTTAGGTTGCCATGTCATATCAATTATTTGTTCAATTGGCATTTCCTTATGTGGGGATTCATAGGTTCGGGCTATATTGCCTTCTCTTATAGCATGCAGGGTTTTCCACATACCAACGATTCCTCCCTGTTCAGCCCAAAATAGGTGTTCCGTAATTTCTATGATATTCCATACTTCAGGGTCAGGTTTCCAACTGGCCTGCAGCTCGGTTAAGTTAGCTATTTTATCAAGGTATAAAATGCGAGCTGTTGAAACATCCTGAATAAGCTTTTGAATAGTATTCATGCTATGTAGTTTTGGGTTTATGAACAAATTAGCAATTTCTAACGGTTTATAAATGTTGAATTATACATTTCGAGATGCCTTCATGCAAAAATAAATTTCTACCAATCGTTGAGTATTGTTGCAGATGGGGATTTAATAACCGCCGATCCTGTGCCGATGCTTAGCTTTGATGATGAAGATAAGAATTTTTGCTTGGCTTTATTTGTCTGCCGAAAATGCAGCTGATTATTTCAATTTCAAACCCTACTTGCATCAATACTTTTATCGCAGGCGTTTGTTCGTGTACCAATTATTTAGTTGGAAAACATTAAGGTATCAAATTAAGTATTGTCTAAAATGCTTCGTTGATTCTGAAATACAAGCCCCAATCGTCTTTGCCGATGGCTACATCTACGCCGGCATTTATCTTCCTGGAAGGGATGATCCGGTAACGCAGTCCAATACCGCCCGCTGGTAACAAACTGCTGAAACCATTAGCAGGAGAATTGGTTACTGCCACGCCAGCGAAGACAACGGCTCCCCATTTTTTGTGAAAATTCCAACGGTTTTCCGCCTGTATATCATATACCTGCGCATCTTTGTATTTTCCAGAACTATATCCACGCAGATCTTTGCCGCCAACATTACTTTCCGCCACAAAGGGAATACTATCGCTTAATGCGAAACGGGTATATATCCTGGCAGCCAGAATATTTTTTTCTGATAATCGATGATAATAATTGAAGAAACCGGTAAACCTGGGAAAAGCAATTTCATTGCCTAGCCATTTAGTAAAAAACAAAGCGGAGAAACCAGCCTGGATACCTTTAGTTGGATAATAAATATAATCACGGCTGTCATTCAGTAGATTGAGGCCTAAAGCGTTTTGTTTAGCATTTATTACTGATGAAGTGTCTATATCAAATTCGGTTTTTGCATCACCCAGCTGTAAGTTGATCCCCGCATATAAGCGCTTGTATACCCGTCGCCGGACGATCACTGCCAGGAATTTCATTTTGGTGTTGTATGGCACTACCACGTCTTCGGCTCCGGGTACATTGCTATAGGTTTGAAAGTTGTTGTTTACATAACCTGCACCCATTCCAATTCGCCAATTATCCTGGTTTAAAAAAAGCCGCTGGCCAATAACGCCAAACCAACTGCCATTGGTCGTATAGCGAATAACCAGTGTTGTTGTAGATGGAGGGGAGATGGTATCTTTTTTATCCATGTTATAAAATGCAGAAGCCATAGCCCCTATACCAAATCCTTTTGAAAGGTCAAATGAAACCATCGGTATCAATGCAAGGTTGACGTTCTTCTTTTTCATAGTAGTGGAATCCTGAGCAGATACAGACATGGTGCCTGTTATAAAGAGAAATATCAAAACCGTTCTGATAACAATTGTCATGCGATGAGCCCTGTTTTTACAAAGTAATCTGTTTGCAATATAAACCGATTTACACTGTAAAAATTCAAAAGAACTTTGTCTGCCGAAAGTGAAGCTAATTAACAATCTGCTGCTGATTGTTTTTCCGTTAAGCTGTCATATTACTAATACGCTTGTGAGGCGTTCGTTGTTTTAAGCTTATACTTTTCCATTATATTTTGGATCAAAATCAACCATCCATTCAATGCCATATTTATCTCTAAACATACCAAAGTATGAACCCCAGGGGCTGTCTGAAATAGGCATTTCTACTTCTCCATCTGCCGAAAGGCCATTAAACAATTTATCAGCTTCTTCTTTGCTTTCTGTACTGATTGAAATTTTACTTCTGTTCTCATTCTCGTTTACTTTCCCCATGAATTCCGGAACATCATTAGCCATCAAAACATTACTTTTACCGATAGGCAATGCAATGTGCATGATTTTATTTTCTTCTGTTTCTGCAATGGGGAATTCAGGGCTGGCAAGCTCTTTAAAACGAACAACTTTTGAAAACTCTCCGCCAAATACTGATTTGTAAAACGTAAATGCTTCTTCGGCATTGCCGTTGAAGTTAATGTGAGGATTGATAAGTGCCATTAGGTTTATTTTTGTTTATTACTATTTAGATTTCACTTGAACTGGTGTTGATACATATGATCCATTTAAGATTTTCCATCCTTCGCTCTCTTTAACCAATGTGAAGTAATCAATGTTGTGCCTTTGTGGTTTACCGTCCCTGAACAAAGTAGCGTCGGCTCTGACAAATGCAATTTGTCCGCCGTCTACATGAATTATCCAGTTGTCTACAGGTTCCGTGTATTTTTTAGGGTTAGGGTCAGATTTTAGAGCTGTTATAAATTCCTGAATAGTCATTCTATAGCTATTCCACTTTTCATTTTTCAAAGATGCTCCGGAAATATTTGCTTTTGAAGTAAACATAGTCGATATAGCTTCTATGTCATAATTCCCTGCTGCGGTTAGAAAGTTCTCTACTGTTTTTTTAATAGCAACTCTGTCCAAAGCTTGATTTGTTGAGTCAATTTCCTGTGCCATTAGCGAAATTGTCAAAACAATCGTTAAGTTTAATAGAATTATTTTTTTCATTTTATAATAAAGGTTATTAGCATTTTATTGAACCGTTCTTTTAAATGCATTTAGGTTAATGAATGTTTCGTTTAGCATTACAGCCAACGGTCTTGTCTATGGGTAGTTGCGTGGTTTAGCACTAAACTTCGCAAGCACACACCAAACTGAAAATCCGCGAGGATTTTCAGAAGTAGGCGAGAATAAGCAATTACTAATAGCCATTGTTGGCAGTAGTTTTATAATAATCCTCAATAATTGCGTATGTTTTGTCTACAAGTCTTTCTTGAAAGAGAATGTTATTATTGGTAAAGATTATCAGGCTTAGGGGCCGATTCAAATTAAAAATACACCAGTTGTTCACTCCATAATAAAGCCCTGCTGATATTGCTAAAGAATCGGTTACTTCCCAACCCATGGCGTAGGATGATTTCACTCCTTTTAATTTCTGCATATCCTCTGAATGCAATTCGGTATCCATTGAAATAGGTTTAAATATGAGCTGGTGGGAAGTTTCATCTAAAATCTGGTGATTTCTTAACGCATCTAGATAGATTGCATAATCATCCAGATTGGTATAGAGTCCTCCTGCACCAACCAAAATATCAAGTCGCGGATGTTTGTTCATAACCCAATTTCCCAGACTATCCTTTTCATAACAAGCCGCCATGTATGGGATGCTTTTAATATTTTGGTCATTTACATAATAAGTATTTTTCATCCCTATTTTATCAAAAACTACTTTTTTCATGTATTCAGTAAAGGGTATTCCGCTCTTCATTTCAACTATTTGCACTAGCACATAATAAGTAGCATTGTTGTATTCAAATTGCGTTCCTGGCTCAAAACGTTTAACGGTATTATTTTTATACCAGTTCATAATATCATTTGCCCGGACATAGCTGGTTGACTTCCAGTTTTGCTCAAATACCCATTCCGCATCTTCAATCCCCGACGTATGAGAAATGAGTTGACTGATAGTTACATTTTGAAATATG
>JAHEBJ010000108.1 GCA_024642285.1 Sphingobacteriales bacterium
TCAGCGGATCAGTAAAAACAAATAATGTACTCGGCGTACCGCTCATCGAACTGCAGAGTGGACTGATGCCGCAATGGCAACAGAACATCAAACGGCTGATTGATATCAGCGCAAGTATTTTTAGTATTATCATTTTATCGCCGCTCATCATCTATACAGCAATTCGTGTTAAATTTTCTTCAAAAGGCAAGCTATTGTATACGCAGGAAAGAATTGGGTACAAGGGACGGCCTTTCATTATGATCAAGTTCAGAAGTATGATACCCGATGCAGAACCCAATGGACCCGAATTGAGCAGTGATCATGATACCAGAATCACCAAATGGGGTAAAGTAATGCGTAAATGGAGACTGGATGAACTGCCGCAACTCTGGAATATTATTAAAGGCGAAATGAGCCTTGTTGGCCCGAGGCCCGAACGTAAATTTTACATCGATAAAATTATACAGCAGCACCCCGAATACAATTATTTGCTGAAAGTAAAACCCGGTCTGAGCAGCTGGGGAATGGTTAAGTTTGGTTATGCCGAATCGGTAGAAGAAATGATAGAGCGAATGCAATTCGATCTGATCTATATTGAAAATGTTTCCCTGTCGCTCGATTTTAAAATTATGCTGCACACTATCCGGATTATTTTTTCGGGGAAAGGCAAATAACCTGCCATTTCTTAGATTACTTCGATTACGCTGATTTTGTTATTTTTGAATAAACTAATTCGCCTTGAAAAGAATCATCAGCTTACTCCTGCTTTTTTCCGGTCAATTTTTTATTGCGAATGCCCAATCAACTACCTACTGGCAACAAAACGTAAATTATACAATTGATGTATCGCTGAATGATGTTGAACATACATTGGATGGATTTGTGAAAATGGATTATAAAAACAATTCTCCAGATACATTGCATTTTATCTGGTTTCATGTGTGGCCAAATGCCTTTAAAAATGATAAGACTGCATATACTGACCAGGCTCTGCAAAACGGAAGTACGGCTTTCTATTTCAGCAATACCGAAAAACGTGGATATATTAACCGGTTGGATTTTAAAGTGAATGGAAGTGTTGCCAAAACCGAAGATCATCCGCAGCATCAGGATATCATCAAACTTATTTTAGAGGAGCCACTGGCGCCCGGAGCAACTGCAAAAATTGAAACTCCTTTTCATACAAAACTGCCTTATAACTATTCAAGAGGTGGGCACGTTGACCAGTCTTATCAAATTACCCAATGGTATCCAAAGCCTGCGGTGTACGACAGGAAAGGCTGGCATGCGATGCCTTATTTAGACCAGGGTGAATTTTATGCCGAGTTTGGAAACTATGATGTACAGATCACATTGCCCGAAAATTATCTTGTTGCATCAACTGGCGAATTACAAAACGATTCGGAAAAGCAATGGTTAAAAAGCCGTAAACCTTTTTACCGAGAACCCAAACCTAAAAAGCAACCCTTTCCAAAAAAGAAAACTGAGGACGAGGAAGATTATTATCCCGTATCATCAAAAAAAACAAAAACACTAAAGTTTATTCAGAATAACGTTCATGATTTTGCCTGGTTTGCCGATAAAACTTTTACCCTGAAATCAGACACTCTCAAATTGCCATCGGGTAAAATAATACTGGCAAGCGCTTTTTATTATTCTGAAAATGCCGAGAACTGGAAAAACAGTATTGCCATGATCAAACGGGCCATTCTTACCAAGAGCCAATGGCTGGGTGAGTATCCGTATAATGTGGTTACTGTTGTTGACGGCGGAAATGGAGGAGGCATGGAATATCCCACAATCACTTTACTGGATGATGGAGGCAGCGAAAAATTACTCGACTTTGTGATCAATCATGAAGTTGGTCACAATTGGTTTGAAGCTATACTGGCAACCAATGAACGCAAACATCCATGGATGGATGAAGGCATGAATACCTACTATGACAACCGCTATGTGATGCAGCAGTATGGTAGTACGGACATTGAACTCATTCAAGTCAATAATGCATTTATCAAAAAAAGAATGCCTGATAATTTGCAGAACACTTTGTTGCAAACAATAACCGGCATTAAAAAAGATCAGCCAATTGAAACCGCGTCTGAAAAATTCAGTGGTATTAATTACAACATGATTGCTTATGTAAAAACAGGCGACTGGATGAAATTAATTGAAGATAAGTTGGGGAAAGAATCGTTTGATAAATGTATGCGTGCCTACTACCAGCATTGGCAGTTCAGGCATCCCTATCCCGAAGATTTTAAGCAAACCATGGAAGATATCAGCGGCAGAAATTTGGATTCTGTTTTCGCACTGCTTACCAAAAAAGGAGAAATAAAAAAGTCAGCTGTCAAAAAAGATATTCGCTTTAGTTCTTTTTTCAGTTTGAAAGAAACCGATAAACACAATTATATTTTTGCTTCGCCTGCTGTAGGTTATAATTTTTATGACAAGTTGATGCTTGGTGCAGTTGTACACAATTATACATTACCATTTAATAAACTGCAGTTTGTTGTGGCACCCATGTATGCTACAAAAAGTAAACAGTTTAATGGGTTGGGTCGGGTTGGTTACAGTCTTTATCCCGGCAACAACGGACAAAAACTTGAAATAGCAGTAGCCGGCGCAACCTTTACAGGCGATAATTTTACCGACTCTACGAATACCGCCAATGCCCAACGTTTTTCAAAAATAGTTCCATCTCTCAAATTTGTCTTTGCCAATAAAAATCCAAGGAGCACCATCACACGCTACCTGCAATGGAAAACATTTTTGATAAACGAAACAGGCTTGTCGTTTACCAGAGATACAGTAAACAATGTTGATGTGATAACCTACCCTGCCGAATCGAGATATGTAAACCAGGTTAAGTTTGCAGTGGAAAACAACCGGGTATTGTATCCTTACTCAGGCGCATTGCAGATTGAACAGGGCGATGGCTTTGCCAGACTGGCTTTCACCGGAAATTATTTTTTCAATTATGTAAAGGCAGGGGGATTGAACGTTCGGGTATTTGCGGGTAAATTTTTCTACCTGGGCGATAAAACATTTATCAAACAATTTGAAACCGACCGCTATCATTTAAATATGACAGGTCCCAAAGGATATGAGGATTATACCTATGAAAATTATTTTGCTGGGCGAAACGAATTTGACCGCTTCTCCAGTCAGCAGATCATGATAAGGGATGGAGGTTTTAAGGTGCGTACCGATTTTTTAAGCGACAAGATCGGAAAGACGGATGAATGGCTGGTGGCTGCTAATTTCACAAGTACAATTCCTGATGGCATTAATCCCTTTGCAGTTCTTCCTTTCAGGTTACCAATAAGGGTGTTTGTTGATATTGGCACTTATGCTGATGCCTGGAAAAAAAATGCGGCAACGGGCAGGTTTATCTACGACGCAGGTCTGCAACTTTCTTTATTCAAAAATGTGGTAAATATTTATATCCCGCTTTTGTATAGTAAAGTGTATAAGGACTATTTCAAATCAACCATTCCTGAAAAAAGATTTTTGAAAAACATTGCATTCAGTATTGATTTGCAAAATATCAACCTGAGAAAACTGATACCCCAAATTCCATTCTAATTGCCAATCACACATCTCACATACCAACAGATTGACAAAACGAAGTGGGATGATTGTATTGAAAATGCTGATAACGGACTCATCTATGGTTATTCTTTTTATTTAGACAGCATGGCAAAAAACTGGGAAGGCCTTGTGCTGAATAACTACGACGCTGTAATGCCGCTCACATGGAACAAAAAATACGGCGTTCATTATTTATACCAACCTCCATTTACAGCCTGCCTCGGTGCTTTTGGAAAAAATATTTCTGCTGAATTGCTGAATCAATTCCTGAAAGCGATTCCGGTTAAATACAAATACTGGGATATTTATTTTAATGCCGGAAATTTTTTCAAACTGCCCGGTTTTAATTTATATGAACGATCAAACTATCTGCTGAACCTTAATGACAGTTATGAAATATTGTACGCCGCTTTCCGGGACAATATAAAACGCAACATCAAAAAAATTGAGCAATATGGTTTAACCGTTAAAAAGAATATTGATTTTAAAGATGCTATTAATCTATCCAAAGCGCAGGCCACCGAATTTTCGGATCTAAAGGATGCGGATTATTCCAACTTTGAAAAACTATGCAGGTTGCTTTATCAAAAACAAAAATCCACAACCTATGGAGTTTTTACAAAAGACGGACAGTTGGTGGCTGCAGCTGTTTTCTTCTTTTCACATAAACGGGCTTATTATATTTTAGTTGGCAATCATCCAAATGGAAAAACGCTGGGGGCATCGCATGCCCTTATCAATGCTTTTATTAGAGACCATGCCGGCGAAAATATGATCCTTGATTTTGAAGGCAGTGATATAAGCAGCCTGGCATTTTTTTACAGCAGCTTTGGTGCCGGTGAGGAAAAGTATTCAGCTATCCGGCTAAACAAATTGCCTGCTCCCCTAAAGTGGTTAAAGAAATAACGTTTGGATCCTTTTCTTATCGGTTGGTGTCCCCACCAACCGATATATATATTGGCAGGGTTTTAAATTGAGAAGACCGGGTTTTAATACATCAGAATCGATTCGTTTACAATTACTAATTATATACAGGTTTCGGTAGGTGTCCCCACCTACCGATAAGTAATGGATGAAGAAGCTTTATTTTGGATTCTCTTAAATGAGATGAAAGAAAAAAATTCTAAAAAATAATTAAGAAAACCGCCCTGTTCTAAGGGGGCGGTTTTGTCTGAATTTTTTAGTTCATTAATTAACAATCACCAGTTTCTTCGTAATAACCTGTGTAGTTGTTATCAGTTGAATCTGGTAGATACCCGGTTCATCCATTTTCATGTCAAGCCTGTTTTTTTCGGATAGGTTCAACTCCTTTACCAACTGCCCGTTCATATTCACTACCCGGATGATGCCGGCATTCTTAATTTCGTTATTTAAATTCACTGTTACTGTAAAGTTCCCGTTAGACGGATTTGGGAAAACATTAAATACAGGATCTCCATCTAATTTTATTTTATCATCCTCTATCCCTGTAAAAGATGTTGTGCAAGCCCCCTGGTAATCACCATGTGCAAGATGTGCAGGAACCGCACTTTCTTCAACACAGATAGTATTACCATTATGGCAAATGCTTACCTTCTGATTGTTCCCTGAAAAACATCTTACATCTTCAGCAAAAATTGTAGCACAATCAGTAGCAGTGCAACTGGCAGCATCGGTAACAGTTAAACATAATTCGGCATTATTCATCAGGCAAATAGTTACAGATGCTGCATTGGCCCCTGTCATAGTTTCACCCGTTAACAACGCCCTGTCCAATGTCCAGCTATAAATAAATGGAGAAGTTCCGTCATTTACCACCGCCGTTTTTGTTTTGCATTGCGATGGCCCGTATCCAAAAAGAAGATGTTCATCCGCACCGGCAGAGGCCGTCATGCTGCATGCGGGTGCGGTTGCGGTATATAACCACGTGTCATGTGTAAAAAAATCTCCGCCTGACAGCAATATCTTGTTACTGCTGATAGGAGCCATTGCATGGCCGGATCTTGCAGAAGGATAATTAGCTGGTGTTTTTTGAATCCATGTATTATCACCAAGATCGTAAACCCAGGTATCATCATAATTAGGATTTGGATTTTGAATATCCAGATTTAATCCTCCAAATAACAAAACCTGATCGCCACCTAAGTAAGCCATTCCGGTACCAGATCTCATTCCGGGCTTTGTTACAGGAAATTTTTCTGTCCAGGCATTATCGCTAAGGTCGTACACCCAGGTTTGATCAGGTGAAGTACTTCCTCCAAATAAGGTTACTTTATCGCTGCCAATCGAAGACATCCC
>JAHEBJ010000109.1 GCA_024642285.1 Sphingobacteriales bacterium
GTACCAACCAGCAAATACAGATGCTCACATTTGAAGAAGAGCAGCGAAAAAGGGATATTGAAGCGGCACAAGTTGCCTACCAAAATAAAATACGCACCGGTATGCTATTAGGGGGGCTTGCCGTCCTTTCAATAGTCGGTTTTATTCTTTACCGCAACAACCGCCAAAAACAAAAAGCCAATAAAATTTTAGAGTCAACGCTGGCTAACTTAAAGTCCACCCAAACTCAACTCATTCAATCCGAAAAAATGGCCAGCCTTGGCGAACTGACAGCCGGCATTGCACACGAAATTCAAAACCCATTGAATTTTGTGAATAATTTTTCTGAAGTAAACCAGGAGTTGATAAGTGAAATGGTTGAAGAAGTTGAAAAGGGTAATACAGCAGAGGTAAAAGCCATTGCAAAAGACATTAAAGAGAATGAAGAAAAAATAAATCATCACGGTAAAAGAGCTGATGCTATTGTAAAGGGAATGCTGCAACACAGTCGCAGCAGCAGCGGACAAAAAGAACCAACAGATATCAATGCTTTGTGCGATGAATACCTACGCCTCTCCTATCATGGCTTAAGAGCAAAAGACAAATCATTCAATGCAACAATGAAAACGGATTTTGATAATTCCCTGTCTGCCGACGAGGCAGGAATTGGCAACATCAATATCATTCCGCAGGATATTGGAAGGGTGATATTAAACTTACTCACCAATGCTTTTTATGTAGTTGATGAAAAAAAGAAATCGGGAATTGAAAACTATGAACCAACAGTTTCTATCAGCACAAAAAAGATGGGTGATAAATTAGAGATAAAAGTGAGTGACAATGGCAATGGCATTCCACAAAAAGCACTGGATAAAATATTTCAACCCTTCTTTACCACCAAACCCACCGGGCAGGGAACAGGATTGGGATTATCGCTGGCATTTGATATTGTAACCAAAGGGCATGGTGGAGAGCTGAAGGTGGAGACGAAGGAAGGGGAAGGAACTACATTCATAATTAACTTACCAATCTTTTAAAATACAGCAATGAAAAAGATGCAACACTTAATTCTATCTGCGCTATTTACTCTTTTAATGATTAAAGGGTTTTCGCAATCGCCCCGGTTTAACCTGGTTCTGGATGAAAAGAAAAATAGTCTGGCACCTATTTATTCTGTAACGCAGGACCTGCAGGGTTATATCTGGTTTACTTCTATATCAAAAGGTTTGTATCGGTATGATGGGAATAAACTAAACGCCTATATTCATGATAAGGATAATAAAAATTCACTGGCTGGAAATTTTGCCATTACTGTTTCAGCAGATTCTTCCGGTAATATCTGGGTTGGCTTCATAGGCCAGGGGATCGACCGTTATGATCCTTTAGCTAATAAATTTACGCATTTCCGGCACGACCCAAAAAATCCTGAAAGCCTGGTTAATGATTCCATCTTTTGCATTGCAACCGACAGCAAAGGCGATTTGTGGGTAGGCACTTTACGGGGGCTTGACAAATATGAAAAAAACACAGGTAAATTTATTCACTACAACATAGATGAGCGATTAAAAAACACAACAATCAATAATGGTAATTCAATCCTGAGCATAACCGCCATATACGAAGATAAAAATGGAATGCTTTGGTTAGGCTGGGGCGACCCTTTTCAAGGAAAAAAAGAGGGTGTTGGTGGATTAGCCAGTCTGGACAGAACAACCGGAAAAATTACGAGGTACCAACATAATCCGGCCGATCCCAATTCTATTATGGATAACAATGTGTATGCCATTTTTGAAGATAGCCGGAATAATTTGTGGGTAGGTACCAGGAGTAATGGATTGCATACATTGAACAGGGTTACCGGAAAATTTACCCGTTATAATTATGATCCCGGGAATCCTGAAAAATTAAGCGGCCCTCCTGTTTCTGCTTCATCCTCAGGAAACCTGATTTCTTTTATAACCGAAGATGGCAATGGGAACCTTTGGGTAGGATCCGAATCAGGAGGCATCAATATGTATAACCCGGCAACAAAAAAAACAACGCATTTTGGCACTGTACAGGATGATAAAACCGGTCGTTATGCAAAAGATACCCTGAATGGATTTTCGGGTACAGGTGGCCTTTGTGCCCTTCTGGCAAAAGATGGATTGCTTTGGATTACCGAAAATTCCGGCAAGATGTATAACATCAACTTTTCCAAAGTCAATATACCGTTCACTCCGTTAAATTCGCCGGCAGTGTCTTTTTACCTGGAGGAAGAAAAAAATATTCTCTGGATAGGAACTGACAGCAGCCTCATTCGTAAAGACCTGAAAACGGGGCTGCAAAAACAATTCAGGTATCAACCAACCGGCAAAAACTCCCTTGCAGGTAATTTTCCTATGGCTATATCCGGCGATGGTGAAGGTAATTTATGGATTGGCTACCATGATAAGGGTGTACAAAAATTGAATATCGAAACAGGTGTATATGCACATTATACACACGACAGTACCAAAGCGAATAGTTTAGCAGATGATGGCATTCATATCCTCTATTTTGACCGGCAAAAAAACTTGTGGATCGGAACACACAACGGCCTCTCAAAAATGAATATCAGAACGGGCATATGCATTAACTATAAGCACAATTCAAAAGACAGCAGCAGTCTGGGTGCCGGCTCAACCCACAGTATTGTAGAAGATAAAAATGGCAATTTCTGGGTGGCTACAGATAATGATTTAAACTACCTGGATATTAAAACAGGAAAAATTAAACGCTATGAAATTGGCAGCTCTTCTTTCAATGTTTACATTGACGCAAGTGGTAAAGTCTGGGCAGGTGCTATAAATGGGTTGTATTACATGGATACCAAAAAAAATGATTTTAGAAAATATACTGACCCGGTTTTTCCAAATGGAATAACCTCGGTGTTTGGCATACTTGAAGACCATATTGGCCAACTATGGGTAAACACTGATAATGCTATTATATGTATCAATCAGCAGCGCAACGCTGTAAAAGTATTTAATGCCACACACGGAGTAAGCCCTGTCACTAATCTTTGGTTTAGAAATATCAAATCTAAAGATGGCCGTATATTTCTTGGGGGGCAAAAGGGCTACTTCTCATTTATTCCTGATGAAATAGATGCAGTTCGTACTGCACCCCTTATTCAGTTTACCAATTTAAAAATAGACAATAAGGAGGTGCCAGTTGGCGAAAACAGTGTGTTACCACAAGCTATCTGGAAGACAACAGCTATTGAGCTGGCCTATGACCAAAACACTTTTTCATTTGAATTTAATGCATTGGATTATAAGAACCCGGGCGAAATTAAGTTCCTATATAAACTGGAAAACTATGACGAAGACTGGCGGGACATCGGCATAGATAAAAAAGTCCCTTTTTACAATGTTCCCTCTGGTAAATATGTGCTGCACATTAAAGCAATAAATGGCGAAGGCTCCTCAGCTCAAAAATCAATGGCCATTACCATTACACCACCCTGGTGGAAAACATGGTGGGCTTACTCCCTATATGCACTCCTGGTAATTGTTGCAGGATATTTAATTTACAGATACCAAAAATATTATATTGTAAAAAAAGAAAGAGAAAGAACACAGCAAAAAGAACTGGCACAGGCAAAAGAAATTGAAAAAGCCTATACGGAATTAAAAGCTACCCAAAACCAACTCATCCAATCCGAAAAAATGGCCAGCCTTGGAGAACTCACTGCAGGCATTGCACATGAGATACAGAACCCGTTGAATTTTGTTAATAATTTTTCAGAGGTGAATTCAGAACTTATTGCAGAAATGAAAGATGAATTATCAAAGGGTAATATAGATGAAGCAAAAAAAGTGGCCGATGATATCAATGAAAATGAACAAAAGATAATCTATCATGGTAAGCGTGCAGATGCCATTGTAAAAGGAATGCTGCAACACAGCCGCAGCAGCAGTGGTATAAAAGAACCAACGGATATCAATGCGCTGTGCGATGAATACCTACGTCTCTCCTATCATGGCCTTCGGGCAAAAGACAAATCGTTCAATGCAACCATAAAAACAAAGTTTGATGAAACGCTTGATAAAGTAAATGTGATACCGCAGGATATTGGAAGAGTTTTGCTGAACCTGATTAACAATGCTTTTTTTGCAGTGACTGAAAAGAAAAAGACAGGTATGGGTGGATATGAACCAACGGTTTCAGTAAGTACTAAAAAAATAAATAACAAGATTGAAATATCAGTTAAGGACAATGGCAACGGAATTCCTGAACAGGTAAAAGAAAAAATATTTCAACCCTTCTTTACCACCAAACCTACCGGCCAGGGAACAGGTTTAGGACTTTCATTGAGTTATGATATTGTAAAGGCCCATGGTGGGGAGTTGGAGGTGGAAACAAAAGAGAGTAATGGTGCTGAGTTTAAAATTATTTTACCAATTTAATAATTGTAGTATGAAAAAGATAGGAGTATTTATTGTTTTCTTTTTTAGTCTGGCATTTTCAGCTTGGGGGCAGATATCCAATGAAAGGATACTCAAATTAAAAAAAGAATTAGAAACAGTCAACAATGATTCTATCCGCATTAGACTATATATAGCCCTGGGTGCTGGATATCGGTTTTCAAATATTGATTCTTCAAACTTCTATGCAGATAAGGCCCTTACAGTGGCAAATAAGCTGAATTTACCTTCGTATAGTTCCTTCTTAATGACTTTGAAAAGTGCTAATGCTCTTGAGAGTGGAAATTTACCACAATCATTTCAATTTGCACTTGAGGCTCTTCAAATAGCAGAAAAAATAAAGAATAATGCATGGTTTAAAGGGAATGTATTTAATCGTATTGGCAACATTTATATGGAAATGACCGATTACAGAAAAGCTCTTGAAAATTATACTTTATCTAAAAAACAACATCTGGCTGATAAAACGGTAGATGAAGGTCTCGTCCTTAATGAAGTCTCCAATATTGGTAATGTATATGAGTTAATGGGCATTGCTGATTCGGCTCTCTATTACCAACAAATTGTGTATGATGCGGCCTTAAAAGATACGGCAAGATCTTTTATTGTTCGGGCTGAAATGATGTTCAGAATGGGGAATGCGCACAAATTAAATGGCGAACCTGAAAAGGCTTTGTTCTTTTATAAAAAAGGAATAGAAGAAGCCTTAATTGATAATGACCAAAGAAACTTAGCGATGAATAATCTATTTATTGCCAAGCTATATCATGAAATGATGCTTCCAGATTCCTCTATGAAATATGCAGTAAATGCCATGCAAATAGCAAGACCTATTTACTTTAAAAAAGTGCTGAACGATGCATCTTTATTAATAAGCGAAGTATATAAGGAGCAATCAGATTTTGAAAATGCTTACAAGTATCTCATTTTGGCAAATATCCAACGAGACAGCCTTACAGGCACAAAAAAATTCCAGGATCTGCAGCGAATCATTTTAAATGAACAGGAAAGGCTACAAAAGGAAAATGAGTTAAAGATTGCTGAAAAGAACAGAATCAGGCAATTGTCTTTACTGACCGGCTTAGCAGTATTACTATTCATTGCTTTTATTTTTTATCGTAATAACCGGCAAAAACAAAAAGCAAATAAAGTATTAGAAAGCACACTTACCAATTTAAAATCTACCCAAACCCAACTCATTCAATCCGAAAAAATGGCAAGCCTTGGTGAACTCACTGCAGGCATTGCCCATGAGATTCAAAACCCGTTAAATTTTGTCAATAATTTTTCAGAGGTAAATAAGGAACTGATAGAAGAATTAAAAATGAAAAATGAAAAATTAAAAATTGAAGATGAAGAAGTAAATGAATTGCTTAGTGATATTAAAGCAAACGAAGAAA
>JAHEBJ010000110.1:0-2774 GCA_024642285.1 Sphingobacteriales bacterium
ATTTTCGCCAATATAGGTAAAGGCGCCAATAAACACCTGTTCACCAATTTTTGCGGTAGCGGCTATATAAACAGGTTGTTGAATGCCTGTTAACTGCTGCCTTTGTATTTGCTGGTATTTGTCAAGCAATGTAGCGAAGGCCGAATAAGCATCGGGAACTTTGATTAGTGTGGCTTCTATCTTTTGTTTCAGTTCCTGGCTTTCATTAATAATAATGATAGTTGCTTTTGTGCGATACAGGTATTCTTCGTATTTGGGATTTGCTAAAAAAGCCAGTTGCCCTTCATGAGCTTCCTCAATTTTACCAAAAGAAGCAACAGCTGCGTCGGCATTGCCTTCTACAGTACCATTGATCATCATTGCTATTTGCGCCGCGGTAAATTGCATAAATCGGTTAATTGTTAATAGTTAAAAGTTGATGGCGATGTTTGTTTTACAATTAACCATTAACAGATAACTTTCATCTAAGATAGCAAATGTAATATTTTTTCACCTTGCCCATCAGGTTTTGGTTGATGAGTGCGTTATCAACTTCCGAAATATCTTTCACAGTTCCGTCTTTAAAAAGAATATGAATATGTTCTTCTTCCAGGTTGTAGGTACTACTTTCCACATCGCCGGTAAATACCAGCCAAGCTGCTTCTTCAGTATTTATATTCAATTTTTTACTTGTTTCATCCAGCTTATCTTTTAGCAGCGATTCATTAACCGGATTGCCAAAAAACTGTATTTTCAGTAATTCCCGGTTGATAATTCCATTGCATAAGGTTGATAAAATCTTGTCATCATGAGTGCACCAACGTTTTATGGCAGCCAGCACATCGTAATCATCAAGGCTGCAAAATTCTTCGAGCGTTACTGTTTGTATGGGTTGGGTAATAAAATTATGTAAGGGTTGCTGAGTTTCTGCTTTTATTAGTTTTGCTCTTTTGATGATCCGCTTCAACATCTGTTCGGCACATAAAACAGTTTTGTGCAGATATACCTGCCAGTACATTAGTCGCCGGGCAACTAAAAATTTTTCGATGGAATAAATGGATTTTTCCTCCACCATCAATTCGCCGTTATGTACCGTCAGCATTTTTAAAATGCGGTCATAACCAATCACACCTTCATTTACACCTGTGAAGAAACTATCACGTGTTAAATAATCCATACGGTCTACATCAAGCTGCCCGCTGATGAGTTGATACAGAAATTTCTTTGGGTATTTGTCCGTAAATATTTCAATCGCCAGATCCAGTTTACCATTGAATTGTTTATTGAGATCCTGTATAATGAGTAATGAGAGCTCTTCGTGACGCCGGGTTTCAACCAACACTTGTTCAAGTGCATGGCTGAATGGTCCATGCCCCACATCGTGTAATAAGATAGCAATTTTTGCAGCCTGTTCCTCATCGTTAGTAATGTTTACACCCTTATTTTTTAATTCCTGCAAAGCGGTGCTCATTAAATGATAAGCGCCCAATGCATGATGTAACCTGCTGTGTACAGCTCCGGGATAAACAAGACTCGCCATTGCCATTTGATTGATCCGGCGCAGCCGTTGAAAATAAGGGTGACTGACAACCTGGTTTATCAGTTCATCATCGATAGTAATAAAACCATAAACCGGGTCGTTAATTATTTTTCTGAAAGGCATTTAATAATTTGTAGTTTGTGATTTGTGTTTAAATGATGTACACAAACCTGTATTTGTTAAAAGTTATACAAAGCTAAATAAAGCGCAGCATCATTAATATAAAAAATTAAATTTGTAAGTATCAATACGTGCCGATTATAATTCCCGGCAACAATTTCAAACTTATAACCACAAACCAATTACATGAGTGTAGCAAAAATTCTTTGGGTAGATGATGAAATTGACAGCCTTACTTCGCAGGTGATGTTTTTAGAGAATAAAGGGTACGAAGTACAAACCAAGACCAACGGATTTGATGCAATTGAGTTTGTAAAAGATAATATTGTTGATGTTGTTTTACTTGATGAAACCATGCCGGGCATAACCGGTTTGCAAACACTGCAGCAGATAAAAGAGTTGAAAAGTAATTTGCCGGTTGTTTTGATAACAAAAAACGAAGCTGAAAACTTGATGGATGATGCTATAGGTGCACAAATAAGTGATTACCTGATAAAGCCTATTAATCCAAACCAGGTGTGGTTAAGCCTCAAGAAAATTATTGATAATAAAAGACTGGTTGCCGAAAAAACCACTTCTGCCTATCAGCAGGAGTTCAGGAGTTTGTTTATGGCACTCAACAGCAACCCCGATTATAATGAGTGGATGGAAATTTACCGCAAGCTTGTTTTTTGGGAACTGGAGATGAAGAAAAGCGATAGTCCCGAAATGCAGGAAGTTTTTCAAACGCAAAAAGCTGAAGCCAACACCGAGTTCTTCAAATTCATTTCAAAAAATTATGCATCATGGGTTAGTCCCAAAAGTGCCGATTGTCCTATTATGAGCCACACCCTGATGAAGTTTAAAGTGTTTCCTCATCTTGAAAAAGGCACACCATTGTTTTTTGTGTTGATAGATAACCTTCGATTTGATCAGTGGAAAACAATCCAACCCATTTTTGGTGAAAGTTTCCGCATTCATGAAGAAGAAACTTTCTACGCCATACTGCCTACTGCCACTCAATATGCACGTAACGCCATATTTGCGGGTTTAATGCCGGTAGATATTGAAAAGAAATTTCCGGAGCAATGGAAGAATGATGATGAAGACGGTGGAAAGAATTTGTTTGAAGAAGAATTTTTTAAAGCACAATTAA
>JAHEBJ010000110.1:2874-5812 GCA_024642285.1 Sphingobacteriales bacterium
GCCATATTTGCGGGTTTAATGCCGGTAGATATTGAAAAGAAATTTCCGGAGCAATGGAAGAATGATGATGAAGACGGTGGAAAGAATTTGTTTGAAGAAGAATTTTTTAAAGCACAATTAAAATCGTTGGGTAAAGGCGATTTGAAATATTCGTATACCAAGATTACCAATAACCACGATGGACAAAAACTGGTTGACAATATTCACAACATGATGGAGAATGATATCAATGTGATCGTTTATAATTTTGTAGATATGCTCAGCCATGCCCGAACGGAAATGGAAGTGCTGAAAGAACTGGCAGGCGATGAAACCAGTTATCGAAGTATTACCGAAAGTTGGTTTACCCATTCACCCCTGCACCAGGCATTGAAAAAAGTGGCCGACAAACAATTGACAATGATTGTTGCAACTGATCATGGCAGTGTTCGGGTAAACACGCCTGCCAAAGTTATTGGCGATAAACAAACTACCTCAAACCTCCGGTACAAGCATGGCCGCAATTTGAATTACGAAGCAAAGGAAGTATTAGCCTTCCGTGATCCCAGAGAAGCGGGGTTGCCTGTACCCAACGTGAATTCATCTTATATTTTTGCGAAAGGCGATCTGTATTTGTGCTATCCTAATAATTACAATCATTTTGCAAATTATTACCGGAATACTTTTCAACACGGCGGCATTAGCCTGGAGGAGATGATTGTACCGGTGATAAGAATGACGAATAAGTAAGTTCACTAATTAAGGGGATTAAATGATTGCTCAGATTTTTTTATCAACGATTGTTGAAAACCTTTTTTTTTAATGATTGTTATTTGTGGGAGTTTGCAACTGAAAGTAAGATGTAAAATACCGGTTTAGGTATTTAGATATGAAATACACACAACACAATTTAGATAAGATTGAAAAAGTGGCCGAAGAAAGCGGCTATGTTATCCGTTACGAAAGAGGAACTTTTCAAAGTGGATACTGCATTTTACAAGACAGGAAAGTGATCGTTATAAATAAATTTTTTCAAACAGAGGGCCGTATGAATGCCCTTATAGATCTAATGCCTCAGTTAGAGATCAACTTTGATGCCCTTACACTTGAAAGCCAGAAATGGTATGATGAAGTGATGAGTGTATCTGCAAATAAATAAGAAATACCAAATAAGGAACATTTAATAAGAAAGTACAAACTCCAGATACTTTTCAACTCCATTGTTAATCAACTATTAAAGTGCTTAATTTCCTTTCTTATTTCTTATTTTTAGTTTCACATGCAATGCCCTCCTTTAAAAATAACATTTCTTGGTACCGGTACCAGCAGCGGTGTTCCCATGATCGGGTGCAGTTGTAAGGTGTGTTCCTCTGCGGATAATAAAGATAAACGCCTCCGTTCAAGTATTTTAGTGGAGAGTGAAAACACAACAATTGTTGTGGATACCACTCCTGATTTCAGATACCAGATGCTGCGGGCCGGTGTAAAAAAACTGGATGCGGTATTATTTACCCATCCACATAAAGATCATATTGCCGGACTGGATGATGTAAGAGCGTTTAATTATTTTCAGCATAAACCCATGGAGTTATATGCCAACTCATTAACTGAGGAAGCAATAAAAAGAGAATTTGCCTATGCTTTCTCAGATAAAAAATACCCTGGTATTCCTAACCTAAGTTTGAATACTATTGATGAAGAGCCCTTTCAGATTGGTGATATTCCGGTTGTTCCCATCCTGGTTTGGCATTTAAAAATGCCGGTTTTGGCTTTCCGCTTTGGTGATTTTACTTACGTTACGGATGCAAATAGAATTGAAGAAGATGAGAAGGAAAAAATAAAAGGCAGCCGGGCTATGGTATTAAATGCCCTGCGGAAAGAAAAACATATCTCTCATTTCACTCTGGATGAAGCAGTTGCCATGGTTCGGGAGCTTGGGGTTCCAAACGGATATTTCACCCATATCAGCCATCAATTAGGCTTGCATGCTGAGATAAATAAATCGCTGCCACGGGGCATTGCATTAGGATTTGATAGCCAGGAGATAGCCGTTTAATATTACCAGTTTAGAGTATTGCAAAAAATTTGTATCTGCAATATTTTGTATACCCTAAACAAGCAACATGTTCAAGCGACTTGCATCCGATTATTTAAACTTTACCAGTAAAGAACGAATTGGAATTGTTTTTTTGCTGATTGTTATTATTGCCTGTCTTATCCTCCCATTTTTCTATTCATATTTTATGGGTGCACCGTTAAACGATGCCAACAAGTTTGAGAAAGAAATAGCAGCACTTAACATTAAGCAAATGGATAGCGGCTCAGATTTTAGAAGCCGCAATTTCGACGAAAACAATTACCAGAATTATTATCAGCCCTCCGAAAAAAATTATAGCAGTAAAAAAACTGAAGGCGAACTGTTTTATTTTGATCCGAATACTTTATCTGTAGAAGGTTGGATCAAATTAGGAGTAAGGGAAAAAACTGCAAACAGTATTCACAAATATGTTTCAAAGGGAGGAAAGTTTTATAAACCCGGGGATATTGGCAAAATATGGGGGTTGTATGAAGATGAAGTAAGAAGACTGTTGCCTTACGTGAAAATAGTGAGCGCCGCTGCACCAGAATATGCTGCAAATAAAAATACGGAGACTTATAAACCCTTTGAAAAACCTGTGACTAAAACGAACAAAGTAGATATTAATGAGGCCGATACTTCGTCATTTATAGCATTACGGGGTATTGGAAGCAAACTGGCAAACCGGATTATTTCTTTTCGGGAAAAATTGGGTGGATTTTATTCTATCGAACAGGTAGCTGAAACATTTGCACTGCCAGATTCTACTTTTCAAAAAATTAAGTCAAACCTGATTATTACTAATTCAGAAGTTAAAAAACTGAACATCAATACTGCAACTGTTGATGAATTGAAATTACATCCTTATATCAGGTACAACCT
>JAHEBJ010000111.1 GCA_024642285.1 Sphingobacteriales bacterium
GCTTTCAGCTTTGTTTCAAACTACTTTACCCAAGATTATTAATCACTATATTTTAAGTATTTCTCCCCGGTATAAGTTTTGTTCTGCGTTGCAATAACCACTTTAGTACCACCTTTCCCTAACAACTCGAAAGTTACTTTTGGGAATCCAATCCCGGCTTCAAATGTATTGTTGCCTATGTACTTTAAACTGGCGACCAATTGACCGTTCCTTTTCATGAACAATAAGTCGTCATTCTTTATGAGCTCAATGGTATTTCCGCTGTCCATCTGGTATAGACCTGTGAGTTTATTGTACACTTCCTTGTCAAGCGGAAATTCTTTGCTCATTACAACGTCAAAGGTTACTGTATTCTCCCCTGATGCATTTTTGACAATGTTCAAAATTCTGTTCACAGCCTGTGGGGAGGATGCCGATGTGTCCGTGTCATTGTATTTGTTGCCTTTAAAATAGATTTGCGTAACTAAGTCTTGTTGTTCGGCAACTGAAACCCGCATGTGTATATGGGCCGGTCGCCAGGATGCTTCATCATTCGGGTCAGCTTTGTATGGAACTGGCACAATAGTTTTGAAGGCATACTTACCGTTCTTTCCAGTCTTTATTGCTCCCCTGAATAAATAATTATCAGAAGTATTGTCGTAATGTTCATTCTCATCACATTGCCAAATTTCAACGAGTACATTGTTCAATGGAGTCTTTCCATCTTCTTTAAAAATTGTCCCACTTAAATTCATCGGACTTCCTTTAGAAGCAGATGGCATAATATCACTTCTCATTGGTGCTCCAGGCCGATAAAAAGGCCCAAGAATGTCGGTGGTCGTTGGAGTGTCCCCAACAAAACTTCTGCCATTCCAATGGATGGATCCAAATGCGCTAACACTCAAAGCTGTCAGAGATGAATTTTTGATAAACGTTCTTCTTTTCATATTATCAGGTTTAAATGGTTTCTGCGTTTCCTGTCAGGATAATATACGCCTGTTTCCGATTTGTTTTTTGAGTTGTTGTAATTTGTCCGGCGGCTTGCCCACAACGTTTCGGAGCCAAGCCGGTGTTTTTATACGGCATAGGTGTGGTTAACGACTTTTTTAAATTCATTTATCCAACTCATTAGTTGAGCCATGTTCATATGCAATCTTCCAGCTATTACCATCTTTTACACAGCCAAATGTTACGATAGTTTGAATGGAATATTTATTATTTAATGTATCAATGATAATTTCTTCAGCTTGAAAAAAACTAATTGCCTGATCTGGTTTATATGAATAGACAAATATCGAGTCATAATTAAACTCCAATTGTTTAATAGATTTAAATTGCTCGTTCCATTCATTTAATACAAGATCCTTCATTTCAATGTAATTATATCTTTTGCCATCCAGATAAGAATGGAAATCCGGGGATTCGTAATAATATTCAACCATAGATTTAGCATCCATCTGTTCAGCAGTCTTAAGATAGTTGGATACCATGAGTCTAATTTCAGCCTTAGTCTGCGCTTCATTATTCCTCTTGTCTTCGATTTCGGAACAGCCAATAAGCAATGATAAAATGGTTATCTTAAAATATAGTTTCATATTCATCATATTGTCGTTAACGTTCAGGGCTTGGCGATGTGGCGGTATTTGAAAATCGTCAGCCCGGAACCGCTGCCGAATAGACACTACTGATGATGAAGATAACAACTAAAACTCAATAGTAAAAGTCAAGCCCGAACTGCTGCTGATAGCGAACAAAAAGATGAGGGTATATTCTTCGCCCCGCCATATTGCCAAGCCGCCTGTTGTATGCTGTTCTATTTTACTTTAGCCATTTCAAATTTATTGAATGGTCTCTTTACTTTTTCAACTGAAATCTTTTTTGATAGGTTAATTGCCTCCAAATCCATTCTACCGGTCCGTACATAAAGTTTGCTAACCACCAGCTGCTGAAAATAATTTGTAGAAAATATAGAAGAATAGATGCAAGCCAAATTATAGTTAATGACCATTCGCCCAGCAAACCAAAACCAATATTGTAAAAGATAATGATGTACACGCAAGTTTGCATTAAATAATTGGTTAGCGTCATTCTTCCTAAATAAGAAAATGCTTTCATCAATTTACTAATCACATTTTTGTCAAACAGAAGAATAATGGTTGTTGAATAAAATAAAGTTGTTGCAAATGCGCCAAGCTTCAAAAGCGGGTACATAACAAGCCTTGCATTGATAACATGATTATTATTAAAAAGCCAGAGAGCAACGTAAATAATCGTTCCTGCGAAGGAAAGTTTCCAAACTTGTTTTATGTGTGGTTTATATTCATTAAGACGGACCAGTATTTGTTTGCGCAAAATAAAATAACCAAATAAAAATCTTCCGAGTGTTTCGAAACCATCTCGTAAATCCACCCAGTTATAAATCCAAAGCTTTGGATAGGAACTATAGTTCAAAATCACAACATCTTTCGTGGTTTCATACTTTATGGTGTTGTAAAAGCTTTCTATGAGAGAATCATAATTCGGAGAATAAGACATATACTGCTGATAAATTCTAACAAAAAAAGGAAGCACAAACATTAAAATCAGCGACCAAATAAAAATGCGTTTGTCCGATTCCCTTCTACAAAGTAATAAAAATATTCCTGCCAGGGCATACACGTGCAAAATATCTCCTGCCCAAAACGCAAGATGAATACATCCAAAAACAAACAGCCAAAACATTCTTCGTAGAAAAAAAGTTGTTGTGTTTAAATTCTTTTTTGCTACCCGCTCCATGATAACGCCGAAACCGTATCCAAACAAAATGGAGAAGAGTGTCATGAATTTATTCTGAATAAAAATGGAATGCAGTGCGTCCAAAAAATAATCAAAAGGTGTGGAGATTGATTTAATGATTGTTTCAGGAACATCATTCGATAACATGCCACTAAAGTTTCCCAGCAGCACACCAAATAATGCAAAGCCTCTTAAAACATCCACGATTACAACACGTTCCTTTTGCTGAATGGGAAGATTTATTGGCATCACATGATTCGTTTCACCCATTTTGTAATTTCACATCGTTGAAGAATAGCATACAACGAACAGGGCTTGCTGCTGTGCTGGAATTCATTGCTCGTCTAGCCCGGAACCGTAGCCCAATTAAATTACTGATGATGAAGGTAAGAACTAAAGCTGAATAGAATTACGTCTGACCGAACTGCAGCTGATAACCAACAAAAAGATGATGATTTATTCGTCTGCCAGCATAGCAGCAAACCCCATGTTAGCTGCATTTCTCACGCCTGCATTTTTTTTCATATTGTAAACTCGAATTAATCAACTGCTGTGAGTAATAAAACAACGCTTGTTCTGCTTAAACTTAGATCTGGGTTCAATCCCACATTCATTAGAAAATCACCTGTAAATTTTTGATTTTCGTCGATGGAAGACTTCGTGCCGGGGTACACATTGAGTTCTTTAACTGTGTACAGCATGTTCACCTTCAAGCCATTTATTTTTATCGGCCGATTCGAAACCGTACCATCAAAAAACCGGTTGCTATGCAGATAGGTGAACATTACAGCATTTGTTCTGTTTTCGTTTACATACATCAATGAAGCGTATGGATTTTCGTAAGGGCTTGCCAGGCGGTATTGCGTACCATGCCATACAATATCTTTAAACGATTTATAATTTTTAATGGCTTCTTTACAAAATGCCAGGTCTGTTGCAGAGAGATGGTCCGGAACAATATCAAAACCTAATTTGCCCATACTAGCTACATCAATCTTAAATTTAAGTGGCTGTTTCCCCCAGTTTGTCACATGGCAATCGGTTGCTATGGACGGAAAGAAATAAGAGTAATTCCACTGAAGAAAAATCCTTTCAACAGGTTCGGTATTATCACTTGGCCAAAACTCGGTAAAATATTTAAGGAACTCATAGTCCGCCCTGCCACCCCCGCCGGAGCAAAGCATCATATCCACGGATGGATATTTGGCTCTTATCCGTTGAAGAACCGTATAAAGGCCTTTAACATAGTCAACATACAATTGCGATTGCGGTTGTTTACTTGCCTGCAGATGAGCTGACCAAGCATTATAGATAACAGCATTACAATCCCACTTAATAAAAGATAACGCCGGGTTTTTCCGAAACAGGGTATCCACGATGCTGTATACGTAATCCTGTACTGCGGGATTTGATAAATCCAGTACCAGCTGGTTTCTGTATAATTTTTCGGGCCGCTGCGGTTGACGTATTACCCAATCCAAGTGTTCATTGTACAAATTACTTTGCGGGTTAACCATTTCCGGTTCAATCCATATTCCGAATTTAATTTTGTTATTTTGCGCTTCTTTTACGAGGTAGCCCAAGCCATTAGGCAATTTCTTTTTATTTTCCTGCCAGTCACCCAAACCTGCATCATCATTATTTCTTGGGTACTTGTTTCCGAACCAGCCATCATCCAGCAGAAACATATCTAAACCCAAATCAGCCGTATTTTTAACTAGTCCTGCAAGTTTTGTTTCATTAAAGTCAAAGTAAGTGGCTTCCCAGTTATTTAATAATGTCTGACGCTCTCCATTGCCATTTAATATCCTGTTATTCCTGGCCCACGATTGAAGTTGACGGGAAGCCTGACCGGTTCCATTTTCCGAAATTGTATAAATGAGAGAGGGGGTAACGAATGTTTTTCCTTTTGCCAGTTGGTAATTAGAAGCGTAAGGATTAATGCCGGCAATTAAACGTAAATTTTTGTTGGATTCTATTTCAAACTCCATTTTAAAATTACCGCTCCATGCCAAATGCCCGAGGACGGTGAGGCCGCTATTTTCGTTGGCGGGTTTGTCAAACGAAAGAATGAAATTAGGTGTACCCAGCAACATGGCTCTTGTACCCAGTTTTGATTCTATAGTTTTGATTCCCTGTTTTAATTTTTCTTCTGACGGCTGCATTTCCTTGAGGTATTCACCCTGGAAACCGGTAACGAAAAAATCGGTACCCGAAAAAAATAGATTTGCGGAAGCGTATTTATTAAGAGTTATATCGCCTGCCTCATTATTGGTAATTTCTGCCCATTGTTCTATCACATTTACATCGGGCCATGTTTTATAATGGAGTTCCACATTTATTTTATAAACAGAATCTGCCAGTTGAATAACATTAAGGGAAAAATTCTTCCCGTTGAATGTTTTATGGCCGATATATTTCAAGTCAGTTGACGGGTTACCATCATGATGAGTAACCTGTAATGCAGGTTCAGATAGATTCCATGTGCCTGCTGGTGTATAGGCGCTATTGTATTTTCCTGCATTAGCGTCAGAAAAATGAGATTGGCTGGAGATATACTCGTATTCAGATTTTTTAGCCAGTTTTTTTCCAAAATAAACATTCCACAACCGGTTATCTTTATCTACCTGAAAACAGGTTGCATTATCTCTCGTTTCTATTGGTATGGTTATATTTTGTCCAATTGTAAACTGACTTGCCAGTACAAAAAGCGAACTAATAATTACCTGTCTTTTTGAGTTCATTTTAGTTGATATTTAATTTACTCCAGTGCTTTTCAACCCCAGGACATCTTCTTGCAGCTAACGTAAGGGCTTGGCGATGGGCTGGAATTTTCTAATCCTTCCGCCCACAACTTCCGCCCGATATATGTAATAAACCTGAAGGTAAAGCTAAAAGCCCAAGTGCGAACTTTCAGCCGGTACAAAAGCCTGGAAAGCACTGCTGCCGAAGCTCCAACTTCCTGCCAGCCTAAATGCCAAGCCTTATGTTGTGTGCAGTATTTATTCTGTCAAATTGGTGAAACTC
>JAHEBJ010000112.1 GCA_024642285.1 Sphingobacteriales bacterium
AAAATTGTGCGGATTGATTTGCGGGATAAAAATTATTCAGCTGATGATCTTACCTTAAGAAAAGCAGTTCCCTGTATTTTGGAAGTGTCCAGAAACTATCATCTACCAAAAGTTCCAGCTTATCTACATGATATCTGATAATATCGAAATACTTACCCTTTACATTATCGCAATAGGCGATTGCCATTTTCCTGGTATCCTTTATCTCATTGGCTTTCTTGCGCTCTTCAATCATCTTTTCCACATTATCGCTTACCACATTGATATGTTCGCTGATAGCAGTCAACACCTGCTTTTGATTGGCATAAGATTTCGCAGGAAGACCCGCTTCCTTTAAACCAACAATATTTTTAATCAGCAGATTTTGGTATTTGATGGCCGATGGCAAAATAAAAGTAGTAGCCATATCTCCCATTACCCTTGCTTCAATCTGTACTTTTTTTATGTAAGATTCCAGCATGATCTCATGACGGGCCTCCAGCTCAGCATGACTGTATATTTCGTTGGATTCAAAAAGTTTTTTATTCTTATTCGTTACATAAGCATCCAGAGCCAGCGGCGTTGTTTTTACATTTGGCAGACCGCGTTTTTTGGCTTCTTTCTCCCATGCCTCGCTATAGCCATCGCCTTCAAACAAAACAGACTTGCTTTCTACAATATACTTCTGGATCACCTGCATGATGGCTACTTCTTTCTTTTCTCCTTTTTCAATCAACCCATCAACGTCGGCTTTAAAACTCTTCAACGTATCAGCCATGATCGTATTTAATGCCGTCATGGAATTGGCACAGTTGGCAGAAGAACCTACCGCACGGAACTCAAATTTATTTCCGGTAAATGCAAATGGCGAAGTACGGTTGCGATCTGTATTATCCAGCATCAGCTCGGGAATACTCTTATGAATATCCAGCTTTAACATCGCTTCATCCTGCTCATCAAATTTATCTCCTACTCTTGCTTCAATTTCATTCAATGCTTCGGTAAGGTACTTCCCAATAAAAATTGAAATAATGGCTGGCGGCGCTTCGTTGGCACCCAAACGATGATCATTTCCTGCGCTGGCGATTGATGCTCTTAAGAGATCGGCATAATCATGCACCGCTTTAATAGCGTTCACAAAAAATGTAAGGAACATCAAATTGGTCTTTGGCGTTTTACCCGGACCAAGAAGATTAACTCCGGTGTCCGTTGCCAAACTCCAGTTATTGTGTTTACCACTTCCGTTAATTCCGGCAAATGGTTTTTCATGTAATAAACATTTTAAACCATGGCGCTTTGCAACCCGGTCCATCACATCCATCAACAATGTATTATGATCAACCGCCAGGTTGGTTTCTTCAAAAATGGGCGCACACTCAAACTGCGCAGGCGCAACTTCATTATGGCGGGTGCGAATGGGAATGCCCAGTTTATAACTCTCCTGCTCAAAGTCACGCATGAATGCGTAGATCCGCTCAGGTATCGCACCAAAATAATGATCATCCAACTGCTGCCCTTTTGCAGGAGCATGTCCGTAAACCGTGCGGCCAGTTAAGACAAGATCGGGACGTGTATTTGCCAAACCAGCATCAATTACAAAATATTCCTGCTCCCAACCCAGGGTTGCTGTAACCCGGGTAACGTTTTTATCAAAATACTGACAAACATCTGTCGCAGCTTTGTCCAATGCAACCAATGCTTTTAACAAAGGTGTTTTTGTGTCCAAAGATTCGCCGGTATAAGAAACAAAGATGGTAGGAATACATAAAGTTCGTCCATTGCCTATCTCCATAATAAAAGGAGGAGAAGATGGATCCCAGGCCGTGTAACCGCGGGCCTCAAAAGTTGCTCTTAATCCCCCACTTGGGAATGACGACGCATCAGGCTCTTGCTGGATCAATGCGCCGGCTTCAAATTCTTCTAATGGTGTGCCATCAGACTTAAGCGTAAAAAACGAATCATGTTTTTCAGCTGATAAACCCGTTAAAGGTTGAAACCAGTGTGTAAAATGGGTAACACCTTTTCCTTCGGCCCAAACACGCATGCCATTAGCAATTCGTGCCCCCATGTTGCGGTCAATTTTTTTATGCCCACGGGTTGATGCCAACAGGCTTTTATATGCTTCGTCGCTTAAAAATTTACGGGCAACATCCAGCGTAAAAACATTTTCATTAAAAATATCAGTGATCTTTTTGGAGGCTTCTACTTTGGTTTTTGGGAGACCGTTGCTCAAATTATCAAGTGCTTTAAAGCGTAATGATTCCATATTTTTTTAGATTTAAGACACAAAAAAACATTAAATACAATTATAAACCAATAAATTTTTGGCTATCCATCGTTATTTTCATGGATTGTGGAAAAATAATTCACATATTTTATTTTCTAATTTTAAGAATGGTGGCAATCTTTTCCCAGGCGATCATGCATAAAACCGGGGTAATTATCAGGGGAAGGTAAAGCGAACGATACCTGGCGATGGACCCAAGGTTGGGAACTATATATCCTGTTAGCAGAAAAACGGAAAGAGTAAACCCAATCAAAAAGTATAAAACAGTATTTGATGACCCTGCTGTCTTCTTCCGATGAAAAAAAATGAACAGCAAAAACAGGATCTGATAAATAACCAGTTCAATACTGATGGGTAATATTGATTTTACCGGCATCTCCCAAACATAGGGACGAAGCAACAGGTGATTAAAAGCTTCGGGCGTATTTTTTGCAAAACTTAATGCCGAAGGCTGTAATGAAATAAGTTCTATTTCGGTATTTGATACGGGAAGATTCAGGTATTCTGTTTGCTTGGCAACAATAATATCAAGAGGCTTTACTTGCTTAACTACTTTATCAATATTAAAAAGCAGCAAGCTGAAAATTAAATATACAGCAGGGAAAACCAATACAGGACGCCATTTGGCCTTTGCCGCAATGATCCAGGCCAATAAGGCCGGCACAAGCGCAATAAAAATAAAATGCCTGATCAGAAAAAGAAGTACAAGTATCAAAATAACCAGCAACAATCTTTTCAGGGTAATTTTGTTTTCTTGCAGTGCATCAAAAATTAAATAGATCATCACCGATAACAATAAAAAAACCAACCCGTCTTTATGTATACCTGATGAAAAATAAAGCGTTGATGGCAACAGGAAGCAACCAATGATGATCAACTTCTCCCGATTGGCGAAAATGCGGATGAACAATTTATACAAAGCCACATGTCCGAAAAAGACAATGAAATTAAAGAACAGGCTGTTGATATAATAATCGCCGCGGCTGAACAAATTAAAAACCGAAACGATTTTGATGAGAATATTTGCCTTCAGGTCGTTCCAGTACGAATCCATAGTACCAAACATGCCGCCATAGCCGCTTGCATAATCAGATGTAAAAATATTTTTGAAGTAAAGTGCCGGATCGTTGATCAGCAACTGGTATTCAATCCAGGCTTCATCATTAATATCCCAATAATCATTTCCATGTCCATATATATGTATCGAAACCCAGCCAATGGCAATACCCGCCATGATCTTCAACAGAAACAGGCCCAGTACCATTCGGGGATCTATACCCAATCTTCTAATGACCGGCATGTGCATCAAAAACCAGCAAATGATGATCAGGTAAACAATAAACAGCAGGTAATTCAATGATTAAAATTTTACTGTGGGAAGATAGTTAAAATATTTGCTCCTGCTGTCAGGATTAAAGGGGCTCAAATTGTACCTTTGCGCTTTCTTAAACAGCACCCATTAATTTTTATGGAAATAACAGTAAAAACAGCCGAGCAATTAAGACTTACAGCCGACGAATTTGAATTGATACAGAAAAAACTGGGCCGTATGCCCAATTTTAATGAACTCTGTTCTTTTAGTGCCATGTGGAGTGAGCATTGCAGTTATAAGAATTCCATAAAATGGTTAAAGACTCTGCCACGTGAAGGAAAAAAGATGTTGGTGAAAGCTGGTGAAGAGAATGCGGGGTTAATGGATATTGGTGATGGCTACGGAGTTGTTTTTAAAATTGAATCGCATAATCATCCTTCGGCTATTGAACCCTTCCAGGGTGCAGCTACGGGAGTTGGCGGTATCAACCGTGATATTTTTACGATGGGTGCAAGACCAATCGCTTCTTTAAATTCTTTACGCTTTGGAAAACTCACTGAAGCAAAAACACAGCATTTGTTAGCTGGTGTAGTGCATGGTATTGGACATTACGGCAACTGTTTTGGTGTTCCAACTGTTGGCGGCGAAGTTTATTTTGAGGAATGTTATCATACCAATCCATTGGTGAATGCAATGAGTGTTGGTATTTTAAAAAATGGAGGAACAGTTTCTGCCACTTCGGGAAATGTAAAAGGCAATCCTGTTTTTTTTGTGGGAAGTGCTACTGGTAAGGATGGGATTGGCGGTGCCAGTTTTGCATCGGCAGACATTACTGAAGACAGCGCCGAAGACCTCCCGGCAGTTCAGGTTGGCGATCCGTTTCAGGAAAAAAAATTATTGGAAGCCTGCCTGGAAGTAATACAAACCGGCGCTGTAGTAGGTATGCAAGATATGGGCGCGGCGGGAATCATTTGTTCAACATCAGAAATGAGTGCAAAGGGAGAAGCAGGAATGAGGATCGATCTGGATAAAGTTCCAACGAGACAAAAGGATATGAAGCCTTGGGAACTATTGTTGAGCGAAAGTCAGGAACGCATGTTACTTGTTGCAGAAAAAGGAAAAGAACAATTAATTATTGATGTATTTGCAAAATGGGATCTGCCCTGCAGCGAAATTGGCGAAGTAACTGATGATGGACTCTTACATTTTTATGTAGATGGAACATTAGAAGCACAATTGCCTGCTCATGAATTGGTACTGGGTGGCGGTGCTCCGGTTTACGATCGCCCATACAATGAACCCAAATATTTTGAAAAAATAAAAGTATTTGATGCATCAGCAATTGCTGTTCCAAAAGATTTGAAATCTGTTGCAGAGCAAATAATACAGATACCAAATATTGCCAGCAAGCGATGGATATATGTTCAGTACGATAGCATGGTTGGCACTGGCAATGCCAGTACCAATGCTCCCAGCGATGCGGCCATAGTGTTGGCCAAACCAACAAATAAAGCTTTGGCACTTACTACCGATTGTAACAGCCGCTATGTTTTTGCTGATCCATATAAGGGTGCTATGATAGCTGTTGCAGAAGCTGCACGGAATATTGTTTGCAGTGGCGGGCAACCTTTAGGTGTTACCAATTGCCTGAATTTTGGAAACCCTTTTGATCCCGAAGTTTATTACCAGTTTGTGAATGCCATTAAGGGATTGGGAGAAGCCTGCGTTAAATTTGATACGCCAGTCACCGGCGGCAATGTTAGTTTTTATAATCAGGGTCCCGATGGTGCTGTATACCCTACTCCAACAATCGGCATGGTGGGTGTTTTAGATTCGGTGAATGATAAGATGACGATGGATTTTAAACAGCAGGATGATGAAATTTATTTGGTGGGTGTTCAGCGAAACGATATCAACTCATCTGAATACTTACATAAAATTCATGGTGTAGAATTTTCTCCCTGTCCGTATTTTGATTTGAACGAAGAGTTTGAAGTGCAACGGGAGATAAAAAAGATGATAGGGAAAAAACTCATCAACTCAGCGCATGATGTTAGTGAAGGCGGTTTATTTATTACGCTGATTGAAAGTTGCTTTAACCGGAAACTCGGCTTTGAATCATCGGCAAACAATCCCGAAATAAGGCCCGATGCATTTTGGTTTGGAGAAGCTCAAAGCCGTGT
>JAHEBJ010000045.1 GCA_024642285.1 Sphingobacteriales bacterium
ACTATTCCGTTTAGAGATGGCAATAATAAACACGTATTTCACCAATACACTTTAACACTGAATGATGTTGACCGTGATGCGCTAAACCAATTCCTGACTGAACAAGGTGTTCCCAATATGATCTATTATCCCGTTCCTGCACATAAGCAGAAAATGTTTGACGCTTTTGGCGGAAGTGATCATAATTTACCAGTTACCGATTGGCTGACTGAAAGGGTGATATCCCTGCCCATTCATACCGAACTGGATGAGGAACAACAGGGCTTTATTGTATCAAAAGTTTTAGAATTTATAAACAAATAGCACATGAAAATTGCTGTAATTGGAACTGGTTATGTAGGATTGGTAACAGGTACATGCTTTGCCGAAACCGGTAATACCGTTACCTGCGTGGATATTGATGAAAACAAGATCACTAAACTCAACTCGGGAAAACTGACAATTTATGAACCCGGGCTGGAAAAAATATTTTTAAGAAACCAAAAAGAAGGCCGTCTTCATTTTACCAACTCTTTAAAAGACGGAATAGCTGATGCACAGATCATTTTTCTTGCACTGCCAACTCCGCCCGGAGAAAATGGCAGCGCCGATATTAAATATATTTTAGGCGTTGCGGATGATTTGGGTAGACTGTTGTCGAAATACACTATCATCATTGATAAAAGCACCGTACCAGTTGGCACAGCCGACAAAGTACACGCAGCAATTACGAAAAATGCAAAAGTAGATTTCGATGTAGTATCAAATCCCGAATTTTTGCGTGAAGGTGTGGCCGTTGATGATTTTATGAAACCCGACCGTGTGATCATTGGAACTTCTTCCGACCGGGCTAAAAAAACATTGAACGATCTGTATTTACCATTTGTTCGACAGGGCAATCCTATTATTTATATGGATGAAAAAAGTGCTGAGCTTACCAAATACGCTGCCAATGCTTTTTTAGCTACTAAGATCACTTTCATGAACGAGATCGCCAATTTGTGTGAACGCTTTGGTGCCGATGTAGATATGGTAAGAAAAGGAATCGGCAGTGATGAACGTATTGGCCGTCGCTTTTTATTTCCCGGCATTGGTTATGGCGGCAGTTGTTTTCCAAAAGATGTTCAGGCATTGGCCAGGTCATCATCTGAAGTTGACTACGAGTTTAAGATATTGGATGCAGTGATGGAAATAAATGAAAAACAAAAACTGCATTTGATCCCAAAAATAAAAGCCTACTTCAACAATGATCTGAAGGGCAAAAAAATTGCACTTTGGGGATTAGCCTTTAAACCTAATACCGACGACATCAGAGAAGCGCCGGCGTTAAAAATTATTGATGAATTAATTTCGGCGGGAGCCACGGTAACAGCTTACGATCCCGAAGCGATGAATAATGTGAAAGCCCTGCTGGGTGATAAAATAAATTTTTCTGATCACCAGTACGATGCATTGAAAGACGCCGATGCTTTGGTAATTGCCACCGAGTGGAGCGAATTCAGAACTCCTGATTTTAATAACATTAGTGGCTTATTGAAAAATAAAGTAATTTTCGATGGCAGAAACCTTTTCGACCTGAACAAAATGGAGGAACTAGGATTCCATTATGTTAGTGTTGGTAGAAGAACGATTAATTAGTAATTGATAACCCCTAAATAAGTGACAAAACAAAGAGTATTAATAACAGGTGCTGCAGGCTTTCTTGGCTCTCATCTTTGCGACCGGTTTATTAAGGAAGGTTACCAGGTTTTGGGAATGGATAATCTTATTACCGGTGATCTGAAAAATATTGAACACCTGTTTAAATTAAAAGAGTTTGAATTTTATCACCACGATGTTTCAAAATTCATTCATGTTACCGGTCATCTTGATTATATTTTACACTTTGCATCACCAGCCAGTCCTATAGATTATTTAAAGATTCCCATTCAAACGTTAAAAGTTAGTTCGTTAGGTACACACAATTGCCTTGGACTTGCCAAAGTGAAAAATGCAAAAATTCTTGTTGCCTCTACAAGTGAAGTTTATGGCGATCCGCTGGTTCATCCTCAAACCGAAGATTATTGGGGCAATGTAAATCCTGTTGGTCCACGTGGCGTGTACGACGAAGCAAAACGATTTATGGAAGCCATCACCATGGCATATCATACTTTTCATAATGTAGATACAAGGATCGTGAGGATCTTTAACACTTACGGACCAAGGATGCGACTTAATGATGGCAGAGCATTGCCTGCTTTTATTGGCCAATCACTGCGTGGCGAAAACATAACTGTATTTGGCGATGGCAGCCAGACCCGCAGTTTTTGCTATGTTGATGACCTTGTTGAAGGAATTTACCGTTTGCTCATGAGTGACTGTGTACAGCCGGTTAACATTGGAAACCCTGATGAAATTTCACTGTTAGACTTTGCCAATGAAATTGTAACCCTTACCGGCACTACTCAAAAAATTATTTTTAAGGAATTACCCACTGATGATCCCAAACAAAGGCAACCTGATATTTCGAAGGCAAAGGAATTATTAAATTGGGAACCCAAAGTTTCAAGAAGCGAAGGGCTTAAAATTACGTATGACTATTTCAAAAGTTTTCCTAAAGATGAACTGAATAAATTGCCAAAAGAATTTGAAAGTATTAAATAATATAGACGCTATCATGTATCAGGAATTATTAGACAAGAAAAAAACATTGGCAGTTATCGGACTCGGTTATGTAGGTTTACCGATTGCATTGGAGTTCGCAAAAAAAATAAAAGTGATCGGATTCGACATCAATGCCGAACGTGTGCACATGATGCGTAATAAAATTGACCCAAGCCAGGAACTTAAATCAGCCGATTTTGATGGCTGCGATATTGAATTCACCAACGAACTTGATGTTTTACGCAAAGCCAATTTCTTTATTGTAGCTGTACCAACGCCAGTAGATGAACACAATGTTCCCGATCTTATCCCTGTAACCCGTGCCAGCGAAACTATTGGAAAAGTAATTAAGAAGGGAGATTATGTGGTGTATGAAAGTACCGTGTATCCGGGTTGTACTGAGGAAGATTGCGTACCAATCATTGAAAAAATTTCGGGTTTAAAAATGACGGAAGATTATAAGATTGGTTACTCACCCGAAAGAATTAACCCCGGCGACAAAGAACATACAATCAGTACGATTATAAAAGTAGTAAGCGGCTGTTGCGACGAAAGTCTTGATACCATTGCCAAAGTGTATGAGTTGGTGGTTAAGGCAGGTGTGCATAAAGCATCATCAATAAAAGTTGCCGAAGCTGCAAAAATAATTGAGAACACGCAACGTGATCTGAACATTGCTTTGATGAATGAACTCTCCATCATCTTCGACAAGATGAATATCAACACTTACGAAGTACTGGAAGCTGCAGGCACCAAGTGGAATTTTTTAAAATTTCAACCGGGCCTTGTAGGCGGGCACTGTATTGGCGTTGACCCTTACTACCTGACATATAAATCGAAAAAACTAGGTTACAATTCGCAAGTTATTCTGGCGGGCCGTTTTATCAACGATGCTATGGCTGGTTATGTAGCCCGTAAAATATTGCAGCATATCATACAGGGAAGCGACAATGTGAAAGCTGCTAAAGTGCTTGTGATGGGTGCCACGTTCAAAGAAAATGTGAGCGATATCAGAAACAGCAAGGTCGCTGATGTTGTTAAAGAACTGAAGGCTTTTTCATTGCAGGTACATGTTACCGACCCGCATGCCGAAAGTAAAGAATTGAAACACGAATACGGATTTGAACTGACTCCGGAATTGGATAATGACTACGATGCTGTACTGATAACTGTGCCGCATGACAAGTATAAAAAACTGGATGATAAATACTTTGCATCGATTACCAAAGAGCAGGCGATAGTTGCTGATCTGAAAGGTATTTACAGGAATACAATAAGTTCAAGAAAATACTGGAGTCTGTAAAATCATAAATTCTAAATTACTTTTAGAATTTAGAATTTCTACTGTAGAATTTATGACAACATTTCATACAAAAGATTTAAGTCAATCTTCTTTTCTAATAACGGGAGGCGCTGGTTTTATTGGAAGCCATATAGCTGAATATCTTCTAAAGCACGGCGCAAAAAAAGTAAGGGTGCTGGATAATTTAACCAATGGCTTTCAATCCAATCTCGATATTTTAAAAAACAATGCAGCCTTCGAATTTATTGAAGGAGATATCCGCAATTTTGAAACCTGTTTGCAGGCCTGTTCGGGAATGGATTATGTAAGTCACCAGGCTGCGTTGGGTTCGGTACCACGCAGTATTAAAGAACCGGTATATTTTAGTGAAGTGAATGTTGGGGGATTTACCAATATGCTTAAAGCTTCTATCGATAGCAATATCAAACAGTTTGTGTATGCTTCTTCATCATCGGTTTACGGCGATGAACCTACTTTGCCCAAACAGGAAAACCGCATAGGTAATTGTTTATCGCCATATGCCGCTACAAAAAAAACAAATGAACTGTATGCACAGGTTTTTGCCGATGTGTACGGGATAAAATTAATGGGTTTCAGGTATTTTAATATTTTTGGGCCACGCCAGGACCCGGACGGGGCCTACGCTGCAGTGATTCCGTTATTTGTAAAAAACATTATGAACCGCACCGAAGTTTTTATAAACGGCGACGGCGCTCAAACCCGTGATTTTACTTTTATTGACAATGCCGTACAGGTAAATATAAAAGGCATGTTGACGGATAATGCCGATGCGTTGAATAAAGTGTACAATGTAGCTGTAGGGGAAAACTTTACAGTTAACTATTTATACCAGGCCTGTACCGAATATTTAAAAAGTGATTTTGCCGCCACTTACCGTGAACCACGGGCAGGCGATATCAGGGATTCGCTGGCTGATATTTCACTTGCAAATAAATTACTCGATTATCATCCCACTAAAAAATTTGAAGAAGGATTAGGAGAAACCATTGAATTTTTCAAACAGGTTTATAACAAATCCTCTCAGCAATAAATAATAAACAACAATGCCATTAATAAAAACCGAATTTCCAGGTCTGTGTATTTTTGAGCCAACTGTTTTCGCTGACAGCAGAGGATATTTTTTTGAAAGCTACAATGAAAATATTTTCGCCGCCGAAGGCATTCATTTAAAATTTGTGCAGGACAACCAATCCAAATCTTCCTACGGAGTGGTAAGAGGGCTGCACTACCAGTTGCCGCCATTTGCGCAATCAAAACTACTGAGGGTGATAAGTGGTGTTATCAGGGATGTTGCAGTAGATATCCGCAAAGGCTCCCCAACTTATGGAAAAGTTTTTTCGATTGAAATATCTGCTGAGAATCATAAACAGATCTTTATTCCAAAAGGGTTTGCACATGGTTTTTCGGTATTGAGTGAATATGCCGAAGTATTATACAAATGCGATACCTTTTATAATAAAGTATCGGAATCAGGTATTTTATTCAACGATTCTGCGTTAAATATCGACTGGATGATACCTGCGGAAAAAATAATTGCCTCGGAAAAAGACCTGCACAACCCAACATTAGCTAACTGCAAAAACGAATTTGTCTTTGAAGGATAAATTGATCACCATATTAGTTACCGGTTCCGAAGGACAACTTGGAAATGAACTCAGGGCACTGTCTTCTAATTTTCCTTATTGCCAGTTTTTATTTGTTTCTAAAAAAGAGCTTGACATTGCAGACCCGGTAAAATTAGAAAAGTTTTTTTCGGGCCACTCGATTGATTTCTGTGTAAACTGTGCAGCCTATACCGCCGTTGACAAGGCAGAGTCTGAGAAAGAACAGGCCTTCCACATCAACGCAGAAGCGGTGGGCATATTGGCTGCGGTTTGCCATAAAAACAAAACACAGCTTATTCATATTTCTACCGATTATGTTTTTGATGGCAGTAAAACAGAGCCCTATACCGAATCGGATAAAACCAAAACGCTAAATGTTTATGGTGCCTCTAAACTGCAAGGTGAAGAGTTTGCCATTCAAAATTGCCGTTCTACGATTATCATCCGCACATCCTGGTTGTACTCTTCCTTTAAAAGTAATTTTGTAAAAACCATGTTGAGGTTGATGCAGGAAAAAGAATCTATCAATGTGGTAAATGACCAACTTGGTTGTCCTACCTATGCAGCCGATCTGGCGCTTGCCATAATGCGTATTATTAAATCCGGTAACAGCAGGGAAAACTCCGGCATCTATCACTTTTGTAATGAAGGAGTAACAAGCTGGTACGATTTTGCGGTAAGCATTAAAGAACTATCGGGATTGGGTTGCGAAGTAAATCCGGTTTCCACTGATCAATATCCCACCGCATCAAAAAGACCCGTGTACACTGCTTTGGATACTCAAAAAATCAAGTCGGCATTTCCGGTTGTAACTCCACATTGGAAGGACAGCCTGCAGAAATGTTTGCAGCTGTTGAACAAATAAATACTTTATAAGAATTTTTTAAGTTATTTGATCGTAAAGGTCTCCATAAACTTCGTAGTAAAATCTCCTTTCCTGAAGTTCTCATCCTGCATCAATTGCAGATGAAGCGGAATAGTAGTTTTAATGCCTTCAATTACATATTCACTCAAAGCACGGCTCATGGTATTGATTGCCTCCTCACGTGTTTGTGCAACAGCAATCAGTTTTCCAATCATACTGTCATAATACGGAGGAATTACATATCCGGCATATACATGGCTATCAACCCGAACACCATGTCCACCCGGTTGATGAAGTACTGTGATCTTTCCAGGAGAAGGTCGGAAATCATTATAAGGATCCTCAGCGTTGATGCGGCATTCTATGGCATGCATTTGCGGGTAGTAAGCTTTACCAACAATTTTTTCGCCGGCGGCAATTTTTATCTGTTCTTTTATCAAGTCGTAATTAATTACTTCTTCGGTAACACAATGCTCTACCTGGATACGGGTGTTCATCTCCATGAAATAAAAATTGCGGTGCTTATCAACCAAAAACTCCACCGTACCTACACTTTCATAATTGATAGCCTGCGCAGCTTTAATGGCAGCAGCTCCCATGCGCTCCCTCAACTCATCCGTCATAAATGGCGATGGGCATTCTTCAATCAATTTTTGATGGCGGCGTTGAATGGAACAATCCCTTTCGCTCAAATGACAAACATTGCCATACTGATCGCCGGCAACCTGTATTTCTATATGACGTGGCTCTTCCACAAATTTCTCCATATAAATACCATCATTCTTAAACGAAGCAGCAGCTTCAGTCTTCGCATTTTCAAATGCTTTTTCAATATCTTCTTCTTTCCAAACGATACGCATTCCTTTACCACCCCCGCCAGCGGTAGCTTTCAGAATAACGGGATACCCAACTTCTTTAGCTGATTCTTTTGCATGGGCAACACTTTCCAGCAAACCTTCTACGCCCGGTACAACAGGTACACCAGCGGCAATCATGGTAGCTTTTGCAGTTATCTTATCTCCCATTTTATTGATCATCTCGGGAGTTGGACCAATGAATTTGATACCATGATCGGCGCAGATCTTCGCAAACTTTGCATTCTCTGCAAGGAAACCATAGCCAGGATGAATACCATCGGCATTGGTTATTTCGGCAGCGGCCATTATATGAGCCATGTTCAGGTAACTGTCAACACTGGCAGGTTTTCCAATGCAAACTGCCTCATCAGCAAATTTTACATGTAAACTGTCTTTATCGGCAGTTGAATAAACGGCAACGGTTTTAATGCCCATTTCCCTGCAGGTACGAATGATCCGTAACGCAATTTCTCCACGGTTGGCTATTAGTATTTTCTTAAACACAGCAATCAATTAAAAGTTAAAAATTAAAAATTTCAAGAATGCAGTTGTTGATCTGATTTTGAATTTTTATTTAGGAAGGATCTACAAGAAATAATGGTTGATCGTATTCTACCGGGCTTGCATCTTCTACAAGTACTTTTACGATCTTACCTTTTACTTCACTTTCTATTTCGTTGAAAAGTTTCATGGCTTCAATGATGCAAACTACTTTTCCGGGATTTACTTCATCGCCTACGCTGGCAAAAATGGGTTTACCCGGACCGGCCTGGCGGTAAAACGTTCCTATCATCGGGCTCTTTATGGTAATAAGGTTATCAGCTTTTGGTTCAACTGCAGGTTTTGCAGCTTCCTTAACAGGCACTGCTGCCTGAGGCTGAGGAGCAGTGGCTGGCGCATATGCAGGAGCAGCGGCACCTGCAATTATATTTTGTACCGGATCCTTTTTCTGCTTAACGGTAATTTTTACGCCCTCTTCTTCAATTGTAATTTCGCCAATATTGGTTTTATTGATGAGCTTAACCAGCTCCTGAATTTGCTTGATGTCCATGTGGATTGTTTAAGTAGTTAATTTGGTTATAAAACCGACTGCTAAGATAGGGCAAGATTATTCATATCAAGTATGAAAAATTTAAAAAAGACAGAAAAATGGTCATTTTTGGGGCAAATTATGGATAAAAAGAGTGGAAATCGTCTAAAACTGATAAAGTGTTAAACAAATAAAAATGGGTAATTATTTTCACAATTACCCATTTTTTAGTCGCTCTATTAAAATTATTCCTTAACTCTTTCTACGTAGTCGCCGGTTTTTGCATTCACCCTTATCAATTCTCCCTCATTTACAAATAGTGGAACATTTACCGTGGCTCCGGTTTCAACGGTAGCAGGCTTTAAAGTACGGGTTGCTGTGTCGCCTTTCATACCTGGTTCGCTGTAGGTAACCAGTAAAACGATCTTATCAGGTAATTCTACAGACATAGGCAAATCGGTATCGCCATTTATCGATACAGAAACTTCCTGTCCGTCTTTCAAAAATCTTGGTGCATCAATCATAGCTTCCGGTACGGTGATTTGCTCAAAAGTTTCGGTATCCATAAAACTGTAGCCGGTATCATCTTTATATAAATACTGGTAGGGTTTCTTCTCAACTCTTACCGGGTAAATGGTTTCACCGCTGTTCCAGGTTACTTCAATGGTACGGTTATTATCTACACCTTTTAATTTTGCCCAAACTTTTGCTGCGGCCCGGGCTGTTTTATTCTGCCCGAATTCAATAACGGTATACAAGCTGTCATCAATTTTGATGATCAATCCAGAACGCACATCTGCTGTTGTTGCCATAATATCTTATTTTTAACCCAATACTTATCGGGAGGTTGCAAAAGTAGGAATAGTAACGCTAAATCCGAAATCGGGTTGAGGTTTTGTTGATAGATCATAATAATCACCTGGAGTAATCATATAATCAATGAAGAAGTGGATCCTTTTATCACTGGCTGTCGGTTTTTATACACAGAGCTTTTCTCAAAACGATACATCACTTATTTACCTGAGATTCCCAACGGTTCCACCGTTCAGCATCATCAATGTTTCGGACAGTACAAAATTCACAAAAGCTGATCTTGCTAAAAAGAAAGCTACGTTGATCTTCATTTTCAGTCCTGATTGTGACCATTGCCAGGACCAGACAAAAGCGCTTACAGCCAATTTCGAATTGTTTAAGAAAGTACAGATCGTGATGGCATCGCATTTATCGCATGAACTGATCAGAAAATTTTATGATGATTACAGAATTGCTGATCATCCTAATATTATCATGGGCCGTGATCCTTCTTATTTTTTTGGAACCTTTTACAAGATAAGATCATTCCCTGCCCTGTTCCTTTACAATAAGAAAGGAAACTTTGTAAAAGCTTTTGATGGCAGTGTACCTATCCGAAAAATTGCGGATTATCTCTAGGTCTTACTTTTCAAATTATTTATTGAAACGGTGGCTCCAGATGATATCTTCGCCAACGATGATACGGATATCATAAAACCCTTTTCCTAAATTACTGACCGGTATTTGAATGAGTTTGTGTAAAGAGCTCAGCCTTCTCTTGATAATTATCCGTCCGGAGCTTTGCTGAATAAATATATTGATAACCCCTTTTATTTTTTCTGTTCCGGTATATTCAAGGGTAAGAAGGTCTTTAACCGGAACCGGATATATGTTCCAGCGATTTAAAGTTGAGATTGCCTTTACAAGAATCGTAGGGCTGTAATCTTCTGATCCATCAGTTGAGACTGATATTAAGCGATAATAATTCTCTCCGGTACGTGGTTTTTTGTCTTCTACATAATATATCTTGGTTCCTGCAGACGGGCTAACCTGCTGAATACTTACATTTGCCCATGAATTCTTGTCGGGGCTGCACTGAACGAGATAGGTTTTTGTTTTTGAAGACTTGTGTTTCCAGCTCATTTTTACCACATTACTATTTGCGTCAAAAACCGCAGTGAAATCACTAATCTCATAAAAACTAAAACAGGTAGATTGAATCATCAGCAGAACGCAAACCCAAAAGGCTTTAAACATAGGAATTCTTAATTTGTACGAAAAATGCAAAAATCAAACCAAAAGAACATTCGTTGCCTTATGTATGACGGGCGGTAGTATTTTTTTATTCACATTTTTCCAGAGCCGTTAATTAATTATCTTTGCAACTCAATTAATTTTTCAACTTTAATTATAAAAAATGAAAGTAACTGTAGTAGGTGCCGGTGCCGTAGGAGCAACCTGTGCTGATAATATTGCCCGTAAAGAACTTTGCAGCGAGTTGGTTTTAGTGGATATCAAAGAGGGTGTGGCCGAAGGCAAAGCCATGGACCTGATGCAAACCGCAGCCCTGCTTGGTTTTGACACCAATATAATCGGCAGCACTAATGATTATACTAAAACAGCCGGTACAGATGTAGCGGTTATCACTTCGGGCATACCACGTAAACCCGGTATGACCCGTGAAGAACTGATTGGCATTAATGCCGGAATTGTAAAATCGGTAACTGAAAACCTGTTAAAGCATTCACCTAATGCCATCATCGTTGTAATCAGCAACCCGATGGACACCATGACTTATCTGGCGTTGAAATCGAGCGGACTACCAAAGAACAGGATCATTGGAATGGGTGGAATTTTGGACAGCAGCCGATTCAAATATTTCTTATCAACTGCCATGGGCTGCACATCAACAGATCTTCAGGGTGTGGTAGTTGGAGGCCATGGTGATACAACCATGATTCCACTTGCACGACTTGCAACCTACCAGGGAACACCGGTATCAAATTATTTAGATGCAGAAGCGCTGAAAAAAGTAGTAGCTGATACTATGGTTGGTGGTGCTACACTTACCGGTTTATTAGGCACATCTGCATGGTACGCTCCCGGCGCTGCCGGTGCTGCATTGGTTGAGGCTATTGTAAGAGATGAGAAAAAATTATTCCCTTGTTGTGTTTACCTTGATGGGGAGTACGGACAAAAAGATATCTGTATTGGCGTTCCTGTTGTTATTGGCCGCAATGGAGTAGAAAAAATTATTGATTACAAACTGAATGATGAAGAGCAGGCTGCTTTTAATAAAAGTGCAGATGCGGTGAGAAATATGAATGCAGCGTTAGATGCGCTGTAATAAAAACGTAAATAAAAAAAGTCAGGTTGTTTAACCTGACTTTTTTTAATTGACATTAACTCACTCCGCCGGTTATCATCTCCTTATTTATCTTCATCACCAGGCCCTGTAATACTTTTCCTGGCCCGGCTTCTGTAAAATTGGTCGCACCATCGGCTATCATCGCTTCAACACTTTGTGTCCATTGTACAGCGCCGGTCAACTGATCAATCAAATTTCTCTTTATCGCCGCAGGATCAGTGACGGCCTTTGCTACAACGTTTTGATAAACCGGGCAAATGGGTACATTAAAATGAGTAGCATCAATAGCGGCCGCAAGTTCTTCTTTTGCAGGCATCATTAATGGTGAATGAAATGCTCCGCCAACTGGTAAAACCAATGCCCGTTTGGCGCCTGCAGCTTTCATTTCTTCGCAGGCCCTTTCAATACCCTTAATAGAACCGCTTATAACCAACTGGCCGGGGCAATTATAATTAGCTGCTACTACCACTTCTCCGGTTTCTCTGGTCACTTTTTCACAGATCTCTTCAACTTTTTCATCGGCCAATGCCAAAACAGCGGCCATTGTTGAAGGATGCATTTCACATGCGCTTTGCATGGCCTGCGCCCTGATAGAAACAAGCATCAATGCACTTTCAAAACTCAACGCTCCATTAGCAACCAAAGCCGAAAATTCGCCAAGCGAATGCCCTGCAACCATATCTGGCTTAACATCGGGCAATGTTTTAAACGCAACAACTGAGTGTAAAAAAACAGCAGGTTGTGTTACATTGGTTTGTTTTAACCCTTCGTCGGTACCGGAGAACATAATATCTGAAATACGAAATCCCAATATTTCATTGGCCAGTTCAAACAACTCTTTCGAATCGGGATTTGAATCGTATAAATTTTTTCCCATTCCACTGAACTGTGATCCCTGACCCGGGAAAATAAATGCATGTTTCATATCAATTCATTTAGATTACAAATAAAACAAAAAAATCCCTTTTAGTAAGGGATTAATTATTTCCCGATATAAAAACGATTAATGCAACTTAGCAGAGATCAGTTTCACAAATTCACTTCTTGTTTCATTTTTTTCAAACTCTCCCCAAAATGCTGATGTGGTAGTAACAGAATTTTGTTTCTCCACTCCTCTCATCATCATGCATAAATGCGAAGCTTCAATTACAACAGCAACTCCCAGGGGATTCAGCGTATCTTTTATTGAATTCAGAATCTGGTGTGTTAAACGTTCCTGTACCTGCAGCCTGCGGCTGTACACATCAACCACCCGGGCAATCTTGCTGAGGCCGGTAATGTATCCGTTGGGGATATAGGCTACATGGGCTTTTCCATAGAATGGCAACATATGATGTTCACACATGCTGTACAATTCTATGTCCTTTACAATGATCATTTCACTCACATCTTCATGAAATTTCGCCGAATCAAGAATTGCATTAGCGTCAATTTCGTAACCCTGCGTAAGAAACTGCATGGCTTTGGCAACCCGTTCAGGTGTTTTCTCTAAACCTTCCCTGTCAGGATCTTCACCAATCAATGCCAAAGTCTTGCGGTAATTTTCAATAAGCCCCGATGTTGTTTTTTCATCGTACTGCTCAATTTTTTTATAGGCCATTCATTTTATTTTTAATCCTGTTATCAATTTGCCGGGTAATCCACAAAATTTCTTTCGGTTTCATACAATCTTACCTGCAGGTCAAATTCTGGTTCAATTATTTTTCTCAATATCTTGTAGATGACAATTGCAATGTTTTCAGCTGTTGGATTCAAATTTTTAAACTCGACCGTATCTTCATTCAGGTTTTTATGATCAAACCGTTCAATCACGTGCTCCTGTACAATATCACTCAATACTTTCATATCCATTACATAACCCGTAACAGCATCTGGTTCGCCGGTTACCTTTAGTACAAGTTCATAATTATGTCCGTGATAATTTGGGTTATTACATTTACCAAATACGCGGTCATTGGTCGCTTCATCCCAATCGGGATTGTGCAAACGGTGGGCTGCATTAAAATGTTCTTTCCGGTAAACGGCTACTCTGTTACTCATGATTCCTGCGGTGTTTACTATCCAGGTTTTCTAAATGAAAAGCTGAATAATTTTTACTGACGGTTAAAACAGAAGTCTGCTGTTCAAACACATCAACTTTTGAAAGATAATTACAAATAAAGTTAGGATTTGTTTACTGCAAACTAAAATTAATTGCCGGGGCCATAGTACTCCACATATATCCGGGGAGTTTCGGATAGCTTCAGGCAATGCAATTGTACATCTGCCGGCAAATGAGGAGTTAATTGATTCCAGATGCCAATTACGAGATTTTCAATTGAACAGAGTTTATCCTTCATAAAATCCACATCCACATTCAGATTCTTATGATCAAGCTTATCAATTACGTGCTCTTTAACTATAACACTAAGTTTTTTTACATCATACACAAAACCGGTATCAGGATTTGGTTCGCCCTTCAGCGTAACAAAAAGCTCAAAATTATGCCCATGCCAGTTTTCATTGGCACACTTACCAAATACCTCTTCATTCTTCTCCCTGCTCCATGCAGAGTTAAATAATTTGTGAGCGGCGTTAAAATGTTCTATCCTGGTGATATAAACCATTAAAAATTCAAAATTTTTGCAAAGGTAACTTCTAATTCCTGAAATATGACGGTTAAACACGAAATTTGTAATATGCAAACACTGGTTATCGCAGCTACGGAATCCGAAATAGCACCCTTTATGAAATTGGATACGGGGGTAGACACATTGATCACCGGTGTTGGGTTGCCCGCTACGTTGTATCATCTGCAAAAACGAATTAACCAGATAGATTACAATTGTATTGTACAGGCCGGTATTGCCGGTACTTTCAACCGCCAACTACAACCGGGGCAAACTGTTTTGGTAAAGCAAGACGTATTTGGTGACCTGGGCATGGAAGAAAAAGAAAATTTTACTCCTGTTTTTGAAACAGACTTTGGCAACAGAAATGAATATCCATTTGAAAACGGCTGGCTGATAAACAAAAGTGATATTTTACAAACTGCAGGTTTACCAGTAGTAAATGCGGTAACGGTAAACAAAGTAAGCGACAGTGAATTGCAGATTCAACAATTAAAAACTCAATTTGGTGCAGATATAGAAACGATGGAAGGAGCTGCGCTGCATTATATATGTTTGCAGGAAAATATTCCTTTTATTCAGATGAGATCTATATCCAACGAAGTTGGAGAAAGAGATAGGTTGAAATGGAAAATAAAAGGCGCCATCGATAATCTAAATGCTGAATTGATAAAACTGGTACAACAATTAATGAACAAATAAAACGATGAAACTCACTCTGGGCTTTTCGCCCTGCCCAAACGATACTTTTATTTTTGATGCACTGGTTAATAATAAAATTGACACCGGTGGATTATCATTTGATGTGGTTTTGGAAGATGTTGAAACCTTGAACCAGATGGCTTTGCAAAGCAAACTGGATATAACCAAACTCAGTTATGGAGTATTGCCACTTGTTCTTGATAAATATATTGTTTTAAATTCAGGAACTGCATTAGGTACCGGAGTTGGGCCTTTGTTGATCTCGAAAATAAAGCCAACATCATCTGACATAAATTTACAAACAGTTGCTATCCCCGGCAAACATACAACAGCTCATTTACTTTTTTCCCTGGCCTACCCTGAAGCGACGAATAAAACATTTTTGCGCTACAATGAAATTGAAGATTTTGTTTTGGCCGGTAAAGGATTGGGTGTGATCATTCATGAAAACCGGTTTACCTACGCAGCCAAAGGATTGTTTAAGATCATTGACCTTGGCGAATTCTGGGAAAAACAAACGGATAAACCGATTCCATTGGGTGGTATAGTAATAAAACGATCTGTTGAAACAGCGGTAAGTTTACTGGTTGATGGTTTGATAAGAAAAAGTATTGAATATGCATTTAAAAATCATTATCCGGCATTAACAGAATATGTAAAAGCCAAAGCACAGGAGATGAATGAAGAAGTAATGCTGAAACATATCAACCTTTATGTAAACCAATTTTCTGTTGATCTCGGCAAGCAGGGCAAAGAGGCTATAAAAGAGTTGTTAAATAATAACAAAACTGCCGAATTCACTAGCAGTGTCGGTTCAAAAACTATATTTTTAAGCGACCAACCGCTTTAAAGTATGTTATGCGACAATCCCAGGCCCTATTTTATTTTATCATCTTTTTTATTCCTGCAACAATTTTTGCTCAAACCAATACTAAGGACGAGGTAAAAGTTTTTTTGGATTGCAATGCATGGTGTGATATGAGTTATATAAGAACCGAGATCAATTACGTTGATTTTGTTCCCGATCGTTTTTTTGCCAATGTATATATAATGATCACTTCTCAATCTACAGGTTCGGGAGGAAGTGAAATTAAACTGTTGATTGGCGGCCAGGAAAATTTCAAAGGCATGAACGACACACTGGCTTTCTTCAGAAACAGTGTAGATACTGACGATGAATACCGGCAAAAACTGGTTCAGTATTTAAAACTTGGATTGACCAGATTTGTTGCCAAAACATCACTGGCGCAAAAAATTGAGATCAAAGCGATTGTAAATAAAGATGAGCAGGCCGTTAATTCGCTCACCAATAAAAAGGACAAATGGAATTTCTGGGTGTATAATATTGGACTCGATGGAAATTATAATGCAGATGACTTCAGTAAAAATTACCGAATTTCCGGACGAATCTCGGCAAACCGTGTTACTGAAAAACTGAAAGTGAGTTTGCAGGCAAATATTTCAACCAACGAAAGAGTCATAAATTTTAACGGCCAGGAAGATAAATTCAACAATAACAATTATGGTGTTTATACAACTGTTGTTAAGAGTTTAAGCAATCATTGGTCGGCAGGCGGTTTTGCCTCATTTTTTCACAGTACTTATAGCAACTATCAAACACAATACAGCTTGATGCCTGCTGTGGAATACAGTTTTTTCCCGTACAAGGAGGCTGTAAAGAGGTCGGTTACTTTGTTTTACCGGATAGGACCTTCATACAATACTTATATCGACTCCGGGTATTACAAAACACCCGAGCACCTTGTATTCAGTCAGTCATTATCTTTGGATGTAGGATTTACTCAAAAATGGGGCAACTTGAGTTTTAGTGCCAATTGGAATAATTTTTTAAATTCTTTTTCATTGGATAGCGCCGATATTAAAGGCAGAAATGTCAACACTTTTTCGCTGGGGGGTTATTTAGAAGTAAGGATTGTAAAAGGTCTCTCATTCTATGTTTCGAGTAATGCCAATTTTACAAAAGGAATTTACCCAAATATTCCCCGAAAGTTTTTTTCAAGAGATGATTTGCTTACCAATACCAGGCAATATCCTACGCAAAAAGGATTGTATTCTTATTTTGGAATTAATTACAGGTTTGGATCTATTTACAATAATGTTGTTAATCCAAGGTTCAGTAGAAACGGTTTTTAGCTGAGTTTTTTAAGTGCCTTCGCATAAGTTTCCAAACATCGTTTACGGGCAAACTCATGCTCCACTATGGGTTTAGGATAATGCATTTCATTCAACTCAGGTACCCATTTGTTTATATAAACCTGTTCAGGGTCAAACTTTTTTGTTTGCAGATATGGGTTAAATATTCTGAAATAGGGTGCCGCGTCACAGCCACTACCTGCAGCCCATTGCCAGCCTCCATTGTTAGATGCTAAATCGAAGTCGAGTAATTTTTCTGCAAAATAGGCCTCACCCAAACGCCAATCCAAAAGAAGATGTTTAGTTAAAAAAGAAGCCACGATCATTCTAACGCGGTTATGCATAAATCCTGTTTCATTTAATTCCCTCATACCTGCATCAACAATAGGATAACCAGTCTGACCATTACACCATTTATCAAATTCTCCAGCGTCACGCCTCCACTCAATATTGTCATATGCCTGTTTAAAAGCTTTGCCCTGCCCTACCTGTGGAAAATGCCAAAGTATCATCTGATAAAAATCACGCCATATCAGTTCGTATAAAAATGTGTCACTCAATTTTCGGCATTGCCGGGCAACCTGTCTGATACTAATGGTACCGAAACGTAGATGAACTCCAAGCTTAGATGTTGCATGTAGGGCCGGAAAGTTTCTTTTGTCTGCATATTGTATCAGGAGCTTGTCATTTAATTCTTTTGAGGGAAAAAAAGCACTACCAGGACTGAATCCCATCGATTGTAAGGATGGTAATGGAAAGTGATCTTCTTTAATAAATTGGTGGGTGTATTTTTCAACCGGAAATTGTTGCTTGTGAACGTCACTAAGTGCAGCTTTCCATTTGCGGCTGTAAGGGGTAAAAACTGTGTAAGGTTTCCCGTCAGGTTTAACTACTTCATCCTTTTCAAAAATAACCTGGTCTTTATAGGTAAGAAAAGATATTGATCTGGCTTTTAGCAGTGCGGCAATTGTTGAATCTCTTTTTAAAGCATATGGTTCGTAATCGTGGTTTGCAAAAACATTTTTTATAACATATTTTTCTGTCAATAAGTTAAAAACTTCGACTGGCGTGCCATAAAATACATGCAGCGTTGAATTAAATGTTTTTAAACCTGCCTGTATTTCCTGCAATGCATTGTGAATAAATGTAACTCTTTTGTCTTCCGCATCCTCCAATTTATCCAGGATATTCTTATCGAATATAAACACCGGAACAACGGGCAGGCCGCTATTCAACGCATGGTACAATCCTGTATTGTCTGTTAATCTCAAATCACGCCTGAACCAGAATATGTTTACCATTGTTTATTAAGCTTTTTTTATCAGATTATTAAACAGCAGAATCACAAAATAGTTGGGGCCAGGGCGGCATATATTTTTTGAGTGAATTTATTTTTAAATTTCTTTTCGCCAATGCGCTGAACCCACCTGATGTTATAAATTGAATTTGATAAAAACACTTCGTCAGCGGCTTCTAAATCTTCAATTGATATTTTTAACTCTGCAGTTTTTACGTTATTTTTTGCCAATTGCTCTAGGATATGCTTACGCATGATACCCGCTACGCAACCTTCTTCAAGTGCCGGGGTGTATACAATTTGATTTTTAACTAAAAAAATGTTGGCAATAGTAGTATCACAGACTCTCCCAAAACCGTTTAATAAAATAGCATCGTTCCATTTTTTTTCCTTAGCATGCATTGCTGCCATAATATAGGGCAGGAAATTATTGTGTTTTATATTGCTAATTAGGTCGCAACTTTTTTTTACATTACTGTAAGTTCCCAAAACCAATCCATTACTGTTCCACTGACCGGTTTCTTCTGGTAACACCCAGGATTGTATCAAGTATTGAGGCACAGGATTTATTGCGTCGTACAGGCCTCCATCACCTCTGAATGCGGTGAACCGAATCCTTGATACCTGGTTATGTCCATTCTTTTTCAATAAATTCTGAACCTGCTTTGCTAAATTTTCTGCAGTAAAATGAGCAGGAATTTTAAAATGCAAAAGTTCAAGACCATGTCGCAAACGGGTAAAATGATCGTCTTCAAAATAAAGAATACTGTTCTTACTTTTTATAGTTTCAAAAACACCATCACCAAACCTAAAGCCCCGGCTGTTAACCGAAATAAGGCAGTCATCTTCCTTAATTAATTTGCCACTATAATTCACAAATTTCATTATTCAAATATAAGGTTAACAATCACGCCGGGGAAGTTGTATAAAAAAAGTTCCCCGATAAAATCGGGGAACTTTTTTTTCATCACAGTTTTAGAGACCAAAAATTAACGAAGAATCAATTAGAATTCTTCATCTAAAATATTATTTTTGACAGCATACATGATCAAACCTGCAGTACTTTTGGCACCAGTCTTAACTTTTAGTTTATCACGAATAGCTTCTACCGTACGGGGGCTAAGATCGACAAGGTCGGCAATTTCTTTAGTGCTTTTCTCTTCACACATTAATTTGAGGATCAGGGTTTCTTTTTCATTAAGATTGGCTTCGGGATGGATTGATCGAGGCGCTTCATGGCGCTGTTTCAGGTTGGTAAGCAAGGCCTTATTGGTCAATGAATTAAAATAGTATTCCTGTTCAAAACAGGTTTTTATCGCCTCATAGATAATTTCGCTGTCGCTGGTCTTTGTCAAATAACTGTTAGCACCTATTTCCATCAGCTTGGTGATCATGCTATGATCATCCATCATTGTGAGCATAATGATCTTTACGTTAGGGTACAGTTTTTTAATCTCTGGTAATGCGGTAATTCCATCCATAATCGGCATCTGAATATCCAGAAGTATCACATCAACAGGAATCATCTTCAGCATATTCAAAAGGTGCATTCCATTATCAGCCTCAGCAACTACTTTCACATCTTTTTTAGCGCTCAAAGCAGTTTTCACGCCGGCTCGATAAAGAACGTGGTCGTCGGCAATAATCACTTTAATGGGTTCATTCATATTTTCATTCGGCATCATAATAACATTTTTGTGTTTTCAGGATGGGGATTACGTCTCTATTAACGAAGGATCTAAGTTCAAATTATATTTAGTTAAAATAAAGAGTGTATTTACCCTTTGTACCTTATGGGGTTTTTACGTATAAATAATGGATTTATCCTCGATTAAATCTCAATACAATATTTTTAATGTGTGGTACAAATTATTCGATGAGCTTGTTCCTCATGCCATACACAATCAACCCTCCAATGGTCTTTGCGTCTACTTTGGTTTTCATATTTTGCCTGATAGTTTCTATAGTACGGGGGCTTAAAAAAATTATTTTTGATATTTCTTCAGTTGTTTTGTCTTCAGATAGCAATTGCAGGATTTTCAATTCCTTCTCGTTAAAATTAACAGGCGTATTGCTGCCATAGTGCTGACGAACATTCTTTTTCTGCATCAGCTTACCCATAACTGCCTTATTTACGAGCTCGTTAAAGTAAAAGTCATCATTCATACAAGTAAGTATCGCCTCGTAAATTTCCTCGGGATCGGTGGTTTTGGTTAAATAGGCATTGGCACCCATTTCCATCATTTTACTGATCATTTGTTGATCATCGTACATGGTGAGCACAATGATCTTAATATCTTCGTATTCTTTTCGAATTAGCTGAATACCATTAATACCATCTATTTCGGGCATTCTGATATCCATTAAAAGTACTTCCGGCTTTTTGATGGCTATTTTGTGCATCATGTCCTTGCCATCCTCGGCTTCCCATAGCATTTTGAGATTATCCTTACCAGCCAGGGCCATTTTTATTCCGTCCCTGAAAATCTTGTGGTCGTCAGCAATGGCAATCTTAATAATTTGGTCTTTGGCCATAGTAATTGATATAGGGGTTAATATAAAAGCAGTTGAAGTTACAAATTTCATTTAACATGTTCCCAATCTGCTTTTTTTACCGAAAAAACACAAGAAACATATAGTGGAAATTTTACCAAGTAGTTTTACCAATGATATACTGCGTTTTTTTACGATGCCTATTTGCATTTATACCCAATAAAAAGTAAATATGTCAACACAAAAAAGAGCAGTTTTGCTCTTGTACAAGGCAATCGTTCACAATACTTTTGTTACAGTTGATTGACACTGGTAAAGAGAATTTCCGTTTATCCAATTATCCAATAGAACTAGTAAGGCTTCCAATTTCCCTTTAGAAAACCATTTGTGCTTGTTTTGCCTTTGTCAATCAACTTTCTATTGCATCCCGCTGCTTAATCCAATTTCAAACTCGTTATGGCAGGCACCAAAGCAGCCTGCAATCCTTTTCCCAGGTTTTTATATAAATATAAATTCAAATAAGTATTTATCCTTGCATTCAATTTGCTGCTCAGGTAAAAATACGAAAGTAAAGTTACTAGTCACTCAATAGTAATTTTACTATATTTTTTTAGTACATTTACCCTTTATTATTAAGTTTTTTTACGCACATTTTATTCAGAACCCTTTATGCTCCTGCATTTAAGCCATTTCAGCTCTTTAAAATCACCAGACAAGGGGTTGATAGATTTTGGGTTTAGTTGCAAGTTTACATTTCACAAATACTTTTAGAAACCTTAAAACTATTTAATTATGTGGTCAGGAATTATGGATTGTTTAGTTGAGTTTTTTTGCTAATTAGCAAGCTCAATTTATATTTTAGAAATTAAAAAGCATTGGTTATTTTTGATTAAATAACCATTTTTTATTCAACAGACTCTAAAATATATTACTTACATCTCTGAATTAATCCCGTTTTTCTTTTGTTTATTTTTTTTAGCAAGAATGAAAACAAAGGGGAAAAGGGTATTTTTTTTATATACAATTCTCGTTTCTCTTTTAGTAATTTTAGGATTTACCTTAAACTACGTATATAATCTTAAAGAAAGCTACCATTTAGTTGTAAGAATTTACCTTGTTATTGAGTATACTTTACTCGTTTATTTTTTCTCCTTATATATAAAAAGCCGATTCCTGAAAATAGTTTTACTTGTTTCTGTATTTGGGTACTTTGTATTCAGTATTTTTTCATTTTTAAATTCATCAAAAACCGAATTACCATTTGTTACAGGAAGTGTGGAACATATTTTGTTACTTCTTTTAATAATAGCTTACTTTTTTGAGGTGATGCAGGAATCGGTTGTTGAGCCTATTTATCAAAAAGCAATTTTTTGGATTTCCGTAGCATTTATTATCAATTCAGCAGGAAATTTCTTTTTATTCCTTTATTCCAGAAACAGCTTTAACAACGAAATTTTTCAAAGACAGTTTACAATTATATATACTACTGTAACAATAATTAAAAACTTACTTCTTTGCATATCCATTATTATCAAAGAAAAAGACGAAA